>NZ_JBITDJ010000002.1:0-653194 GCF_044454085.1 Streptomyces sp. NPDC051569
CCCAGTAGACGACTGGGTTGATAGGCCAGATGTGGAAGACCGGTAACGGTTGAAGCTGACTGGTACTAATAGGCCGAGGGCTTGTCCTCAGTTGCTCGCGTCCACTGTGTTAGTTCTGAAGTAACGAACAGTCGTGTTGTTGTCCGTCTGTTGGATATCTTCATAGTGTTTCGGTGGTTATAGCGTGAGGGAAACGCCCGGTTACATTCCGAACCCGGAAGCTAAGCCTCATAGCGCCGATGGTACTGCAGGGGGGACCCTGTGGGAGAGTAGGACGCCGCCGAACAATTATTGTGGGAAGGCCCCGCACCTTATGGTGCGGGGCCTTTTCGCGTTCACGCCCATTTCGCGTCCACGCACATTGCCGCCGGCCGCCGGGCGGGGCGGGGGTGGCGGCTACGCGTAGCGCGGCAGCTGCCCGGTGGGGATGGTCCACTCGCCGATGGTGATCTCCTCGCCGTACACGAAGTCTTTGCGGGTCGCGTAGCGGGGACCGGTCGGGGTCGGGTGGATGTCGGAGAGGACAGCGCCGGTGCCGGTGCGCGGATCGAAGATCACGTACACGGGAATCCCGAGCAGCGGGTAGTCCCGCATCTTGCTGACCCAGTCGTTGTCCGGGTTGGATCGGGACACCACTTCGATCGCGGCGAGGAGCGTACGGGCGTCGAAGGGCCCTTCGACCTCCATGTCGGACTCGGCGATCACCATGATGTCCGGATGACGCATCACGCCTTCGTGGGCGTCCTCCACGTCCGGCGTGCCGGTGTGGGCCAGCAGTCCCTCCGGCATGACCTTCTCCAGCCGCCGGCTGACGCGGGCCGCGGTCAGCTCATGAGGACCCCCCGGTGACATCATGTCGTGAACGATCCCTTCCTTCGTGATCTCCAGCTTTCCGGGGACGCTTTCCTGCATCCGCTCGACTATGTCGCGCATCACCTGGTACTGGAGGAGATCACGCCGGGCATGGTCCGGGGCGATCGTCATAGCTTTCGCTCCTCTCTCTGTCGGCGACCTGGGGTCCGGCCGAAGCGCCTCACGTTCATGCTAACGACGAGGGCTGTGGGCGGCGGCCGTCCTTGAGGCCTCTCCGCAGGACACTCTGTGGGCGTGCTCGCTCCGGGCGCCCAGGCGCCCGGCCCACCGGAGCCCAGGTCCCCGGGCTCCGGCTTTCGAGGATCCGGGGGCCACGGGTCAGGGTTTCAGGTCGAGTTCCGCCCAGACCGTTTTGCAAGGAACCGGGCCGTGGCCGGCCGATCGGGCCGGAGGCGCTGCCCGTCTCTCCCGGCGACCGGTTCGGGCTGGCGTAGTCCTCGCCGACGCTCCGCGTCGCGCCTCAGGGTTCAGTTCGAGTGACGTGGGGTACGCTTTTCGGCCCGATTGGCCAGGGCCGTAGGGCCTATGGCACACTGTTCAGGTTGCTCGGTTGAGTGCCAATGCTGCACGCCTCCCGCCGGGAGGACCGGAAGCGAGTCCCACAGTACTCGTCGCATCAACTGCCTTACGGGGCAGCGCTGGTGCGGACGTACGGGAATCTTCCGGGAAGTGTCAGTGGGGCCCTTGCCAGGCACCCGGTGGGTGTTCCGCCCCCGGCTCACGGCATTTGGGCCGTATCCCTCGCAGGGAAGCTCCTTCCGGAGATTTTCGCAGAGCGGGTGCGACACGCCCGACCGCGTGGGTCGGAGCAGGACGCGAACCTGCCGGGTCCCAGAGCGTTACGAGAGACAGGACTACTAGGTAGCCATGGCGGGACAGAAGATCCGCATCCGGCTCAAGGCCTACGACCACGAGGTCATCGATTCCTCGGCGAAGAAGATCGTCGAGACGGTGACGCGTACTGGTGCGTCGGTCGCGGGCCCGGTGCCGCTGCCCACTGAGAAGAACGTGTACTGCGTCATCAAGTCTCCGCACAAGTACAAGGACTCGCGCGAGCACTTCGAGATGCGCACGCACAAGCGCCTGATCGACATCCTCGACCCGACGCCCAAGACCGTTGACTCGCTGATGCGCCTGGACCTTCCGGCCGGCGTTGACATCGAGATCAAGCTCTGAGAGGCGCGGAGAAGATGGCAAAGCAGATCAAGGGCGTCCTGGGCGAGAAGCTCGGCATGACCCAGGTCTGGGACGAGAACAACCGTGTCGTCCCGGTGACCGTCGTCAAGGCCGGGCCCTGTGTCGTTACCCAGGTCCGTAAGAATGACATCGACGGCTACGAGTCGGTCCAGATCGCCTTCGGCGAGATCGACCCTCGCAAGGTGAACAAGCCCCTCAAGGGTCACTTCGCCAAGGCCGACGTGACCCCGCGCCGCCACCTGGTGGAGCTCCGTACCTCCGACGCCAGCGAGTACTCGCTCGGCCAGGAGATCACTGCCGAGGTGTTCGAGTCCGGCGTCAAGGTTGACGTCACGGGCCAGAGCAAGGGCAAGGGCTTCGCCGGTGTCATGAAGCGTCACAACTTCAAGGGCCTCGGCGCCGGTCACGGCACCCAGCGCAAGCACCGCTCGCCCGGTTCCATCGGTGGCTGTGCCACCCCGGGGCGTGTGTTCAAGGGCATGCGCATGGCCGGCCGTATGGGCAACGAGCGGGTCACCACCCAGAACCTGACCGTTCACGCTGTTGACGCGGAGAAGGGCCTGCTCCTTATCAAGGGTGCGGTTCCTGGTCCGAACGGCGGCCTCGTCCTGGTCCGTACCGCTGCCAAGGGGGCTTGAGGTAACCGATGAGCACCATTGAGATCCTTTCGCCGGCAGGCGACAAGACCGGGACCGTCGAACTCCCCGCGGAGATCTTCGACGCCAAGATCAGCATCCCGCTGATCCACCAGGTCGTTGTCGCGCAGCTGGCCGCTGCCCGTCAGGGCACGCACAAGACCAAGACCCGCGGCGAAGTCCGTGGTGGTGGCAAGAAGCCTTACCGCCAGAAGGGCACCGGCCGCGCCCGTCAGGGTTCGACCCGCGCTCCGCAGTTCGCCGGCGGTGGCGTTGTCCACGGCCCCGTGCCGCGTGACTACTCGCAGCGGACCCCGAAGAAGATGAAGGCCGCCGCCCTGCGCGGTGCCCTCACCGACCGGGCCCGTCACTCCCGTATCCACGTCATCACCGACGTGGTCGAGGGTGCCGCCTCCACGAAGGCTGCCAAGACCCTGCTGGGCAAGATCAGTGAGCGGAAGAACCTGCTCCTGGTCGTCGAGCGGGCCGACGAGGCCGCGTGGCTGTCCGCCCGCAACCTGCCCCAGGTGCACATCCTGGCGCCGGGCCAGCTGAACACGTACGACGTGCTCGTCTCCGACGACGTGGTCTTCACCAAGGCCGCCTTCGAGTCCTTCGTGTCTGGCCCTGCCGATCGCCTGGCTGCCGACACCGAGGGGAGCGAAGCCTGATGGCCGAGATCACCAGCAAGACCTTCACGGACCCGCGTGACATTCTCGTCAAGCCCGTGGTCTCCGAGAAGAGCTACGCGCTGCTCGACGAGAACAAGTACACGTTCGTCGTGCTGCCCAGCGCCAACAAGACCCAGATCAAGCAGGCCGTGGAAGCGGTCTTCTCGGTCAAGGTCACCGGGGTGAACACGATCAACCGGCAGGGCAAGCGCAAGCGCACCGCCTCCGGTTTCGGCAAGCGTGCCAACACCAAGCGCGCCATCGTGACCCTCGCCGAGGGCGACCGTATCGACATCTTCGGCGGCCCGGCCTCCTGACGGAGGTCGAGACGTCCAGGATCCGGAATTCTTCCGAGGACTGAGAGACAATGGGTATCCGCAAGTACAAGCCGACGACCCCGGGCCGTCGTGGCTCCAGCGTCGCCGACTTTGTCGAGATCACGCGGTCCACGCCGGAGAAGTCGCTGGTCCGCCCGCTGCACAGCAAGGGCGGCCGTAACAACGCCGGTCGTGTGACCGTTCGCCACCAGGGTGGTGGCCACAAGCGCGCCTACCGCGTGATCGACTTCCGTCGTCACGACAAGGACGGCGTGCCGGCCAAGGTCGCGCACATCGAGTACGACCCCAACCGCACCGCGCGCATCGCGCTGCTGCACTACGCAGACGGCGAGAAGCGCTACATCATCGCGCCGGCGAAGCTCAGCCAGGGCGACCGGGTTGAGAACGGCCCTGGCGCCGACATCAAGCCCGGCAACAACCTGCCGCTGCGCAACATCCCGGTCGGTACGACCATCCACGCCATCGAGATGCGTCCCGGCGGCGGAGCGAAGATTTCCCGTTCGGCGGGTGCTTCGGTCCAGCTGCTGGCGAAGGAGGGCTCCATGGCCACCCTTCGTATGCCCTCCGGCGAGGTCCGGATGGTCGACGTCCGCTGCCGCGCCACGATCGGCGAGGTCGGCAACGCCGAGCAGTCGAACATCAACTGGGGCAAGGCCGGCCGTATGCGCTGGAAGGGCGTTCGCCCGACCGTCCGCGGTGTCGCGATGAACCCGGTCGACCACCCGCACGGTGGTGGTGAGGGCAAGACCTCCGGTGGTCGCCACCCGGTCAGCCCGTGGGGTCAGAAGGAGGGTCGTACTCGCTCGCCGAAGAAGGCAAGCAGCAAGTACATCGTCCGCCGCCGCAAGACGAACAAGAAGCGCTAGGAGCGGGTTTAGATGCCGCGCAGTCTCAAGAAGGGGCCCTTCGTCGACGACCACCTCATCAAGAAGGTGGACGTACAGAACGAAGCAGGCACCAAGAACGTCATCAAGACCTGGTCCCGTCGCTCGATGATCGTCCCGGCCATGCTGGGCCACACGATCGCGGTGCACAACGGCAAGATCCACGTCCCGGTGTTCGTCACCGAGTCGATGGTCGGCCACAAGCTCGGCGAGTTCTCGCCGACTCGCACCTTCCGCGGCCACGTCAAGGACGACCGGAAGTCGAAGCGCCGCTAACGCGGGGTGACTGACTATGACTCACACCGAAGGGACAACCATGGAAGCCAGGGCCCAGGCGCGGTACATCCGCGTCACGCCCATGAAGGCCCGCCGCGTGGTGGACCTCATCCGTGGCATGGATGCCACGGAGGCTCAGGCGGTCCTGCGCTTCGCCCCGCAGGCCGCCAGCGTGCCGGTCGGCAAGGTGCTGGACAGCGCCATTGCCAACGCCGCGCACAACTACGAGCACACTGACGCCTCTTCGCTGGTCATCAGCGAGGCGTATGTGGATGAAGGCCCGACCCTGAAGCGGTTCCGACCGCGTGCCCAGGGCCGTGCCTACCGGATCCGCAAGCGGACCAGCCACATCACCGTGGTCGTCAGCAGCAAGGAAGGAACCCGGTAATGGGCCAGAAGGTTAACCCGCATGGGTTCCGGCTCGGTATCACCACGGACTTCAAGTCCCGTTGGTACGCCGACAAGCTGTACAAGGACTACGTCAAGGAAGACGTTGCCATTCGTCGCATGATGACGAAGGGCATGGAGCGGGCCGGCATCTCGAAGGTTGAGATCGAGCGCACCCGTGACCGCGTCCGCGTTGACATCCACACCGCGCGTCCGGGCATCGTCATCGGCCGCCGCGGCGCCGAGGCCGACCGCATCCGCGGCGAGCTGGAGAAGCTGACCGGCAAGCAGGTCCAGCTGAACATCCTCGAGGTCAAGAACCCCGAGGTGGACGCTCAGCTGGTGGCCCAGGCCGTCGCCGAGCAGCTCTCCTCGCGTGTCTCCTTCCGTCGCGCCATGCGTAAGAGCATGCAGTCGACGATGAAGGCCGGCGCCAAGGGCATCAAGATCCAGTGCGGTGGCCGTCTCGGCGGCGCCGAGATGTCCCGCTCGGAGTTCTACCGCGAGGGCCGTGTGCCCCTGCACACGCTCCGCGCGAACGTGGACTACGGCTTCTTCGAGGCCAAGACGACCTTCGGCCGTATCGGCGTGAAGGTCTGGATCTACAAGGGCGACGTCAAGAACATCGCCGAGGTACGCGCCGAGAACGCTGCGGCCCGCGCCGGTAACCGTCCGGCCCGTGGTGGCGGCAACGACCGTCCCGCCGGCCGTGGTGCCCGCGGTGGCGAGCGTGGCGGACGTGGCCGCAAGCCGCAGCAGTCCGGTGCCGAGGCCCCCAAGGCCGAGGCCACCGCCGCTCCGGCCGCTGAGGCTCCGTCCTCTTCTACCGGTGGAACGGAGGCCTGACCGAAATGCTGATCCCCCGTAGGGTCAAGCACCGCAAGCAGCACCACCCGAAGCGCAGCGGTATGTCCAAGGGTGGCACGCAGGTTGCGTTCGGCGAGTACGGCATTCAGGCCCTGTCGCCGGCGTACGTGACGAACCGGCAGATCGAGGCCGCTCGTATCGCGATGACCCGTCACATCAAGCGTGGCGGCAAGGTCTGGATCAACATTTACCCGGACCGTCCGCTCACCAAGAAGCCTGCTGAGACCCGCATGGGTTCCGGTAAGGGTTCCCCCGAGTGGTGGATCGCGAACGTCAAGCCCGGTCGGGTGATGTTCGAGCTGTCCTACCCGAACGAGAAGATCGCTCGTGAGGCGCTTACCCGCGCTGCTCACAAGCTTCCGATGAAGTGCCGGATTGTTCGGCGCGAGGCAGGTGAGTCGTGATGGCGGCCGTTACCAAGGCGTCCGAGCTGCGTGAACTGGGCAGCGAGGAGCTTGTTGGCAAGCTTCGCGAGGCCAAGGAAGAGCTGTTCAATCTCCGCTTCCAGGCGGCGACCGGTCAGCTCGAGAACCACGGTCGGCTCAAGGCCGTCCGTAAGGACATCGCGCGGATCTACACCCTGATGCGTGAGCGCGAGCTGGGCATCGAGACGGTGGAGAGCGCCTGATGAGCGAGAGCAACGTGACCGAGACCAACACCGACCGCGGATTCCGCAAGACCCGCGAGGGTCTGGTCGTCAGCGACAAGATGGACAAGACCGTCGTCGTCGCTGTCGAGGACCGCGTGAAGCACGCGCTGTACGGCAAGGTCATCCGCCGTACGAACAAGCTCAAGGCGCACGACGAGCAGAACGCCGCCGGCATCGGCGACCGCGTCCTCCTGATGGAGACCCGGCCGCTGTCCGCCACCAAGCGCTGGCGCATCGTCGAGATCCTCGAGAAGGCCAAGTAATAACCCTGGGGGGGTGCCACCAGGGCACTCCCTCGGCATAGTTCCGCCAGGCTCGGCGGGGAGCGCACATCACGTGCGCTCCCCGCCGGGAACCGGCAGACGATCAGGAGATAGACGTGATCCAGCAGGAGTCGCGACTGCGTGTCGCCGACAACACGGGTGCGAAGGAAATTCTCACCATCCGTGTTCTCGGTGGCTCGGGTCGTCGCTACGCGGGCATCGGTGACGTCATCGTCGCCACCGTCAAGGACGCAATCCCCGGTGGCAACGTGAAGAAGGGTGACGTCGTCAAGGCGGTCATCGTTCGCACCGTGAAGGAACGCCGCCGTCCCGACGGCTCGTACATCCGCTTCGACGAGAACGCCGCCGTCATTCTGAAGAACGACGGCGACCCTCGTGGCACCCGTATCTTCGGCCCGGTGGGCCGTGAGCTGCGCGAGAAGAAGTTCATGAAGATCATCTCGCTCGCGCCGGAGGTGCTGTAAGCATGAAGATCAAGAAGGGTGACCTGGTTCAGGTCATCACGGGCAAGGACAAGGGCAAGCAGGGCAAGGTCATTGTCGCCTTCCCCACGCAGGACCGTGTTCTGGTCGAGGGCGTCAACCGGGTCAAGAAGCACACGAAGGCCGGTCAGACGGCTCGTGGTTCGCAGACCGGCGGCATTGTGACCACCGAGGCCCCCATCCACATCAGCAACGTTCAGCTGGTCGTGGAGAAGGACGGCAAGAAGGTCGTCACCCGCGTCGGCTACCGCTTTGACGACGAGGGCAACAAGATCCGCGTTGCCAAGCGGACCGGTGAGGACATCTGATGACGACCACCACTGCGCCGCGTCTGAAGCTGCGCTACCGCGAGGAGATCGCCGGCAAGCTGCGTGAGGAGTTCTCCTACGAGAACGTCATGCAGACCCCCGGTCTCGTCAAGATCGTGGTCAACATGGGTGTGGGCGACGCCGCCCGCGACTCCAAGCTGATCGAGGGTGCCATCAAGGACCTCACCACGATCACCGGCCAGAAGCCGGCCGTCACCAAGGCCCGGAAGTCCATCGCGCAGTTCAAGCTGCGTGAGGGTCAGCCGATCGGCTGCCACGTCACCCTCCGTGGTGACCGCATGTGGGAGTTCCTGGACCGTACGCTGTCGCTCGCGCTGCCGCGTATCCGTGACTTCCGCGGCCTGTCTCCCAAGCAGTTCGACGGCCGTGGCAACTACACCTTCGGTCTCACGGAGCAGGTCATGTTCCACGAGATCGACCAGGACAAGATCGACCGGGTCCGGGGCATGGACATCACCGTGGTCACCACGGCGACCAACGACGACGAGGGTCGTGCCCTCCTTCGTCACCTCGGCTTCCCGTTCAAGGAGAACTGACCGTGGCGAAGAAGGCTCTGATCGCTAAGGCCGCCCGCAAGCCGAAGTTCGGCGTGCGCGGTTACACCCGCTGCCAGCGCTGCGGGCGCCCCCACTCCGTCTACCGCAAGTTCGGCCTGTGCCGCGTGTGCCTTCGTGAGATGGCCCACCGTGGCGAGCTGCCGGGCGTGACCAAGAGCTCCTGGTAATCCCCTTCCTGGGGTTTATCCGAAGCTCTCGGTAAGCAACTGGTTGGCGGGAGCCCTCCCTCATATGCCGTAGGCTTGTGGGGTTGGGCGCCCGCTTACCCGGACCGCCCGCGGGCTGCACAGCCCGCTGACAACGCTTACTACGCCGTAGGTCCCCGCACCGCACCCGTCCCGACTCTGATCGGGGAGAGGGATGGCGCATACAGGAAACCCCGGCGAGAGAGGCCGAAGGCCAATACATGACCATGACTGATCCCATCGCAGACATGCTCACGCGTCTGCGTAACGCGAACTCGGCGTACCACGACGACGTCGTGATGCCGCACAGCAAGATCAAGTCGCACATCGCGGAGATCCTCCAGCAGGAGGGCTTCATCACCGGCTGGAAGGTCGAGGACGCCGAAGTCGGCAAGAACCTCGTCCTGGAGCTGAAGTTCGGCCCGAACCGAGAGCGTTCGATCGCCGGCATCAAGCGCATTTCCAAGCCGGGTCTGCGCGTTTACGCGAAGTCCACCAATCTGCCCAAGGTGCTCGGTGGCCTGGGCGTGGCGATCATCTCCACGTCCCACGGTCTCCTGACGGGCCAGCAGGCAGGCAAGAAGGGCGTAGGTGGGGAAGTCCTCGCCTACGTCTGGTAGTCGGGAACGGAGGAAAAGCTCATGTCGCGAATCGGCAAGCTCCCCATCCAGGTTCCCGCCGGTGTGGACGTCACCATCGATGGCCGCACGGTTTCTGTGAAGGGTCCCAAGGGCACCCTCTCGCACACCGTTGCCGCGCCGATCGAGGTCACCAAGGGCGAGGACGGCATCCTTCAGGTGCTGCGCCCCAACGACGAGCGTCAGAACAAGGCCCTGCACGGCCTGTCCCGCACGCTGGTGGCGAACATGATCACCGGCGTGACCCAGGGATACATCAAGGCGCTCGAGATCAGCGGTGTCGGTTACCGAGTTCAGGCGAAGGGCTCCAACCTGGAGTTCGCCCTGGGCTATAGCCACCCGATCCTCATCGAGGCCCCCGAGGGCATCACCTTCAAGGTGGAGACGCCCACGAAGTTCTCCGTCGAGGGCATCGACAAGCAGAGGGTCGGCGAGGTCGCCGCCAAGATCCGTAAGCTGCGGAAGCCCGACCCGTACAAGGCCAAGGGCGTCAAGTACGCGGGCGAGGTCATCCGCCGCAAGGTCGGAAAGGCCGGTAAGTAGCCATGGCATTCGGTGTCAAGATCGCCAAGGGCAAGGCCTACAAGGCCGCTGCCATCAAGCGTCGCCACATTCGCGTGCGCAAGAGGGTTTCGGGCACGCAGGAGCGCCCGCGCCTCGTCGTGACGCGTTCCAACCGCCACATGGTGGCTCAGGTCATCGACGACATCGCGGGCCACACGCTCGCGTCGGCGTCGACCCTGGACGCGTCGATCCGTGGTGTGGACGGTGACAAGAGCGCCCTGGCCAAGCAGGTCGGTTCGCTCGTCGCCGAGCGCGCCAAGGCCGCGGGTGTCGAGGCCGTCGTGTTCGACCGTGGTGGCAACCAGTACGCCGGGCGGATTGCCGCTCTGGCTGACGCCGCCCGTGAGGCCGGGCTGAAGTTCTGAGCCCTGGTTCCGGAACTAGCGGACGTAACAGAGAGAGGTAGATCCAATGGCTGGACCCCAGCGCCGCGGAAGCGGTGCCGGTGGCGGCGAGCGGCGGGACCGGAAGGGTCGCGACGGCGGTGCGTCTGCTGCCGAGAAGACCGCATACGTTGAGCGCGTTGTCGCGATCAACCGTGTCGCCAAGGTTGTGAAGGGTGGTCGTCGCTTCAGCTTCACCGCGCTCGTCGTGGTAGGCGATGGTGACGGCACCGTGGGTGTCGGTTACGGCAAGGCCAAGGAGGTGCCGGCCGCGATCGCCAAGGGTGTTGAGGAAGCGAAGAAGAACTTCTTCAAGGTCCCGCGCATCCAGGGCACCATCCCTCACCCGATCCAGGGTGAGAAGGCCGCGGGCGTCGTCCTGCTCAAGCCGGCTTCCCCCGGTACCGGCGTTATCGCCGGTGGCCCGGTGCGTGCCGTGCTGGAGTGCGCGGGCGTCCACGACATCCTGTCGAAGTCGCTCGGCTCCGACAACGCGATCAACATCGTGCACGCGACCGTGGCGGCCCTTCAGGGCCTGCAGCGTCCCGAGGAGATCGCGGCTCGCCGTGGTCTGCCCCTCGAGGACGTCGCCCCCGCGGCTCTGCTGCGGGCGCGTGCGGGAGCGGGTGCGTAATGGCCCGTCTCAAGATCACGCAGACGAAGTCGTACATCGGCAGCAAGCAAAACCACCGCGACACCCTGCGTTCGCTCGGGCTCAAGCGCCTGCACGACGTGGTTGTCAAGGATGACCGCCCCGAGTTCCGCGGAATGGTTCACACCGTCCGCCACCTCGTGACGGTTGAGGAGGTCGACTGACATGGCGGAGCAGAAGCCGCTGAAGGTCCACAACCTCCGTCCTGCCCCGGGCGCCAAGACCGCCAAGACCCGTGTGGGTCGTGGTGAGGCGTCCAAGGGTAAGACCGCTGGTCGTGGTACCAAGGGCACCAAGGCCCGTTACCAGGTTCCGGAGCGCTTCGAGGGTGGGCAGATGCCCCTCCACATGCGTCTCCCGAAGCTCAAGGGCTTCAAGAACCCGTTCCGCACCGAGTACCAGGTCGTGAACCTGGACAAGCTCTCGGCCCTCTACCCCGAGGGTGGTGTCGTCACGGTGGCCGATCTGGTCACCAAGGGCGCCGTGCGCAAGAACAGCCTCGTCAAGGTCCTGGGCCAGGGCGAGATCTCCGTAGCGGTGCAGGTTTCGGTTGACGCCGTCTCCGGCTCCGCCAAGGAGAAGATTGCCGCCGCCGGCGGCACCGTCACCGAGCTCGTCTGAGACAGCTTGATGGCCTGAACATCCGATCGGGGATGCCTCTCATATGGGGCATCCCCGATTGGTCGTTCCAAGGGGGGCACAGTGGCCGGTATGGTGGCCATCATTGTTGCTGTATTGAAGCCGGGAGTTCGCTCCCGGTCCGGGAGTTCGCTCCCGGATCCCCGCCGCGCGGAGTGTCCGCAGGGGCCCGCCGCGCGGTTCTGCTTGTCCCTTACCCGTCGATCCTCAATACCGTCACCTCTGACGCAGTAGCGCGGGGGTCGCAGGAGGCACCGTGCTCACCGCGTTCGCCCGGGCGTTCAAGACGCCCGACCTGCGCAAGAAGCTGCTCTTCACACTCGCCATCATCGTGCTGTACCGGCTCGGGGCACACATCCCCGTACCCGGTGTCAGCTACGAGAATGTCCAGACGTGTGTCGACGCGGCCCAGAAGGGCAACAACGGCCTGTTCGGTCTGGTGAACATGTTCAGCGGCGGGGCACTGCTGCAGATCACGATCTTCGCGCTCGGCATCATGCCGTACATCACCGCGAGCATCATCCTCCAGCTGCTGACCGTCGTGATCCCCAGGCTGGAGGCCCTCAAGAAGGAGGGCCAGTCCGGTCAGACCAAGATCACCCAGTACACCCGTTATCTGACGGTCGCCCTCGCCGTGCTGCAGGGCACCGGCCTGGTCGCCACCGCCCGCAGCGGCGCGCTCTTCAGCGGCTGCCCGGTCGCCTCGGAGATCGTGCCCAACCAGTCGATCTTCACCACCATCACGATGGTGATCACGATGACCGCGGGCACCGCGGCCGTCATGTGGCTCGGTGAGCTCATCACCGACCGCGGCATCGGCAACGGCATGTCCATCCTGATGTTCATCTCGATCGCCGCCGGCTTCCCCGGCGCCCTGTGGGCCATCAAGCAGAGCGGCACGCTCGCCCAGGGCTGGATCGAGTTCTTCACGGTCATCCTGATCGGCTTCGTCATGGTCGGCCTGGTCGTGTTCGTCGAGCAGGCGCAGCGCAGGATTCCGGTCCAGTACGCGAAGCGCATGATCGGCCGCAGGTCGTACGGCGGCACCTCGACGTACATCCCGCTGAAGGTCAACCAGGCGGGCGTCATCCCCGTCATCTTCGCGTCGTCGCTGCTCTACATCCCGGCGCTGGTCGCGCAGTTCTCGAACTCGAACGCGGGCTGGAAGACGTGGATCGAGGCGCACTTCGTCAAGGGCGACCACCCGTACTACATCGCGACGTACTTCCTGCTGATCGTGTTCTTCGCCTTCTTCTACGTGGCCATCTCGTTCAACCCCGAAGAAGTCGCGGACAACATGAAGAAGTATGGTGGCTTCATCCCGGGTATCCGGGCTGGTCGACCTACTGCCGAGTACCTGAGCTACGTGCTCAACAGGATCACTTGGCCGGGCTCGCTGTACCTGGGGCTGATCGCTCTTGTGCCGACGCTGGCGCTGGCCGGCTTCGGCGGCGCGAACCAGAACTTCCCGTTCGGCGGGACGAGCATCCTGATCATCGTGGGTGTGGGTCTGGAAACCGTGAAGCAGATCGAGAGCCAGCTTCAGCAGCGCAATTACGAAGGGTTCCTCCGCTGATGCGAATCGTCCTCGTCGGGCCTCCCGGTGCCGGCAAGGGAACGCAGGCTGCGTACCTTGCCAAGAACTTGGGGGTCCCGCACATCTCGACGGGTGACCTGTTCCGCGCCAACATCAGCCAGGGCACCGCCCTCGGCAAGCAGGCGAAGGAATACATGGACGCCGGGAACCTCGTTCCCGACGAGGTCACCATCGCGATGGCACGGGACCGCATGGCCCAGTCGGACGCCGTCAACGGCTTCCTGCTGGACGGCTTCCCGCGCAACGTCTCGCAGGCCGGGGCGTTGGACGAGGCGCTGGCGGCGGACGCCGTGAAGCTGGACGCGGTCCTGGATCTCGAAGTCCCCGAGGACGAGGTCGTGAAGCGGATCGCCGGCAGGCGTGTCTGCCGCAACGACAGCGCGCACGTCTTCCACGTGACGTACAGCCCGCCGCGTGCGGAAGGCGTCTGCGACGTCTGCGGTGGCGAGCTGTACCAGCGGGACGACGACTCCGAGGAGACCGTGCGGACGCGGCTGGAGGTCTACCACACGCAGACCGAGCCGATCATCGACCACTACAAGGCCCAGGGCCTGGTGGTGACGATCTCCGCGCTCGGCAAGGTCACCGAGGTGACCGAGCGTGCCATGGAGGCACTCCAGCGCTGACGGGCCCAGGCGGTCCTGAACACGTGGTACCAGTACGGCCGTGGCGTCCCGAGGACACCACGGCCGTACTGTTGAGCAGGGTGTAACCGGTCATAGCAGTCAGGTGGAAGGCACAGTCATGGTGGAGATCAAGACTCCCGAGCAGATCGCGAAGATGCGCGAGGCGGGCCTGGTCGTCGCCGCGGTGCACGCGGCCACCGCCGAGGCCGCGGTGCCGGGGGCCACCACCAGGGATCTGGACGCCGTCGCCCGCAAGGTGCTGGCCGAGCACGGCGCGAAGTCGAACTTCCTCGGGTACGGCGGGTTCCCCGCGACGATCTGCACCTCGGCCAACGAGGTCGTCGTGCACGGCATCCCCGACGACAGGACCGTCCTCAAGGACGGCGACATCATCTCCATCGACGCCGGTGCGATCGTCGACGGCTGGCACGGTGACGCGGCCTTCACCGCGTTCGTCGGCACCGGTCACGCCCCGGAGCTGATCGAGCTCTCCCGGGTGACCGAGGAGTCGATGTGGGCCGGGATCGCGGCGATGCGCGTGGGTGCGCGGCTGGTGGACGTGTCGCGGGCGATCGAGACGTACATCCGGCGCCAGCCCCGTCCCGGCGGTGGCAAGTACGGGATCATCGAGGACTACGGCGGCCACGGCATCGGCACGCAGATGCACATGGACCCGCACCTGCTGAACTACGTGGCCCGTAAGCGCGGCAAGGGCCCGAAGCTGGTTCCCGGCTTCTGCCTGGCCATCGAGCCGATGGTGTCGCTCGGTACGCCGCACACCGAGGTGCTGCAGGACGACTGGACGGTCATCACGACCGACGGCACCTGGTCCTCGCACTGGGAGCACTCGATCGCGCTCACGGAAGAGGGCCCGCTGGTCCTCACGGCCCCGGACGGCGGCAAGGCGAAGCTCGCGGAGCTGGGCGTCACGGCGGCGCCGGACCCGCTGGCCTGAGCGCGGCGGACGGACCCGGCGGTCTGATCCGGCTCGTCCGTACCCGGCCCCTGACCAGGCCGGTGTGATCATCCGGGTGGTGCGCCGCCTGGGTGGGAGCGCTTAAAAATCTCCCTCGGTGGGCAAACTCAACGGATTCGTCTTTTCGGGTGTGCTGTCGTAGACTGACGCGTCGGCTCTGGTGTACCCGTGTGTCCTCATGCGGCGACGAGAGTCGATCAAGGTAGCCGATTCGAAAGGCGAAGCGTGGCCAAGAAGCAAGGTGCCATCGAAATTGAGGGCACCGTGATCGAGTCCCTCCCGAACGCCATGTTCAAGGTGGAACTCCAGAACGGTCACAAGGTCCTCGCGCACATCAGCGGCAAGATGCGGATGCACTACATCCGTATCCTTCCCGATGACCGGGTTGTGGTGGAGCTGTCTCCGTACGACCTGACGCGTGGCCGGATCGTCTACCGATACAAGTAGATCTTGCAGGCATCCCTTCCACGGGGTGTCGGCACTGACCCGGAGAACCTGATCCCATGAAGGTCAAGCCGAGCGTCAAGAAGATCTGCGACAAGTGCAAGGTGATCCGCCGTCACGGTCGGGTCATGGTCATCTGCGACAACCTGCGCCACAAGCAGCGCCAGGGCTGACGCACGACCGCCTGCCTCTCGCAGTACTTCGCGCGACGCGAGCAACACGTACATACGCAGTGTCCGACCCCCGCACCATGGGGCGGTCGACACCTCCGGCGGAGGCCGGAGACCCGGAACCGTCCCCGCGTAACCGTGGGGACCACTGCTTCCGGGAGAGACGCTGCGGAAGACCTCCGCATTCAACAGGAGCCATGAATGGCACGCCTCGCAGGCGTTGACCTCCCGCGCGAAAAGCGCGTCGAGGTCGCCCTCACCTACGTCTTCGGCATCGGGCGCACCCGGTCGCAGGAGACCCTCGCCGCCACCGGCATCGACCCGAACGTCCGGGTCCGCGACCTTGCCGAGGAAGACCTCGTCAAGATCCGCGAGTACGTGGACGCGAACCTCAAGACCGAGGGTGACCTCCGTCGCGAGATCGCCGCCGACATCCGCCGCAAGGTCGAGATCGGCTGCTACCAGGGTCTTCGTCACCGTCGTGGCCTGCCGGTGCACGGTCAGCGCACCAGCACGAACGCTCGTACCCGCAAGGGCCCGCGTCGCGCCATCGCCGGCAAGAAGAAGCCGGGCAAGAAGTAGTCCTCAGCGGACGCTCATCAGCGGTCTTCGCTGTAGGACCGACCACCTCCATCCAGGAGTAAAGACATGCCTCCTAAGGGCCGTCAGGGTGCAGCCAAGAAGGTGCGCCGCAAGGAAAAGAAGAACGTCGCTCATGGGCACGCCCACATCAAGAGCACGTTCAACAACACGATCGTTTCGATCACCGACCCCTCGGGCAACGTGATCTCCTGGGCCTCCGCCGGCCACGTCGGCTTCAAGGGCTCGCGCAAGTCCACCCCCTTCGCCGCGCAGATGGCCGCCGAGTCGGCTGCCCGTCGCGCGCAGGAGCACGGCATGCGCAAGGTCGACGTCTTCGTCAAGGGTCCCGGCTCCGGCCGTGAGACCGCGATCCGCTCGCTCCAGGCCACCGGCCTGGAGGTGGGTTCGATCCAGGACGTCACCCCCACCCCGCACAACGGCTGCCGCCCCCCGAAGCGCCGCCGCGTCTGACCCTGTCCCCGTCGCCGGGGTTTCAGGGCTGGCTCTCACGGGCGGTACGGCGCTTCGGTGCCGTGCCGCCCGTACCCTTGTTTTTGTTGGCATCAAATAGTGGGTGCCAAGACTGGAGGCATTTCTCATGCTTATCGCTCAGCGTCCTTCGCTGACCGAAGAGGTCGTCGACGAGTACCGCTCGCGGTTCGTGATCGAGCCGCTGGAGCCGGGCTTCGGCTACACGCTCGGTAACTCCCTGCGCCGTACGCTCCTGTCCTCGATCCCCGGTGCCGCTGTCACCAGCATCCGGGTCGACGGTGTCCTGCACGAGTTCACCACCGTGCCGGGCGTCAAGGAAGACGTCACCGACCTCATCCTCAACATCAAGCAGCTGGTCGTCTCCTCGGAGCACGACGAGCCGGTCGTGATGTACCTGCGCAAGCAGGGGCCCGGCCTGGTCACCGCCGCTGACATCGCGCCCCCGGCCGGTGTCGAGGTCCACAACCCGGACCTCGTCCTCGCCGCGTTGAACGGCAAGGGCAAGCTGGAGATGGAGCTGACCGTCGAGCGCGGTCGCGGTTACGTCTCCGCCGTGCAGAACAAGCAGGTGGGCCAGGAGATCGGCCGTATCCCGGTCGACTCCATCTACTCCCCGGTGCTCAAGGTCACGTACAAGGTCGAGGCGACCCGTGTCGAGCAGCGCACCGACTTCGACAAGCTGATCGTCGACGTCGAGACCAAGCAGGCCATGCGGCCGCGCGACGCCATGGCGTCCGCCGGTAAGACGCTGGTCGAGCTGTTCGGTCTGGCGCGCGAGCTCAACATCGACGCCGAGGGCATCGACATGGGCCCGTCGCCGACGGACGCGGCGCTCGCCGCCGATCTCGCCCTGCCGATCGAGGAGCTGGAGCTCACCGTTCGGTCGTACAACTGCCTCAAGCGCGAGGGCATCCACTCCGTGGGTGAGCTCGTGGCGCGTTCCGAGGCCGACCTGCTCGACATCCGCAACTTCGGTGCGAAGTCGATCGACGAGGTCAAGGCGAAGCTGGCCGGCATGGGCCTGGCGCTCAAGGACAGCCCGCCCGGATTCGACCCGACCGCCGCGGCTGACGCGTTCGGTGCGGACGATGACGCGGACGCCGGTTTCGTGGAGACCGAGCAGTACTGAAACGCCTCCGGTCGGGGTGCCCGGTAGTGACCGGGTGCCCCGCCGGTGCGGTCGGGGAGGTGTCCTCGGTCGCCGGACGGGCCGGACATGGCCCGGACGGGCTGGACAGCGCAAGACTTCCCGGGGCGGCCGCCCCGTGGGAACTGACACCGGTACCTGATACGGCCGGTGCAGATATGAAGGAGTAACACCATGCCGAAGCCCGCCAAGGGCGCCCGTCTGGGCGGCAGCGCTGCGCACGAGAAGCTGCTTCTCGCGAACCTCGCGAAGTCGCTCTTCGAGCACGGCCGCATCACCACGACCGAGGCCAAGGCCCGCCGCCTGCGCCCCGTCGCGGAGCGTCTCGTCACCAAGGCGAAGAAGGGCGACATCCACAACCGTCGCCTGGTGCTGGCGACGATCACGGACAAGAGCATCGTGCACACGCTCTTCACCGAGATCGCCCCCCGGTACGAGAACCGCCCCGGTGGTTACACGCGTATCACCAAGATCGGCAACCGTCGTGGCGACAACGCCCCGATGGCGGTCATCGAGCTGGTCGAGGCCCTGACCGTGGCGCAGGCCGCCACCGGTGAGGCCGAGGCGGCGACCAAGCGCGCGGTCAAGGAAGACGCCCTGAAGAAGGACGCTTCCGAGGAGACCGTCGAGGACGCCAAGCCGGTCGAGGACGAGAAGGCCGCTGACGCCGCCGACGAGTCCAAGGACGCCTGAGCGCGTTCCGAAGGCTGATGGACGGGTCCGCTCCCTCACGGGGGCGGGCCCGTTCCGCTTTTCGTGAGAGGACGGAAACGTGAGCGAGGACATCGAGGGGGCGGCGCCCGGATTCGTCCGGGTGCGGCTGGATCTCAGTTACGACGGCAGGGAATTCTCCGGCTGGGCGAAGCAGACCACCCGGCGAACCGTCCAGGGGGAGATCGAGGACGCGCTGCGTACGGTGACGCGGTCCTCGCGTACGTACGAACTGACGGTCGCGGGGCGGACGGACGCGGGAGTACACGCGCGCGGGCAGGTCGCGCACGTCGATCTGCCGGACGAGGTGTGGGCCGAGCACCAGGAGCGGCTGCTGCGGCGGCTCGCGGGGCGGCTGCCGCATGATGTGCGGGTCTGGAAGGTCGCGGAGGCGCCGGCGGGATTCAACGCGCGCTTCTCGGCGGTCTGGCGGCGGTACGCGTACCGGGTGGTGGACCATCCCGGCGGTGTCGATCCGCTGTTGCGGGGTCATGTGCTGTGGCACGACTGGCCGTTGGACGTGGCGGCGATGAACACGGCGTCGGCCGGGCTGCTCGGGGAGCACGACTTCGCCGCGTACTGCAAGCGGCGTGAGGGCGCGACGACCATCCGTACCCTCCAGAAGCTGGAGTGGGTGCGGGACGAGCGGGGGATCATCACGGCGACCGTGCGGGCCGATGCCTTCTGCCACAACATGGTGCGGTCGCTGGTCGGCGCGATGCTGTTCGTGGGGGACGGGCACCGGCCCGTGGAGTGGCCGGCGAAGGTGCTGGCGGCGGGCGTGCGGGACTCGGCGGTGCATGTCGTACGGCCGCACGGGCTGACGCTGGAGGAAGTCGGCTATCCGGCCGATGAGTTGCTGGCCGCGCGCAGCCGGCAGGCCCGTAACAAGCGGACGTTGGGTGGCGCGGCCGGCTGCTGCTGAGCGTTCGGCGTACTGCTGACGTGCGGTCAGGCGCGGCGCAGCCGGCGGATCAGGCGGTGGAGGAGTCCTGGTGCGGCCGGGGCCGGTTTCGGGGGTGCGGGGGCGGCGACGCGCAGGGACAGGTCGCTGCCCGGGTCGGTCCAGTACGGGGTGATGCGGCGGTCCCGGGCGGTGGGGTGCGGCAGGGGCGTGAGCCGCCCGGGGACGCCGGGGCCGCGCCGCGCGCCGAGCCGGGCGGTCTTTGTCCAGCCGAGCGCGGTGAGGCGTACGGAGAGGTCCCAGACGCCGTCGCCGAGGGGGCCGCCCTCCACCGAGGTCGCGGGATCGAGGTGCGCGGTCCCGGCGACGCTGAGAACGCCGTCCGTGCGGAAGACGGTGGTGTTCGTGGGCAGCCGGTGCTCGGCGCCGCTGCCGCGCTCGCGGAGCACGAGGACGACGGATGCCTGGTCGGGGGTGGCGGGGCCGGTGAGCGGCTCGCGGGCGAAGCGCTCCAGGAGGGACGGGGAGAGGCCGGCGGGGGCGAGGGAGAGCTGATCGGTGCCGGTTTTGGTCCTGAGGCCGGGGTCGGTGCTGGTGACGCCCAACGGGCCTTCCGCCGCGTGCAGTTCGCCCGTGAAAGCCAGCCGGAGCCTGCCGTCCTCCTGCCAGGACAGCGCGTCCAGGCGGGCGTGGCAGCCGACCGAGGCCTCCCACCGGGCGAGCGCCATCAGGTCGCCGGGACGGTCGTCGCTGATCAGGCCGACCGCCAGCCGGCGCGCGGCGGGCAGACCCGCCACCGCCGTGGCGGAGACGCCGTTCACGAGGACCTTGCGGATCTCGTAGAACAGCTCGCGCCGCGCGTCCTCGTCCAGATCCAGCAGCTGCCGGCCGGTCAGCCGGTCGAGGATCTCCACGCGCAGCCAGCGCCGGTGCAGCCGGTCGCGTCCCGGTCCGGGTCGGGTGAGGCGGTCGGTGGTCTCCAGAAGCGTCCGGAGCGCGGCGTAGAACTCGGCGGGCGGTACAGCGGGGGTGCTCGCCCGTGGCCCGTAGTGGTAGCAGACGTGGCTGCCGAGGACGGCGGTACGGCCCGCGCGCAGGGATGCCTCGGCCGTGAACGCCTGCTCGGCCAGTGGCGGGGCCCCGTCGGCGAAGCGGAGGCCGTGCTCGGTGAGGAAGGCGCGGTGGAAGAGCTTGTTGGCGGTGAGGCTGTCGGCCAGCGGGTCCTTGGCGAAGGTGGCGCGTGGCCGGTCCCGTACGAACAGCTCACGGGGGACGGGGCGGTTCCTGGCCGCGAGCTTGCCCGCGACGATCTCGGCGTCGTGCCGTACGCCGTACGCGTACATGCGTTCCAGGGCCTCGGCGCCGAGGCGGTCTCCGGGCTCCATGTAGAGCACGTACTCGCCGGTCGCGGCCGTGGTCCCGGTGTTGCGGGGATCGGTGCCCGGGGCGGTGTCCGCGACCGGGATCACCTCGATGTCCCGGGCCGGCAGGGTCTGGGCGGCCAGTGAGGCGAGGGTGTCCCGGACGGTGTCCGGGGCCGCGCCGGCCGTCGGCAGGACGACGCTGACCTTGGGCGGGCGCGGTCCGGGAGCCGCGTCCGTCGCCCGTACGGTCAGGGTGAGCCCGGTACCGCTGCTGCCTGTGCCTGTGCCTGTGCCTGTGCTGGTGTCGGCGAGGGCGGCGGTGATCTCGTGGCCGCCGAGGATCTCCGGGCCGGGGAGGACCTCCGGGGAGGGCGGGCCCGGGGTGCCGGGGGCCCTGGTCGTGCCGGGGGCCGTGGTCACGCCGAGCCGCGCGTACCGGTCGAGCCCCGCGCCGGTCAGCCGGACGTGGACCTCCCAGACGCCCTCGTCCAGCGGCCCGCCGCCCGCCGCGCGCAGCGGGTCGACGGCGACGCTCCCGCGTACGACCGGACGGAGCCGTACGGTGCCGTCCTGGGCCCCGGTGGCTCTGGCCGGTTCCTCCTCCAGGGCCAGGGATGTCTCGTGCGCCTGGAGCCACATCACCGAGCTGTCCTGGTGGCGGAGGTTCACCGCCACCCGGAACGTCTTGAGCTCATCGGTGACCTCGACCGGTTCGTCGGTCACCCCGTCGGTGAGCGCGGGATCCAGGAAGTAGCGCTCACCGCGCCGGACGAGGACCAGCGGCCGGGCGTCCGGGCCGATCTCGAACCGGGCGCTGAAGCGCGCCCGCAGTCGTCCCCGGCGCCAGTCGGCCGCTTCGAGGCGCGCGTCGGCCGTCAGTTCCGAGGCCCGACGGGTCAGCTCCAGCAGCCGGACGGGATGGTCGCCGCGTACGAGGGCGGCGCGGGCCCGCTCCAGGCCGGCCAGCCCGTCGTAGGCCCCCTCGGTCATGTACTGGGCCGCCACCGAGCGCAGGGCCCGGAAGAGGTTCGTGCGGCGTTCCGGTTCGTACGCGGGGAAGATCGGCTCGCTGAGGTACTTGACCAGGTCGGCGCGCCAGAAGCGGCGCAGCCAGGTGTCGCGGGTGGGGCCCGGCGGGGTCTCGGCGGACAGGGCGTCGAGGATCTGCCGGAGATTGGCGCTGTAGCTGTCGGGGTCGAGCCGCTGCGGGGTGGCGTGGCCGCCGTCCTCGCGCTCCAGGTAGTAGTAGCAGGGGTAGTCGCCGACGATCGACACGGACGCGGCGCGGAAGACGGCGGGCACCATGAAGAGCAGGTCCTCGCCGACCCAGTGGCCCACGGGGAAGGCGATGTTCCGCTCGCGCAGGAAGGCGGTCCGGTACATCTTGTGGATGGTGAGGCTGTCCTGGAGCGGGGCGGTGGCGACCGTGCACGACGCCCGGGTCCGGCTCATCAGGGCGTGCGGGATGCCGCGCAGCCGGAAGTTGCTGACGACCTTGCCGATGACGATGTCGGAGTCGTTGGCGTGGCCGAGGTCGTACATGCGCTGGAGCGCTTCCGGGCCCATGAGGTCGTCGTGGTCGATGAACTGGACGTACGTGCCGTTCGCCTGCTCCACGCCGGTGTTGCGCGGCTTGCCCGGCCAGCCGGAGTTCGGGATGCGGACCATACGGAAGTGGGGGTGCTCGGCGGTCAGGGCCCGCAGTCGCGCGGGGGTGTGGTCGGTGGAGCCGTCGTCGACGAAGAGCACCTCGAACTCGTCGCGCGGCATGGTCTGCCGCAGCATCGATTCGACCAGCGGTTCGATGTGGCTCCCCGAGTTGTACGTCGGGACCACCACCGTGACCTTGACCGTCATGTACCCCACGCCTTCGCAGCCCTCGGATCCCTCCTGCGGGACGCAGGTGAGCAGCCTGCAAACAGGCTGCCGAGCGCGGGAGTTACGGGTGCGGGCGCCGGGGGTGGCGTGGCCGGGGGCGTTATCCGGCGGGGGCCGTGGCCGCCGCCGACGCCTGGACCCGGCCGCGTTCGAGGATCTGACGGAAGGTGAACTCGGCGACGTCGTCGCCGGCGGTGTAGACGTCCTTGTCGGTCTTGGCGACGTTCTTGCCGCTGGTGAAGCCGCCGACCGTGAAGTAGACGTACCGGCCGTACGAGTTGGTGGTCCTGCGGCAGACCGAGGGGGCCCGGCAGAAGGTGGGGACGCCGGAGCCGAAGAGCGAGGCGACGCCGCCGTCGGCCTGGTTCCTGGCCTTCAGCGCCCGCGCCTCCGTCGGGAAGACCGCGACTCCGACGGTGACGGCGACACCGCCCTTGCGGTACGTGGCGCGGATGACCTGGTCGCAGCCGTTGGAGGTGAGGATGGGGCCGAGGGCGCCCTGGGTCGCGGCGGCGCAGTCGGCGGTGGCGGCCGTGGCGCCCTTCTCGTAGCCGCTGTGGCCGCCCATCTCCGGTTTCCGGCCGGGGAAGAGGGTGTCGGCGTTCAGCGGGGCCCTGTCCTTGTCGGCGCTGGAGACGAAGTCCTTCGGGTTGGGCGGGGGCACCGGCACGGCCGAGGAGAAGGTCGGCTCGGGCTCGTCGCTCTCGCTCGGCAGCTCTTCGGCCGGGGGGAGTTCGCTCGCGTTCTTGTCGGAGGCGCGGGGGTCGCCCCCGCTGTTCGTCGTGACGACGGCGGTCGCCACGATCGCGGCGACGACGGCGGTCGCGAGGCCGCCCCACAGGACCAGCATCCGGCGCTTGCGGCGGGCGCCGGCGGCGGAGGCGTCCGCGAGCGCGGACCAGTCGGGTGTCCCCGATCCGTGCGGGTCGGGCGCCGCGTGCGCGCTCTGTGCCGCGTAAGGACCGGGTGCCGCCTGCGGGTTCTGCGCCGCGTGCGGATCCTGTGCCGCGTGCGGGTCGGGTGTCGCGTACGGGTTGTGTCCCGCCCTCGGGTCCTGCGCTCCGTACGGGTCATGTCCCGGCGAACCGGGGCCGCCCCAGGGTCCCCCTTGCCCAAAGCTCATGGCGCGCAGTTTACGGCCGGACGCCCGGCTGTCGCGCCCGGGAACGGGGGATCGGGGAAAACGATTGGGCCTCAGCGCCGCATGGCCTGACAATGCGGGCATGGGACATCTTGAGGCCGCGCACCTGGAGTACTACCTCCCCGACGGACGGGTGCTGCTCGGCGACGCCTCGTTCCGGGTCGGGGAAGGCGCCGTCGTCGCGCTCGTCGGGGCCAACGGCGCCGGCAAGACGACGCTGCTGCGCATGATCTCGGGGGAGCTGCAGCCGCACGGCGGCACGGTGACCGTCAGTGGCGGGCTCGGGGTGATGTCGCAGTTCGTGGGGTCGGTGCGGGATGGGCGTACGGTCCGTGACCTGCTGGTCTCGGTCGCGCAGCCGCGCATCCGGGAGGCGGCGGCCGCCGTGGACAAGGCCGAGCACGAGATCATGACCGTCGACGACGAGGCCGCGCAGATGCGGTACGCGCAGGCGCTGAGCGACTGGGCGGAGGCGCGCGGGTACGAGGCCGAGACGGTCTGGGACATGTGCACGACGGCGGCGCTCGGGATCCCGTACGAGCAGGCGCAGTGGCGTGAGGCGAGCACGCTGAGCGGCGGCGAGCAGAAGCGGCTGGTGCTGGAGGCGCTGCTGCGCGGGCCCGACGAGGTGCTGCTGCTCGACGAGCCGGACAACTATCTGGACGTGCCCGGGAAGCGGTGGCTGGAGGAGCGGCTGAAGGAGACCCGTAAGACGGTCCTCTTCGTCTCCCACGACCGGGAGCTGCTGGCCAGGGCGGCGGAGAAGATCGTGAGCCTGGAGCCGAGCCCGGCCGGGTCGGACGTCTGGGTGCACGGTGCCGGGTTCGCGACCTTCCATGAGGCGCGGCGGGAGCGGTTCGCGCGTTTCGAGGAGCTGAAGCGCCGGTGGGAGGAGAAGCACGCCCAGCTGAAGAAGCTCGTGCTGAACCTGCGCCAGGCGGCGTCGATCAGCCATGAGCTGGCCTCGCGCTATTCGGCGGCGCAGACGCGGCTGCGGAAGTTCGAGGACGCGGGCCCGCCGCCGGAGCCGCCGCGTGAGCAGGAGATCACCATGCGGCTGCGCGGCGGCCGTACCGGGGTGCGGGCCGTGACCATCGAGAATCTTGAGCTGACGGGCCTGATGAAGCCCTTCTCGCTGGAGGTCTACTACGGCGAGCGGGTGGCCGTCCTCGGGTCGAACGGCTCCGGGAAGTCGCACTTCCTGCGGCTGCTGGCCGGCGAGGACGTCCGGCACACCGGCGCGTGGAAGCTGGGCGCGCGGGTCGTTCCCGGTCACTTCGCGCAGACCCACGCCCACCCCGAGCTGCTGGGCCGCCCCCTCGTCGACATCCTGTGGGCCGAGCACGCCAAGGACCGGGGCGCGGCGATGAGTGTGCTGCGCCGGTACGAGCTGGAGCGCCAGGGGGACCAGCCCTTCGAGAAGCTCTCGGGCGGGCAGCAGGCGCGCTTCCAGATCCTGCTGCTGGAGCTGCGGGGCACGACGGCGCTGCTGCTGGACGAGCCGACGGACAACCTGGACCTGGACTCGGCGGAGGCCCTGCAGGACGGTCTGGAGGCGTACGAGGGTACGGTGCTGGCGGTCACCCACGATCGCTGGTTCGCGCGCTCCTTCGACCGGTACCTGGTGTTCGGCTCCGACGGAGTCGTACGGGAGACGGCGGAGCCGGTGTGGGACGAGCGCCGGGTGGTGCGCGAGCGCTAGGCCCTGTCCGGCGGTCTTTCCGGTACTCACGGGGCTTGTCGGCCCTGGTCCGGAGCCGTTTTGACCCAGGTGGGGGAGCCCGGGTATTCTGCTGGTTCGTTATGCGTATTGGCTTGTTCATTCTCACGTGATGGGCCCTTACGCCGGTCCACCGGGCCGATGACCAGCGGCAGGCAACGGGTTGCGTCCCCGATTGTCAGCCAGGGCTGTCGTGATCGTCCGGGTGGCCTTGTCAGGACTCACTCACTGAAGAAGCGAAGGCTACGACCGTGCGTACGTACAGCCCCAAGCCCGGCGATGTGACGCGTCAGTGGCACATCATCGACGCGCAGGACATCGTCCTGGGCCGTCTGGCGACCACCGCCGCTACCCTTCTCCGGGGCAAGCACAAGCCGATCTATGCGCCGCACGTTGACACTGGTGACTTTGTCATCATCATCAACGCGGACAAGGTCCACCTGTCGGGCAACAAGAAGACCCAGAAGATGGCGTACCGCCACTCCGGTTACCCGGGTGGTCTGCGTTCCGTCCGCTACGACGAGCTGCTCGCCAAGAACCCCGAGAAGGCCGTCGAGAAGGCCATCAAGGGCATGATCCCGAAGAACACCCTGGGCCGCCAGATGCTCTCGAAGCTGAAGGTCTACGCGGGCGACCAGCACCCGCACGCTGCGCAGCAGCCGGTCCCGTTCGAGATCACCCAGGTCGCGCAGTAATTCCGGCCACCCCCTAAGACGAAAAGAAATCTGAGGAGCATCGTGGCCGAGACCACTGTTGAGACCCCCGTCGAGGGCGAAGAGACCTTCGCCGAGGTGACGACTTTCGAGTCCGAGACCCCCGTCGAGGGCGAGTACACCTCCGAGTCGCTGGCGTCCCGCTTCGGCGACCCGCAGCCGGCCGCCGGCCTGGGCCGTCGCAAGAACGCCATCGCCCGCGTCCGGATCGTTCCGGGCACCGGCAAGTGGAAGATCAACGGTCGCACCCTTGAGGACTACTTCCCCAACAAGGTGCACCAGCAGGAAGTCAACGAGCCCTTCAAGGTGCTCGAGCTCGACAACCGCTACGACGTGATCGCCCGTATCTCGGGTGGCGGCGTCTCCGGCCAGGCCGGCGCCCTGCGCCTCGGTGTGGCCCGTTCGCTGAACGAGGCGGACGTGGACAACAACCGCGCCACGCTGAAGAAGGCCGGCTTCCTGAGCCGCGACGACCGCGCCGTCGAGCGTAAGAAGGCCGGTCTGAAGAAGGCCCGTAAGGCCCCGCAGTACAGCAAGCGTTAATCGCTCGCTGGCCGGTACAGGCTTCACAGCCTTTTCGGCACCCGAACGCCCCGGCGGCACTCCCGTGCCGCCGGGGCGTTCGTTTTATCGCCTGACACGGGCGTATAACAGCATCAGGCGCTCAAAACTTTGCATTTTCGGAGCTTTTTCGCTCGGGGTCATCAGCTTCAGCTTCTGGGCCCGGGCGTTCTCGGAGGGAGAGCTGTGGGACGACTCTTCGGCACGGACGGCGTGCGCGGTGTCGCCAACGTCGATCTGACGGCCGAGCTGGCGCTCGGTCTGTCGGTCGCGGCGGCGCATGTGCTCGCTGAGGTGGGGACGTTCGAGGGGCATCGGCCCACTGCGGTGGTCGGGCGTGATCCACGCGCGTCCGGTGAGTTCCTGGAGGCCGCCGTGGTGGCGGGCCTCGCGAGCGCGGGTGTGGACGTCCTGCGCGTCGGTGTGCTGCCCACCCCCGCGGTGGCGTATCTCACCGGCGTGCTGGGCGCCGACCTCGGCGTGATGCTGTCCGCGAGCCACAACGCCATGCCCGACAACGGCATCAAGTTCTTCGCGCGCGGCGGCCACAAGCTGGCCGACGAGCTGGAGGACCGGATCGAGGCCGCGTACCTGGAGAACACGGTGCACCGCACCGGCGCGCCGTGGGAGCGGCCGACCGGGGCGAGCGTCGGCCGGGTGCACGCGTACGACGAAGGATTCGATCGCTATGTGGCACACCTGATCGGGGTGTTGCCGAACCGGCTCGACGGGCTCAAGGTCGTCCTGGACGAGGCGCACGGCGCTGCCGCCCGGGTCTCGCCCGAGGCGTTCGCCCGCGCCGGTGCCGAGGTCATCACGATCGGCGCGGAGCCGGACGGACTCAACATCAACGACGGGTGCGGCTCCACGCACCTGGGCCCGCTCAAGGCCGCGGTCGTCGAGCACGGCGCGCACTTCGGCATCGCCCACGACGGCGACGCGGACCGCTGCCTCGCCGTGGACGCGGCGGGCGAGGAGGTCGACGGCGACCAGATCCTCGCCGTCCTGGCCCTCGCGATGCGCGAGGCGGGCACGCTGCGCGGCGACGCCGTCGTCGGCACGGTGATGTCCAACCTCGGCTTCAAGATCGCCATGGAGCGCGAGGGCATCCACCTCGTCGAGACGGCGGTCGGTGACCGCTACGTACTGGAGTCGATGAAGGAGCACGGCTACGCCCTCGGCGGCGAGCAGTCGGGCCACGTCATCGTCCTCGACCACGCGACGACCGGCGACGGCACGCTGACCGGTCTGATGCTCGCGGCGCGGGTCGCCGCGACGGGCCGTACGCTGGCCGACCTCGCGGGCGTCATGCGGCGCCTGCCGCAGGTGCTGGTGAACGTCCCCGACGTCGACAAGTCGCGGGTGAACACCTCGGCGGAGCTGGCCACCGCCGTGGCCGAGGCCGAGCACGAGCTGGGCTCCACGGGCCGTGTCCTGCTGCGCCCCTCCGGCACCGAGCCGCTGGTGCGGGTCATGGTCGAGGCGGCCGACATCGAGCAGGCGAGGTCGGTGGCGGGCCGGCTGGCGGACGTCGTGAAGTCGGCGCTGGGCTAGAGACCGTTCTGACGCGTGTGGGGCCGGCCCGGTGCGATTCGGGCCGGCCCCCACGTGTCTGTGCCGGCGGCTCTCTGTGAGGGCCGCGCTCGCTGTGCCCTACGGGCACCGGTGCCCCGGGGCCGGCGGGGTGCCGGGCCGTCAGAGCTTGCGGAGCGACAGCCGCTGGACCTTGTGATCCAGGCCCTTGCGCAGCACCAGCGTGGCGCGGCCGCGCGTCGGAGCCACGTTCTCCAGCAGATTGGGCCTGTTGATGGTCCGCCAGGTCGTCCGGGCGTACTCCAGGGCCTCCTCCTCGGAGACCTGGGTGTACTTCGTGAAGTACGACGACGGGTTCTGGAAGGCCGTCTCGCGCAGCTTGCGGAACCGGTTGAGGTACCAGGTCTCGATGTCCTCGGCGCGGGCGTCCACGTACACACTGAAGTCGAAGTAGTCGGCGAGCCCCATCCTGGTCCTGCCGTCCTTGCCCGGCAGCGCGGGCTGGAGCACGTTCAGCCCTTCGACGATGAGGATGTCGGGCCGCCGTACGGTGAGCAGCTCGCCGGGCACGATGTCGTAGATCAGATGCGAGTAGACGGGCGCGGTGACCTCGTCCTTGCCCGCCTTGATATCGGCGACGAACCGGGTCAGGGCGCGCCGGTCGTACGACTCCGGGAAGCCCTTGCGCGCCATCAGCCCGCGCGCCTTCAGTTCCTTCATCGGCAGCAGAAAGCCGTCCGTGGTGACCAGCTCGACGCGCGGATGCTCGGGCCAGCGCGCCAGCAGTGCCTGCAGCAGGCGGGCCACGGTCGACTTCCCGACGGCCACGCTCCCGGCGACCCCTATGACGAACGGGGTGCCGCGCTGCGCGCCGTGGCCGTTGCCCGCGTCCCCGAGGAAGGTGTTCAGGGCGCCGCGCAGGCCGGCCGTGGCCTGGACGTACAGATTGAGCAGCCGGGAGAGCGGCAGGTAGACGTCCCGGACCTCGTCGAGGTCGATGACGTCGCCCAGGCCGCGCAGCCGTTCGACCTCCCCGGCGGTGAGGGGCAGCGGCGTCTTGTCGCGCAGCGCGCTCCATTCGGAGCGGGTGAGGTCGACATAGGGCGTGGGCCCGTGCTCGCCCTTACGGGGGGCGCTTCGTGGCGGCGAACTGATCACCCCGCCATTGTCGTCGCCGTACCGTCCGGGCGGCGGCCGGGGGTGGCCTGGGCGGACCGTCCCCGCCGCGCGGCGGCAGGGTCCCGGAGGGCCGGTGCGCATTCTGCGACGATGCGTTCCGGCGGGTGGGGACGACCATGAAGGGGACGGTATGTGCGGAATCGTGGGTTACGTCGGCGGCCAGTCGGCGCTCGATGTGGTCATCGCGGGCCTCAGGCGGCTGGAGTACCGGGGTTACGACTCCGCCGGGGTCGCCGTACTCGCCGACGGCGGGCTGGCCGGGGCGAAGAAGGCCGGCAAACTCGTCAATCTGGAGAAGGAGCTGGTGGAGCGGCCGCTGCCGAGCGGCGCCACCGGGATCGGGCACACCCGGTGGGCCACCCACGGCGGTCCGACCGATGTCAACGCCCATCCCCATCTGGACAATGCCGGACGCGTCGCCGTCGTACACAACGGGATCATCGAGAACTTCGCCGCGCTGCGGGCCGAACTGACCGGCCGTGGGCACGAGCTGGAGTCGGAGACCGACACCGAGGTGGTGGCGCATCTGCTCGCGGAGGCGTTCTCGTCCTGCGGGGAGCTGGCCGAGGCGATGCGCCAGGTGTGCCGGCGCCTGGAGGGGGCCTTCACCCTCGTCGCCGTCCACGCGGACGAGCCGGATGTGGTGGTGGGGGCCCGGCGGAACTCCCCGCTGGTGGTCGGGGTCGGGGAGGGCGAGCACTTCCTCGCCTCGGACGTCGCCGCGTTCATCGCCCACACCCGCTCCGCGATCGAGCTGGGCCAGGACCAGGTGGTCGAGCTGCGCCGGGACGGCGTGAGCGTCACCGACTTCTCCGGCGCGGTGGCCGAGGTGCGCTCGTACCACGTCGACTGGGACGCCTCCGCCGCCGAGAAGGGCGGTTACGACTACTTCATGCTCAAGGAGATCGCCGAGCAGCCGAAGGCCGTCGCCGACACGCTTCTCGGGCGGATCGACGCGGAGGGTTCGCTGCGCCTCGACGAGGTGCGCATCCCGGCGTCGGTGCTGCGCGAGGCGGACAAGGTGGTCATCGTCGCGTGCGGGACGGCCTTCCACGCCGGGCTGATCGCGAAGTACGCCATCGAGCACTGGACCCGGATGCCGTGCGAGGTGGAGCTCGCCAGCGAATTCCGCTACCGGGACCCGATCCTCGACCCGCGCACGCTGGTGATCGCGATCTCGCAGTCCGGCGAGACCATGGACACGCTGATGGCGCTGCGACACGCCCGCGAGCAGGGGGCGAAGGTGCTGGCCATCTGCAACACGAACGGGTCGACCATCCCCCGGGAGTCGGACGCGGTCCTGTACACGCACGCGGGTCCGGAGGTCGCCGTCGCCTCGACCAAGGCGTTCCTGACCCAGCTGGTGGCCTGCTATCTGGTGGCGCTCTATCTGGGGCAGCTGCGCGGTACGAAGTGGGGCGACGAGATCCGGGCCGTCATCCGGGACCTGTCGCGGATCGCGGTGCAGGTGGACCGGGTACTGGAGACGATGGAGCCGGTACGGGCCCTGGCGCGCTCCCTCGCCGACAAGCGGACGGTGCTGTTCCTGGGCAGGCACGTGGGGTACCCGGTGGCTCTGGAGGGTGCGCTCAAGCTCAAGGAGCTGGCGTACATGCACGCCGAGGGGTTCGCGGCGGGCGAGCTGAAGCACGGTCCGATCGCGCTGATCGAGGAGGATCTGCCGGTGGTGGTGGTCGTACCGTCGCCGCGCGGGCGCTCGGTGCTGCACGACAAGATCGTGTCGAACATCCAGGAGATCCGGGCCAGGGGCGCGCGCACGATCGTGATCGCGGAGGAGGGGGACGAGGCGGTGGTGCCGTACGCGGACCATCTGATCCGTATCCCGGCGACGCCGGTGCTGCTCCAGCCGCTGGTCTCGACGGTGCCGTTGCAGGTGTTCGCGTGCGAGCTGGCGACGGCGCGCGGCAATGAGGTGGACCAGCCGAGGAACCTGGCGAAGTCCGTGACAGTGGAGTGAGACCGGAAGTGGACGTGAGGATCGCGTGATTATCGGGGTGGGGATCGACGTCGCGGCGATCGACCGGTTCGGGGAGTCGCTGCGGCGCACCCCCCAGCTGGCCGACCGGCTGTTCTCGGAGCGGGAGTTGCTGCTGCCGAGCGGTGAGCGGCGTGGAGTGGCGTCCCTGGCGGCGCGGTTCGCCGCCAAGGAGGCCGTGGCGAAGGCGCTGGGGGCGCCCGGCGGGCTGCACTGGACGGACGCCGAGGTGTACGTGGAGGAGAGCGGGCAGCCGCGCCTGCGGGTGCGCGGGACGGTGGCGGCCCGCGCGGCCGAGCTGGGCGTACGGAGCTGGCACGTCTCGCTCAGCCACGACGCGGGAGTGGCGTCCGCCGTGGTGATCGCCGAGGGTTGAACGGGCGGGGGCACGACCGGCGGGCGGCGCGGGCGGGCGGCGCGGGCGGGGTGTGAACGGCGGGGTGTGTACGGGTGGGGGCCGCGCGGGCCCGGGGCACACGGGTGATGGCCGAACGGCCGAAGGCTGAACCGAGGACGGTGGAGCGTATGCGTACCGCGTACAGCGTGGAGACGGTGAGGAACGCCGAGCGGGAGCTGATGGCGCGGCTGCCGGAGGGCGCGCTCATGCGGCGCGCCGCCGCCGGGCTGGCCACGGCCTGCGCCGGACTGCTCGGGCGGGTGTACGGGACGCGGGTCGTCCTGCTCGTCGGCAGCGGCGCCAACGGGGGTGACGCGCTGTACGCCGGGGCCCGGCTGGCCCGCAGGGGCGCCGGGGTCTCGGCGGTGCTGCTCGCGCCCGACCGCACGCACGCGGGCGGGCTCGCCGCGCTGCTCGGTGCGGGCGGGCGGGTGGCCGACGACCCGTTCGAGGTCCTGGCGGTGGCCGACCTCGTCCTGGACGGCATCACGGGCATCGGCGGGCACGGCGGCCTGCGGCCCGACGCGGTGCCGGTGGCGCGCGCGGCGCGCGGCTCGGGCGCGGTGATCGTGGCCGTCGATCTGCCGAGCGGGGTGGAGGCGGACAGCGGCGAGGTGACGGGGGAGGCACTGCGCGCGGACGCGACGGTGACGTTCGGAACGTACAAGCCGGGCTTGCTCATCGATCCGGCGCGCGAGCACGCGGGGGCCGTACGGCTCGTCGGCATCGGCCTCGAACCGTATCTGCCGTCCCTCCCCGAACTGGAAGTGCTCCAGCACGCGGATGTGGCCCGGCTGCTGCCCCGGCCGACCGGGGAGAGCGACAAGTACCGGCGCGGTGTCGTCGGCATCGTCGCCGGATCGGCGCGCTACCCGGGTGCGGCGGTGCTCGCGGTGGCCGGCGCGCTGCGGGGCGGCGCGGGCGCGGTGCGGTACGTGGGGCCCGGCGGCGACGCGGTGATCGCGCGGTTCCCGGAGGCGCTGGTGCACGAAGGACCGCCGTCGGAGGCGGGCCGGGTGCAGGCCTGGGCGGTCGGCCCCGGCCTCGGCGAGGGCCCGGGCGTGGCCGACGTACTGGCCTCGGACGTCCCGGTGCTGGTCGACGCGGACGGCCTGCGGCTGCTGGACCCGGCGACCGTGCGCGCCCGTCACGCCCCGACCCTGCTCACCCCGCACGCCGGCGAGGCCGCCGCGCTGCTCGGGGTGGACCGCGAGGAGGTCGAGTCGGGGCGGCTGACGGCCGTACGGGAACTGGCCGCGCGGTACGGCGCGACGGTGCTGCTGAAGGGCTCCACGACGCTGGTCGCCGACCCCGACCCGGCGGTCCCGGTCCGGGTCAACCCGACGGGCACGCCCTGGCTGGCCACGGCGGGCAGCGGGGACATCCTCTCGGGGCTGGCCGGCTCGCTCCTGGCCACGGGCCTCGCGCCGCGCGACGCGGCATCGGTGGCGGCCTACCTCCACGGCCTGGCGGCCCGGCTGGCGTCCACGGGCGCCCCGGTGGCGGCGCACGATGTCGCGGGGGCGCTGCCGGCGGCGTGGCGCGACGTCGGGGCCACGTACGCGGAGAGCCGGTAGGTGAAGGGGCGGCAGCCGGAGGGCCGGTAGGCGGCCGGTAGGGCGGGAGGTCTTCGGCACGGGCCTGGCTCCGGCGTGGGCCTGGCTCCGGTCCGCCGGGGGTTCGCACACAGTTCGCCCGGGACGGAGTGCCTCCGGAGGGTTTGCCGGGTTGGTGACGTTTCAGTCGTCCCGCATGTTGGGTACGTCTGGCGGGGTCGCTACCTGACTGCTCGAAGGAGACCGACGATGGCACAGGGCACCGTGAAGTGGTTCAACAGCGAAAAGGGCTTCGGGTTCATCCAGCAGGACACCACCGAGCCGGACGTGTTCGTCCACTTCTCCGAGATCGTCGGGAGCGGCTACCGCAGCCTGGAGGAGAATCAGCGGGTGGAATTCGACGTCACGCAGGGACCCAAGGGGCCGCAGGCTGCTCAGGTGCGCGCTCTCTGACCCTCTCTGACCCGACCCCGTCCATGTCAGCGCGCCCAGCCTCCGCTCTGAGAGACTGGGCGCGATGACCGGAAAGACTCAGACATCGGCGACCCACACCTCGGCGGGCCTCAGGGCGCGGGCCGAGGTCGATCTTGCTGCCCTGCGGGGCAATGTGCGGGCGCTCCGCTCACGCACCGGACCCGGCACCGCGCTGATGGCGGTCGTGAAGTCCGACGCGTACGGGCACGGCATGGTGCCCGTCGCGCGCGCCGCGCTCGACGCGGGGGCCACCTGGCTGGGGACCGCGACCCCGCACGAGGCCCTCGCGCTGCGGGCCGCGGGCATCCGGAGCCGCGTGATGTGCTGGCTCTGGACACCGGGCGACCCCTGGCGGGAAGGCATCGAGGCCGATCTCGACATGTCGGTGAGCGCTATGTGGGCCCTGCGTGAGGTGGCCGCCGCCGCGCGCGAGGCCGGGCGCCCGGCCCGAATCCAGCTCAAGGCCGACACGGGCCTCGGCAGGAACGGCTGCCAGCCCGCCGACTGGCCCGAGCTCGTCGCCGCCGCCCTCGCCGCGCAGGACGCGGGCGAGGTCGATGTCACCGGCCTCTGGTCGCACTTCGCGTGCGCCGACGAGCCGGGGCACCCCTCCATCGCCGCCCAACTGGACGTGTTCCACGAGATGGTGGCGTACGCCGAGAAGGCGGGCGTGCGGCCCGAGGTCCGGCACATCGCCAACTCGCCGGCCACACTCACCGTCCCCGAGTCGCACTTCGATCTCGTACGGACCGGCATCGCGATGTACGGCATCTCGCCCAGCCCGGAGCTGGGTACCCCTCAGGACTTCGGCCTGCGGCCGGTCATGACGCTCTCGGCGTCCGTCGCCCTGGTCAAGCGGGTCCCCGGCGGCCACGGCGTCAGCTACGGGCATCACTACCGCACCCCGGAGGAGACGACCCTCGGTCTCATCCCGCTCGGTTACGCCGACGGCATCCCCCGCCACGCCTCGGACCGGGGGCCCGTGCTCGTCGGCGGCGCCTGGCGGCGGGTGGCCGGGCGGGTGGCCATGGACCAGTTCGTCGTCGACCTCGGCGGCGACCCGCTGGAGCCGGGCGCCCAGGCCGTCCTCTTCGGCCCCGGCGACCAGGGCGAGCCGACCGCCGAGGACTGGGCGCGGGCCGCGGACACCATCGCGTACGAGATCGTCACACGCATCGGTTCCCGCGTCCCGCGCGTCTATCGGAACGAGCGGCCGGAAGAGCGGCTCGACGGGCGGCCCGAGTGATCATCTCCGGGTGAAGCCCAGCCCGACGGGGAAGAGCCCGGACAGAGCGACGAGGAGCGCACGGTGAGCGAGAGCAGCGCGGCGGGGGACGGGGCGGCCACGGCGGTCGTCGCGGTGGCCACGGCGGCGGCCAACGCCACCGGCACCTGGCGCCGGGCGGGCGTCGCGGGCGCCGCGATAGGCGTGATCGCCGCCGGTGCGGCCGCCGGTGTCGCGATCGAGAGACTGACCGTCGGGCGCGGCATGCGCAGGAAGGCGCGGCTCGCGCTCGACTCCACGGGACCGTACGGCGCACTGCGCGGCGCTCCGGGCACGGCCCTCGCCGACGACGGTACGGAGCTGTACTACGAGATCGACGAGGTCGACCCCGAAGCTCCCGCCGGTAGCGGGACAACGGCTTCCGCTCCCCGCCGCCGGCGCCTCTTCGGGCGGCGCGCCCCCACGCCCGTCACCGTCGTCTTCAGCCACGGCTACTGCCTCGGCCAGGATTCCTGGCACTTCCAGCGCGCCGCGCTGCGCGGAATCGTCCGTACCGTCCACTGGGACCAGCGCAGCCACGGCCGCTCTGGCCGGGGCGTCGCCCAGCGCGGCCCGGACGCCGTGCCGGTCACCATCGACCAGCTCGGGCGCGACCTCAGGGCCGTCATCGAGGCGGCGGCCCCCGAAGGGCCTCTGGTCCTCGTGGGCCACTCCATGGGCGGTATGACGATCATGGCGCTCGCCGACCGGTATCCGGAGCTGGTACGGGACCGGGTCGTCGGCGTCGGCTTCGTCGGCACGTCGAGCGGACGGCTCGGCGAGGTCAACTACGGGCTGCCGGTCGCGGGGGTGAACGCCGTACGCCGGGTGCTGCCCGGCGTCCTCAAGGTGCTCGGCTCGCAGGCCGATCTGGTCGAGCGCGGGCGGCGGGCCACGGCCGATCTCTTCGCGGGGCTGATCAAGCGGTACTCCTTCAGCTCGAAGGACGTGGATCCCGCCGTCGTACGGTTCGCCGAGCGGCTCATCGAGTCCACCCCGATCGATGTCGTCGCGGAGTTCTATCCGGCCTTCACCGACCACGACAAGACGCGGGCGCTCTCGGTCTTCCTGGAGGTCCCGGCGCTGGTACTGGCCGGGGAGAGCGACCTGGTGACCCCCAGCTCGCACAGCGAGGCCATCGCCGACCTGCTGCCCGACGCGGAACTCGTCCTCGTGCCGGACGCCGGGCATCTGGTGATGCTGGAGCACCCGGAAGCCGTCACGGACCGGCTCGCCGACCTGCTGGCACGGGTGGGTGCGGTGCCGGCAGAGACTAACGTTGGCACGCATGGAAGCACCGCACAGCCCGGCAGCTGACGCACCCGACGCAGCTCACGCACACGCAGCTCACGCTCACACACACGCGGCGCACGCGGACGCGGCGCACGCGGACGCGGCGCACGCGGACGTGGTTCGCTCCGCCGCCCACGTCATCACCGTCGATTCCCCCGAGCGGATGGGGGAGCTGGGCCGCGGGCTCGCGGCGCTGCTCCGCCCCGGCGACCTGGTGATGCTCACCGGCGAACTCGGCGCCGGAAAGACGACCCTGACGCGTGGCCTCGGCGCGGGCCTCGGCGTCCGGGGTGATGTGACCTCCCCGACCTTCGTGATCGCCCGCGTACATCCGTCCCTGTCGGGCGGCCCGGCGCTGGTCCATGTCGACGCGTACCGGCTCGGCGGGGGACTGGACGAGATGGAGGACCTGGACCTCGATGTCTCGCTGCCGGACTCCGTGGTCGTCGTGGAGTGGGGCGACGGCAAGGTCGAGGAGCTGTCCGACGACCGGCTGCATGTGGTGATCGACCGCGTCGTGGGCGCCACGGACGACGACCGGCGGACGGTCACGCTGACCGGTGTCGGCGCTCGCTGGTCGGACGCCGATCTGGGGTCGCTGGAGCGCTGATACGGCTCCGGGCAGGCGCTCGGGCGCCCCTGGTGCGGCGGCCCGTTCCGAACGTTCCGACAAGACGTCGGCAAAATGTTGCGCGTGCCGTGCCGCGCGTGGTCACATGGATACCGAGACCTGGTTAGGTCTACCTAACCACGCCTGCCCCCGGAGCCCCAGGAGGCATCCATGTCGGCGCCAGAGCGCGAAGCGCGTCCGCAGTGCCCGCCCGCGTCGCCCGTGCTGTCGGCTTCGTCAGCGGCGTCAGTGACGGCAGCGGCATCGGCGGCACGCGCCTCCGTGTCCATGCGGGACCTGCTGCGGTCGTGCGCGGCCGCTTCGGCCCTGTCCACGCCGCCGGAGTGGCCGTCCACGGACGCCGGGGAGCGCGCGTCGCGGCGCGAGGCCGCGTAGCGCGTGCTCCGGCACGGCGACCGCCGAACGCGGCGATCACTGAACTGCCCAGCGATTACTGAACGACGACGATCTTCGAGCCGATCGTCGCGAACGACCACAGCGCGTCGCCGTCCGCCCGCTTCATGCGGACCCCGCCCGTCCGCAGCGTCGGGTCCGGGCTCGCCATCGAACCGTCCACCGCCGCGCTGAACCCGACCGAGACCCCGTCGACGTTCGCGAACCGCACGACGTGCTCGATCGGCACCCCGTCCGAGCCGGGAACCTCGCCGGTGCGCGAGGAGACGGCGTACGAGCCGGGCTTCGGGCTGACCGTGCTCGGCATCACCGGGAAGGTCCGCGTCGCCTGGTCCTCGTCGTCCACCAGCCACACCCGACGGTCGCCCAGCGCGTAGACGACCCGCGCACCCGTGCCCGATTCCGCCGGCACGGTGAGCGGGTTCTTCGGCTTCGGCGCGGGGGCGCCGGAGGGGGAGGCGGAGGGAGCCGTGCTCGGTGTCGCGGGCTTCCCGAGAGTGTCGGGGACGTTCGCCGACGCCTGATAGGCGAGGAAACCGACGGCGAGGACAGCCGCCGCGGTGAGCCCGGCCACGATTCCCGAGCTGCTCCTGGACACCTTGATCCACCTCTCGTACGTATGACTTCGAGGTGACGTTAGCAGCAGCCGGATGACGGGACGGGGCGCCGTGCCCCGGCGCTGGGAGCCGTAGGCTGTTTGCGTGCTTCTGCTCGCCGTTGATACCGCCACGCCCGCCGTCACCGTCGCTCTCCACGACGGTTCCTCCGTCCTGGCCGCCGAGAGTCAGGTCGACGCCCGCCGCCATGGGGAGCTGCTGCTGCCCGCCGTCGACCGTGTCCTCGCCGAGGCGGGGCTGAAACTGGAGGCCGTGACGGACGTGGTCGTCGGCGTCGGGCCGGGACCGTACACGGGACTGCGCGTGGGACTCGTCACAGCGCTGACCTTCGGCTCGGTGCTCGGGGTGCCGGTGCACGGGCTGAGCACCCTGGACGGTCTCGCGTACGCCTCCGAGGCCGCGGGCGCCATCGACGGGCCGTTCGTCGTCGCGACCGACGCGCGCCGCAAGGAGGTCTACTGGGCGCGGTACGCGGATGCCCGTACCCGCCTGACGGACCCGGCCGTCGACCGGCCCGCCGACATCGCCGGACTGGTCGCCGGTCTGCCCGCCGTCGGCGCCGGGGCGCTGCTCTACCCGGACACGTTCCCGGACGCCCGGGGACCGGAGCACCAGTCGGCCGCCGCGCTCGCCTCACTCGCCGCCGAGAGACTCGCGGCCGGCCAGACCCTCCTGCCACCGGTGCCGCTCTACCTGCGCCGTCCGGACGCGCAGGTGCCCAAGAACTACAAGGTGGTCACCCCGAAGTGACCGACGGGACCGCCGTGACGGACACGGCCACGGACGCCGCCGCGCTGCGCGAGATGCGCTGGTGGGACATCGAGCCGGTGCTCGCGCTCGAACACGAGCTCTTTCCCGAGGATGCCTGGTCGCCGGGCATGTTCTGGTCCGAGCTGGCCCATGCGCGCGGCCCGAGGGCCACCCGCCGCTACGTCGTGGCGGAGGACCGGACCGACCACCGGATCGTCGGCTACGCCGGACTCGCGGCCGCCGGCGGACTCGGTGACGTACAGACCATCGCCGCCGCCCGCGACCAGTGGGGCACCGGCCTCGGCGCCCGCCTCCTCACCGACCTGCTCCAGCACGCCACCGCCTTCGAATGCGAGGAGGTGCTGCTCGAAGTACGGGTCGACAACATCCGGGCACAGAAGCTGTACGAGCGTTTCGGCTTCGAGCCCATCGGCTTCCGGCGCGGCTACTACCAGCCGGGCAACGTCGACGCGCTCGTCATGCGCCTCCACGTACAAGGACTTCACGCACAAGGAACTGAGACCCATGGCTGACGAACCCCTCGTCCTCGGTATCGAGACCTCCTGCGACGAGACGGGCGTCGGCATCGTGCGCGGGACGACGCTGCTCGCCGATGCCATCGCGTCGAGCGTCGACGAACACGCGCGCTTCGGCGGTGTGGTGCCCGAGGTCGCGTCCCGCGCGCACCTGGAGGCGATGGTGCCGACGATCGAGCGCGCGCTGAAGGAGGCCGGGGTCTCCGCCCGCGACCTGGACGGGATCGCGGTGACGGCCGGTCCCGGGCTGGCGGGCGCGCTGCTGGTCGGTGTCTCGGCGGCGAAGGCGTACGCGTACGCGCTCGGCAAGCCGCTGTACGGCGTGAACCACCTGGCCTCGCACATCTGCGTCGACCAGCTGGAACACGGCCCGCTGCCCGAGCCGACGATGGCGCTGCTGGTGAGCGGCGGGCATTCGTCACTGCTGCTCGCGCCCGACATCACGTCGGACGTACGGCCCATGGGCGCGACGATCGACGACGCGGCGGGCGAGGCGTTCGACAAGATCGCGCGGGTGCTCCAGCTGGGCTTCCCGGGCGGTCCGGTGATCGACCGGCTGGCGCGGGAGGGCGACCCGTCCGCGATCGCGTTCCCGCGTGGGCTGACGGGCCCGCGCGACGCGGCGTACGACTTCTCCTTCTCCGGTCTGAAGACGTCGGTGGCCCGGTGGATCGAGGCGAAGCGGAACGCGGGCGAGGAGGTGCCGGTACGGGATGTGGCGGCGTCCTTCCAGGAGGCGGTGGTGGACGTACTGACCCGGAAGGCGGTCCGCGCCTGCAAGGACCAGGGCGTCGATCATCTGATGATCGGCGGCGGGGTGGCGGCGAACTCGCGCCTGCGCGCGCTCGCGGCGGAACGCTGCGAACGGGCGGGCATCCGGCTGCGCGTCCCGCGCCCGGGGCTGTGCACGGACAACGGCGCGATGGTGGCGGCGCTGGGCGCGGAGATGGTGGCCCGCAACCGGCCGGCGTCGGACTGGGAGCTGTCGGCGGACTCGTCGCTGCCGGTGACGGAACCGCACGTGCCGGGCGCCGACCACACGCATGACCACGCGCACGATCACGACCACCTGCACGAGCTGGCGAAGGACAACCTGTACGCGTGAGAAGCCCGTCGAGCAGCGCTGAGCAACGCGTGAGGAACGTATGACGGTCGCCCTGATGTGGGAGGCGAAGGCGGCTCCGGGCCGGGGCGCGGAGCTGCTGGAGTGGGCGCGGGCGCGTGTACGGGAGCTGTCGAGCGCCCCTGAGCGCCACGAACTCCTCCGCGCGCCCCAGGACCGCGTCCTGGTCATCACCTGGTGGGAGGGCCCGTACGACGCCGAGGTCCCCGAGCTCCCTGACCCTGAGCCCGCCCTGATCGCCCGCCCGGCGCACCGCTGGCGCTTCGAGACGGTTGACGCTGAGGGCTGAGGGCTGAAACGCGAGAGCGGTGGTGCCTTACGGCCTTACGGCCTTACGGCCGTCCGACGTTCGACGCCCGAAGCTCAAGGAGTACGCCGGAACGCGCCCGGCGGGGGTCGCGGCGGGGTCCGGCTCGTCCCTTGAGCTTCGGAGTTCGGGACACGAGCCACTTTCTCCAAGGAAGGGGCGGAAGGTTGAACCCACCCACCCATCCACCCTGTTCAGCCCGGAACGGGCTCGGGACCGCTGGGAACGGGCTCGGAACGGGCCGCCCCGGCCAGGCGGGATGACTTTTCGTGATCGGGTCGCCACGCTGCGCCGCGAACGTGTAGCGTGCGCCCCAAAAGAGCAACCCCCACGCGGTGTTAGCGCACCGCGCAGGGGTCTGACCACCGAGATCTAACACAGAGGTCCCCATGGCTGTTCAGCAGCTTAATCCCGCCCCGCGCCCGCACGCCCACCCCCGCGCCAATCCGGGGTTCGGAAAACGGCTCGTACCCTCCCAAGGCCCCCGGCGGGCAAGCGACTTCGAACGCCTGACCAAGCGTGAGCAGGCGGTCGCCGAATACATCGACCGGCTGTCCGAAGGCTCCGACCTCTCGGTGAAGACCCTCGCGAAGGAGATCGCCGACTACGGTCAGTGCGCCCTGCGGACCATCCTCAACGGCCTGGCCGGTGCCGGACATCTGTGCCGCCGGCGCGAGGGCGTCACGGGCGTCAACGGCGTGCTGCGCTGGGTGTGGCGTACGTACTGGTCGAGGACGGCCCGCAACCCCGCCTGGTGGACCGCCTTCTGGGCGGGCGAGGACGTGCCCGCCCACCCGAAGGCCCGGTCACGGCCTTCGGCGCTATCCCGGACCGCCGCGTACGAGGTCCTCGCCAAGCTCGGCCGTATCGACCCCCGGCTGACGCTCTCCGAGCCCGAATGCGAGGCGCTGGAGGACAGCACGGCGGAGTGGTTCGAGCGCGGCGCCGGGCAGGCCCAGATCGTCCAGGCGCTGACGGCGGGGCTGCCGCGCGAGGTGGCGGCCCCGTACGGCTTCGTCCGCGCCCGGCTGCTCGCCAAACTGCCGCCCCTGCCGCCGCCCCCACGCCGGGTCACGGAGTGCGCGGACTGCGGCCTCCCGGCCGGGGCGGACCAGCTCCCGGACGGCCTCTGCGACGACTGCCGGACCCCCGGGCCGTCCACCACGCCCCGCGCCACCAGGACCGGCCCCGGCCAGCTGCCCCCGGACCGCGTCCACGCCCTCTCGGACGGTATCCGCACGGCGCTGAGGTCACCTGATGAGCCATTGGGCACCTGATCAGCCCCTGGAGGAGACCCGGACGTGACCATTGGCCGTCCTGCACACGTCCCCGAAAACGTTGACCTGCCCAATTCCGTGGGATCACGCTGGAGACCGAGGAACTGAAGGAATTCGCCTCGATCACCCAATGGATGCCAGGCGTGCAACTTCCTCGGCGCACCCCCAGGACAGCGTGACGCCGGCGCCCCCGTGCCCGTAGTTGTGCACGACCACGGTGCCGCGTTCCCCCTGCTCCGCCTCCACGCGGACCGTGGCGCGGGTCGGCCGGGCACCGATCCGATGTTCAAGGACGCGCGACTGGGCGAGGCGGGGCTCGACCTCCGCGCAGCGGGCGAGGATACCGGCCGCAGCTCTGTCGTCGGAGTCGAGTTCCCCCTCGCTGTCCACAGCCGTGCCGCCCAGGACGACAGTGTCGCCATGGGGGTAGAAACACAGCAGGTCGGGGGAGGAACCGGTGTCCTCCGAGAAGAAGTCGGTCAGGCCCGGGTTGGTGACGACAACGTGCTGGCCGCGGATCGGACGGAGGGCGGAGTCTCCAGCCAGGTCGCGGGCACCGAGGCCCGTGCAGTTGACGACCGCCGAGGCGGGGCCGGCGTCGACGAGCGAGGCAAGCCGCTGCTGCTCGACCTTTCCCCCGGCGGCGCGGAGCCGACGCAGGAGGTGGTCGAGATAGACGGGCATGTCGATGAGCGGCACCGTGAACCGGTATCCCGCTGTGAACCCGGCCGGAAGCTCAGGCGGCTCGCAGGGGCGGAAGCCCGGCAGCGTGGCGGCCCAGTCCGGGGGGACTTCAGCCGTGCGGGATGCCTCGATGCCGCTGGCGAGCCGGACACCCGTGGTCGGGTCCTCTGCCAGCTTGCGGAAGATCTCCAGCGAGCGCCCGCCCCACTGGTCGACCTTGTCCTTCGGCTCGACCAGATACGGGCCCCACATCGCTCCGGCCGCAAGCGACGTGACGCCGGGCACCTGCTCGGCGATCACGTGCACCGATACCCCGGCCTCGGCAAGAACGACAGCGGTGGTGAGCCCTGCTACCCCGGCCCCGACAACGACAACGCGCTCCCCTGCGGTCATGATCTCGACCCTAACGGCCGGGTGGCGCCGATGGAGCATGTCGGGCGAGTGCGTCCGCGGGGGCCCCGGCTTGCCGCTTGGAAGGAGAGGTCGCCGAGGATGTGGGCGCACAGAGGCAGGTCCTTGACCTGGTGTGCTGCCCACAGCGCCGTGGCGAAGTAGCGCTGCGCCAGACCGTGGTCGGCGGCGTCGAAGGCCATCCAGCCGGCCAACTGGCCGATCTCCGCGAGCGCGCGGATCAGGCGGCCCGCGACGGCGGGAGCATGACCGCCTTCGCGGATCAGCCATGCCGTCCCATGACGAATTCGGTCACTCCTCGAATTCGCCTGAAATACCGCAACCAATGCTGTTGTCAAGCGGCGGTAGTCACTGGGGTGCCCGTGGGTCAGTCCCGAGGGGCGGGAGGTCCGCCGGGCGTGGTGATGAGCTGTTCCAGCCGGTCGAAGCGGCTGTGGAGCTGGCGGAGTTCGTCCGAGGCGTCCGCCCTGCTGTCGTGGCCGGCCTTTTCGATGACCGTGGCCAGCTGGTGCACGCGGCGGGCGGCGCCGCTGACGAACCAGGTGGCGATCGACGCCGTCACGATGCTGAACAGGGAGATCCCGGCCAGCATCACCACCGTCGCGATCACCCGGCCCCACGCGGTGACGGGGAACAGGTCGCCGTACCCGACGGTCGTGGCCGTCTCGATGGACCACCAGACGGCGTCGGGGAAGGACGTGATGGTCGCCTTCGGGGCCGATGTCTCGATCGGGACGATGATCCAGGACGCGCAGAGCAGAAGCAGCACGGTGATCAGTGCGGCCCAGAGCGAGGCCCGTACGTGCAGCCGCCGCCAGTGCTCACTTCCCAGCAGCCTTCTCAGCAGGTACGCGAAGGACGGCGGCGGCATGGGCGGACCTCGGTCGGCAGGAGGGGGCGGCGGGACGGCGGGGGCGGTGAGGTGACGGACGTCGGGGCCTGTCGGGCCTCTGCGATGAAGCTACTCGCGGACGGCCGGGCGGCCGCGTCCGACACACGCCGGGGCCGGGGCGCGGGGCGCCGAGGGTGACCTCAGGCGCCGACCGTTCCGTCGATCCCCTCGCGCAGGAGGTCGGCGTGGCCGTTGTGCCGGGCGTACTCGTGGATCAGGTGCAGCATCACCATGCGCAGGGACACGTCCTCCTCCCACCTCGGCGCGTAGGCGGTGACGTCGAGCGACTCCGCCTCGCGCTCGATCCTGCGGGCGTGATCGACCTCGGTGTGCCAGGCGGCGAAGGCCTCGGCGGCGATCGCGGTACGGGCGTCGTACGCCGCCTGGAAGTCGCCTTCGGGCGACCATACGAGCGGGATGTCCTCGCCGTTGATCACGCGGCGGAACCAGGCCCGCTCCACCTCGGCCATGTGCCGGACCAGGCCGAGCAGCGAGAGCGTCGACGGGGGCATCGAGAGGAGGCGGAGGTCCTCGTCGCGGAGGCCCTCGGTCTTCATCGCGAGCGTCGCGCGGTGGTAGTCGAGGAAGCCGCGCAGCATCTCGCGCTCGCCTGCGACGGCCGGCGGGCCGATACGTTCGGTGGTCACGGCGGATCCTCACGATTCGTCGGTGTGCATGATGCGCTGTGCCTGGTGCCTGGTGCCTGGTGCCTGGTGCCTGGTGCCTGGTGCCTGGTGCCTGGTGCCTGGTGCCTGGTGCCTGGGCGGGACGTGGTGTGGGCGGCGCGGGGTCTTGGCAGAGAGCGAGGTTATCGCCGTACACGTGTGCGCACCCCGTGATTTCTCGGCTGCCCCGCGCCGCTACTCTCGCCGCATGATCAGCCGCTCCCCGCTGCCGCCGCCCCCACCCGCCGAGGAGGCGGCTGTCCGGCCCGACGACGACGCGCTGCGCGCCGAGCGGGATACGGCCATGGTGGCCCTGGCCAGGCGCGGTCTCGCGATCCGGCGGTTGTTGCTGCTCTGGCTGTCGGGGGCGCTCGCGGTGCTGGGCTGGGCGGCCGTGGGGCTGGCGATCCAGGGTTTCGCGGCGGGCGGTCTGGGCGCGGTGACGGGGCTGGTGACGCTCGTCCTCGCGCTGCTCTTCCTGGGCCCGGCCGGGGCCGCCGCCGGTTTCTGGCTGCGGGGCGGCCGTACCGTACGGCGGCGGCTGGACGCGTGGGCGGGCCTCGGCCCGTACCCGCTGACCGACATCCGTGTGCGGGCCCACGGCAGGAGCGTGATCTGGCTGCTGCCGTCGATCGTGCTGTGCTTGCTGGGGGTGTGGGCCATGGCCCGGGCGGTGGACGGGGCCGGGGGCGGGCCGGGGTCGGTCACGGTGGGTGAGACGGTGTACGCGATGGGGCTCGGGGTCACTGTCCTGGTGACCGGAGTGCTGGGGATTGTCCAGGCGGTCGGGCATCAGCACTGGTCAGGGCGGTTGCTGGACCCCGTTCCGGTGCGCAGAGGCGGTGGTGCGCATCGCTGAGACGGTTACTGGGGCGTCCGTTATCGCCCGGTCCGTCCTATCCTGAAGAGGGAACGCATGCGCCATTCAGGACTAAGGGGCGGCGGATGAACTGGATTTGGTGGATTTTCATCTTCTTTCTCGTGGGCGGCTTCAGCTGGATGGCCGAGACGGGGCGCAGTGCGCTGCGTACGCGGCACGAGCGGCGGATCGAGCGCTTCAGGCTGGCGCAGCGGGAGCGGCTCGCCCTGGAGGAAGCCAACAAGCCACCGGATCCGGTCTGCGGGTGCTCGCACCACCTCGCGAAGCATGACCGCCAGGGCAGGTGCCACGAGGACGTGGAGGTGCCCGTGCAGTGGGACGAGAACAAGAAGCCGCTGCGGTACGAGCGCCGGCAGTGCAATTGCCAGCAGTACATCGGCCCGCAGCCGCTGTCGAAGATCTATGCGGACGAGCTGACAGACCTCTGAACGGACGAGCTGACGGACCCCCGGCAGGCCCCCGCCCCGGGTGGGCTTCCTGTTACGCCGGGTGACCGAGGTGCGCCGGGTGACCGAGGAGCATCGTCGGGGCGCCGGCTACCCGGGTGAGGAAAACCGTCGCCGCGTGGGGGCCCTTGAGCTTCACGCGGCGGCGCAGTTCCTCGGGTTCGACCGCCGAGCCCCGCTTCTTGACCGTCAGGATGCCGACTTCGCGCTCGCGCAGCAGGGCTTTGAGTTTCTTGAGGTTGAACGGCAGTACATCGGTGATCTCGTAGGCGGTGGCGTACGGGGTCGGGCGCAGTTCGTCGGCGGTGATGTACGCGATCGTCTCGTCGATCAGGCCGCCGGTCAGCTCCTCGGCGACCTCGGCGACCAGATGGGCGCGGATGACGGCGCCGTCCGGCTCGTACAGGAAGCGGCCGACCGCGCGGACCTGCGGATCGGGGAGGCCACGGCCGGTGAGCGTGGCGGCGGAGGGGAGGAGGGTGGCGCGGCGCGTGCCGGGGACGACGGTCGCCCGGCCGGGGTCTTGTTCGTGGCCCCGCTCGTCACCCGGTGCGTGCTCCCGTGAGTGATCCTGTGCGTGATTCCGTGCGTGATTCCGTGCGTGATTCCGTACACGGTCACCCGCGTGCCAGAGCACCGCTTCCTTGACGTCGCCGCCGTCCGAGATCCACTCCGCCTCGAAATCGTCCGGGACCAGCTCGTGCGGAATCCCGGGCGCGATCTTGACGGCGCCGGCACCGACCCGGCGGACCGCGTCGATCGCCCAGGAGAGCGGGGGTGAGTACGCCTCCGGATCGAAGATCCTGCCCCGGCCGCCACGCCGCGCGGGGTCGATGAAGAGGGTTTCGGCCCCGGAGAGGTCGTACTCCAGGACGTCCGCGCGTGTCACGGTCATGGGCGGCGCTCCGGGCGCCAGGGTGCGCACGTTGGTCGCGGCGATCTCGCAGGTCAGCGGGTCCAGGTCGACGGCCCGCACGGCGAAGCCGGCGCGTGCCAGCTCGATCGCGTCGCCGCCGATGCCGCAGCAGAGGTCGGTGACCCGCCGGCCGGTCTCCGCACTCGCCGTGGCAGCCGTCGTGTCCGTGGCAGCCGTCGTCTCCGGGGGCTCAGGGGCGAGCTGATGGAACCGGGCGGCCCGGTAGGCGGCGACCGTGGAGCGGGTGGCCTGCTCCACGCCGTTCGGGGTGAAGTACATGCGGTGCGCGTCGTCCGCACCGAATTTCGCCACGCCGCGCTGCCGTAGCCGTGCCTGCGCCAGCGCCGCCGAGACCAGCTCGGCCGGGTGGTCGCGGCGCAGCCGGGTGGCCAGGGCGAGTTCCCGCGCGGGGTCGTGGTCGCGCAGTTCGGCGAGGAGCGCCTGGCCCTCGGGGGAGAGCAGCGGTGCGAGCAGCGGGGCGGGGGCGGGGGAGGGAACGCGGTCGGTCACCCGGCCCATTGTGAGCCAGTCGGGGGACGGTACGCGTCGCACGGAGGTGTCGGCCGGGTGCGGGTGCTCCGCACTGACAGGATGCGGCGCCATGCAACTAGTACGACAAAACGAAAAAATGATGACAAAGGGAACGCGGAAGAACGGCAGGCGCACCCGCGTGGTTCTCGCCGCCCTCCTGGTCGCGGCGATCGGCTCCGGCTGCGGCACGGAGTCGTCAGGTCCGGCCGCACATGCTCCGGCCGGACCCTCCGCCGCCCCTCCCACGGCAGCCGATCCGTCGGCCGCCAAGCCCGCCGCCGGGCAGGAGCAGGGCGGCGCGGCGGCCGTGGCGCCCTCGGCCCGGGCGCGCGGAGAGGCCAAGGCGCAGGGGCAGGCGCAGGGGCAAGCGAAGGGGCAGGTCAAGGGCCGGCCCGAGCAGCAACAGGCGGGCCCGGGCGGCGCCCTCGCCGCCTACGCCGAGAAGCTGCGCCAGGTCCAGGCCGCCCGCGCCGTCGCCGCCAGGAAATGGAAGCTCGCCGGCACCCCGCTGGCCGCGCCCCCGCCGCCCGCCGTCAAGCCGGTGATCACCAACCGCAAGGGCTTCGAGATCGACGGCGCCGAGGACGAGGACCTGCCGCCGGTCTTCACCACCGTCCCGGTCAAGGACAAGGTCGTCTTCCTGACCATCGACGACGGCTCCGAGAAGGACCCCGAACTGCTGCGGATGATGTCCGAGCTGAAGATCCCGTACAGCGCCTTCCTCAGCGACTACGTCATCAGCGACAACTACGGCTACTTCCAGCAGATGCAGAAGCGCGGCGTCTCCCTGAACAACCACACCCTCCACCACCCCTACCTGCCGGGGCTGTCGTACGAGGAGCAGAAGCACGAGATCTGCGACCAGCAGGACAAGATCGAGAAGCGGTACGGGAAGCGGCCCACGCTCTTCCGTCCGCCGTACGGCAACTACAACGGCGACACCCTGCGGATCGCCAAGGAGTGCGGGATCAAGGCCGTGCCGCTGTGGTCGGCCGAGGCGTTCACCGACCACATGGACTGGCGGGAGTGGGACCGCGACCTCCACCCCGGCGACATCATCCTCACGCACTTCCGTGGGCGCGGGGAGTGGAAGGGCTCCATGCCCGACATGATCCGGTACGTCATGAAGCTGATCACGGACAAGGGGTACGCCGTGGCCAGGCTGGAGGACTACGTGTGAGACAGGGCGCACCCGCTGCCGGTGTTCCGGCCGGTGGCGGGTGCGCCGGGGGGCCTGGCGCCGCGCGGGCGGGTGCGCCGGGGGTCTGGCGCCGCAAGGAATCCGGGCCCCCGTGGCCGCGTTCCGGTGCCGGAATCCGGGTCGCCATGGACGCGTTCCCGTAGCGGATCCGAACCGCCACGCCGACGTGAATTGGCACTCCGCTTGACCGAGTGCTAATCGCGGTCATAGTCTCAGACCTGGCACTCCCCACTGGAGAGTGCCAATGCGCGACAACAGGCAGGTCCGGCTCCCGCGACGACGGAACCACCTGGGTCGCCACCTAGACAGTTAACCCCGTGAGATCTCCGAAGGGGGAGGTCGGATCGTGACGACCGCCAGCACCAAGGTTGCCATCAAGCCGCTCGAGGACCGCATTGTGGTCCAGCCGCTCGACGCCGAGCAGACCACGGCCTCTGGCCTGGTCATCCCGGACACTGCCAAGGAGAAGCCCCAGGAGGGCGTCGTCCTGGCCGTGGGCCCGGGCCGTTTCGAGAACGGCGAGCGTCTTCCGCTCGACGTTTCCGTCGGCGATGTCGTTCTGTACAGCAAGTACGGCGGCACCGAGGTGAAGTACAGCGGCGAGGAGTACCTCGTCCTCTCGGCTCGCGACGTGCTCGCGATCATCGAGAAGTAGTTCACCACTTAGATCGCTTTTCTGAACAGCGCCCTCGGCCCCCCTGCGAACGCCGGGCGGACGGGGGCGCTGTTCATTTGAGAGGACACAGAAGCTCCCATGGCGAAGATCCTGAAGTTCGACGAGGACGCCCGTCGCGCCCTTGAGCGCGGCGTCAACAAGCTTGCCGACACGGTGAAGGTGACGATCGGCCCCAAGGGCCGCAACGTCGTCATCGACAAGAAGTTCGGCGCCCCCACCATCACCAACGACGGTGTCACGATCGCCCGCGAGGTCGAGCTCGACGACCCGTACGAGAACCTCGGCGCCCAGCTGGTGAAGGAGGTGGCGACCAAGACCAACGACATCGCGGGTGACGGCACCACCACCGCCACCGTGCTGGCCCAGGCGCTGGTCCGCGAGGGCCTGCGCAACGTCGCCGCCGGCGCCTCCCCCGCCTCCCTGAAGAAGGGCATCGACGCCGCGGTCAAGGCCGTGTCCGAGGAACTCCTCGCGACCGCCCGCCCGATCGAGGACAAGTCCGACATCGCCGCCGTGGCCGCGCTCTCCGCGCAGGACCAGCAGGTCGGCGAGCTCATCGCCGAGGCGATGGACAAGGTCGGCAAGGACGGTGTCATCACCGTCGAGGAGTCCAACACCTTCGGCCTGGAGCTCGACTTCACCGAGGGCATGGCCTTCGACAAGGGCTACCTGTCCCCGTACATGGTGACCGACCAGGAGCGTATGGAGGCCGTCCTCGACGACCCGTACATCCTGATCCACCAGGGCAAGATCGCCTCCATCCAGGACCTGCTCCCGCTGCTGGAGAAGGTCATCCAGGCGGGTGGCTCCAAGCCGCTGCTGATCATCGCCGAGGACGTCGAGGGCGAGGCGCTCTCCACGCTCGTCGTCAACAAGATCCGTGGCACCTTCAACGCCGTCGCGGTGAAGGCCCCCGGCTTCGGTGACCGCCGCAAGGCCATGCTCGGCGACATCGCCACCCTCACGGGTGCCACCGTCATCGCCGAGGAGGTCGGCCTCAAGCTCGACCAGGCCGGTCTGGACGTGCTGGGCTCGGCCCGCCGCGTCACCATCACCAAGGACGACACGACCATCGTCGACGGTGGCGGCAACTCCGCCGACGTCGCCGGCCGCGTCAACCAGATCAAGGCCGAGATCGAGTCCACGGACTCCGACTGGGACCGTGAGAAGCTCCAGGAGCGCCTCGCGAAGCTGGCCGGCGGCGTGTGCGTGATCTCCGTCGGTGCCGCCACCGAGGTGGAGCTCAAGGAGAAGAAGCACCGTCTGGAGGACGCCATCTCCGCGACCCGCGCCGCGGTCGAGGAGGGCATCGTCTCCGGTGGTGGCTCCGCTCTGGTGCACGCCGCCAAGGTGCTGGAGGGCAACCTCGGCAAGGAGGGCGACGAGGCCACCGGTGTCGCGGTCGTCCGCCGCGCCGTCGTCGAGCCGCTGCGCTGGATCGCCGAGAACGCCGGTCTTGAGGGCTACGTCATCACCTCCAAGGTGTCGGAGCTGGACAAGGGTCACGGCTTCAACGCCGCGACCGGCGAGTACGTCGACCTGGTGAAGGCCGGCGTCATCGACCCGGTCAAGGTCACGCGCTCCGCGCTGGAGAACGCCGCGTCCATCGCGTCGCTGCTGCTCACGACCGAGACCCTGGTCGTCGAGAAGCCGACCGAGGAGGAGCCCGAGCAGGGCCACGGCGGCCACGGCCACAGCCACTGAGGCTCGTAGCCCGCGCAACGGCAGGTAGCTGAACGCACCGAGGCCCGGTGCCCCCGCGACGGGGGCACCGGGCCTCGGTGCGTTCGCTCCCGCAGGCCGCCGGGCCAGGGCGGGCAGGCCACCGCGGCGGGTAGGCAGGCCGCCGGGGCGCGCCCGCCGCCGGGTCAGGCCTGTCGCCCAGGTCGGGCTCGCCGCCGGGTCACGCGGAGAGGTGCTGGGCCGAGGGATGTACAGGGTCGGCGAAGGGCAACCCCTTCGCGAAGCGCTCCACCTCGTCGAGCGCCTGGTCGGCCATCCGGTGCAGCTCACCGCCGAGGGAGCCCGCGACATGCGGGGTCAGCAGCACGTTCGGCAGGTCGTACAGGGGTGAGTCGACGGCCGGCAGTTCGGGATCCGTCACATCCAGGACGGCGCGGATCCGGCCGGAGACCAGCTCGGGCAGCAGCGCGTTCTCGTCGATCAGCGAGCCGCGCGAGGTGTTGATCAGGGTCGAGCCGTCGGGCATCGCGGCCAGCTGCGCGGCGCCGATCATATGACGGGTGGCCGGGAGCTGGGGCGCGTGGACCGAGACCACCTGACTGCGGGCGCAGAGTTCGTCGAGGGACACGGACGCGACGCCGAGCGCGGCGGCCGCCTCGCCGTCCACGTACGGGTCGTACAGCAGGACATCGAGGTCGAAGGGGCGCAGCAGCTCGATGACGCGGCGGCCGATGCGGGAGGCCCCGACGACACCGACCGTACGGCGGTAGTTGCCCGAGCGGTCGAGCTCCCCGTGCCAGTCGTGGTGGGTGCGCAGATTCCGGTAGCGCTGGGCGGAGCCGAGGACGTTCTTGCCCGCGAAGAGGATGGCGGCGAGCGTGTACTCGGCCACCGGGAGGGCATTGGCGGCGGCGGCCGAGGTGACCTGGATACCCCGCTCCCAACAGGCGTCGGTGATGTGGTGCTTGACGCTGCCCGCGGCATGGACGACGGCCCGCAGGCGCGGCGCGGCGGCGAGGACGGCGGCGGTCAGGGGCGGTGCGCCCCAGCAGGTGAGGAGCAGTTCGGCGTCGGCGAGGGCGGCGGCGACGGCGGGCACCGGGTCGGACAGCTGATGGGCGACCAGGGCGGGATCGGTGCGCACGAGGCCGGTCAGCCGGGCCCGGTGGCCGTGGTCGAGCAGCCGGTCCGCTATCCCGGGGCCCATGACGAGCAGTGCGGGCGGCCGGCGGTCGGTGGTGGCGTGGTGCATGGGAGAACTCAGGCTCCTTGCGCGTCACGTGACGCTGTCGGCGGTGAGACCGGCCTTCCAGTGTCGCCGCGGGTCGGGCCGTCGGACACCCCCCTATGCCCGGCTCGGTCCCGGTGCCTACTGGGGGCCGTACTTGCGCCCCGTCTTCGACGTGATCCCGCCGAGCAGCCCGCGCGGTGCCAGCTTCACCGCGCCCATCAGCGCCTTGTAGCGGGGGTCCGGCACGGACACGCTCTTGCCGCGCGCCAGGTCCGCCAGCGCGGCGGTCACCAGCTTGTCCGCGTCCAGCCACATCCACCCCGGGATGTTGTCCGTCCCCATTCCGGCCCGCTCGTGGAACTCGGTCCGTACGAAGCCAGGACACAGCGCCATCAGCCGTACCCCCGTCCCCGTCAGGTCCCGGGCCGCGCCCTGGGTGAACTGCACGACCCAGGCCTTCGAGGCGCCGTACGTCCCGCGCGGCAGGAACGCGGCCACCGACGCCACATTGACGACCCCGCCCCGCCCGCGCGCCGTCATCCCGGTGACCGCCGCCGAGGTCAGCCGCAGCACCGCCTCGCAGTGCACCTTCAGCATGGTCAGTTCGTCGGACATCGGGACATCGAGAAAACGTCCCTTGTTGCCGAACCCGGCGTTGTTCACCAGGAGATCGACCGGCTGCCTGCGGTCCGAGAGCCGCCTCTCCACCGACTCGATCCCGCTGTCGGTGGAGAGGTCGGCCGTCAGTACCTCGGCCTCGATGCCGTGCCGGTCGTGCAGTTCGGTGGCCTGGTCCTGCAAGCGCTCGGTGTCGCGGGCCACGAGGACGAGGTTGTGCCCGTCCGCCGCCAGCCGCCGCGCGAAGGCGGCACCGATCCCCGCGGTCGCGCCCGTAATCAAAGCAGTCGTCATACGCGGCACGTTAGCGCCTGTGTCAGTGGCCCTGATGCGTGTGGGTGGCGGCCGGACGGCCCGCCTTCCGCCCCTTCTCCACGACCACGAACTGCCCCATCATTCCCTGGTCCTCGTGGGAGAGCAGATGGCAGTGGTACATGTACGGAGTATCGGGATCGGCCGGCCCGTCGAAACGCATCGCGAGCTTCACCGTCGTACCGCTCGGCAGGAAGACGGTGTCCTTCGCGCCGCGCAGCGCCGGCCGGGGCTCCCGTCCGTTCACCGACAGGACCGTGAACTGCAGGCCGTGTATATGGAAGTTGTGCGGCATTCCGTTGTTGTTCCGGATGGTCCAGATCTCCGTCGTACCGCGCGTGACCGTCTCGTCCACCCGGCCCATGTTCATCTTGTGGCCGTTGATCCCGGGCAGCGCCAGGTCGAAGGACCGGCCGCGCACGGCGTGCGAGCCGTCCGGCACCTCCGGCTTCCCGAGCGCCGTGGGCAGCGCGGGCGACCGGCGCAGCTGCTTCTTGGCCCGCAACTCCAGGATGTCGAAGGTGTCGTCGCCCCCGTTGAAGCGCTGGTTGTAGAAGTCCTGGCCTATGTCGAGGGGATAGCTGCGCAGCACGGTGCGCTCTCCGGGCCTGACCCGCACCACGATCTCGGCGCGCTCACCCGGCGAGAGCTGGATCCGGTCCGTCGCGGCGGCCTTCTCCAGCAGTCCGCCGTCGGTGCCTATGAGGGAGAACTCGCGGCTGTCGTCGAAGCCGAAGTCGTAGGTGCGGGCGGTCGAGGCGTTCAGCAGGCGCAGCCGTACGCGCTCGTCCCCGACCTCCTTGTAGGGGTCAAGGGTGCCGTTCACCATGGTCCGGTCCCCGAGGAATCCCACGGTCCGGGTCAATCCGTGGGCGTGGACGAACCGCGCCCCGTCGAACTTCGTGTCCTGGACGATGACCGGCAGGTCGTTCACCCCGTACGTGTCGGGCAGCGCGAGGGCACGGGACGCGGTGTCGTCGAGGATGAACATCCCGGCCAGGCCCCGCTGTACGTGGTCCTCGGTCTCGCCCATCGGATGCGGGTGGTACCAGAGCGTCGCGGCCGGCTGGGTGATCTTCCAGGACGGCGACCAGGTCGTGCCCGGCGCGATCATCCGCTGGGGGCCGCCGTCCATCGTCGCGGGCAGGTGCATTCCGTGCCAGTGCACGTTGGACGCCTCGGCCAGTGTGTTCCTCACCCGCACCTGGACCTTCTCACCGCGCTCGGCGCGCAGCGTGGGCCCCAGATAACTGCCGTTGAATCCCCAGGTCGGGGTCTTTTGGCCGTCCTGGAATTCCGTCTCGCCGGCCTGCATCCTCAGATCGAAGACGCGGGTGCCGTCCGCCGTGACGGTCGATTCGGCGAGTGGCGGCACGGCCAGTTCATTGCGGAAATCCCCCCGGCCGACCGTGGACACCTTGGCGCCGGAATAGAGCCAGAGAGCGCCGCCGCCGACTGCCAGGGCGAGGACGGTCGCGACAGACGCGAGAATGATGAGGACGCGCTTGAAGCCAGACATGTACTCAGCGTGGCGGTGTGCCGCACCCTGAGTCATCGGGGGCCACCCTCAGGTGCCCCCGACTCCACACCCGTCACTCTCGGGGATGTCCCCTAGGACCTTTCGTCTGGATCAGGCCGGAACGGTGAGCGGGGTCTGGTGCTGTGCATCGCGAGGCGGAGGAAGGAGTCCACGCGGAGCGTCGGCGACTGACGACAACGCGGCGAGGTGCGGTACCAGGGCACGCGAGCCCGGCATGATCCGGACGAGAGGTCCCCGGCGTGAAGTATTCCGCCACCAACGAGCCCCAGGTCGGGGCTACTTCACCGCCGGGGATCCGGTGTGCTCGTCGTGCCGGGCGACGTACTCCCGTGCCGTTCTCCGCTCCTCGGGATGGAGCGCCTCGCCCGCGGCGAGGATCCGGGGCAGCAGCTCCCGTTCCAGGGTGACGGCCCGGAAGGCCATGGCCACCGTCACCTCGTGATCGGGGCGGTGGACGATCTCGATCGCGTCGCCCGCACGGATCTCGCCGGGGGTGATGACCCGCAGATACGCGCCGGTGACGGCCTGCCGCGTGAAGCGCTTGACCCAGCCGTTCTCGCCGAGCCAGCTCTGGAACGTCCGGCACGGAATCCGCCCGCTCGTCGTCTCCAGCACCACGTCGGGGCCGATCCGCCAGCGCTCGCCGATCTTCGCGTGGGTGATGTCCAGGCCGGACGTGGTGAGGTTCTCGCCGAAGGCGCCGTTGGCCAGCGGCCGGCCGAGCTCCCGCTCCCAGAAGTCCAGGTCCTCGCGGGCGAACGCGTACACCGCCTGGTCCGTCCCGCCGTGATGGCGCAGATCGCAGACCGTGTCGCCGCCGACCCCGCTCGCGCCCTCGCCCTTGGCCCCGGGATCCGCCACCCGTACGGGACCGTCGGCCGGCCGCTTGTCGATCGCCGTGACGCCACCCGGGGCGTCGGTGTAGTCCACGGCCTTCGGCCGCCCCACATTCACGGTCAGAAGTCTCATGACGGCACGCTATCCGTATCCGTACGGTCCTCAAACCATCTATCCATTACTCCTCGGCATCCCCAAGAGTCACTTATGGTTGCGGGGTGATCGAAGCCCGTCATCTCCGAGTCCTGCGCGCTGTGGCCGCCACCGGTTCCTTCTCCGCCGCTGCCCGCGAGCTGGGTTGCACCCAACCGGCCGTCAGCCAGCAGATGAAGGCGCTCGAAGCGTCCGCCGGGACCCCGCTGATCGTCCGTACCGGCCGGGAGATGCGGCTGACCCAGGCCGGTGAGGTGCTCGTGCGGCACGCGGCGGGCATCCTCGCCGGGCTCACCGCGGCGGAGGAGGAGATCGCCGCCATCGCGGGGCTCCGGGCCGGTCGGGTCAGGCTGGTGTCGTTCCCGAGCGGCAGCTCCACCCTGGTCCCCACCGCGCTGGCCGCCCTGCGCGCCGCCCATCCGGGCACCCGTGTCTCGCTCGTCGAGGCCGAGCCGCCCCACTCCGCCGCGATGCTGCGGGACGGCGACTGCGATGTGGCGCTGGCATTCCGGTACGGCGGTTCCGCCTCGGAGTGGGACGACCTGGTCGTGCGCCCCCTGCTGGTGGACCGGCTCGTCGGCCTGGTGCCGGAGGGGCACCGGCTCGCGGACGCGGGGAAGGCCGCGATCGGCGATCTGGCCGACGAGCCGTGGATCGCGGGCTGTCCGCGCTGCCGCGGGCAACTGGTCGAGGTCTGTGAGGAGTCGGGCTTCACGCCCCGCATCGACTTCGCGACGGACGACTATCCGGCCGTCATGGGCCTGGTGGCGGCGGGGCTCGGGGTGGCGGTGCTGCCGGAGCTGGCTCTGGAGTCGGTACGTCCCAAGGGGGTGCGGACGCTCATGGTCGAGCCGTCGGTGCACCGGGAGATCGTCGCGCTGACCCTGCCGGATCTGGCGCAGGTGCCGGCCGTGGCGGCGACGCTCGACCAACTGGTCCTGGCCGCGGCCCGCTGACCCCGCGTCCGGCGCCGCGTCTCGACGCGGGTCCCTCGCACGACGTGCCCACGGTCTCCGTGCGGTCCGTCCACGGCCCACCCGTGACTGCTGCCGTCGGAACCGGCCGAGCGGGGCGCCGGAGCCCGCCGTCACGAGCCGGCCGTCAGCCGCCGTCAGGGCCCGCACGCTCACCGCCGGGCACGCGGGCATGCCGCTCCGACCTCGCGGCGAGGGTGCAGGAACGTTTCTTCGGTCGTCAGTCGCTCGTGTTGTCTTCCGGGCCGGCACCCGGGCCCGGCGCCGATGCCGTGATCAGGCGGGTGCGCGCGCGCCCCATCAGCTCCTCGCGTTCATCCTCGGTCAGCCCGCCCCATACGCCGTACGGCTCCCGTACCGCCAGCGCGTGCGCGGCGCACTCCGCGCGTACCGGGCACCGCATGCACACCTCTTTCGCCGAGTTCTCACGCGCGCTCCGTGCCGCGCCCCTTTCCCCCTCCGGATGGAAGAAGAGCGAACTGTCGACACCACGGCAAGCCGCGAGGAGCTGCCAGTCCCACAGGTCTGCGTTCGGTCCGGGAAGGCGGGAGAAATCTGCCATTGCTCATGTCCCCTTGTAACCGTGCTGAGGCGGATACGGGCCGCTTGGACGCCGGGTGGGAGCCCGACGCGCTGCCCGCGCCGGTGCTCACGACGGTACATCTACTATGTAAGTAGATGTAAATATGACTCATTGCAAATCTAGTCACAGACACCAGCAATAGTGAAGAAAAGCCGCTAAATGGGGCATAGCTCTGAGTGAAGGCCGCACGGTCCCCGACGCACTTCTCTGTATGCGGACCCTCACAGGGAGTGTCGAACCCGACCGTCCGACCCGTAACTCTTTCGAGTGACCGTCGTTGAATGTGCGAGGCGGTTGAGAGAACGAGCGATCGGGCAGATGTCCGGCGAGCGTCAATCGCACAGGTGACGATATGTACCCAGCCTGGAGGCCCAAGGTGACGCGCATCAGCTGCGGAGGACGGTCATGACATCCGTCCTCGTCTGCGACGACTCCCCGCTTGCCCGAGAGGCGCTCCGCCGCGCGGTCGCGACCGTGCCAGGTGTCGAGCGCGTCACGACCGCGGCCAACGGCGAGGAAGTCCTCCGCCGCTGGGGAGCCGATCGGTCCGACCTGATTCTGATGGACGTGCGCATGCCGGGCCTGGGCGGTGTCGAGACGGTGCGCAGGCTGCTCTCCGCCGACCCCGGCGCCCGGATCATCATGCTCACGGTCGCCGAGGACCTGGACGGGGTCGCGCTCGCGGTCGCCGCCGGAGCCCGCGGCTATCTGCACAAGGACGCCTCGCGCGCCGAGCTGCGCGCGACCGTCACCCAGGCGCTCGCCGATCCGACCTGGCGGCTCGCCCCGCGCCGGCTCCGTTCGGCCGAGATGGGCGCCGCGCCGACGCTCACCGCCCGGGAGATCCAGGTGCTCGAAGGGATGAGCCACGGCCGCTCCAACGCCGAGATCGGCCGGGAGCTCTTCCTCTCCGAGGACACGGTCAAGACGCACGCCCGCCGCCTCTTCAAGAAGCTCGGCGCCTCGGACCGCGCGCACGCCGTCGCGCTCGGTTTCCGCTGGGGCCTGGTCCGCTGACACCAGTGGCCCGTGCCCCCCGTCCGCCCCTCGGGCCGCGGGGGGCACGGGCCAACGTACGCCCGTACGCAACCGTTTCCCGCGCTATGCCGCATCCTTGACATGTGGAGTTCCTCGGGGACGAGTCGGACGAGCGCGAGGGGAGAGCGCAGGGGATGAGTTCTGCCGCACCCGCTCATAACGCTTCGGTGCACAACTACGGACGCGGTGCCGCCAATCAGCAGCCGCCAAGGCACCATGGACCGATGCGGGATGACGAGAGCACGGCGATCAGTGCACTCGTTCACCGTGCCGTCGATGGTGACGAACAGGCCACGCACGATCTCCTGGCCCATGTTCACCCGCTCGCGCTGCGCTACTGCCGTACGCGGCTGAACCGCCTGCCGGGTGATGCGCGACACTTCGTGGAGGACCTCGCTCAGGAGGTCTGCGTCGCTGTCCTGATGGCCCTGCCGCGCTACCGCGACACGGGCCGTCCCTTCGAGGCGTTCGTCTTCGCCATCGCCGGCCACAAGGTCGCCGATCTCCAGCGGGCCGCCATGCGGCACCCGGGATCGACAGCCGTGCCGTCCGACGAGATGCCCGAGCGGCCGGACGACTCGCTGGGCCCCGAGGAGCGGGCGCTGCTGAGCAGCGACGCCGCGTGGGCCAAGAAGCTGCTCGCCAATCTCCCGGAGAACCAGCGCGAGCTGCTGGTCCTGCGGGTCGCGGTCGGGCTGACCGCGGAGGAGACGGGCCAGATGCTGGGCATGTCCCCGGGCGCGGTACGGGTCGCCCAGCACCGGGCCCTCAGCAGACTGCGCGCGCTCGCCGAACAGTGATCGTGCCGGCGGTGATCGCGCCCGGTGTGATCCTGCCGACGCCGAGCGGGGCCGCCGGCGTGGAATGAGCGGCCCGTGGAGCCCGTTAGCATGGACATCCGCACCGATCAAGGCCATTTGGGGAAGGTGTCATGACTGCAAACGTCGACGGAGTGCCTGAGAAGTTCGCGACACTCGGGCTGACATACGACGACGTGCTGCTGCTGCCGGGCGCCTCGGAAGTCCTGCCGAACCAGGTGGACACCGCATCCCTGGTCTCGCGGAACGTCAAGGTGAACATCCCGCTGCTCTCCGCCGCGATGGACAAGGTCACCGAGTCGCGGATGGCGATCGCCATGGCACGGCAGGGCGGTGTCGGTGTCCTGCACCGCAACCTCTCCATCGCCGACCAGGCCAACCAGGTCGACCTGGTGAAGCGCTCCGAGTCCGGCATGGTCACCGACCCGATCACGGTCCTCCCGGACGCGACGCTCGCCGAGGCCGACCAGCTCTGCGCCAAGTTCCGGATCAGCGGCGTCCCGGTCACCGACCGCGCGGGCAAGCTGCTCGGCATCGTCACCAACCGCGACATGGCCTTCGAGGCGGACCGTACGCGCCAGGTGCGCGAGGTCATGACCCCGATGCCGCTCGTCACCGGCAAGGTCGGCATCTCCGGCGTGGACGCCATGGAGCTGCTGCGCCGCCACAAGATCGAGAAGCTGCCGCTGGTCGACGACGGGGGCATCCTCAAGGGCCTCATCACGGTCAAGGACTTCGTCAAGGCCGAGAAGTACCCGAACGCGGCCAAGGACGCGGAGGGCCGACTGCTCGTCGGCGCCGCGGTGGGTGCCAGCCCGGAGGCGCTGGAGCGCGCCCAGGCGCTGGTCGCCGCCGGTGTCGACTTCCTGGTCGTGGACACCTCGCACGGCCACAACAGCAACGCGCTCAGCTGGATGTCGAAGATCAAGTCGAGCGTCGGCATCGACATCATCGGCGGTAACGTCGCCACTCGCGACGGTGCCAAGGCGCTGATCGACGCGGGCGTGGACGGCGTGAAGGTCGGCGTCGGACCCGGCTCGATCTGTACCACCCGCGTGGTCGCCGGTATCGGCGTCCCGCAGGTCACGGCGATCTACGAGGCCGCGGTGGTCTGCATGGCCGCGGGCATCCCGGTCATCGGCGACGGTGGCCTGCAGTACTCGGGCGACATCGGCAAGGCCCTCGCGGCCGGCGCCAGCACGGTGATGCTCGGCAGCCTGCTCGCGGGCTGCGAGGAGTCCCCGGGCGAGCTGCAGTTCATCAACGGCAAGCAGTTCAAGTCGTACCGAGGCATGGGGTCGCTGGGCGCCATGCAGTCCCGGGGCCAGGGACGCTCGTACTCGAAGGACCGCTACTTCCAGGGCGAGGTGTCCGCGGACGACAAGCTGGTCCCCGAGGGCATCGAGGGCCAGGTGCCCTACCGCGGCCCGCTGGCCGCCGTGCTGCACCAGCTGGTCGGCGGACTGCGCCAGACCATGGGATACGTGGGCGCGGCCTCCATCGACGAGATGGAGACCAAGGGCCGCTTCGTCCGGATCACCGCGGCGGGCCTCAAGGAGAGCCACCCGCACGACATCCAGATGACCGTCGAGGCACCGAACTACAACAAGCACTGAGCGTAAGCATCGGTAAGGGGCGGCCGGGACACCCGGCCGCCCCTTACCGATGCGCGGGGGGCACCGGCGGGTACACGTCTCGGGGATACTGGGACGGCAGACGTAGAGGGAAAGGCCACACATCGTGACTGAGATCGAGATCGGGCGCGGCAAGCGCGGCCGCAGGGCGTACGCGTTCGACGACATCGCCGTCGTGCCGAGCCGGCGCACCCGGGACCCGAAGGAGGTCTCGATCGCCTGGCAGATCGACGCCTACCGGTTCGAGCTGCCCTTCCTGGCCGCTCCCATGGACTCCATCGTCTCCCCGCAGACCGCGATCCGCATCGGTGAGATGGGCGGCCTGGGGGTGCTCAACCTGGAAGGGCTGTGGACCCGGTACGAGGACCCGCAGCCGCTGCTCGACGAGATCGCCGGCCTGGACGAGGCGACCGCCAACCGCAGGCTCCAGGAGATCTACGCCGAGCCGATCAAGGAGGAGCTGATCGGCCGGCGCATCAAGGAGGTGCGGGACTCGGGCGTCGTCACGGCGGCCGCGCTCTCGCCGCAGCGCACGGCGCAGTTCTCCAAGGCCGTGGTGGACGCCGGGGTCGACATCTTCGTCATCCGCGGTACGACGGTCTCCGCCGAGCACGTCTCCGGCGCGGCCGAGCCGCTGAACCTGAAGCAGTTCATCTACGAGCTGGATGTGCCGGTCATCGTCGGCGGCTGCGCCACGTACACCGCCGCCCTGCACCTGATGCGTACGGGTGCGGCGGGCGTGCTCGTCGGCTTCGGCGGCGGCGCCGCGCACACCACCCGCAACGTGCTGGGCATCCAGGTCCCGATGGCGACCGCCGTCGCGGACGTGGCCGCCGCGCGCCGCGACTACATGGACGAGTCCGGTGGCCGGTACGTGCACGTCATCGCGGACGGCGGGGTCGGCTGGTCCGGCGACCTGCCCAAGGCGATCGCGTGCGGCGCGGACTCGGTGATGATCGGTTCCCCGCTGGCGCGGGCGACGGACGCGCCGGGCAAGGGCCACCACTGGGGCATGGAGGCGGTCCACGAGGACGTGCCGCGCGGCAAGCTGGTGGACCTCGGCATCGTCGGGACGACGGAGGAGGTCCTCACCGGCCCCTCGCACAGCCCGGACGGATCGATGAACTTCTTCGGCGCGCTGAAGCGGGCCATGGCGACGACGGGCTACAGCGAACTCAAGGAGTTCCAGCGCGTCGAGGTGACGGTGGCGGACTCGCAGCACCGCCGCTGACCCCGCGACCGGGGATGTGACGTCACGGCGAGGTGCCCGGACCGACTCCCGGTCCGGGCACCTTCGTGTGTGCGGCGTCGGTGTGCGGCCGTCCTTACTGGGCGGCCTTCTTGGCGCCGGAGTAGGCCGCGAAGGCGGCGAGCGCGAAGAAGAGGAAGCTCATGGCGTTCGCGCCTTCGCTCCAGCCCGCGGTGAGCACGTCGAAGTGGTCGAAGACGACCTCGGTCGTCGACACGTCCAGCTCCTTCGCGATGAGGAGCGCGATGCCGAACAGCTGCCCCGCGTAGACGGCGCCCAGCGAGAGGACCGCGCTGACCACGGGCAGGACCGGGTTGGACCCGCCGACCTTGCCGGCCGCGAAACCGGTGAGGAAGCCGACACCGACGGCCGCCCAGCCGATCTGGCGCTCGCTGGCGCCGATGATCCCGCCGTAGACCGCCGCGGCGACCACGGCGGCGACCAGGGCCGCGACCAGTCCGAGCCCGAGGTTCGCGGTTGCGGGCGCCGGGGGCGGGGCGAACGGGGCGGGCGGAACGGCGCCTTCGGCGAACGGGTTGCCGGAAGACGGTGCGGTGCCCTCGGCGAACGGGTTGCCGGGCGGCGGAACGGGCTGACTCATACGGAATCCCCCCCAGGGAAAGTGGCGTGCGCATGACTTGTGCACGACGATGCTGGACATTAGCAGTCCGCTCCGACAGCCGATGTGTCAATTCACAGCCGGTACGCCGTGCCCGCCGGGCTCGCCCCCCTCGTGTCCAGCAGCAACTGCGCCTTGACCGCGAGCCCTTGCAGGTCGTAGGTGCGGTGGTGCTGGAGCAGAACCGTCAGATCGGCGTTGGCGGCCGCCTCGTAGAGCGAGTCCGCGCGCGGTACGGGCAGGTCGCGAACGCGCCAGTCGGGGACGTACGGGTCGTGGTAGCTGACGGTCGCGCCCAGGTCCATCAGCCGGCAGGCGATCTCGGTGGCCGGTGAACTCTCCTGGTCGGCGAGGTCCGGCTTGTAGGTGACGCCGAGCAGCAGCACCCGGGCGCCCCGCGCGGACTTGCCGTGCTCGTTGAGGAGGGTGGCGCTGCGCTGGATGACGTACTGCGGCATCCGGGTGTTGATCTCCTGGGCGAGTCCCACCATCCGCAGCGGATGGCCCGGGGTGCGGCCCGCGTGCGGGAGGTAGCTGGGGTCCATCGGCACGCCGTGGCCGCCGACGCCCGGCCCCGGCCGGAAGGCCTGGAAGCCGAAGGGCTTGGTCTCGGCGCAGCGGATCACGTCCCAGAGATCGACGCCGAGGTCGTGGCAGAGCACGGCCATCTCGTTGACCAGGGCGATGTTCACGTGCCGGAAGTTGGTTTCGAGGAGCTTGACCGTCTCCGCCTCGCGCGGTCCGCGCGCGCGGACGACCTTGTCGGTGAGGCGGCCGTAGAAGGCGGCGGCCGATTCGGTGCAGGCCGGGGTCAGGCCGCCGATCACCTTGGGGGTGTTGGCGATGCCGTGCGTGCGGTTGCCGGGGTCGTGCCGGCCGGGGGAGTACGCGAGGTGGAAGTCGCGGCCGGCCTGGAGGCCCGATCCCTCCTCCAGGATGGTGCGGAGGTACCCCTCCGTGGTGCCGGGCGCCACCGGGGATTCCAGCAGCACGGTGGTGTGCGGGCGCAGCCGCGCGGCCAGCGCGCGGGCCGCGTCGCCGATCGCGGTCAGATCCGGGGTGCGGTCGGCGCCGAGCGGGGTGGGCACGCAGATGACCGCCGTGCGGACCCGGCCCAGCTCGGTCGGGTTGGTGGTGGGCCGGAAACCCCCGGAGAGCATCCGGCGGACGTCGGAGGCGGTGAGCGGGCCGTCGACCGGGGTGTGGCCCGCCGCCAGCGCGGCGACGGGCCGTGGGTCGGTGTCGAAGCCGATGGTGTCGATCCCGGCGGCCACGGCGGCCTGGGCGAGGGGCAGGCCGAGGTGGCCGAGTCCGATGACGGCGAGATCTGCGGGCATGGTGGCGGTGGCCGCCCTTCCCTTAACCGGAGTGGACAGTGAGCGCAACCCGGGTGGACAGAATGGGGAAGCGCAATGTCAGACTAGGCGTAAATATGACCGTTATGCGGTATTGCGCGGCCGGGAGGAGCCTGTTTATCGGGGGAGCGGGCCGATCGTCGCGCAGCGTTATCCACAGGCGGTGGCTGAAGTCGTGGAGTGCGGACAGAATCGATCTGTAGCCCGACCACACGGGGGACGACGGGAGGCAGCAGTGAAGACAGCGACACTGGGACCCGCGGAGCGCGCACAGGCGCTGGCGGCGATGGCCGAGCGTGAACTGGACGTGCTGGTCGTGGGCGCGGGCGTGGTCGGGGCGGGGACCGCACTCGACGCCGTGACCCGAGGTCTGTCCACCGGACTGGTGGAGGCGCGCGACTGGGCGGCCGGCACCTCCAGCCGGTCGAGCAAGCTGATCCACGGCGGCCTGCGCTATCTGGAGATGCTCGACTTCGCGCTCGTACGGGAAGCGCTCAAGGAGCGAGGACTGCTGCTGGAGAAGCTGGCGCCCCATCTGGTGAAGCCGGTGGCGTTCCTGTATCCGTTGCAGCACAAGGGCTGGGAGCGGCTCTACGCCGGCTCGGGCGTGGCGATGTACGACGCGATGTCCGTGTCGTCCGGACACGGACGCGGACTGCCCCTCCACCGCCATCTCTCGCGGCGGCACGCCCTGCGGGTGGCGCCCTGCCTGAAGAAGGACGCGCTGGTCGGGGCGTTGCAGTACTACGACGCGCAGATGGACGACGCGCGCTATGTCGCGACCCTCGTCCGGACGGCCGCGACCTACGGCGCGCACGTCGCGGGTGGCGCGCGGGTCATCGGCTTCCTGCGGGAGGGGGAGCGGGTCGTCGGCGCGCGCGTGCAGGACGTGGAGGCCGGCGGGGAGTACGAGATCCGGGCCAAGCAGATCGTCAACGCCACCGGGGTGTGGACGGACGACACGCAGGGCCTGATCGCCGAGCGCGGCCAGTTCCACGTCCGGGCCTCCAAGGGCGTCCATCTGGTCGTACCCAAGGACCGGATCCACTCCACGACCGGGCTGATCCTGCGCACCGAGAAGTCGGTGCTCTTCGTGATCCCCTGGGGGCGGCACTGGATCGTCGGCACCACCGACACGGACTGGAACCTCGACAAGGCCCATCCGGCCGCGTCCAGCGCCGACATCGACTACGTGCTGCAGCACGTGAATTCCGTCCTGTCCGTGCCGCTGACGCGGGACGACGTGCAAGGGGTGTACGCGGGGCTGCGCCCGCTGCTCGCCGGGGAGTCGGACGCGACGAGCAAGCTGTCGCGCGAACACACGGTCGCCCACCCGGTGCCCGGCATGGTGGTCGTCGCCGGAGGCAAGTACACGACGTACCGGGTGATGGCCAAGGACGCGGTGGACGAGGCCGTGCACGGTCTCGACCAGCGGGTGGCGGCCTGCGTCACGGAGGATGTGCCGCTGCTGGGGGCCGAGGGTTACCACGCCCTGTGGAACGCGCGGGCCAGGATGGCGGCGCGCACCGGCATACACGTGGTCCGGGTGGAGCATCTGCTCAACCGCTACGGCACGCTCGTCGAGGAGCTGCTGGAGCTGATCGAAGCCGATCCCTCACTGGGCGAGCCACTGGGCGGCGCGGAGGATTATCTGCGCGCCGAGGTCGTCTACGCGGCCTCGCACGAAGGGGCCCGCCACCTTGAGGACGTGCTGACACGGCGGACCCGGATCTCGATCGAGACCTTCGACCGGGGGACGCGTAGCGCCCGGGAGTGCGCGGAGCTGATGGCGCCGGTGCTCGGCTGGGACCTGGACCAGATCAACCGCGAGGTCGAGCACTACGAGAAGCGGGTGGAGGCGGAGCGGGAGTCGCAGCGGCAGCCGGACGACCGGACGGCGGACGCGGCGCGGCTGGGCGCGCCGGACATCGTGGCCTTCTGAGTGGTGCGGTGCGGGCGGGCGGCTCCGGGGGCCGTCCGTCTCCGCCCCGGGCGCGCACGTCGCTTCGCCCGGGGCGGCGGCATCTGTAAGGCGGCGGCATCTGTCACGGCGACGGCATCTGTCACGAAGGGCAGAACTCGGCATCCAGGAGGGCTGGTTCGAGCGTGTCCAGGGAGTCGCCCGCGAGGGTGTCCGTGTTGACGCGGAAGGTGAGGGTGTGGCGGCCGTCGGCGGTCGCGGCGGTCCGGACGTAACTGCCCGGGATCCGGCCGTTGTGCCCCCAGACGGTGGTGCCGCAGGAGAGCCGCCGGGGGTAGACGCCCATGCCGTAGACACCGTGGGAGGCCGTGGTGTCCAGCAGCTCGCGCAGTTGGGCCGGGGGGAGGAGCTCGCCGCGCAGCAGGGCCGTGCAGAAGCGGTCGAGATCGTCGAGAGTGGTGATCAGCTCGCCGGCCGCGCCCGCCTCGCGCGGGTCGAGTTCGGTGACGTCGTACAGAGCGCCGGGGCGCGGGCCGCTCCCGTCGGGGCCGCCGGTGACCGACGTGCGGCTGTAGGCGTGGCCGTGCGGGGTGGGCAGCGTGGTGCGCGCACCGGGGAAGGACGTGCCGCCGAGACCGAGGGGGACGATGATGCGGCGCTGGGCCTCGGAGGCGTACGACTCTCCGGTGACCGCCTCGACGACCAGGCCGAGCAGGATGTAGTCGGTGTTGGAGTACGCGTAGGTGCCGGTGGGGCCGGGGGCGTGGGTCAGCGCCCGGCGGACGGCGGCCCGGGCGGTGGCCGGGGAGGGGACGGAGTCGTCGGCCATGTAGTCGTGGAGGCCGCTGGTGTGGGTGAGCAGAGAGCGCAGGGTGAGGCGGCGGCCGTCGTTCCCGTGACCGCGTACCAGCCCGGGCAGATGACGGTCCACGGTGTCGGACAGCGTCAACTCGCCCTCGGCGGCGAGCTGGAGGACGACCGTCGCCACCAGGGTCTTCGTGATGCTGCCCGCACGGAAGCGGTCGTCCCGGCGGATTCCGGAGCCGGCGGTCTCGAACCGGGACGCGGCGGAGGAGGTACGGGAGAGCAGGGCCGCGCCCGGCGCGTGGCCCTCGGAGACCAGCCGGCCGAGGACGCGGGAGGTGGCCGCCCACGGGGGTGTGCCCGGCGCGGTGTCGGCGGGCGCCCCGACCGGCGACCCGCTCGGCGCCGTGTCCGGCGCCGTGTGCGACGCGGTGGCCGGTGCCGCTTTCGTCGGTACGTCCGGCGGCGGGTGCCCCGGCGTGTCCGGGCGCGTCGTACCGGCCGTCAGGAGACCCGCTGTCAGAACACCTGTCGCTAATACGCTTGTCCCAAGTCCGAACAGGGCCATGGCCAGCGGGGTGCGCGACCGCGCCCGGGGTAGTGGCATGGTGGGGGTCCCTTCCTCCGGACCCATCCTGGCGGACGCCGGACCCGGGAGCAGCGGTGGTCCCGGAGTGAGGAACAATGAAGGCTCTGCCAGGGCGCGTTACGGCACCGCGCGGGCGGCAGTCGCGGGCCAGGATCAGGGATCGCAGAGGGGACGCATGTCGGAGTCGGAGCAGTCGCGGGACACGGCGCAGAAGCCCCAGCAGGACACGGAGAAGACGGAGAAGGGCGCCGACGGCACCCCCGAAGGGCGTTTGCTCGCGGGCAGGTACCGGCTCGGCGGGGTGCTCGGGCGCGGCGGCATGGGCACGGTCTGGCGGGCGCTCGACGAGACGCTCGGCCGCACCGTCGCGGTGAAGGAGCTCCGCTTCCCCTCCAGCATCGACGAGGACGAGAAGCGCCGGCTCATCACGCGCACCCTGCGGGAGGCCAAGGCGATCGCCCGGATCCGTAACAACGGCGCGGTGACGGTCTTCGACGTCGTGGACGAGGACGACCGGCCATGGATCGTCATGGAGCTGGTCGAGGGGAAGTCGCTCGCCGAGGCCATCCGCGAGGACGGCACCCTCACCCCCAAGCGCGCCGCCGAGGTCGGACTGGTGATCCTCGATGTGCTGCGCTCCGCGCACCGCGAGGGCATCCTGCACCGCGATGTGAAGCCGTCCAACGTCCTGATCGCCGAGGACGGCCGCGTCGTCCTCACCGACTTCGGCATCGCCCAGGTCGAGGGCGACCCGTCGGTCACCTCCACCGGCATGCTCGTCGGCGCCCCCTCGTACATCTCGCCCGAGCGCGCCCGGGGCCACAAGCCGGGACCCGCCGCCGACCTCTGGTCGCTCGGCGGCCTGCTGTACGCCTCGGTGGAAGGCAGCCCGCCCTACGACAAGGGCTCCGCCATCGCCACGCTGACCGCCGTCATGACCGAGCCGGTCGATCCGCCCAAGAACGCCGGTCCGCTGGAAGAGGTCATCTACGGGCTGCTCGTGAAGGACCCCGCGCAGCGGCTCGACGACGCGGGCGCGCGGGTGCTGCTCGAAGCGATCATCGAGGCCCCCGGCAAGCCGGAGCCCGAACCGGAACCGGCACCCGACGCCACCCGGGTCGTCCCGCTGCCGCCACTGCCCGAGGACATCTCCGCGAAGACGGCGGCGAAGGCCGCCGGCGACCCGAAGGCCGACCGGGTGCGGGGCGCGCTGCGCTCCGTGCGGAACGCATCCGTCGCCGGATCCGGGACGGGCACCGAGCCGGGCTCCGTGGAACCGTCCCGGCCGGTCCCGCCCCGGGCCTCGCTCACCGACGTGGTGCCCCGGCGCACGCTGGTGATCATCGCGGTGATCGCGGCGCTGGCCCTGATCTCCACGGTCCTGGTCGTCGCCCTGACCGGGGACGGGAAGTCCGGCGGGTCGGCCAAGGACGGCGCGGGCAAGGGCGGCACGGCCGCCTCGGCCGGCGCCGCTCCCACGAGCGGTGGGAAGGGGAGCACCGGGGGGAAGAGCCCGGATCCGGCCAAGAGCACGGGCGACCAGGGCGAGGAGGGCGGCGCCGCCACGGGAGGGCAGTCGTCCGGCGATTCCGGTTCCGGCGGTTCCGACGCGTCCGACACCTCGGACGACTCCGTGGGCCAGGGCGGCGACGCGCTGCCCGCCGGGTTCGCCACGGTCAGCGACGATCAGTTCCACTTCACGATGGCGATGCCCAAGGGATTCCACAAGACCGGCATAGCGGGCAGCAGCTCGGGCGGCAAATTCAGCCTCTCCGGCGGATATCCGCGCATCCAGGTGGACTTCAACAGCCACCCGACCGACGACGCCGCCGCCGCGTGGCGGTCGCTGGAGCCGGCGGTCCGGGGCAGCAGCAGCGGCTATCGGCGCATCAGCATCGAGGAGACCGAGTTCAACGGTTATCCGACGGTCGCGGACTGGACGTTCGAGCGCAACGAGGGCGGCGGGCGGAACAGGGTCCTGGACCGGGGCTTCAAGATCGACAGCAAGCGCGGTTACTCGATCATGATCAGCTGCAAGGCGAGCGAGTGGGACGGGACGGAGTGCAAGACGCTGCGTGAGACCGCGTTCGCGACGTTCAAGCCGACGGCCTGAGCGGAGCGGCGCGTTCCGCGCGTGACGGTTCGGTGCGCCGGAGGCGAACGTTCCCCGCCGGGTTCCCCAGACCCTGCGGCATGTTTGCCCGCGGCCACGTATCGTGAGAAGTCGCGAACCGTACGCAGCCACAATGAGCCGGTAAACGACCGGAATTGGCGGTTTGGCGAGTCTCCGGTACCGGGAGATGGCACGTTGGTGGGGAGGCGTTGTGGACGACTACGCGGGACGGGTGCTGGCCGACCGCTATCGCCTTCCTCTGCCACCCTCCGATGAGTACGAACTCGCCGAGACCAGAGCGTTCGACACCTACAGCGGACAGGAAGTTCTCGTCCGCCAGGTGCCGTTGCCGGAGGTCGTCGACGCGGAGGTCGTCGACGCGGAGGGCACCGCCGCGCCGCGCCGGGCGCCCGGGCGGACGCAGCGCAGGGCGACGGATCCGGCGGTGCGACGGGCCATCGAGGCCGCGCAGAGCGCCGCTCGTATCCCCGACCATCCGCGCCTCGACCAGGTCTTCGACGTGTTCGCGGAGGCCGGCTCGCTGTGGATAGTCAGCGAACTGGTCGCGGCGAGACCGCTCGCCGCACTGCTCGCCGAGAAGCCGCTCAACCCGTTCCGGGCCGCCGAGATCGCCTCCGACGTGCTCACCGCGGTGCGGGTGCTGCACGGGCACGGCTGGACCCACCGGAACATCACCGTCCGCACGGTGCTCGTCTGCGACGACGGGCGGGTCGTGCTCACCGGGCTCGCGGCGGGCGCGGCGGAGGAAGCGCTGTGCGGGTACGCGCCGGTGCCGGAGCCGTACGCGCCGGAGCTGCCGGCGGCACCGGGTGTGCCGGTGGGGGGTCCCGGACAGCGGGAAGGACAGGAGCGGCAGGAGTACCTCGGCCCGCCGGAGCGCCCTCAGCAGTCGGAGCAGCTGCCGCCGCCCGAGGCGGGGCCCGCTCTGCCGTACGACCCGGGGCCGACTGCCGGGGTGCCCGGTGCGCCGGGCCGCGCCGCGCTCGGCCCGTACGACACCTCCTCGTCCGGTACGTCCGGTGCGATGCCCCGGACGAACCAGGGTCCGCCCGGGATCCCCGCGCCGTACGGCGGCCGGCCCGGGCTGCCCGGCGCCAGCGCCTCCGGTGACATTCGCGCCGCGCGCGCGGGCGCCATCGCCGCGTACCGCGCGGGAGCGCGCGCCGCAGCGCGCGCCAGCGAGGACGAGCGCTCCGGTGGGAGCGCGCTGCCCCCGCTGCCCGAGCCCGGCACCGGCGAGGCCCCGCCGGAGACAGCGGCCGGGACCGGGCAGCCGACCGCGCCCGGCGCGGCCGGTCCCGCGCAGGGCGGCGGCTCCGACCCGGACTGGTGGGCCCAGCCGCCGCACACCTTCGAGGGGGCCGACCCGGACTCGGACGAGGACGACGACCCGCCCGCGCCCTACCGCGCCCAGCTGGCCGGCACCTGGCGTGACGGCCCGGCGCCCTGGAACGACGCGTCGGGCTCGGTCCCGGCGGGTGGCGGTAGCGGTGGCAGCGGCGGTGACGGTGGCAGCGGCGGCAGTCCGTACGGCCCCGACTCGGACGGCCCGTTCGGCGCCGGCCCGGCCCGTGGCGACAGGCCGGCGCTGCCGCCCGCCGGAGCCGGTGGGTCCGGCCCGTCCGGCGGCTCCGGGACCGGTGCGGCCATGGCGCGCGGCGGGGACGCCCCGTATGCGGGCCCCGGCAGTGGCAGCGGTGGTGGTTCGGGCAGCTGGCAGGCTTCCGGAGGCCGGGACGCGCTGCGCGCCGACGCCCAGCGGCACGCCGCGCGACTGCCCGCCGTGGTGGCGCAGGGCGCCGGGCGGTGGGACGAGGTCGTGGCGAGTGGTTCCGTACCCGCGTACCGAGGTCCCGCCACCCCTCTCGCCGCCGAGCGCGCCCGGCAGGCGCGTATCGCGGTCGTCGGGGCGGTCACCGAGCGGTGGGCACCCGAGCAGGCCGGCCCCGTACACGACAACTGGCAGCTGGCACCGCCCATCGGCCCCTCCACCGACCTCTGGGCGCTCGGCGCGCTGCTGTACCGCGCGGTGCAGGGTCATGCCCCGTATCCGGAGGAGAGCGCCGCCGAGCTGGTGCAGCTCGTCTGCGCGGAGCCGCCCGCCTTCGCCGAGGAGTGCGGGCCGCTGCGTCCCGTCGTCGAGTCGCTGCTGCGTCAGGACCCCACCGAACGGCCCGACTTCGAGGAGCTGCGCGGCTGGCTGCGTTCGCTCGTACGGTCGGCGCCCGAGCCGGAGGCGGGGACGGACGTCGTACCGCTGCCGGCCGTCGACGCGACGCGGCTGCCGATCAAGCGCCGCCGCGGCGAGCTGGTACGCCGGCGCCGCGGCCGTAACCGGGACCTGGGGCGGCACCGTCACAAGAAGGGCAAGGAGCGCGCGGAGAGGGACGACGGCCGGGTCGGCTTCATCGAGCAGCAGTACGAGCAGCAGCGGTTCGACCAGCAGCAGTACGGTCAGCGGCAGTACGAGCAGCCCCAGCAGCACCAGTACCCGTCGCAACACCCGTACCAGCGCGAGGCCGAGGAGCCGGGGTACGAGCGGTACGAGCGCCCCGGACAGGGTGGTGGGCGCCGTGGCCGCTCCCTCGGTCGTACCCTGCTGATCCTGATTCTGCTGCTGCTCGTGGCGGGCGTCGTGTACGCCGTGATGTTCATGCCCAAGTCCGGTACGGACGAGCGGGGACAGAGTGTCGGCGAGGCGGGTCCCAGCACGTCCGCCGCGCCACAGTCGCCCGCCCCGCAGAAGTCCGGTACGTCCGCGCCCCAGACGTCCGTGCCCGGGACCTCGACGCCCGGGACCTCCGGTCCCGCCGTGGATCTCGCCCCGGGCTACGCGTTGCGCAAGGACCCCGAGGGCTTCCAGATCGGTGTCGACAAGGGCTGGCAGCGGCGGCCCATCAACGACAGCGGACAGGTCCGCTATGTCGGAGGCGACTTCACGCTGATCGTCGTCCCCGGCCGGGACGCCGTGGCGCAGAACGGCGACGACCCCGTCGCCTATCAGCGTGACAAGGAACGGGAGCTCCAGCCCTTCCGGGATTCCTCCTGGTCCAGCGCCTCCGGGGTACGCCGGATCGACGTGGGCCGACAGGCCATGGCGGAGGGCCAGTTCACCTGGCAGGACAGCAGCGGGCGGGAGGTCTTCGTACGCAACCTCGCCATGATCATCGATGGTCGTTACCACGTCATCCAGGTGATCGGTCCTGACAGTCAGCGGGACAAGGTCAGCGAGATATACCAGCAGGCGACCCAGGCCTACCGCGTCACCGGCTGAGGCACGCGGCACGGCGGACCCGGACGGGCGCGGCACGGCGGACCCGGACGGGGCGCGCGCCGTCGCGGCCGTCACGGAGGTGCGACGACGCCTGTCACGGGCCGTGCCGACAAGCGTCACAGTGCGGTTTCCGTCCGCCCGTTGAGGTTCCGTGTCCGCGGGGCCCCTCCGTAACCTGGCATTTCAAGGAACGGGGCGGGGGAGACGTGGACCATTCACCGGGAACCAGCACGGGCACGGAGACAGGCGCGGGGACGCGTACGGGCACGGGGACGCGTACGGGCAGGGACGCGGGCACGGGACTGACGCTCGCCGGGCGGTACCGGCTGGGCGAGGCCATCGGCAGCGGCGGCATGGGCAAGGTATGGCGCGCGCACGACGGAGTGCTCAACCGGACCGTCGCCGTGAAGGAGTTGACCGCAGGGCGTTACGTCTCCGAGGCGGACCGGGCCGTACTGCACCAGCGGACCCAGAAGGAGGCCCGCGCCGCCGCGCGGATCACCCACCCGGGAGTCGTCACGGTCCATGACGTCCTGGACCACGACGGCCGCCCGTGGATCGTCATGCAGTACGTCGACGGCCGCTCGCTCGCCGACGCGGTCAAGGAGTCCGGCCGGATCGACTTCAGCGAGGCCGCCAGGATCGGCCTTCAGGTCCTCGGCGCGCTGCGCGCCGCGCACGCGGCCGGAGTGCTGCACCGTGACGTGAAGCCCGGCAATGTCCTCCTCGCGCGCGACGGTGGCGTACTGCTCACCGATTTCGGCATCGCGGCGATCGAGGGCGACTCGACCATCACCAGGACGGGTGAACTCGTCGGTTCCATCGACTATCTGGCGCCCGAGCGCGTACGCGGGGCCGATCCCGGCCCCGCGTCCGACCTCTGGTCGCTGGGGACGACGCTCCACACGGCGGTGCAGGGGACCTCGCCGTTCAGCCGGACGTCGGCGCTGTCCACCATGCAGGCCGTGGTCACGGAGGAGCCGCCGTACCCCGACCGGGCCGGGCCGCTGGCGCCCGTGATCGCCGCGCTGCTGCGCAAGGATCCGGACCGCCGGCCGGGCATGGTGGAGACGGAGCGGATGCTGCGTGAGGTGGTGGACGGGTACGGGGCTACCCGGACGGTGATACCGGCACCGCTCCCCGTGGCCGTGCCGCTCCCCGTGGCCGTGCCGCTCACCGCCGCCGTGCCGCTTCCCGCCTCCGTGCCGCCTACCGCCTCCGCGCCGCTTCCCGCCTCCGCGCCGTTCCCCGGTGTCGCCGCGCCGGATCCCTCGGCCGTCGATCACGGTTCCCCGACACGGCCCGTCCGGCGGGCGCGTTGGCGTACGGCGGTCCTGGCCGTCGTCATCGCGGCGGTTCTCGGCGGCGGCGCGGGCTTCGCCGCCCTGAAGTTCGCGGATGGCGGTACCGGCGACGGGGACTCGGCGGTGGACCGGTCCGACGGGGCCGGTCAGGCGGGCCAGGCCGGTCACTCCGGTCAGGGTGACCCGTCCGCATCGGAGGGGTGGCAACACGTTCAGGCGCCGGAGGGTTTCCGTCTCGACGTGCCTGACGGCTGGACTCGCCAGATGGACGGCGACCAGATCGACTACACGCCGGACAACGGCCGTCATCTCATACGGATCAGCCTCGACGTGCCCGACTTCGAGAATCCCTACACGCACATGCTGGACATGGAGGAGGGACTGCGGCGGCTCCCCCGATACGAACGGGTGAAGCTGAGGCCGAACACCTTCCGCGATCAGACACAGTCGGCGCTCTGGGAGTTCACTTGGACGGAGGAGAAGGGCCACACCGGAAACCGGCACGCCATCGACCAAATCTACTACTCGGACGACGAGAGTATGGAGTACGCGATCTACATGTCCGGCCCCGAGGAGGACTGGGCGACGACGCGTCGGCAGTTCGACGCCGTACTGCGCAGCTGGCAGCCGCCGCCGGGCGAAGCCGGGCGGTGAACGGAAGGGGACGGTATTGCCCGACGACCGACAGCCCGACGACCCTCAGCCCGCAGACAGGCACTCCCCGGACAGGCACTCCCCGGACAGGCACTCCTCCGACAGTCGGCTGATCGCCGGACGCTACCGCCTGGGAGCCAGGCTGGGGCGCGGCGGCATGGGCACCGTATGGGTGGCCCACGACGAACTCCTCGGCCGCCGGGTCGCCGTCAAGGAACTGCACGCCGCGCCGGGCGGTGAGGGAGCGGGCGGGCGCACCGGCACCGGTGATTCCGGCGCGCGCCACGGCGCCGCGACACTGCGGGAGGCCCAGGCGGTCGCCCGTGTGAAGCACCCGCACGTGGTGGTCGTCCATGACGTGGTCGAGGAGGACGGCCGCCCGTACATCGTCATGGAACTGGTCGAGGGGGGTTCGCTCGCCGACCGGATCGCGGCCCGGGGCCCCCTCGAACCGGCCGAGGCGGTACGGATCGCCCTCGCGCTGCTCGGCGCGCTGCGCGCCGCGCATGGGCTCGGGGTCCTGCACCGCGATCTCAAGCCCGCCAATGTCCTCCTGGAGGAGGGCACCGGACGGGTCGTCCTGACGGACTTCGGGATCGCGCGCCTCGTCGGCAGCACGACGATCACGGACCCCGGGGCGTTCGTCGGTTCGCCCGAATACACGGCGCCCGAGCGGGTCCTGGACAGCGAGCGGGCCGGTCCCGCGTCGGACCTCTGGTCGCTCGGCGCGCTGCTCTGCGCGATGCTGACCGGTGAATCGCCCTTCCACCGCGAGTCGTTGGCCGGGGTGCTGCACGCGGTGGTGGAGGCCGAGATCAGGCCGCCGGCTATCGCGGAATCACTGCTTCCGGTCGTCCGGGGCCTGCTGGAGCGGGACCCGGCGCGCAGGCTCGACGCGGGGCAGGCGGAACGGCTGCTCCGCGCGTACGGCTCCGAGGGCGCCACCTCACAGCACCCGGCGGCGACCCCGGGCGGGCGGCGGACAGGCCGGGGCTCCGGCGCCGGGCCGCGTATCCGCGTCGGGCCGCGCATCCGCATCGGCTCGGGTATCCGCGTCAGTGGTTCCGGCACTGGCGTGGGCGTGGGCACCTCCGGCTCCGGCGTCGGCGCAGGCAGCGGCGGTGGCGGTGGAGTGGGGCCCGTTCCCGCCCGCCGCCGCACCGCTCTCGTCGCGGGCGCGCTGGTGGCGGTGGTGGCCGGGGCCGGAGCCGTCTCCCTCAGCCTGTTCCCGGACGGCGGTGAGGGCCGTGGCGGCCACGGCGGCAGTTCCGCGCCACCTGTTCCGGCCGGTCCAGGGCAGTCGTCAGGGCCGACGACGGTCGGAACACCGGTGTCGGCCCTGCCCGCCGGGGAAGCTCCCGGGCCGGCCCCCGCGGGCTACCGCGCCGTCAACGACCCGATGGGCTTCACCCTCGCGGTCCCCGAGGGTTTCACCCGCTCCCACGACGACGAGCGGGTCTACTACGTGTCGGCCGACCGGGCGTTCAGGGTCGGGATCCGCATCCAGGAACCGATCCCCGGCGGCCCGACCGCCGCCATGCGCCTCTCGGACGCCGAGGGTGCCGACACGAACCCCGGTTACCGCGACGGCAGCGTCACACCGACCACGCACAACGGATTCTCCGCCGCACTCTGGGAGTTCACCTGGAACGGTTTCACCCGCGCCGAGGGCGCGCGCCACACCTTCGACCTCTGCTGGGACGAGAACGGGCGGATGTACGACGTCTGGGTCTCGTCCCCGGTGGACCGGCTGGACGAGTCGCGGGGACAGTTCGACACCGCGCTCGACTCCTTCGTACCGCTGCCGACCCCCGCGCGTCCGTCCGTGCGCTGATCCCCCGCCGCCGATCCCGTCGCCGATCCCGTTGCCGGCCCCGCCCACCGGTCCTGCCCCCGGCTCCGCCCGTGACCCCCGCGCCCGTGACCCCTGCCCGCCACCCCGCGAAAAGGTGTTACCGACGGGTACCCAAAGCTCGGGACGCGTCCTACGCTCGGTTTCATGACGGACTCGCAGGGACCGGCAGCCGTGCCGGGCATCCCCGGCACGAACCCCGTGGCCGCCGCGCCGCCCGGCGCCCGCACCGCGGCCGATGTGGTCACCCCCGAGGTGATCGCCCAGCTCACCCGTGGTGTGATCGGCTCCGGCCGGACCGCGAACCACACGCCCCTCACCGGGGAGAGGCTGGCGGACCTGCCCGAGGCCACGCCCGAGGAGGTCGCGACCGCCTTCGACCGGGCCCGCGCGGCCCAGCCCGGCTGGGCCGCCGTCCCCGTGCGGCGGCGGGCCGCCGTGCTGCTCCGCTTCCACGATCTCGTACTCGAACGCCAGGCCGAGGTGCTCGACCTGATCCAGCTGGAGACCGGCAAGGCCAGGCTGCACGCGCACGAAGAGGTCCAGGCCGTGGCCGTCGCCGCGCGTCACTACGGGCGCACGGCACCGTCGTACCTCAAGCCGAAACGCCACACCGGCGCCCTTCCGGTCCTCACCAGGGTCACCGAGCTGCGCCGGCCGCGCGGGGTCGTCGGCCAGATCGCCCCCTGGAACTACCCCTTCGAGCTGTCCGCGGGCGACGCCCTGCCCGCGTTCGTCTCCGGCAACGCCGTCGTGATGAAGCCCGACACCGGGACCGCGCTCACCGCGCTCTGGGCCCGCGACCTGCTGATCGAGGCCGGACTGCCGCCCGAGGTCTTCCAGGTGGTGCTGGGCGAGGGTCCGGTCGTCGGGCCCGAGCTGGTCAAACACGCCGATTACGTCTCCTTCACCGGCTCGACCCGCACCGGCCGCGAGGTGGCCCGGGGCGCGGCGGACCGGCTCGTCGGGGTCTCCCTCGAACTGGGCGGCAAGAACGCCATGCTCGTCCTGCGGGACGCGGATGTGGAGAAGGCCGCGGCGGGCGCCGTGCGCGCCTGTTTCTCCTCGGCGGGCCAGCTCTGCGTCTCCATCGAGCGGCTGTACGTCCACGAGTCGGTCGCCGACGCCTTCGTCGAGCGGTTCACGGCCCGTACGAAGGCCATGCGGCTCGGCAACTCCCTCACGTACGGCGCCGACATGGGCTCGCTCGTCGGCGAGCGGCAGCTGAGGACCGTCGTCAGCCATGTCGAGGAAGCCGTCGCCAAGGGCGCCACGGTCGTCGCGGGCGGTGTCGCGCGCCCCGACATCGGCCCGTACTTCTACGAACCGACCATCCTCGACGGCGTCGAGGCGCCGATGGCCGTCTGTACGGAGGAGACCTTCGGCCCGGTCGTCTCGCTCTACCGGTTCAGCGACGAGGACGAGGTGATCGACCGTGCCAACGGCACACCGTACGGCCTCAACGCGAGCGTCTGGACGAAGGACGCCCGGCGCGGCCGCGCGGTGGCGGACCGGCTGCGGACCGGCACGGTCAACATCAACGAGGGCTACGCGGCGGCGTACGGCAGCGCGCGGTCGCCGATGGGCGGCATGAAGCAGTCCGGTCTCGGCCGGCGGCACGGCTCCGAGGGCATTCTCAGATACACCGAGGCCCAGACGGTGGCGGAGCAGCGGATTCTGCCGCTGGCGCCGGTGTTCGGGATGGACGAGGAGACGTACGCGGCCGTCATGAGCCGTGGCCTGCGGGTCATGAAGGCTCTGCGGCTGCGGTAGATCACCGGACGGCCGCGGCACACGACGAGGAGGGCCGGTGTCGGAGGACAGCGCTGACGACCACGAAGACGACTACCACCGCGACCACGACCACGACCACGACCGCGACTACGACGTGATCGTGGTCGGCTCCGGCTTCGGCGGCGCGGTCTCCGCTCTGCGGCTGGCCGAGAAGGGGTATCGCGTCGGTGTCCTGGAAGCGGGCCGCCGTTTCACCCGCGAGACCCTCCCCAGGAATTCCTGGGACCTCAGGAACTACCTCTGGGCCCCCGCCCTCGGCCTCTACGGCATCCAGCGTGTCCACCTGCTCGGCCATGTCATGGTGCTGGCCGGTGCCGGGGTCGGCGGCGGCTCGCTCAACTACGCGAACACGCTGTACGTACCGCCCGCCGCGTTCTTCGACGATCCCCAGTGGGCGTCGATCACCGACTGGGAGCAGGAGCTGAAGCCGTACTACGACCAGGCGCGGCGCATGCTCGGCGTACGGCTCAACCCGACGATGACCCCCTCGGACGTCCACCTCAAGGCGGCGGCCGAGGCGATGGGTGTCGGTGACAGCTTCCATCTCGCGCCCGTCGGGGTCTTCTTCGGGGACGGCGAGGACGCCGACGGCCGGGCGAAGGGCGGGCCGGGGACGGAAGTGGCCGACCCGTACTTCGGCGGGGCGGGACCGTCGCGCAACGCCTGCACGGAATGCGGCGAGTGCATGACCGGCTGTCGGCACGGCGCGAAGAACACCCTGAACGAGAACTACCTCCACCTCGCCGAGCGGGCGGGCGCCGTCATCCACCCGATGACCTCGGTGATCGCGATAACCGAGAGCACCGGCACCGGCACCGGCACCGGCAACGGCACGGGCAACGGGGATGGCTACCGCGTCACCACCGTGCCGACCGGCGCACGCCGCAAGGGCGCGCGGGCCCGGCGCCAGGTGATGCGCGCCCGGCATGTGGTCATCGCGGCGGGGACGTACGGTACGCAGACGCTGCTGCACACGATGAAGGACCAGGGGCTGCTGCCGCGTCTCTCCGCGCGGCTGGGCGAGCTGACCCGTACCAACTCCGAGGCGCTGGTGGGCGCGCAGACCGACGACCGCCGCTACCGCGCGCGGCACGGCGCCGCGAAGGCCGACTTCACCCGGGGCGTCGCCATCACGTCCTCGATCCACCCCGACAGCACCACCCATGTCGAGCCGGTGCGCTACGGCAGGGGATCCAACGCGATGGGCGTGCTGTCGATCCTCCAAGTGCCGCGGAGTGAGCGGCGGATACGGGCCTGGCTCGGGAACGCCGTCAGGCATCCGGCGCTCCTGTTCCGTTCGCTCTCCAACCGCCGCTGGTCGGAGCGGACCATCATCGGCCTGGTCATGCAGTCCCGCGACAACTCCCTGACGACCTACCGCAAGCCGGGCGGGGTCGGAAAGGGCCTGCTCACCGCCCGCCAGGGACATGGCGCCCCCAACCCGAAGCAGATCCCCGAGGCGACGCGGGCCGCGACCCTGATCGCCGAGGAGATCAACGGCTTCGCGGGCAGCAATGTCGGCGAACTGTTGGGCACCCCCCTGACCGCGCACTTCCTGGGCGGCTGTCCGATCGGCGCGTCGGCGGAGGAGGGGGTGATCGACCCGTACCACCGGCTGTACGGCTACCCGGGCATATCGGTCGTCGACGGGTCGGCGGTCTCCGCGAACCCGGGCGTGAACCCCTCCCTGACGATCACGGCCCAGGCCGAGCGGGCGATGTCCTTCTGGCCGAACAAGGGCGACCCCGACCCCCGCCCCCAGCAGCCCACGGAAAGGGAAGCGGCCACGGAGTACGTACGTCTCGCCCCGGTCGGGCCGAGGTCCCCGGCGGTCCCCGCCGGGGCGTTCGGGGCGCTCAAGCTGCCGCTGCTGGACATACCGAAGGTGCCGCCGAAGCGGTCCTAGCGCCGCTTTCGGTACGCGTCAGGCCCTGCCCTCTCAGCCGTGCCTCTCGGAGGACGCGAGAGCGCGCACAGGAAGACACGCGAGAGAACGCAAAAGAGGCGCTGCGCCCCCCTCCGAGTGCAGCGCCTCTTCCGGTCTTCAGTGCCGTTCCCGGCAAGAGCGGTGTGCGGTAAGCGGGTTACGCGGCGGCGTCACTCCGGCGGCGCTTCATCGCGAACATCACGCCGGCACCGGCGACGATGGCGATGCCGCCGACCGAGCCGATGACGGGCAGCATCGAGGAGGAGCCGGTCTCGGCGAGGTGGCCCTCCGGCTTGATCTCCGTGTTGCCGACGGGCTTGGCCGGGATCGGCTTGCCACCCTCCTGCGGCTTGGCCTCGTTGGGCTTGCCCGGGTTCTGGCCGGCGGCGAGGATCTTGAACTCGTACGACTGGGGTTCGCCGGCGAAGACGCAGGCGCCCTTGTCATCGGCGTAGAGGCCGAAGCTGACGGCGTAACCGAGGCCGGCCGGAGCGGACTTCGCGATGCTCAGGCGCATGTTGACGGAGAACGACTCCTTCGCCCTGACATCGGTGTAGCCGATGTAACCGGCGCCCTCGTCGCTCTCGTCGAGAGAGATGTTGGTCCACGTGCCGGACGCGGGGTCCTTGTACTGGAGCGTCAGGTGCTTGGTGTTCTCGTTCCAGGTGTCCGTGTCGATCTGGGCGGCGAAGACCGCGAGGTCGACGCGCTGGTAGTTCGTCTTGCCCTTGTTCGAGACGTTGAGCTTGAACGAGTGGAAGCCGCTGCCCGCGACGATCCGGTCCGGCAGGCCGCTGAGGCTGGTGCGGAGGTTCTCGTCGAACTTCACGTCCTCGTCGAGGCAGTCCGCGGGACCGTTGCTCGGGCTCGGGCTCGGGCTGGTGCTCGGGCTCGGGCTCGTGCTCGGCTGACCCGGATTCGAGGGCTCGGCCGGCGTGGACGGGTCGGCCGGGGTCGAAGGGTCGGCCGGGGAGGACGGGTCGGCCGGGGCCGAAGGGCTGCTGGCCCCGTCGGTGGGCGACGCGGTGTCCGAGGGCTCGGCGGCCGGCGTCGAGCCCTCGGGGGCGGGGGCTTCGGTCGTGGTCGTGGGACTCGGCTCGGTGCCGGTCGCGAAGGCGGCCGGAGCCGCGAAGAAGGCGGCAGGGGCTATGACGGCGGTCGCGGCGGCGACGGCCATAGCGCGGCGGAGCTTCATGAAGACCTCAAAGATGTACGGCGTACCGGCGGCGGGCGCCGGCGCGGAGTTTTCTGGGGCCCTCCGGAGTGGAGTCACGGGTGAGGCCTTTGATTTCGCATGCAAGACCCGTGGCCCGTGGGAATAGTTGCGCTTAATTTCACAAAACATTTACGTGACCTGGGTCACATCGTGACGTGATCGTGCCGGTCTCGTCGCGGCGCATCTGGGACATGTCGCAAACGCGCCACCGGACATGGCTTGAAATAGCCGTGATTGCTGAGCAATCTTCCACCACCCCCCGAAACAACTCCTGAGGACATTCCTTGCCGCTCTTCTCCATGCGCAGACCGGGGCTGATAGCCCTCGGTACCGCCGTGGCCGTACTGACCGCCACCCCGTCAGTTCCGGCCGTAGCGGGCCCGGCGCCGGCCGGCCCGGCCTCAACTCCCGCCGCCACCCGTGGTGCCGACAGGTCCACCCCGCGCACCGTCACCCTCATCACCGGCGACAAGGTCACCGTCGTCGCGGGCACGTTCTCGGTGCGGGGATCCAACGGGGGGAACGTCGGAGCGCGAATCGCCACCGTTGGCTCGGACACCTACGTCTACCCGGACGCGGCCATGCCGTACATCGCCGCGGGTCTGCTCGACGACAACCTCTTCAACGTCACCCGGCTGCTGGCGTACGGATATGACGACGCGCACAGCGACCGGCTGCCGCTGATCGTCACGTACACCGACGCCGCGACCAGCGCGCGGAAGCCGGCCGCCCCGGCCGGCGCCGCCAAGGTCCGCGCGCTGTCGAGCATCCAGGGTGCGGCGCTGACCGCCGACCACGGCCGCGCGGCGGACTTCTGGTCGTCACTCACCAAGGGCGCCGTCATCGCGGGCAACGGCACGGTCGCCGCCGGAGGAGCGTCGCGCACCGCCGGAGCGGGATCGGCCCTCGGCGGCGGTATCGCCAAGGTGTGGCTGGACGGCAAGGTCAAGGCCGCCATGGCCGACACCACCGCGCAGATCGGCGCCCCGGCCGTATGGAAGAAGGGGAACACCGGCGTCGGCGTCGCCGTGGCCGTCCTGGACACCGGCGTCGACGCCGCGCACCCGGACCTGGCAGGCCAGATCTCCTCCGCCACCAGCTTCGTGCCCGGCGAGCCCGTGACGGACCGTCATGGCCACGGCACGCACGTCGCCTCCACCATCGCCGGTACCGGCGCCGCCTCCGACGGTGCGGAGCGGGGCGTCGCCCCCGGCGCCTCCCTGCGGATCGGCAAGGTCCTCTCCGACGAGGGCGAGGGCCAGGACTCCTGGATCCTGGCCGGCATGGAGTGGGCGGCCCGCGACCAGCACGCCAAGGTCATCAGCATGAGCCTCGGCGGCGCTCCCAGCGACGGCACGGACCCGCTGAGCCTCGGTGTCAACGCCCTCAGCGCCGAGACCGGCGCGCTCTTCGCGATCGCGGCCGGCAACGCGGGCCCCGACATGATGTCCGTGGGCGCCCCCGGCTCCGCGGACGCCGCGCTCACGGTCGGCGCCGTGGACACCTCCGACCGCATCGCGGTGTTCTCCAGCCGTGGACCGCGCGTGGGCGACCACGGCCTCAAGCCGGAGATCACCGCCCCCGGCGTCGACGTCAAGGCGGCCCGCTCGCAGTACTCGGCCGAGGGTTCGGGCCCGTACCTGACGATGAGCGGTACCTCCATGGCCACCCCGCACGTCGCCGGTGTGGCCGCGCTGCTCTCCGCCACGCACCCGGACTGGACGGGGCAGCAGCTGAAGGACGCCCTGCTCAGCAGCAGCAAGCCCACCCCGCAGTACAGCCCCTACTGGGCCGGCAGCGGCCGGGTGAACGCCCTGGCCGCCGTCGAGGACACCCTCTTCGCGACCGGCACGGCCTTCTCCTCCGCCAAGTGGCCTTACAGCAAGGGCCAGCTGGCCGAGAAGCCGGTCACGTACACCAACACCGGTGACACCCCGGTCACGCTCGACCTGGCGGTCAACGCGCCCGGCGTGCCGGAAGGGGTGTTCACGCTTTCCACGAAGCAGATCACCGTTCCCGCCCGCTCGACCGCGACCGTGCGGGTCACCACCGACCTGGCCGCCGTGCCCGACGAGGGGGCCTTCGCCGGTCACGTCAACGCGACCGGCCCCGACGGTGGGCTGCGCGCCCACACCCTGGTCGGCGTCAACAAGGAGGGGGAGCGCGCCAGCTTCTCCGTCCGCACCAAGGACAGGGCGGGCAAGCCGCTGGCCGGCACCCTGGTCGTCAAGGACATCCTGCGCGACAGCCCGCCACAGGCGTACGAGGTCACCTCGTCCGGCAGCCTCAAGCTGAGCATCAAGCCCAGCACGTACGACATCCGGCTGTACGCCGAGGTGCGCGGTGCGCACGGTGCGCACACGCTCGGCATGGCCGTGTTCGCGGCCCCCGAGACCGTCGTGGGAACCGGCTCCTCGCTGACCCTGGACGGCACCAAGCTGCGTCAGGTCGAAGCCGTCACCCCGCAGGCGACCAGCGTCGCCGGCAGCCGGGTCGACTACTTCCGGTCCTACGCGGACCGCTACCCGTACGACGAGAGCCAGCTCGTCGACTCGCGGTACGACAGCATCTGGACACAGCCCACCAAGAAGGTCACCAAGGGCTCCTTCACCATGTCGGTCCGCTGGCGCCGGGTGCAGCCTCCGCTGACGGTCCGCGCCGGGGCCCTCCCCCTGAACGACCTGCTCGTCCAGACCGCGTCGAAGTCGCTGCCCACCGGCACGCAGAAGCTGACCGGCGTCTTCGCCGGTGAGGGCAAGCCGGCCGACCTCACGAAGGCCAAGGTGCGCGGCAAGGTCGCCGTCGTACGGGCGAACAAGGCGATCACCCCGCTGAAGCAGGCCGACGCCGCCGTCAAGGCGGGCGCGAAGCTGCTGCTCATCGTGAACAACGGCTACGGGCGTATGGACGCCTGGGCGACCGCCGAGGGCGCGACTCCGCCGCTTCCGGTGGCCTCCCTGCCCGCGGACCACGGCAATCTCCTGATCTCCCGGATCCGTGGCGGCTCGACCCGGCTGGACATCACGTCCCACCGCACCCCGGACTACCTGTACGACCTGGTGCGTCACTTCCAGGGTGCCGTTCCGACGAACCTGGTCTACAAGCCCGGCGTCAAGGACCTGGCGAAGGTCGACACGTCCTTCCGTCACCACCGCAAGGGCCAAGCCATGCAGGGGCGTTACGACATCGCCCCCGGCCGTACCTGGGCGATGGACGCACGTCCGGTCGAGGTCCCGGCCCAGGGCCGGATGACCGAATGGGTCACCGCGGGCAAGGACGTCCGGTGGATCGAAATGGGCTTCACCATCGGTATCACCGAGGCCAGTACACCGGTGACGTACGCGGCCCGCACCACCACCAAGGTGAACTGGTTCGCACCTGTCCAGCGCCCCCGCATGTTCAAGACCGACTTCACCTCGCCCCCGGTGCGCACCATGGACGAGCTGTTCACCTTCAACCTCCCGGCCTGGGGTGACTCCGGAAAGCACTGGGGCCTCTCCTTCGACCAGGGGGCCACTCAGCTCGCCTCGGTGTACCAGGGGAAGACCCTGCTCGCTTCGTCGACCGACGGAAACCTGTACGCGCCGCTGCCGCAGGGCAAGCTGCCCTACCGCCTCGTGATGGAGGCAGCCCGCCCGGCGGCCGTCTCCCCGTACTCGTCGAAGACCCGCACCGAGTGGGGATTCACCTCGTCGACGACCAAGGCCGAGCAGCTCCTGCCGCTCATCCAGCTCGACTACGGCATCAGCACCGACCTGGCGGGCAAGGCGGCTCGCAACGCCGACCTGACGGTCTCCGCCGTCTACCCGTCGGGCGGACCGCGTTCGGACACCATCCGTACGGCCACCGTGGAGGTCTCGTACAACGACGGCAAGACGTGGAGCAAGGCGTCGACCAAGCACACGGGAAGCTCCTGGAAGACCCGTCTGAAGGCTCCGGCCAAGGTCAGCTACGTGACACTGCGGGTCACCGCCCGTGACACACAGGGCAACAGCGTCGTCCAGACCATCAACCGCGCGTTCGGTCTGCGCTGATGCCGCGCACATCCCGAATGACATATTCGGGATGACACATCCGGCCCGGCCTGCACGCGCCGGCGGAGAGTGAACCGGGGCGGACCGGGGCTTCCTCAGCCCCGGTCCGCCCCGTCGTCATGTCCGGTGAAGCGCACTGCGGGGTGGAGCGCGGAAAGGCCGGCCGGTACCGGGCGTCCCCGGTACCGGCCGCCCCCTGTGTGACCGGGCTGCTGTCCCCTGCCGACCGGTCACCGGCGCCGGGGCGAGGTCCCACGGCGTACCACCTGCGGTACGTCGCACGCCCCGGCGGAGCCGCACGGGTGATGTGCTGGTCCCTCTGCGCGCCCGTACGGCCCAACGAAGGGCCCTGGGGGCGGTCACGCGCCGGACGGGGGAGAGCGGGTGCCGAACTCAGATACGGCCCCGCCCTCGTGTGCGCGGGTCCCGGAGAGGGCCCCGGCAGAGCTCCGGCGGGTCTCAGACACGGCCCCGGCTCAGCTCCGGCGGGTCTCAGACACGGCCCCGGCACAGCTCCAGCAGCGTCATCGCGAGTGCCGTGCCGGGCTTGCCGAGCGCGTCGCGGTAGTGGCCGAGGATCTCCATCTCGCGCGAGAGATTGACGCGGCGGCCCCCGGAGGCGACCCGGGCTTCCTGGATGGCGGCCGAGACGGCCATCCGTTCCTGGACGAGAGCGATGATGCGGTCGTCGAGCGAGTCGATACGTTCACGGGCGCCGCCGATGAGGGAGGCGGCATCCTCGGTACGGGCGCCGGTCTTCTCCGGGTTGGTGTTCTCCGGGCCGGTCGTGGCGGTCGTGGCGGCCGTGGTGGTCGAGTCCGTGGTGACAGTCGTGACGGGCATGGTGGGATTCCTTCTCGGGGAGCGGAACCCCGGACCCGTACGGCCCCGAACGCGACAGACGCCCCGGGCCTGGTCGGTCCGGGGCGCCTGGGGAAGTCGCTTGTCAGTTCAAGCAGCACGACCATGGCAGCCGGACGGGCCGGTGCCATAGGTAAAGACTTAGGTCAGCTGCGTGCGCATGGGCTCAGTATGGACCTGCCGCGCTGACCGGGACCAGAGCGGGTTCGGATGGTGAGACGAAAAGCGGTCCGCCGCCCCCCGTAGAATCGACTCAACCAGCCCCACCATTTCACCGCCGGAAGGCCGCCCCAGTGCCAGCAGCACCCCCCGCCGCCGCCCCCGACGTCGTTCTCGTCGTCGACTTCGGCGCGCAGTACGCCCAGCTCATCGCCCGCCGTGTCCGCGAGGCCCGGGTCTACAGCGAGATCGTTCCGTCCACGATGCCCGTGGCCGAGATGCTGGCCAGGAATCCCAAGGCGATCGTCCTCTCCGGCGGGCCGTCCTCCGTGTACGCGGAGAACGCCCCGACCGTCGACCGCGCGCTCTTCGAGGCCGGTGTCCCCGTCTTCGGCATGTGCTACGGCTTCCAGCTGATGGCGAAGACCCTCGGTGGCACCGTCGACAACACGGGGGCACGTGAGTACGGCCGTACGCCCCTGCACGTCTCCAAGACCGGCTCCACCCTCTTCGAGGGCACCCCGGCCGAGCAGTCCGTCTGGATGTCGCACGGCGACGCCTGCTCCGCCGCTCCGGCCGGCTTCACCGTCACCGCGTCCACGGACGTCGTGCCGGTCGCCGCGTTCGAGAACGACGAGAAGAAGCTGTACGGCGTCCAGCACCACCCCGAGGTGATGCACTCGACGTACGGCCAGCAGGTCCTGGAGCACTTCCTCTACCGGGGCGCGGGCATCGAGCCGACCTGGACCACCACCAACGTGGTGGACGAGCAGGTCGCCCTCATCCGCGAGCAGGTCGGCACCAAGCGCGCCATCTGCGGCCTGTCCGGCGGGGTGGACTCGGCGGTCGCGGCGGCCCTCGTGCAGAAGGCCATCGGATCGCAGCTGACCTGCGTGTACGTCGACCACGGCCTGATGCGCAAGGGCGAGACCGAGCAGGTCGAGAAGGACTTCGTCGCCGCCACGGGCGTCCAGCTCAAGGTCGTCGAGGCCGAGGAGCGCTTCCTGACCGCGCTGGCCGGGGTCTCCGACCCCGAGCAGAAGCGGAAGATCATCGGCCGCGAGTTCATCCGGGTCTTCGAGCAGGCCCAGGCGGAGATCGTCGCCGAGGCGGGCGCGGAGGGCGAGGACGTCGCGTTCCTGGTCCAGGGCACGCTCTACCCGGACGTCGTCGAGTCCGGCGGCGGCACCGGCACCGCCAACATCAAGTCGCACCACAACGTCGGCGGGCTCCCGGACGACATCGAGTTCCAGCTCATCGAGCCGCTGCGCAAGCTGTTCAAGGACGAGGTCCGGATGGTGGGCCAGGAGCTCGGCCTGCCGGACGAGATCGTCCAGCGCCAGCCGTTCCCCGGCCCCGGCCTCGGCATCCGTATCGTCGGCGACGTCACCAAGGAGCGCCTCGACCTCCTCCGCGAGGCCGACGCGATCGCCCGCGAGGAGCTGACGGCGGCCGGTCTCGACCGCGAGATCTGGCAGTGCCCGGTGGTCCTCCTCGCCGACGTACGGTCCGTGGGCGTGCAGGGCGACGGCCGCACCTACGGCCACCCGATCGTGCTGCGGCCCGTCTCGTCCGAGGACGCGATGACGGCGGACTGGACGCGGATGCCGTACGAGGTCCTCGCGAAGATCTCCACCCGCATCACGAACGAGGTGGCGGACGTGAACCGCGTGGTCCTCGACGTGACGAGCAAGCCCCCGGGCACGATCGAGTGGGAGTAACCCTCCCCGGATCCGCCCCAGTGGGCCCTTCAGGTCAATGCCGACGCCGTCGCTCATTCGTTTGGGTGGCGGCGTCGCCGTATCCCCTGGGTACGCTGCTGGTGGACGCGAGACTCCGTCGTATGGGAGCAATCATGAGCGCCGCACCTGAGCACGGGCTGGAACCGCGGTACCAGTGGCCGATCCCGCCCGCCGGGGGCTGGACCGCGGACGACCTCGACCGGATCCCGGGCCTCCCGCCTCACACGGAGTTGATTGACGGGAGTCTCGTTTTCATGAGTCCGCAGACTCGATTCCATATGCGAACCATGCGTCTGTTGGAGCACACCTTGCTCGATCAGGCCCCGGACGAGCTGGATGTCGATCGCGAGATGACGGTCAAGATCGACCGCAGGAATCGCCCCGAACCCGACATTCTGGTATTCCGAGCGGAGGGGGACACCGGCCCCCGGCAGACCTGGCACAAGCCGGAGGACATCGTTCTGGCCATCGAAGTGGTCTCGGACGACTCCGTCGAACGCGACCGCGAGGTCAAGCCCCGTAAGTACGCGGCCGCGGGTGTGCGCCATTACTGGAGGGTCGAGAAGGAACACGATCTTCCCGTCGTCCACAGCTTCGAGCTCGACCCCGCCACGGGCGCGTACGGCTCGACCGGCATCCACCGCGAGCGGTTGGAGCTGAAGGAACCGTTCCCCGTCGACATCGATCTGACGGCGATCAACCGGCGGCGGCCCGAGCGGCGTGACTGACGGGAGCGCCCCGGAGCGCCCCGGAACGGGCGGAGGGAACGCTGTCCGTTTGCGGACTGTTCGTTCCTGGCGCGACCATGAACAGATGAGCGACAACGACCAGATCATTGATGAGTTCCGCACCCACGGCGGGGTCGTCGGCGGCCCCTTCGAGGGCAAGCATCTGCTTCTGTTGCACACGGTCGGGCGGCGTACCGGCGCCGAGCGGATCAATCCGCTGGTGTACGCGACCGACAGCGGCAGCCTCGTCGTCTGCGGCTCCAACGGCGGCGCGGAGAAGGACCCGCAGTGGGTCTCCAACGTCGACGCCATGTCGGAAGTGACGATCGAGATCGGCGAGCGCACCCTCCGGGCCACGCCCACGGTGGTGTCGGCCCCCGAGGAGGACTGGAAGCGGCTCCACGACGTGTGGGGGGCCTACTGGCCGCCCCTGTCGTCCTACGAAACCAAGACGGACCGCAGGTTCCCCCTGATCCTGCTCGACCCGGTCGTCGCGTAACTCGCGCGTCATTCCCCGGCGTGCTCGGCCGGAGAGAATCGTCCCGGGCACCGGCTGGGGCGGCGCTGGGATCCGCGCGTCAAACAGCGCTGGGGCCCGCGCGTCGACGGCGCTGGGGCCCGCGCGTCAACACCGTGACGATGTCGTCACCCGCTCCGGCCCGTCAGACAGCCCTCAGCCCCCGCTTCGTACGGCAGAATTCCCCTTCTGTGTAGGGAAGTTCACTGGGTTCGGGGTTCGGGGCGGGGAAGGCGGCGTTCGGCGTGGCGGTGCAAGAGGCACGACAGGGACTGCACGGCGGGGGCTGCACGTGCGGTGACTGCCCGCACGGAGCGCGCGAGGGGCACCGGCGGGCGGTGGCCGCGTTCCTGGTGAAGCGGGACGAACTGGCCGCGGGGCAGGGGCTGCCCGCCGCCGTCGCGCATTCGGCGGGGGCTTCCCGGCAGTGGGTGTCCGACGAACTCACCCAGTCCGCCCGCACCGTCGCCGATCGCAGCCGCGAGGCGGGCGAGGCGTGGCTGCACGCCGTCTGGCGGCACACGCTGTTCGTGGTGTGGGGCGGCGTCGTACTGCTCGCGCTGGCGGAGACCGCGACCGCGATCGGGGCCGGCTGGACGGGCGCGCGTACGGCCGGGCTGGTCGCCGCGTTCGTCGTCGCCGGGGTGCTGACCGCCGCCGCGCGGCTGCACCGGGCGCGCGGCGGGCTCCTCGCGCCGCTGATCGGTGAGGACAACCGGCTGTCGACCTCACGGACCGTCGCCTCCGCGTGGGTGCTGCTCGTCGTCTTCTCCGTGCTCGTCCTCGCCCTGCAGCTCGCGGGAGCTTCCGGGCACGGCCGGCGCGACACCTTGATCGCGGGGCTCGATCTGGCCCGGGGCGCGGGCATGGTGACGGTGCTCGCCGTGGTGTGCGCGATCGCCGTGGTCGTACGGAGTGTGGTGTCCGTACGGGTGCTGTCCCAGCGGCTGCAGAAGGTACGGGCCGAGCGCCCCCGGCTGGCCGATCTGCTCTGCGACGACGGCGGGCGCGGCAGCTTCACCGATGTGCAGTACGCCGTGGTGAACTCCGTCGCGCTCGTCTTCTCCGTCGTGCGGCTCGCCCGGCGGCCCGAGCAACTGCCCGATCTGCCCTGGGCGCTCGCGCTGCTGGTCGCCGTCTCCGCCGCCACCTACTTCGCCGGGAAGTACGCGGAGGGCGGCCGGCCCGTCGTCCTGTCGGTGGTGCGGGCCCGGGAGGCGGGGGACCTGGACGCCCCCATCCGTACCGGTGACGACATCGAGATCCGGGGTGCCGGTTTCGTACCGCCGGGTGCGGGCACGCCTGACCGGCTGGCCCGGATGGTCGTCCGGATCGGTCCTGTCCACGTCCATGTCCCGCTGGTGCCCGTCCCGGGCGGGTTCGCCAACCCCTCCGACACCGCCCTCACCGTGCCGGTGCCGGTGGATGTGGAGCCGGGAACGGTCGAGGTGCAGGTCGTGACGGCGGCCGGGGTGGAGACCAACCGCGTGACGGTCGAGGTCATGGACTGAGTGCCTTGAGTGCCCTGACCCCCTGACTCCCCGAATCGACCCCCTGACCCCCGGATCCCCTGAATGCCGGATCCCCCGTGTGCCTGAGCGCCGGACGCGTCGTGTACGTATGCATGCGTGAGGCACGCGGGGGCCCTCCCCGTGGCGGCGGCGTGGACAGGGAAGGGCGTACCGGCGATGACACAGGAATACCGGACAGACACCTACGAGCAGCCGGGCGCGCCCGGTCTCGCGGTGAGCGGACTGCGGGAGAACGCCGCACGCTACGCGCTGATCCCGCTCAGGATCTTCCTCGGTGTCACCTTCGTCTACGCGGGGCTCGACAAGCTGACGGACAGCGGCTTCTTCGCGGCGGCCGGCAGCGGGTCGATCGGCGAGATGATGCGCGCGGTCCGGGACAGTTCGGCCATCCCCGCACTCGTCGACCTGGCGCTCAAGAACCCGGCCGGGTTCGGCTACGCCATCGCCTTCGGCGAGCTGGCCGTGGGTCTGGCCACGCTGGTCGGAATGCTCGCCCGGCTCGCCGCGTTCGGCGGCGCCCTCATCTCGCTGAGCCTGTGGCTGACGGTGAGCTGGCAGAGCAATCCGTACTACTACGGCAACGACCTCGCCTACTTGATGGCCTGGCTGCCGCTCGTGCTCGCCGGCGCCCCGATGTTCTCCCTGGACGCCATGCGGGCCTCCCGGCGACGGCGTACGCGGTAGTGCGTGAAGGTGACGACGGCGGCCAGACAGAGACCACCGAGGACGACCGGGAAGACCGTGAACCAGGGCGTGCGCCAGGTGCCCGCCGCGTCACCGGTGTACGCGACGGCCGCGCCCAGCACCGCCAGGCCCGCGACCAGCCGGCCGGGCCGGATGTCATGACGCAGCACGGCTGACCTCCACCTGGCCGAGGCCGACTTCGAGCCGCAGCTCCAGCGTGCCCGCCGGTGCGGCGCCCGCGCGCGGAGACAGCGTGCGCTGCCGCGACGTGTCCGGGGATATGTCCACGTCGTTCGGTGGCTCCCCGGGGAGCCGGATGTCCCCGAGCCCGGCTGTGGCGCGCACCCTGACCGTCACCCCGTCCGGGACGAGGACCCTGAGCTTGCCGGCGCCGACCTCGGCGGAGGTACGCACGCTCTGCCCCTGCGGGACGGTGACGCCCCGCAGATCGAGGGTGCCGACGCCGGATCCCAGTTCGTAGTGGGACCGCACGGCGGAGGCCGACGCCGGTATCCAGTGCCGGCGGCCCCACTCCGTGGTGATGTTCTTCGGAACGGCGGAGGCCGCCGCGAGCAGCCCCGCCGTGATCACCGTCAGGAAGATCGTGCCGACGCCGGTACGGCCCAGGAACGCGCTCGCCGCGAGGCCGAGCCCGAAGACCGCGAGCGCGCAGGCCAGGCCGATCTGCAGGCTCGTGCCGAAGGGCTGGCTGTGCCAGCTCAGGCCCGAGCCGAGACCGGCGGCCAGCAGGGCGAGCATGAAGACCGTGCCGCCGATGCCGCGTGGCCCCCCCGAGCAGGGGGCGGTCCGCGCCGGAACGGCCACCGCGTCCTGCGGTGACGGCGGCCGCGCGTCGGCGACGGCGGCCGGGGGACCCCACAGGTAGACCCCGGCGACCAGGCCCGTCGTGCCGTCCTTGACGATCGGGTCCCGCCACCAGGAAGGGCCCCCGGGCGTCGGGGGCGCCGTGGTCTCCGGGGGCGCCTCCGCGACGGCCTGCGCTGTCGCCGGGTCGAACGGGCCGTCCGGTCCCAGCGCCGCCAGTCGGCGCCGCTGGGACCAGACGGCCGCGCCCGCGACCGCGATCGAGAGCATCGCGGCGAAGCCGAGCGTCCCGTCGTTGCCCAGCATGGACAGGAACAGCCCGCAGCCGATGAGCGCGAGCAGCACGGCGATGAGTGACGTGCCCTCGACCCGGCCCGACAGCAGCCGGCGCGCCTCGTTCTCCTCCTCGCCCTCGACGGGGATCAGCAGCCAGGCGAAGCCGTAGAAGATCAGGCCGATACCGCCGGTCACACTGAGCACACCGATGACGATCCGGAATATCACCGGATCGACGTCGCAGTACCGCCCCAGCCCGCCGCACACACCGGCGAAGACCTTCTGGCGCGGGCCGCGCCGCAGCTGCGCGGCCGACGAGACATGCGAGGTCGCGGACGGGCCCGGCGCGGTGCCGGGCCGGGCGGAGGCCGACGCGGTGGGCGGCGGAGTCGACGGCGGGGTCATCCCTCCATGGTGACGGCGTGGCCGCCTCCGCTCCAGCCTCGCCGACCCTGGCCGCACCCTGATATTCACCCTGAGTGACCCCCGGGTCCGGTCCGGAGTTCTCAGGGTCCGGTCAGGGTCGGATCAGGGGCCCGACCCTGATGTCCCGGCCCGTCCCGCCGTGTGACCATCGATGGCATGCCCGCAGCCCCGTCCCGTACCGCCGCGCCCTCCTCCCGTGCCACCGCGCCGGAGGAGCTGCCGCCGCGCAAGCTGTACCGCAGCGCGGACGGCAGGATGCTCGGCGGTGTGGCGCGCGGACTGGCCGGGCATCTGGGGCTGCCGGTCGTCTGGGTACGGCTGGTCTTCCTCGGGCTGTTCTTCGCCCAGGGCCTCGGCGCGCTGCTCTACGCGGTCTTCTGGTTCGTCGTCCCGCTCGGCGTCGGCGGTACGGCGGCCGAACCGCGCTCCGTCTTCGAGACCAGCCCGGATGGCCGGCGCCGGCTCCGCAAGCCGGACAAGGGCCAGGTCTTCGCGCTGATCGCGTTGCTGATCGGCGCGGGCGTCTTCATCGGCAATGTCAACCTGGGGCGCAGCCACGCCGACCGCTACATCTGGCCGATGCTGCTGATCGGCGCGGGCGTCGTCCTGGTCTGGCGGCAGGCGGACAACGCGCGCCGCGCCCGCTGGACCGACGTCGGCGGGCGCCGGGGGGTGTTGCGACTGGCCCGCGCCTTCGCCGGGGTCGCGCTGGTCTGCCTCGGCCTGGCCGTCTTCATGGTGGTCCGGGGCGCGGCGGCCCAGCTCGGGAACGTCCTGACCGGTGCGATCGCCGTCGTGGCCGGAGTCGCGCTGCTCGCCGGACCCTGGCTCGTACGGATGACGCAGGACCTCTCGGAGGAACGCCGGATGCGCATCCGCGCGCAGGAGCGCGCCGAGGTCGCCGCGCATGTCCACGACTCCGTCCTGCACACCCTCACGCTCATCCAGCGCGCCGCCGACGACGGCGGCGAGGTGCGCCGCCTCGCCCGCGCCCAGGAGCGGGAGTTGCGGGCCTGGATCTACAGACCGGAGGGGACGGGCAAGGACGAGGAGGACGAGCCCGCCACCCTCGCCGAGGCGGTGAAGCGGACGGCGGCGGAGGTCGAGGACTATCACGGGGTGCCCATCGAGGTCGTGGTCGTCGGCGACTGCCCGCTCGACGACAGGCTGACCGCGCAGACGCAGGCCGCGCGCGAAGCCATGGTCAATGCCGCCAAGTACGGTGGCGACGGCGGTGCGGTGCAGGTCTACGCGGAGGTGGAGGACCGTACGGTCTTCGTCTCCGTGCGGGACCGGGGGCCGGGATTCGACCTGGACGCGGTGCCCGCCGACCGGATGGGCGTCCGGGAGTCGATCATCGGCCGGATGCGCCGCAACGGCGGGACGGCGCGGCTGCGCCGGGTGCCGGACGGCGGCACCGAGGTCGAGCTGGAGATGGAACGGGCCGCCGAATGAGGATCCCTGACCGTACGGTACGAAGGCCGCGCGGGCAGCGCGGCGACAAGGGCGAGGGGCAGTGAGCATGAACGAGGGCGTACAGGCCGGCGGCGTTCCGGCGGAGACGGGCGGCGTTCCGGCGGCGACCGGCGGCCCGGTGGGGGACGGCCGGCACGCGCGGGTCGTGCTCGTCGACGACCACCGGATGTTCCGTACCGGGGTACAGGCCGAGATCGGCGTCACCGAGCGGACGGGCGTCGAGGTCGTCGGCGAGGCGGCCGACGTGGACCAGGCGGTCGCCGTGATCACGGCGACCCGTCCCGAGGTCGTCCTGCTCGACGTCCATCTGCCGGGCGGCGGCGGTGTCGAGGTGCTGCGCCGCTGCGCGCCCATGATGACGGCCCCCGAGAACCCGGTGCGGTTTCTGGCGCTCTCGGTCTCGGACGCGGCGGAGGACGTCATAGGGGTCATCCGGGGCGGTGCCCGTGGCTATGTCACCAAGACGATCACCGGCTCGGACCTGGTCAACTCGATCTTCCGGGTGCAGGAGGGTGACGCGGTGTTCTCGCCGCGCCTGGCCGGGTTCGTCCTGGACGCCTTCGCGTCGACGGACGCGCCGCCGGTGGACGAGGACCTGGACCGGCTGACCCAGCGGGAGCGCGAGGTGCTGCGGCTGATCGCGCGCGGTTACGCGTACAAGGAGATCGCGAAGCAGCTCTTCATCTCGGTGAAGACGGTGGAATCGCACGTCTCGGCGGTCCTGCGGAAGCTTCAGCTCTCCAACCGCCACGAGCTGACGCGCTGGGCGACGGCCCGGCGGCTGGTGTGACCGCCGGCGCGGGGCCCGGGAGGGCGGGGATGCCCGGACGGTCTGGGCGACGCGGAGGACGAGGGCGTACTGCCTGACTTCGTACGGCGGATCCGCTCCCGTGGATCCGCTCCCGTGTCGCCGCTCCCGTGCCGCCGCTCCCGTGTCGCCGGTCGCGGGGAGCCGTCGAGCGGCTACGAGCACTGCCACTGGGTGACGAACGTCCGCTCGCGCGGGTCGTCCGGCAGGACCAGCACGCCGCGGACGCACTCGCCCGGCTCGGTGTCGAGCGTCCCCGTCAGCTCGGCGACGCCCCGCTGCGTGCGCCGGGTGCCGAACCAGCCGGGGAAGGCCGTGATCCGGTCGTCCTTGCGCTGGTAGCCGAGGCGCACGGCCATCTCGGGCCGGTCCGGGTGCAGGACGTACCGGGTGGTGAAGCTGCCCGCACCGCCGACCGGCCCCTCGATGCAGAGCCGGCCGCCGGACAGATCACCGCAGCCCTTCGGGGTCACACCGATGGGTGCCAGCATGAAGACCGCGCCGAGGGTGAGAACCGTCGCTCGGACGGCGGTGGCTCGTCTCACGGCTTCCCCTTCGCGGGCCGACGGCGTACTGCTGCTCATCGTGACCCGGGGGAGCGGAAGCGGCACCCCGGCGTGGGCCAGTCCGGCGACGGGCCCACAGGCGCACGGGACATACGCGGTGTGCGCGGTGCGGGGCAGACCTACGCGGGGCGGGTGGCGCCCGCGAAGGGCATCTGGTCGACCGGCGCGATGCTGACCACCGAGCCGGGCCGGGGGGCGTGGATGATCTGCCCGCCGCCGACGTAGATCCCGACGTGGCTGATCCCCGAGAAGAAGAACACCAGGTCACCGGGGGCGAGCTCGGAGCGCGAGACCCGCCGGCCGCTGTTGATCTGGGTGTACGTGGTGCGGGGGAGCGAGACCCCGGCGGAGCGCCAGGCGGCCTGGGTCAGCCCCGAGCAGTCGAAGGAACCCGGCCCGGTCGCGCCCCAGACGTACGGCCTGCCGAGCGCCCCGTAGGCGAACGCGACGGCCGCCGCGGCGCGGGGATTCGGCGCCTCTACCGGGCCGCGGACCATCGAGCGGTCGGCCCGTACCGCCCCGGCCGTGGTGCCGGTCACCCCGGTCATCGAACCGCCTCCGTACTGTCCCGCCCGCGTGTACCGGGCGCGCTGCGCGGCGGTGAGCTGGGTCAGGAGCCGCTGCGCCGCGTCGAGCTTCCCCTGGATGACGGTCTTGTCCTTGGCCAGTTCGGCCTCGCGGGCCTTGAGCGTCGCGAGCTGGTCATCGGCCTGGGAGCGCAGCTGGGCGATCTCGGCGAGTTCCCTGCGGATGCCGTCGAGCGCCTCGGCCTGCCGCGCACCGGCCCGCTCGACGAGCGCGGCCCCTTCGAGGAACTGGTCGGGCTTCGAGCTGAGGGCGAGCTGCACGGCGGGGTCGAGGCCGCCCGACCGGTACTGCGCGGCGGCGACCGATCCGAGGGCGTTGCGCGAGGTGTTCAGCCGGTCCGTCCTGCGGGTGGCCTCGTCGCGCAGTTCCGACAGCGAGGTGCGGGCGTCCTTCGCCTTCTCCTTCGCGCCGTTGTACCGGTCGGTGGCGGCCTCCGCCTGCTCGTACAACTTGTCGACCTTGGTCTTCACCTGCGCGGGGGTGAGGCGCGGCTCGGCGTGTACGGGCCCGTCGAAGACGGTGGCGGTCGCGGCCCCGGCGAGCACGAGAGTGGCGGCGGTACGTCCGGCGTTGCCGGTGAACGATCGCTGCTTACGTTTTCGGTGCGCTGCCACGGGGAGCGGTCCTCTTCCTCAGGTTGGTCAGGAATCTGGCGGTGGGAGAGGCCCACCTGGAGAAGGACGCTAAGGCTCAAGGTCACAACGTGGTGTCGGCACAACGGGTATTGGCGCTAGCTGAAGCTTTCGCAGCGCTTTGTGACCGAATGATCTCCGCCGACACCCGATCAGCGTCCGTACCCGACCGATCCATGGGAGTGCTCAGGCACCGGGGGAGCACCGGGAGGGCGCCGGGGGCACCGGGAGGGCGCCGGGGGCACCGGGAGGGCGCCGGGGGCGCCGGGGGCGCCGGGGACGCTGCCCCGAACCGCCCCGTGTGGGAACCGCCCTGCCGGCGCGGGGCGTTCACCTGCCCCGCGTCCTTCTCGGCCCGCCCTCCTCCGTGGCGGCGCCGCACGGGCGCCGCGGGGGCGCCGGTCAGGCCGGGCGGACGCTGCCGTAGATGGGCATGTAGTAGATCGACTCCTCGCGGACGTACGCGCCCGGCTTGGGGGCGTGGATCATCATGCCGTCGCCGATGTAGAGGCCGACGTGGCTGATGTCGTCGTAGAAGAAGACCAGGTCGCCGGGGAGCAGGTCCGCCGTCGCGACGCGGGTGCCGGTCTCCACCTGGTCCCAGGTGGTGCGCGGCAGGTCCACGCCCGCGGCCTTCCAGGCGGCCTGGGTCAGTCCCGAGCAGTCGTACGAACCGGGCCCTGTGGCGCCCCAGACGTAGGGCTTGCCGATCTGGGCGCGGGCGAAGGCCAGGGCCTTCCCGGCCCGGGTGGCGTACGCGCCGCCGGAGCTCCCCGAACCCGCCTCCGTGCCCGTGCCGGAGCCGGTCCCGGTCGACGGGGGCGGGCTCTGCCGCGCGGCGCGCTCGGCCTCGGCCGCCTCCGCCCTGGCCTTCTCCGCCGCCGCGCGGCGCGCTTCCTCTTCCTTCTCGCGCTCCAGCTCCGCCAGCCGCGCCTTCTCCTCGGCGGTCAGCCGCGACAGCAGCGTGCGCGCCTCGCCCAGCTTCGCCTGGACGTTCTGCTTGCTGGTCCGCAGCTCCGCCTGCGAGGCGGTCAGCGACTCCAGGCTCTTCGTCGCCTCCGCGCGCTTCTTCGCGGCCCCGGCCTGCTGGATCTGGAAGTCGGCGACCGCCACCTCCTGCCGGTCCGACAGGCGGTTCATCAGCTGGGTCTGGTCGAAGTACGACTGCGGGCTGTCCGCGAACATCAGCGCCGCGGTCCGGGAGACGGCGCCCTCCCGGTACTGCGCCGCCGCGTAGGTGCCGAGCGTCCTGCGGGCTTCATTGAGCTTGTCCGCGCGTGCGGCGATGTCGTCGAGCGCCCGGTCCACCGTGCGGCGCTGCCGGTCCGTGGCCTCTTTCGCCTGGTTGTACCGCTGCGTCGCGCTCCCGGCCTCGCGGTACAGGTCGTCGACCTTCTCCCGCACCTCTTCGATGGACGGCTTCGGCGCGGCGGGCGCGGCGTTCGCGCTCTGCGTGGAGAGCAGTGTGACGGAGGCGAGGGCGGCTGTCGTGATGCCGACGGCCGGGGAGTGGGAAAGTATGCCGCCGCGGCTGCGAGGCTTGCGATGCGATGCCATGGCAGGCATCTCCTTCCGTGGACCCCTACCGGATCCCCGGCCGCTCGCTCGGCGTGAGTCGCCGACAGGGATACGGGCTGCCTGACCGGGCACGCTAGCCAACGCGCGGGGGCGGCGGGAAGGCCGATGGCCGATATGCCCGATACATTTTCGTGACATTGCGCGGGCGATGCGGAATGACGTGTTCCGGAGGGCTGGAAGTCACCCCGCGTGACCGTCTCGTGGCTGTGCCGCGCCGGTCCGGGCCTGTCATGGATCTGCCGTGCGTCCGGGATCCCGGACGCGGCCGCCGGCTGTCACTCCGGCCCCCTAGACTCGGAAAGCGATGAGCAGCCTCTTTGACGACAGTTTCCTGGCGGACCTCCAGCCCTCCGGCGACGAGCACCCCCCGCCTCCCGAGGACCACGCCGACCACGCCCCGGAGCCGGTCCCGCACGACCTGTTCCAGGGCGCGTTCGACGCACCGCCGGTCCGGGACCCGTATCACCGTGACGGCGCCCCCCGCACGGTCGTGGACCCGGCCGCGCTGCTCGAAGGGCTGAACGAAGAGCAGCGCGCGGCCGTCGTGCACACCGGATCGCCCCTGCTCATCGTGGCCGGGGCCGGATCCGGCAAGACCCGGGTCCTGACGCACCGGATCGCCCACCTGCTGGGGACCCGCCATGTGCACCCCGGCCAGATACTGGCGATCACGTTCACGAACAAGGCCGCGGGCGAGATGAAGGAGCGGGTCGAGCAGCTCATCGGCCCGCGCGCCGCCGCCATGTGGGTGCTGACGTTCCACAGCGCCTGCGTACGGATCCTGCGGCGCGAATCGAAGAGGCTCGGCTTCACGTCGTCGTTCTCGATCTACGACGCCGCCGACTCCAAGCGTCTGATGGCGCTGGTCTGCCGCGACCTGGACCTCGACCCCAAGCGGTACCCGCCCAAGTCCTTCAGCGCCAAGATCTCGAATCTGAAGAACGAGCTGATCGACGAGGAGACCTTCGCCGACCAGGCCACGGACGGCTTCGAGAAGACGCTCGCCGAGGCCTACCGGATGTACCAGTCGCGGCTGCGCGAGGCCAACGCGCTGGACTTCGACGACATCATCATGACGACCGTCCACCTGCTCCAGGCGTTCCCCGATGTCGCCGAGCACTACCGGCGGCGCTTCCGGCACGTCCTGGTCGACGAGTACCAGGACACCAACCACGCCCAGTACACGCTCGTACGCGAGCTGGTGGGCCCCTCCGGCGGCGAGGGGGACGACCCGGCCGAGCTGTGTGTCGTCGGTGACGCCGACCAGTCGATCTACGCCTTCCGGGGCGCCACGATCCGTAACATCCTCCAGTTCGAAGAGGACTATCCGAGCGCGACGACCATCCTGCTGGAGCAGAACTACCGCTCCACGCAGACGATCCTCAGCGCGGCCAACGCGGTCATCGAGCGGAACGAGAGCCGCCGGCCGAAGAACCTGTGGACGAAGGCCGGGGCGGGTGCCCAGATCACCGGCTACGTCGCGGACACCGAGCATGACGAGGCGCAGTTCGCCGCCGACGAGATCGACCGGCTGACGGACGCGGGCGATGCCAAGGCGGGCGACGTCGCCATCTTCTACCGGACGAACGCGCAGTCCCGTGTCTTCGAAGAGATCTTCATCCGGGTCGGCCTGCCGTACAAGGTCGTCGGCGGAGTGCGCTTCTACGAGCGCAAGGAGGTCCGCGATGTGCTGGCCTACCTGCGTGTCCTCGCCAATCCGGAGGACAGTGTTCCGCTGCGCCGGATCCTGAATGTCCCCAAGCGCGGTATCGGGGACCGCTCCGAGGCGATGATCGACGCCCTCGCGCAGCGGGAGAGGATCACGTTCCCGCAGGCGCTGCGGCGCGTGGACGAGGCGTACGGCATGGCGGCGCGCTCGTCCAACGCCGTCAAGCGCTTCAACACGCTGATGGAGGAGCTCCGTACGGTCGTCGAGTCGGGCGCCGGGCCCGCGACGGTCCTGGAGGCCGTACTGGAGCGCACCGGTTATCTCGCCGAGCTCCAGGCGTCGACCGACCCGCAGGACGAGACGCGTATCGAGAACCTCCAGGAACTGGCTTCGGTGGCGCTGGAGTTCGAGCAGGAGCGCGGTCAGGCGGCCGGCGCCGCGCCGGACGGTACGGGTGCGCTGGACGGTACGGGCGGGGCTGACGGTACGGGCGGGGCTGACGGCGCGGCCACCACGACCCCGACGCTCGCCGAGTTCCTGGAGAAGGTGGCACTCGTCGCCGACTCCGACCAGATCCCCGACGAGGACGAGGACGGCTCCGGTGTCATCACCCTGATGACGCTGCACACCGCGAAGGGACTTGAGTTCCCGGTGGTGTTCCTGACGGGCCTGGAGGACGGCGTCTTCCCGCACATGCGCGCCCTCGGCCAGACGAAGGAGCTGGAGGAGGAGCGGCGGCTGGCCTACGTCGGCATCACGCGCGCCCGCGAACGGCTCTATCTGACGCGGTCGGCGATGCGGAGTGCCTGGGGGCAGCCCGCGTACAACCCGCCGTCGCGGTTCCTGGAGGAGATCCCCGGAGCCCATCTGGAGTGGAAGCGGACCGGGGCGCAGATTCCGGCGGGTCCGACGGCCGGGATCGCGTCCTCGCTGTCCTCGACCGCCTCGCGGTCGCGCTCCGGGGGCGGCCCTTCGGGCTTCGCCACGCGGCGCACGAGCGACAAGCCGGTGATCTCGCTGGCGGTGGGGGACCGGGTCACGCACGACCAGTTCGGTCTCGGCACGGTGATGGTGGTGACGGGGACGGGCGCGGACGCGCAGGCGACGGTCGACTTCGGGGACGAGAAGCCGAAGCGGCTGCTGTTGCGGTACGCGCCGGTCGAGAAGCTGTAAGAGTTGGTCGAGAAGCTGTAAGAGCCGTGGGCCCCCTCCGAGGAGGGGGCCCACGCTTCACTCTTCCGCTGGGTACTCGGCGCTTGCGTACCGGCGTTACGTCGGGTTGATCCCGTGGCTGCGCAGCCACGGCAGCGGGTCGATCGCCGAGCCGCCGCCGGGCCGTACCTCGAAGTGCAGGTGCGGTCCCGTGGAGTTGCCCGAATTCCCCGAGTAGGCGATCACCTCACCGGCCTTCACGGAGCCGGAGCGGATCTTGGTGCTGCTGAGGTGGCAGTACCACGTCTCGGTGCCCTCGGGGGAGGTCACGATGGCCATGTTGCCGTAGGCGCTGTTCCACTGGGTGCGCACGGTGCCGTCGGTCGCGGCCATCACCGGGGTGCCGTACTGGACGGGGAAGTCGATCCCGGTGTGCACGGACATCCAGTTGACGCCGGCCTGACCGTAGAAGGCGCTCAGCCCGTGCTGCGACACGGGAAGGGCGAACTTGGGGCGCAGGGCCTCCTTGCGCGCCGCCTCCTCCTCGCGCTTCTGCTTCTCCGCTTCCTGCCGGGCCTTGAGGTCGATGCGTTCCTGTGTACGGCTGGCCCGGTCGCCGAAGTCGCGGGCACCGGCGCTCATGGCGGTGATCTGCGTGTTCAGCTTCTCGTTGGCGGGGATCGGCTTCACCGAAGCCGGGTCGGGGGCGGACGCCGTCGTGGCGGTGTCGTCCTGCGACTCCTCGCCACCGGTGAGTCCGCCGACGGAGGCGGCGGCGATGCCGGCGACCCCCATGACACAGGCGGAGGGAACGGCCACGGTCAGCAGCGCGGAGCGCTTGGCGGGCGTACGGCGGCGGCCACGGCTGCCGTTCCCGCCGCCACCGGGGCGGCGTACGGGGTGCGGCGTGACGTTGACGGCGGGCGTGGTCATGGTCGGGGCCATGTGCACCGGGTCGGAGACGCGGGCCGCGTCGACGCCGTACGCGTCCTGGTCCGTGCGGGCGTCCGCCGCTTCGGAGTTCGCGGATTCCGGCTCGCCGGCGTCGCCGTCACCGTATCCGGCGTCGTACGGCCCGTCCTGCGTGCCGTACCGGCCGTCCTGAGCGTCCGGGGCCTGCGCGGTGTACGGCCCCTGCGGGTCGTAGTGCTCCTGCGCGCCGTACTGAGCGTCCGGGGCGTGGAGCGCGTCCGCTTCGTAGGTCTCGTAGGAGGCTTCGGGCTGGTAGTGCTCCGGTACGACGACCGGCGCCACCATCGTGTCCTGCGTGTGCAGCTGATCCGCCGCCGTCCCGCCCGAATTCCAGGCGGTGGCGTCGTACGCGCCGGTGTCGAAGGTGGGCGCCACCCACTGGGCGGTCGGCTCGTAGGCGAACGGCGCGGTCTGGAGCTGCCCGGCGTCGAACTGCGCGGTGGGAGCGTGGCCCGCCCCGTCGTAGCCGAACTGGGCGTTGTCGAACTGGGCGTTGTCGAACTGGGTGTTCTCGAACTGGGCCGTCGGGCCAACGCCGTTCGGTTGCGGTGCCTGGTTCCAGGCGTCGGCGTCCCACTGGCCGCTGGTGTCGTACTGATGGCCACCGTTGTCGTACGGGCCGCTGGTGGTGTCGTACGCGCCGCTCGTGTCGTACCGCGGTGTGGCGTACAGGTCGTATCCGGCCGGCTGAGCGGCGCTGGGGTCCCACTGCGTGCTGTCGTACTGGCCGCCGTGAACGGGCGTTCCTTCGTAACCGACCGCGGTTCCGGCGAAGAGAGGATCTGTCTCGAAGCTGCCGTTCTGGTAACCGTCATATGCGGCGTACCCGGCGTGGGGGTGCTGGTCGTTCACCAACTTCTCTCTCGCCTCGGCAGCAGAACCAGGGTCTGGGTCCGGCCCTTTCGTGGAGGAACCCAGTGGGAAAGCAGTGGCCGCGACTGTACCCGGCGGTATACGGCGGCCACAATCTTCGGCAGGTTTTGGGCTCGGGGTAAACGGGCATTCGGCCCTGTTTCGGCGGACAGTGGGCGCAGCCTTGGCCCTATGTTCGAAGGTAGTTCGAACTAAGCAGCTGGTTACGGGGTCAGGCGACGGACGTTACGGGGTCAGGCGACGGACACCGATCCGCCGGCGCCGGTCCCACTCTCCCCGGACCGTATGTCGGCTTCGAGAACGTGGCGGATACGGGCGGCCACCGCCGGGTGGACCGGCAGGGCGAGATGACCGACGCCGCTCACCCGGACGTTCTCCGCGAACAGGTCCGGATGCGTGACACGGGCCGCCCCGGCCGGCGTCATCAGCTGGTCGAGATCGCTCCAGAAGCCCACGAAGTGCGTGCGACAGCCGGGTGAGGGCATTCGCAGCTCCTGGATCAGGGACGAGCCCGGCCGCATCTGCCGCACGACCGGATGGGCGCCGGCGAGCGGGAAGGCGCTGGTGCCCTCATGGGGCGTACCGAGGGTGACCAGCGTGCGCACCCGTACGTCACCGCCCAGCCGCTGCGCGTAATAGCGGCCGATCAGGCCACCCAGGCTGTGCCCGACGACATCGACCTGGCTATGGCCGGTGCGGGCGCAGATCTCCTCGATCTGCCGGCCGAGCAGCTCGGCGGCGGCGCGGATGTCGCAGGTCAGCGGCGAGTAGTTGAGCGAGACGAGATGGTGCCAGCCGTGCCGGGCGAGGGAGCGCCGCAGCAGGACGAAGACCGACCGGTTGTCGACGAGGCCGTGGAGCAGCACCACAGGAGGCCGGGAGCGGCCGTCGGCCGGGAGGACGGTGGTCTCCGGAGGCAACGGGTCGGCGCGGCGCTCCTGGGCGATCCCGGTCGGGTAGAGCACCAGGTGCGCGGCGAGGATCGCCAGATCGAGCGCGGTGGCGCGGATCAGGTCGAGGGGCAAGCCTGCGCGGCGCAGGCGGGTGGCATCGACCAGAAACGGCGGAAAGACGGAGAAGACCTTCACGACCGACCTCCGAACGGCGCCCGGGGGACTGCTCTGTCCCCCGTATGCCCTCATGGGGCGCCGCGCGTGGCGGAGTCGGGTCGCTACCGACGTGCCGGAGCCGGCTCAGGGGGCGTTCCACCGTGCCGCGCGGCTGGCGGCACGGTGGAACGGCGCCCGTGAGGCGGCTCCCTCTGCGGCTCCCCTTGCGTCCGTCCTCCCCGGCCGGGCGGGCCGGGGAGGACGGGAACGACGCAAAGTGAACATGTCCCACATGTGATTTCCCCCTCCCCGACCGCCGCGAAACGACGGGGTACGGGATGCTGTAGATAACGTTCGTTCACCTCTCCGGGCCTTACGGGCGCGGGGACCCGTGCCAATGACGGCGCAGTCGGTATGTGGAGGCAGTGATGGGTGTGACCGGTCCGATCCGCGTGGTGGTGGCCAAGCCGGGTCTCGACGGCCACGATCGAGGGGCCAAGGTGATCGCGCGTGCGCTGCGCGACGCGGGTATGGAGGTCATCTACACGGGGCTCCACCAGACGCCCGAGCAGATCGTGGACACCGCGATCCAGGAGGACGCCGACGCGATCGGCCTGTCCATCCTTTCCGGCGCCCACAACACGCTCTTCGCGAAGGTGATAGAGCTGCTGAAGGAGCGGGACGCGGCGGACATCAAGGTGTTCGGCGGTGGGATCATCCCGGAGGCGGACATCGCCCCGCTGAAGGAGAAGGGCGTGGCGGAGATCTTCACCCCGGGTGCGACGACGACGTCGATCGTCGACTGGGTCCACGCCCATGTCCGCCAGCCGGCGGGTGCCTGACGGGCCGCGCCGGCGGACCCGTCAGCACCGTCCGCTCCGTTCCGGCGCTTCCGCCACTTCTGCCCGTTCCGCCGCTTCTGCCTGGTCAGGTGATTCCGGTGGTTCCGCCAGTTCCGTGAGCATGGACGCGCGCAGGCGCAGCGTCGACACCAGCCGCTGGAACGCCTCCGACCAGTAGCCGCCCGCGCCCGGTGAGGCGTCCTCCGGTTCGTCCGGGGGCGCCGTGAGAAGTTCCAGCCGGGCGGCTTCGGCCGGATGCAGGCAGCGTTCGGCGAGGCCCATGACGCCGCTGAAGCTCCACGGGTAGCTGCCCGCGTCCCTGGCGATGTCGAGCGCGTCCACGACCGCCCGGCCGAGCGGGTCCGCCCAGGGCACGGCGCAGCCGCCGAGCAGCTGGAACGCCTCCGACAGGCCGTGGGCGGCGATGAACCCGGCGACCCGGTCGGCCCGTTCGGCGGGCGGGAGAGTGGCGAGGAGCTTCGCCCGTTCGGCGAGGGACGGGGTGCCGGGGCCACCGGCCGGGGTCGTGGCCGGGGGGCCCAGCAGGGCGCGGGACCAGCCCGGATCCCTTTGGCGGACGGCGGCCCGGCACCACGCGGCGTGCAGTTCGTCCGCCCAGTCGTCCAGGACGGGCAGCGCCACGATCTCCTCCGGGGTGCGCCCGCCGAGCCGGACCGGCCAGGTGGCCAGGGGGGTGGATTCCACCAACTGGCCCAGCCACCAGGACCGTTCGCCCCGGCCTGCGGGCGGGACCGGGATCACGCCGTCGCGCCGCATGTCCGCGTCGCACTCGTGCGGTGCTTCGACCACGACGGCCGGGACACCGCCGGTGCGGTCCAGGCTCACGCAGGTGGCGGCCCGTGCGGCCATCCGGCCCGCGAACGCGGAGCGCGGCAGCGCCGAGAGCAGTTCGGCCGCCGTGGAGCGGACGTTACGGCTCCGGTCGGACAGGGCCTGCTCCAGGAAGGGCTCGTCCGTCCCGGTCAGCCCGGTGCGCAGGGAGTCGAGGAACATCAGCCGTTCCTCGGCCCGTTCGGTGGGCCAGGTCGAGGCCAGCAGCTCCAGGGCCGCCTGTCCGTCCATGGCCCGTACGGCGGAGAGCAGGGTGACCCGCTCGGCGAACAGGCCCTCCTCCCAGAGCAGCCGGACGCCCTCCGCATCCCGGGCGTCGGGCAGCGCCGAGCCGCCGGAGGTACCCCGCAGGGCGAACTTCCACTCCGGGTTGAGCCGGGCGAGCCAGAGTCCACGCGGTCCGGCGAACGCCAGTGCCTGCGGCCGCAGGTCCGTGCGCGCCCGGGCCGCGTCGAGCAGCGCGGGAAGGACGGACGCGGGCGCGCGGTAGCCGCGCCGGTTGGCGGCGGCGAGCCACTGCGGGAGCAGTTCGGTGAGGTCGGGTGCCGTACCCCGGCGGCCGCCGCCGGGCGGTGCCGACCGGTCCGCGAGCAGCTGTGCGAGCCGCCTTCGGGCTGCTTCCGGCAACGGCCGGCGGCCGTCATGGGGCGCCGGCTCGGGCCGTTGGGCGGCGCGCGCGGGGAGCAGGCCGGCCCGCCGCCGTACGGTGTGCAGCGCGGCGGCGTCCAGCAGCGCGACGGCCGGCTCGCCGCCGGGCGTCAGGATCGGCGCGGGTGGGGTGCGGCGGTCCGTGCCGAGCAGCGCCGAGGCGACGAGGTCCTCCCAGGGCGTCGCCGCGCGGCGGCTGTCGCTCGGGCTGGTGGTGCTGGTCATCCGGTCCTCCGAAGGTGTGCGGACGGGGTCGCGCCGGTCGCGCGCGCGGACGTGACCGCGCGGACGGGGTCAGGTGAGCGGAACCGTCCCCGGTATGTCCTCGGACCAGGCGGCGAGCGGCCGGAAGCCCCGGTGGCCGCATTCACCGAAGACCGTGACCGGGTGCCCACCGGACAGCGCGACGAGCCTCCAGGGGCCGGAGCGCCCCGGGGTGCCGGTCACGACGGGAAGCGCGCATCCGCCCTCCGCGTCGGCCAGTTGCCAACCGCCGTCCGGCACCGGCACGGGGATGACACCGCTCAGGGTCACCGGCCAGGAGTCCAGCCAGGGGTCGTTCCGCAGCGCGGAACCGTAGGCGGCCAGCGCGGCGGTCGTGGACCCGCCCGGCGGCGGTGTCAGGACGGGCCTCGGGGCCCCGAACTCCTCGCCCCAGTCGGCCCGTAGCCACCCCCCGCCCGCAGCCGGCGCCGCGCCCGCGTCCGCGTGTGGCGTGACCTCGGCCTCGATCATCACGCCGACCGGAAGTCCCAGCCGAGGAGTCCGGCCCGGCGGCCCGAAGGAGAGGATCAGCGCCGTACGCGCGGAGCCCCTTCCGTGCAGCCAGATCCGGCGCGTGACGAGCCTGCCGTCGGACGTGTCGTACTGCGCCAGGACCCGCCAGTGGTCGCGGACCGGCGGGCCGACCGCTGACGAGGGGAGGCCGACCCGGGTGCGGACCGTCGCCGCCAGCGGCTCCGGCAGCCGGTCCAGGCCCAGCCATGCCGCCGTCAGCAGACGCAGCAGCGCGGACTCCTCCAGCAGTCGCACCGGCCACCCGGGGCCCGAGCCCGGGATGGCCCCCAACTCCCGCACGCGGGCGGCGAGGCCGGGCGCCTGCGCGTCGACCATGCGGGCCGCTGTCTCCTCCCACAGGCCGTACCCCGGCTGTTCGGCCGCGGCGAGTCCACCGCGCAGCAGATCCGTCAGCCGCCGCTCCAGCTCCGTCGCGCCCGCCGTGATCCGCGCGGCCCGGCGCTCCGCCCTGCGCCGGGCGGCCGCCGGATCGGCCCCGCCGAGTCTGCTTCCCGTATTGCGTGACGTGTCGTCAGGAACCGGAGCCGGCACCTGCTCCGTCGTCCAGCCCGCCCCCGGTCGATTCATGCGTACGACGTTAGGGCGTGCCACTGACAATGTGTCTGACCTGGGGTTCAGGGGTCTGTGGCGGCCGCTTGACTTCGCTTCCCCTTCACGATTGGCTACGCCCTTCCTGTACCAAGATCCGGGGGGATCCCTGATGAACCGCACCAGCCGCACCAACCGCGCCGTACGCGCCGCCATGGCCACCGTCGCCGTCACCGGCCTCGCGCTGGGCCTGGGTGCCTGCACCCAGATCGCCGACGCGGTCACCGGCACGGACAAGGCGTACGAGGTGACGTACGAAGTCACCGGCAAGAGCGTCGACACGATCGAATATGACGTCGCCGAGGGTGACGCCACGGAGTCCACGACCGAGACGGTGAACAAGCCGGCGCTGCCCTGGACGAAGACCGTCACGCTGCGCGGGACCATGCCGCCCAGCGTCACCCCGATAGCCCTCGACGCCGGCTCCGAGGTGGCCTGCAAGATCACCTACAAGGGCAAGGTCATTAGCGAACAGTCGGCGAAATCCCTGGTCACCCTGGGTGGTTGCGTCGCGGTCGCGCCGATCTTCGAGTAACACCCCGGCCGATTGTCAGTGGCGTAGGGCACCGTGGAACTCACATCCGGTCGATCGATCTGGAGGGGGATCCATGACCGTGTCCACCACCGCCACCGCCGTTCCCGCAGCCGCCACCGAAGCCGCCCGCGCCACCGGAGCCGAGGTCCTGCGCCCGCACGCCGAGGACGCGTTCGCCGACGAGCTGAAGGCTCTGGCCGCGGCGGACGACCGGCAGCGGCCGGTCAGGTGGCGGCTGTCGCCCTGGGCCGTGGCCACCTACCTGCTCGGCGGCACGCTGCCCGACGGGACGGTGATCACGCCCAAGTACGTGGGCCCGAGGCGGATCGTCGAGGTCGCGGTCACCACCCTCGCCACCGACCGGGCGCTGCTGCTGCTCGGCGTGCCCGGCACCGCCAAGACCTGGGTCTCCGAGCATCTCGCGGCGGCCGTCAGCGGCGACTCCACCCTGCTTGTGCAGGGCACGGCCGGCACCCCCGAGGAAGCGATCCGTTACGGCTGGAACTACGCGCGGCTGCTGGCCCACGGCCCCAGCCGCGACGCGCTGGTGCCCAGCCCGGTGATGCGGGCCATGTCCGAGGGCATGACCGCGCGGGTCGAGGAACTCACCCGTATCCCCGCCGATGTGCAGGACTCGCTCATCACGATCCTGTCCGAGAAGACACTGCCCGTCCCCGAGTTGGGACAGGAGGTGCAGGCCGTGCGCGGCTTCAATCTGATCGCCACGGCCAACGACCGCGACCGGGGGGTCAACGACCTGTCGAGCGCGCTGCGCCGTCGCTTCAACACCGTCGTCCTGCCCCTCCCGGCCACCGCGGAGGCGGAGGTCGACATCGTCTCCCGACGGGTGGATCAGATGGGCCGCTCGCTCGACCTGCCGGCCGGGCCGGAGGGCATCGACGAGATCCGCCGGGTCGTGACGGTCTTCCGCGAACTGCGCGACGGTGTCACGACCGACGGCCGTACGAAGCTCAAGTCCCCCTCCGGGACGCTCTCCACGGCCGAGGCGATCTCGGTCGTCACCAACGGGCTCGCCCTCGCCGCCCACTTCGGGGACGGGGTGCTGCGACCGGGCGACGTCGCGGCCGGCATCCTCGGCGCGGTCGTCCGCGATCCCGCGGCGGACCGACTGATCTGGCAGGAGTACGTCGAGACGGTGGTCCGCGAGCGTGACGGCTGGAAGGACTTCTACCGCGCCTGCCGCGAGGTGAGCGCGTGACCACGGCCGGCCGGGCGCGGGACACCGCGACCGGCCGGGGCCCGCTGCTGCTGGGCGTACGGCATCACGGGCCCGGGTCGGCGCGGGGGGTGCGGGGGGCGCTCGACGCGGCCGCGCCACGGGTCGTACTCGTCGAGGGGCCGGCCGAGGCGGACGCGTTGCTGGCGCTCGCGGGCGACGAGGCGATGCGGCCGCCGGTGGCCCTGCTCGCGCATGTCGTGGACGATCCGGCGCGCGCCGCGTTCTGGCCGCTGGCGGAGTTCTCCCCGGAGTGGGTCGCGATCCGGTGGGCGCTCGCGCGCGACGTCCCCGTACGGTTCATCGATCTGCCGGCCGCGCACTCGCTGGCGCTCGCCACGGACGACGAACCGGAACCGGCCCCGGGACCGACGCCGGAGCCGGGACCGGGCGGCCGGCGGGGGACCGGGCCCGCCGCGTTGCGTGTCGATCCGCTCGCCGTCCTCGCCGGGGCCGCCGGGTACGACGACCCCGAGCGCTGGTGGGAGGACGTCGTCGAGCACCGGGGGCCCGGCCGCGCGGGGGATCCCTTCGCGCCGTTCGAGGCGGTCGCCGAGGCCATGAGCGCCCTGCGTACCGAGTACGGCGACGGCGGACAGCCACGGGACCTCGTCCGCGAGGCCCACATGCGGCTCCAACTGCGATCCGCGCGCAAGGAGTTCGGGGACGACGGCGTCGCCGTGGTCTGCGGGGCCTGGCACGTGCCCGCGCTGGCGGCGAGGACCACCGTCGCCGCCGACCGCGCGCTGCTCAGGGGACTGCCCAGGGTCAGGGCCGAGATGACCTGGGTGCCCTGGACCCACCGCAGGCTCGCCCGGCACAGCGGTTACGGCGCGGGCATCGACTCGCCCGGCTGGTACGGGCACCTCTTCCGCGTGCCGGACCGCCCCGTGGAGCGCTGGCTGACCAAGGTCGCCGGCCTGCTGCGCGAGGAGGACCGGATCGTCTCCTCCGCCCATGTCATCGAGGCGGTACGGCTCGCCGAGTCCCTCGCCGTGATGCGCGGCCGCCCGCTCGCCGGTCTCACCGAGACCACCGACGCGATCAGGGCCGTCCTGTGCGAAGGCGCGGACGGGCCGCTCGCGCTCATCCAGGACCGGCTCATCGTCGGCGACGTGCTCGGCGAGGTGCCGGACGCGGCGCCCGCCGTGCCGCTCCAGCGCGACCTGACCCGGCTGCACCGCTCGCTGCGTCTCAAGCCGGAGGCTTCGGCGCGCGAGCTGGACCTCGACCTGCGCAAGGACACCGATGCGGAGCGCAGCAGGCTCCTGCACCGGCTGCGGCTGCTCGCCATCGGCTGGGGGGAGCCCGTCGTGGGGCGGGGCGGCACCGGCACCTTCCGGGAGAGCTGGCGGCTGCGCTGGGAGCCCGAGTTGTCCGTCCGGGTCGCGGAGGCCGGTATCTGGGGCACCACCGTGCTCTCCGCCGCCACCGCCAGGGCCGCGTCGGAGGCCGCGTCCGCGACCGCGCTCGCCGAGGTCACGGCGCTGGCCGAGCACTGTCTGCTGGCCGGGCTGCCCGACGCGCTGCCCGCGGTGATGCGCGCCCTCGCCGACCGCGCCGCGCTCGACACCGATGTCGGTCACCTCGCCCGGGCGCTGCCCGCGCTGGCCCGCTCGCTGCGGTACGGAGACGTCCGGTCCACGGACACCGGGGCGCTCGGTGAGGTGGCGGCCGGGCTCGCCGAGCGGATATGCGTGGGTCTGCCGCCCGCGTGCGCCGGGCTCGACGCGGACGGCGCCGCCGACATGCGCGGCCATCTCGACAGCGTCCACACCGCGATCGGCCTCCTCACGAAGCGGGAGGGCCACGGCCGTGATCCGCGCGGGCGCTGGGCGGCCGTGCTGCGCAAGCTCGCCGAACGGGACAGCGTCCCCGGGACGATCCGGGGCCGGGCCGCCCGGCTGCTGCTCGACGAGGGGCGGCTCGCGGAGGACGAGGCCGCGCGGTTCATGGCGCTCGCGCTCTCACCCGGCACCCCGCCGGCCGACGCCGCCGCCTGGATCGAGGGCTTCGTCGGCGGCGCGTCCGGCGGGGGCGTGCTCCTGGTCCACGACGAGCGCCTGCTGGCCCTGGTCGACGCCTGGCTGACCGGCGTGCCCGCCGACTCCTTCACGCTCGTGCTGCCGCTGCTGCGCCGCACCTTCTCCGCGTACGAGCCGGGCGTACGCCGCACGCTGGGCGAGCTGGTCCGGCGCGGCCCGGCCGGATCCGGGGAGCCCGCGCGGACCGAGGCCGCCACTCCCGGGTTCGGCGCCGGGCTCGACGAGGCACGGGCCGACGCCGTACTCCCCGTACTCCGGCTGCTGTTGGGCGGCACGGCCCCCGCCACCGCCACCGTCCCCGCCCCGGTGTCGGCGGTATCGGCCACTGATGACGACGCACCTACGGAGGCGACCGGATGAGGACGAGTACGGACGGTACGGATCACGGCGGCAGCGGCAGCGGCAGCGGCTCCGGCACTGGCTCCGGCAGCGGCTCTTCCGGCGGTGGCTCCGGCAGCGGTCGCGTGGACGAGAGGCTGCGGCGCTGGCGCTTGGTGCTCGGCGGACAGGACGCCGACGGCACGGGCCGAGCGCTCTCCGGCCGGGACGCGGCCATGGACGGTGCGCTGGCCGCCCTCTACGGCGCGGCCGGGAAAAGCGGCGGCACGGGCCGTTCCGCCGGGCTGGGATCCTCGGCACCGTCCGTCGCGCGCTGGCTCGGCGACATCCGTACGTACTTCCCCAGCTCCGTCGTCCAGGTCATGCAGCGCGACGCCATCGACCGCCTCGGGCTCTCCGCGCTGCTGCTGGAGCCGGAGATGCTGGAGGCGGTGGAGGCCGACGTCCATCTCGTCGGCACGCTGCTGTCGCTCAGCACGGTGATGCCGGAGACGACCAGGGAGACGGCCCGCGCCGTCGTACGGAAGGTGGTCGAGGACATCGAGAAGCGGCTGGCCACCCGTACCCGGGCCACCCTGACCGGCGCGCTCGACCGCTCCGCGCGGATCAGCCGGCCCCGCCACCGGGACATCGACTGGGACCGCACCATCCGGGCCAACCTCAAGAACTACCTCCCCGAGCACGGCACGGTGGTCCCCGAGCGGCTCATCGGACACGGCCGGGCCGCGCGGTCCGTGAAGAAGGACGTCGTCCTCTGCGTCGACCAGTCCGGTTCGATGGCCGCCTCCGTCGTCTACGCCTCCGTCTTCGGCGCGGTGCTGGCCTCCCTGCGCTCCGTCGCCACCCGCCTCGTCGTCTTCGACACCTCGGTCGTCGACCTCACCGACCAGCTCGACGACCCGGTGGACGTCCTCTTCGGCACACGGCTCGGCGGAGGTACGGACATCAACCGCGCGCTCGCCTACTGCCAGTCGCGGATCACCCGGCCCGCCGACACCGTGGTCGTCCTGATCAGTGATCTCTACGAGGGCGGTATCCGTGACGGGATGCTGAAGCGGGTCGCGGCGATGAAGGCGTCGGGCGTCCAGTTCGTCGTGCTGCTCGCGCTCTCCGACGAGGGGACGCCCGTCTACGACCGGGAGCACGCGGCGGCGCTGGCGGCGCTCGGCGCACCGGCCTTCGCCTGCACACCCGACCTGTTCCCCGAGGTGATGGCGGCGGCGATCGAGAAGCGCCCCCTCCCCATACCGGCCGGACAGGCTGACCGCTCGTACGACGTGTGACTGATAGGCGTGTGACTGATATCACCGCCCTGTGACGGGCATCACCGCGCAGGCGTGATCTGTGATTTCGGGACCCACCGTCCACGGGGATAACCTGCAAGACGGACATGCCGCGTACCGGACAGCCGTGTATGCCTCCCTCAGTGACAGCGCAGTCACGTTGCCCGTCGCGGCACGCCCACGCAGACAACGAACCCGCGATCACCAGGCTGCGGTTTTTTAAAAGACTAGGGACGGACACGCGTGGACCTGTTCGAGTACCAGGCGAGGGACCTCTTCGCCAAGCACGGCGTACCGGTGCTGGCCGGTGAAGTCATCGAAACGCCCGAGGCGGCCCGTGAGGTCACCGAGCGTCTCGGCGGCAAGGCCGTCGTCAAGGCGCAGGTCAAGGTCGGCGGACGCGGCAAGGCGGGCGGCGTCAAGCTGGCCTCCGACCCGGCGGACGCCGTCGAGAAGGCCGGCCAGATTCTGGGCATGGACATCAAGGGCCACACGGTCCACCGGGTGATGCTTGCCGAGACCGCGGACATCGCGGAGGAGTACTACGTCTCCTTCCTGCTGGACCGCACCAACCGCACCTTCCTCGCCATGGCGTCCGTCGAGGGCGGCGTGGAGATCGAGATCGTCGCGGAGGAGAACCCCGACGCGCTGGCCAAGATCCCGGTCGACGCCAACGAGGGCTGCACCCCCGAGAAGGCCGCCGAGATCGTCGCCGCCGCGAAGTTCCCGGCCGAGATCGCGGACCAGGTCGCCGACGTCCTGCAGAAGCTGTGGACCGTCTTCATCAAGGAGGACGCGCTCCTCGTCGAGGTCAACCCGCTGATCAAGTCCGGCGACGGCAAGATCATCGCGCTGGACGGCAAGGTCTCGCTCGACGAGAACGCCGAATTCCGCCAGCCCGGGCACGAGGCGCTTGAGGACAAGGCCGCGGCCAACCCCCTCGAAGCCGCCGCCAAGGCCAAGAACCTCAACTACGTGAAGCTCGACGGCGAGGTCGGCATCATCGGCAACGGCGCGGGTCTGGTCATGTCGACCCTCGACGTCGTCGCGTACGCCGGTGAGGCGCACGGCGGCGTGAAGCCCGCCAACTTCCTCGACATCGGTGGCGGCGCGTCCGCCGAGGTCATGGCGAACGGCCTGGAGATCATCCTGGGCGACCCGGACGTCAAGTCCGTGTTCGTCAACGTCTTCGGTGGCATCACCGCGTGTGACGAGGTCGCCAACGGCATCGTCCAGGCGCTGGAGCTGCTCGAGTCCAAGGGCGAGAACGTCACGAAGCCCCTGGTCGTGCGCCTCGACGGCAACAACGCGGAGCTGGGTCGCAAGATCCTGTCCGACGCCAACCACCCGCTCGTGCAGCGCGTGGACACCATGGACGGCGCGGCCGACAAGGCCGCCGAGCTCGCCGCAGCGAAGTAAGGGACAGGTTCAGCACACCATGGCTATTTTCCTGACCAAGGAAAGCAAGGTCATCGTCCAGGGGATGACCGGCGCCACCGGCATGAAGCACACCAAGCTCATGCTCGCGGACGGCACCAACATCGTCGGCGGCGTGAACCCGCGCAAGGCCGGTACGTCCGTCGACTTCGACGGCACCTCCGTGCCCGTCTTCGGTTCCGTCGCCGAGGCGATGGAGAAGACCGGTGCCGACGTGTCCGTCGTCTTCGTGCCGCCGGCCTTCGCCAAGGCCGCCGTGGTCGAGGCGATCGACGCCGAGATCGGCCTGGCCGTCGTGATCACCGAGGGCATCGCGGTGCACGACTCCGCCGCCTTCTGGGCGTACGCGGGCAGCAAGGGCAACAAGACCCGGATCATCGGTCCGAACTGCCCCGGCCTGATCACCCCGGGCCAGTCCAACGCCGGCATCATCCCGGGCGACATCACCAAGCCCGGCCGCATCGGTCTCGTGTCGAAGTCCGGCACGCTGACCTACCAGATGATGTACGAGCTGCGTGACCTCGGCTTCTCCTCGGCCGTCGGCATCGGTGGCGACCCGGTCATCGGTACGACGCACATCGACGCGCTCGCCGCGTTCGAGGCCGACCCCGACACCGACCTGATCGTGATGATCGGCGAGATCGGCGGCGACGCCGAGGAGCGTGCGGCCGACTTCATCGCGAAGAACGTCACCAAGCCGGTCGTCGGCTACGTCGCGGGCTTCACCGCGCCCGAGGGCAAGACCATGGGCCACGCCGGCGCCATCGTCTCCGGCTCCTCCGGTACGGCCCAGGCGAAGAAGGAGGCCCTGGAGGCCGCGGGCGTGAAGGTCGGCAAGACGCCGACCGAGACGGCCCAGCTGGCGCGCGCGATCCTCGCGGGCTGACGCTCTCCTTACGGCACCACGCGCGTGGGCCCGCGCCCCTTGTCCGGGGGTGCGGGCCCACGCGCGTCTCCCGGCCGACGTCGCCCGGCGGGACCCAGCTGGGGATCCAGCTCCGGGGACCCAGCTCCGGGGTTCAGCTCCGTGGGTTCAGCTCCGGGGGTTCAGTACGACAGCGGTACGAGGCGGGGCGGGCCGTTCATCGGCTCGGCCCGGAGCCGGTCGCGCAGCCGCTGGTCCGCCGCACTCAGCCGCTCGGGGCCGCTGGGCACGGGCACGCTGCCGATCTGCTTGCCCGGCGCCTGCGGCGGCTCGTACCGCGTCGGGGCGGTGACCACGGTGAAGCCCGTCGCCCCCACGATCAGCGCGGTGAAGGCGATGGCCGTCCGCGTCCAGAATCTGGCCCGGCGCTCGCATCCGGTCCGTACGACGCGCGCCGGGGCGATCGACGGCTTCGTCACCGGGTGGGTGAGGGAGCCGAGGCGTTCGTGCAGCAACGCCGGGTCGGTCAGCTCCGGCAGCCGTTCAGCGACCTTCCCACGGGCGTACGTCAGCCGGTTCGCCGTGGCCGGGGTGCTGGCCTCGGTCTCGGCCGCCGTCTCGGGCAGGTCGAGTCCGAGTCCGTCGTAGAGCAGCAGCGTGCGGCGGTACGACGGCGGAAGGTCGAGCAGCGCCGCGCGCAGCTCCGCGCCGCCGGGTCCGTCCGGCTCGCCGGTGACCGGGTCGGGCCGCAGGGGTGCCCGGCGCAGCCGGTGCCAGGGCGACATCGCGTACTCGTACGCCGCCGCCCGGACCCAGCCCGCCGGATCCCGGTCCACCGCGACCTCCGGCCAGCGCTCCCAGGCGAGGTGGAAGGCGCGCTCGACGGATTCCCGGGAGCGGGCGCGGCGGCCGGTGAGCAGGTACGCCTGGCGTACGAGGGCGGGGGCGGCGTGAGCGTAGAGCGCGTCGAAGGCCTGCTCGGGCGTGGACGCGGGGGGCCCGTCTTCGGGAGTGGTTGACGCGGTGGGCGCCTCCGCGGGATCCGGAGACCCGCCGAACTCGCTGCTCTCCCCGCTCTCCCTGATCTCCCGGAACTCCGTGGACGACGCGGCTCCGGCATCGGCCGTCCGGGTCTCGCGCTCGGCCGTCCGGGTGGCGGTTCCGGCTTCGGTTCCGGGGGGTTCGGCGGCGGGGTGTTCGGCGGTCCGGGTGACGGTGGCCGGGGGCGGCGGCTCGGGGGATCCCGTACGGTCCTGGGCGCCGGTCGCGTTGTGCCGCTGTCGCGCGGCGGATCGTTCCGCCGCGGCCTTCAGTACCTCCGCCGCCGCCTTCTTCTCGCTCTCCAGCAGCTCCGCCGCCAAGCCGGCCAGCAGCTTCGCGTACGCCGCGCCCTTGCGCCCTCTCGGCGCCGTACGGCCGGTCTCCCAGGACCGGATCGTCGACCGGGTGACGCCCACCGTCACCGCGGCCTGCCTCTCGGTCATCGCCTTCGCCTCACGCAGTCTGCGCCGCTCCTTGGGGGCGGGGAGCGGCGCGGCGGATGCGCCGGCTGTGGCGTCCTGCGGGGTGTTCCGCGTGGCGTTCTGCGTCATGAGGGAGCCCTCGCAGCACTGGACTGGGCGAAAAAGCACATAAGCGTATATTGGGCGACACAACGGCTATTCGCCTGTTACGCGGATAAAGCGCGTGTCGTTGGCAGCATGGCGACGTGACCCAATTGACCGATCGCAGCACGCCGTTGTCCTCGGCCTCGGCCGTGGAACGAGGCCGGGCCGCCGCGCTGACCGCGTCTTTTCTGCGGGGAGTCATCGCTGCGGGCCTCGGGCTCGGTGCCCTGTCCGTGCTCGTCATGGCGCTGTGGATCAGCTCCCCGTACCCCGACAGCGGCGCCGGTGGGGCGCTACGGGTCGCGGCGGCGCTGTGGCTGCTCGCCCATGGCATCGAACTCGTCCGCCTCGACACCCTCTCCGGGAATCCCGCGCCACTCGGAGTCGTACCTCTGCTGCTGATGGCCCTTCCGGTGTACCTGGCGTACCGGGCAGCCCGGGACGCCCTGGAACCCGACGAGGGGCGGCCGCAGCTCACCGCGCTCGGCGCCGTTTTCACCGTGACCGGCGGATATGTGCTGGTCGGCGGGGGCGTCGCGGCCTATGCGGCGGGCGGACAGCTCTCCGCGCGGCCCGAACGCGCGGCGATCACGCTGGGCGTCGTGGCGCTCCTGTCCACGGCCGCCGGGGCCTGGACGGCCGGCGGGCACCGGCTCGCCGCGCTGCCGCTCCCGCTGCGGAAGGGCGTAGGGAGCTTCCTCGCCGGCACGGTGTGGTCGACCACCGCGCGCCGCAGGACGGGGGTCGCCCTGCGGACCGGGGCCGCGGCCACTCTGCTGCTGGTGGGCGGTGGCGCACTGCTGGTCGGGGTCTCGCTGGCGGGGCACGGCCAGGAAGTGCAGGCATCGTTCCTGCGGCTCGCGGGAGACTGGTCAGGGCGCTTCGCCGTGGCGCTGCTGGCACTGGCACTGGTGCCGAACGCCGCCGTCTGGGGCGCCGCGTACGGCCTGGGCCCCGGCTTCGCGCTCGGTACGGTGGCCACGGCTACCCCGCTCGGGGTCGTCGGCAGCCCCGATCTGCCGCCCTTCCCCCTGCTCGCGGGCGTGCCCGAGGGGCCGGGGACGGCGCTGAACTGGGCGGTGCTGGCCGTACCCGGGGTCGCGGGGCTGGCGATCGGGTGGTTCACGGTAGGAGTCGCGGCGCCGCCGTACGCCGTACGGGAAGAGGCCTGGGGCGCCCGCGCGACCGCGCTGACGGCGGCCTTCGGGGGCGCGGTGTGCGCGCTGCTGACAGCGTTCCTGGCGGCGATGGCGGGCGGGCCGGTGGGCAATGCGGACCTGGCGGCCCTCGGGCCGGTGTGGTGGCTGACGGGGGCGGCGGCGCTGGTGTGGGCGGTGGGCCTCGGCGTACCGGCGGCTCTCGGGCTGCGGGCCTGGCGGCTGCGGGAGCGACGGGAGCGGCGCAAGTGGCGGGTGAAGGCGGCGCCCGCGCCCACGCCGGCGTTGGACACGGGGGACGACGCGCTGGGTCTGGACATCCTGGAGACGCTGGGCTGGGGGGTGGGCGCGGCATCCTCCGAGGGCGATCCGGACGCGTCGGAAGCGAGCGGCCGGCTCGCGGGACAGGACGCCACCCGGGATTCCGGCCAGGGCTCCGGCCACGGTTCCGGTCAGGATTCCGGCCAGGACGCCGGTCCGGACGGCGGTCAGGATTCCGGCCACGGTTCCGGTCAGGATTCCGGCCGGGACGGCGGTCAGAAGGCCCGTCCGGACGGCGGTCAGGACTCCGGCCCGTACGCGTTCCCGCCGGTCGAGGCATGGCACGAGCGCGGGGCCCGGGAAGCGCGGTGGGCGGCGATCAAGGAGGCGTCCGGCGGCCTGATGGCCGACTTCACGCCCACTCCGCCGGCCCCCCTGGAGTCGACCCCACTGGAGCCCGCTCCCGCTCCGGTCCCGGCCCAGCCGGCCTTGTCGGCGGTGCCGACCGCCCAGGCTGCCCCTCCGGTCCCCGAACAGCCGTCGGAGCCGGCCTCCACCCACGAGACCGGCTCCGAGGAGGGACCGGGTGTTACTCCTTGACGCCGAAGTACGGCTCCAGCGAATGCGGCAGCAGCTCGTTGCAGGAGAGCTGGCCCGACTTCGTCAGGGCGTCGTCCAGGCAGGTGTAGTAGTCGCGGTAGGCCAACCGCATCGTGAACATCCCCGCCACCATGGTCAGCGCGAGACCGGCTGTCACCAGGCCGCTCACCGCCGCCGTCGTCCTCTGCCGGCCGGACATCTGGGCCTGGACGGGGGCCGGGACGGGAGCCGGGTCCCGCTGCGCGCTCTGCGCTGTCCGCGCCATCTGGGCCGCGAGCGTCTGCGGGCCCCCGGAGGCCGCCTTGTCCTGACCGGACGGCGACTTCCGGGGCTTGTTGCGCAGAGAGCTGACACCCCAGTACACCGCCAGGGAGCCGAGCAGCAGCGCGACCTCCGGGTAGGTGAAGAGCGCGAAGAAGAACGCCCACATGCCGGAGAGCAGGGCGTAGCGGGCGCGGCGCTGGGCCGGGTCCGTCGGGTCCCAGCGCAGCCCGGTGCCGCGGCTTCCCTCGGGGCCTTCCTGATCGCCGCCCTGCCCGTTACGGCCGTTCTGGCCGCTCGGCCCGTTCGGCCCGTTCCGGCCGCCGAGGCGGCTGCCGAAGCCGTCCGTCGAGCGGCCGGGCTGGCGGCTGCTCCACTGGCCTCCCCAGGCGCCCCGGTCGCCGTCGCGGTCCTGGTCGGAGCCGGAGGACCGCCCGTCCGGCGAGCCGCCGTTCCCCTGGTGGCGGGGCCGCCACGGCTGATCGGGGGCGCCCTCGGGGGGCGGGGCGAACGGATTGTCGTCGGAGGGCCCCGAGGATCCAGGAGATTCTGAAGACCCAGGAGGTCCAGAAGATTCGGTGGACCCTGAAGATCCCGAGGGTCCGGAGGACCCGGAAGACCCCGGAGGGCCGGTGGAAGGAGACTGGCGCTCCCGCGGCAGCAGCACCGGCCCAGCGGGCTGCGGGAGGTGGAGTGCCGTGCGGCGGCGTCGGTCCGGCATCAGGTGAACGTCTTCCCCTCAGACCCGGCGCGAGACCCAGCGCGCGGGGGTGTCGTCTCGTGTGGCCCGTCCCGGAGACGGAACTCTGTCCCCAGACGCTACCTCCCAGCCACGCCCCCGTCCCGTGGGGGCGGCTCGGTGTGCCGGTATCGTTGCTGACGGTCGGCTCCTTCGTAGAGTTCCCCGTATCGGGAAACACGATTCGTTCGTGCGATCACACAAAGCCGCTGACGGACCAACCGCACCATCCCGCGAGGCTCCGCTCGCTCCCAGAAAGGCGCCCGCTGTGGCCTCCCCGCCCCCCTCCTCCCCGCCGTCTCCCTCGTCTCCCTCCGCTGTTCCCGCCGCTTCTGACGCCGCCGTCACTTCCTTCGGCCCCTCCGTGTCCGCCCGGCTCGTGGTCCTGGTCTCCGGATCGGGTACGAACTTGCAGGCGCTGCTCGACGCCATCGGTGACGACCCGGCGGCGTTCGGGGCCCGCATCGTCGCCGTGGGCGCGGACCGCGACGCGATCGCCGGGCTGGAGCGCGCCGAGAGCGCCGGGGTGCCCACCTTCGTGTGCCGGGTGAAGGACTACGGGACGCGCGACGCGTGGGACGCGGCACTGACCGAGGCCACCGCCGCGTACGAGCCGGACCTGGTGATCTCGGCCGGTTTCATGAAGATCGTGGGCAGGGAGTTCCTCGCGCGCTTCGGCGGGCGGGTCGTCAACACGCACCCGGCCCTGCTCCCCAGCTTTCCCGGTGCCCACGGCGTGCGCGAGGCACTCGCGTACGGCGCGAAGGTCACCGGCTGCACCGTCCACCTGGTCGACGACGGTGTCGACACCGGCCCGATCATCGCGCAGGGCGTGGTCGAGGTGCGGGACGAGGACGATGAAGACGCTCTCCATGAGCGCATCAAGAAAGTCGAGCGACGGCTGCTCGTCGATGTCGTCGGGACGATGGCCCGTCGCGGCTACCGCATTGAGGGACGAAAGGTATATGTCGGTGAATAATCAGGGGTCAGTGACCGCCGAAGGTACGAAGCGGCCGATCCGCCGCGCGCTGGTCAGCGTCTACGACAAGGCGGGCCTGGAAGAGCTGGCCCGTGGACTGCACGAGGCGGGCGTCACCCTGGTCTCGACCGGTTCCACCGCCTCGAAGATCGCCGCCGCCGGTGTGCCGGTCACCAAGGTCGAGGAACTGACCGGTTTCCCCGAGTGCCTGGACGGCCGGGTCAAGACGCTGCACCCGCGCGTCCACGCCGGCATCCTCGCCGACCTCCGGCTCGACTCGCACCGCGAGCAGCTGGCGGAGCTGGACATCGAGCCGTTCGATCTCGTCGTGGTGAACCTCTACCCGTTCCGCGAGACGGTCGCCTCCGGTGCCACCCCCGACGAGTGCGTCGAGCAGATCGACATCGGCGGCCCCTCGATGGTCCGCGCCGCCGCCAAGAACCACCCCTCGGTCGCGGTCGTCACCAGCCCCGAGCGGTACGCGGACGTCCTCGGAGCCGTACGGGACGGCGGCTTCGACCTGACGACCCGCAAGCGCCTCGCGGCGGAGGCCTTCCAGCACACCGCCGCGTACGACGTGGCCGTGGCCTCCTGGTTTGCCGACGACTACGCGGCCGCCGACGACTCCGGTTTCCCGGACTTCCTGGGCGCCACGTACGCGCGCAAGAACGTGCTCCGCTACGGCGAGAACCCGCACCAGCCCGCCGCGCTCTACACCAGCGCCGAGGGCGGTCTCGCCGAGGCCGAGCAGCTGCACGGCAAGGAGATGTCGTACAACAACTACACGGACACGGACGCCGCGCGCCGTGCCGCGTACGACCACGCCGAGCCGTGCGTCGCGATCATCAAGCACGCCAACCCCTGTGGGATCGCGATCGGTGACGACGTCGCCGAGGCGCACCGCAAGGCCCACGCGTGCGACCCGCTCTCCGCGTTCGGCGGCGTGATCGCCGTCAACCGCCCGGTCTCCGTCGCGATGGCCGAGCAGGTCGCCGAGATCTTCACCGAGGTCATCGTCGCCCCCGGCTACGAGGACGGCGCGGTCGAGGTGCTGGCCCGCAAGAAGAACATCCGGGTGCTGCGCTGCACCGAGGCCCCGGCCGCGCCGGTCGAGGTCAAGCCGATCGACGGCGGTGCGCTGCTCCAGGTCACCGACCGTTTCCAGGCCGAGGGCGACGACCCGGCGAACTGGACGCTGGCGAGCGGCGAGGCACTGACCGCGACCGAGCTGGCCGAGCTGGCCTTCGCCTGGCGCGCGAGCCGCGCGGTCAAGTCCAACGCGATCCTGCTCGCCAAGGGCGGCGCGTCGGTGGGCGTCGGCATGGGCCAGGTCAACCGGGTGGACTCCGCGAAGCTCGCGGTGGAGCGGGCGGGCGAGGAGCGTGCGCGTGGCTCGTACGCCGCGTCGGACGCCTTCTTCCCGTTCCCCGACGGTCTGCAGATCCTGCTGGACGCGGGGGTCAAGGCCGTGGTCCAGCCGGGCGGCTCGGTCCGTGACGAGCTGACGATCGAGGCGGCGCGGAAGGCCGGCGCGACGATGTACTTCACCGGGACGCGGCACTTCTTCCACTGATCTCCGGATCGTCGGGCGGTCGGGCATCCGCTCCCGGGATCGTCAGGCGCAGAGGCCGAAGGCCGTGAACCTCCCCCGTGGGACTGGTTCACGGCCTTCGGTCGTTCTCGCGCCCCGTGCGCCCCGTGCGCCCCACGCGTACCGCGTGCGCGCCGTGCGCCGCGTACGCCCTGTGCGAGGGGCCGATGACGTGGTGTCAGTAGCGCGGGCGCTGGAACCAGGCCGCGCCGTCCGACTTCGCCACGAAAACGATGATCAGGATGCCGAGCGCCAAGGTGACGATGCCCAGCGGCAGGGAGACCAGACCGCCGAGCGCGGCGAACGCCCCGTACACGATCGCGCAGATGCGCGTGGCGTTGCCACCGGACTTCATCTTCAGCGCCAGGGTGATCGAGAGCGCCGCGAAGATCAGCATCAGGACGGCCAGGAAGGCGACGATGCCCTTGCCGAAGTCCGCCAAGGCGGCGGTGTCGGCCGTGGTATCGGCGTTGTTGACCGCGTCGTCGACGGCCCCCATCGCGGCGAAGAGGAAGATCCCCGCGATCACCTGGAAGGCCGACATGACCCACAGCATGACGCGCGCGGCCTTGATCCCGCCCGGCATCTCCGTCGGAGCGGCCGGGTAGCCACCGGGGTACCCGTAACCGGCCTGCTGGACCGGCGGGGCCTGCGGGTAGCCGTAGCCGGGCTGCTGACCCTGCTGGGGCTGGCCCTGGGGGTAGCCGTAGCCGGGCTGCTGGCCCTGCGGGGGCTGGCCCGGCTGCTGGCCGTACGGGTTGTTGGGGTCGCCGAAGCTCATGGCGGGTTTCCTCCGTTGGTCGTGCGGGGAACGGCGTGGTCCGCATGGAGGAACTCTCAGAACTGAGCGGTGCGCCCCCCCGATGCTTACCGCGCGCTGCGCCGTAAGCGTGGTATAAGTGTCTCCTTTTTGTCCAGTCACTATCCGTAGCGTTGTGCAAGCGCAATCTCCTGTGCCGTGGGGCGAGCGGCCCGAATTGGAACAGGGGAGGGGTCATCCGCGAGGATGGGGGTATGACCGCCCAGATTCTCGATGGCAAGGCCACCGCAGCCGCGATCAAATCCGACCTGACCGTCCGTGTGGCGGCCCTCAAGGAGCAGGGCGTCACGCCCGGCCTGGGGACCCTGCTCGTCGGGGACGACCCCGGCAGCCGCTGGTACGTGAACGGCAAGCACCGCGACTGTGCCGAGGTCGGCATCGCCTCGATCCAGCGTGAACTGCCCGACACCGCCACCCAGGAAGAGATCGAGTCGGTCATCGGGGAGCTCAACGCGAACCCCGAGTGCACCGGCTACATCGTCCAACTTCCGCTGCCCAAGGGCATCGACACCAACCGCGTGCTGGAACTGATGAACCCGGCCAAGGACGCCGACGGGCTGCACCCGATGAGCCTCGGCCGACTGGTGCTGAACGAGCCGGGGCCGCTGCCCTGCACCCCGTACGGCATCATCCAGCTGCTGCGCCACCACGGCGTCGAGATCAACGGCGCGCATGTCGTGGTCGTGGGCCGTGGCATCACCGTCGGCCGTTCGATCCCGCTGCTGCTGACCCGTAAGTCCGAGAACGCCACCGTGACGCAGTGCCACACCGGCACCCGCGATCTGTCGGCGCAGCTCAGGCAGGCCGACATCATCGTGGCCGCCGCGGGAGTGCCGCACATCATCAAGCCCGAGGACGTGAAGCCGGGTGCGGCGGTCCTCGACGTCGGCGTCAGTCGCGACGAGAACGGCAAGATCGTCGGCGATGTCCACCCGGGCGTCGCCGAGGTGGCCGGCTGGATCTCCCCGAACCCGGGCGGTGTCGGCCCGATGACCCGCGCGCAGCTGCTGGTCAACGTCGTCGAGGCGGCCGAACGCACCGTCGCCGACGCGCACTGACCTGGCCGATCAGGCCGATCGACGGCTGAATCTCCGAACCGGAATCCGGAAAGGGGCACCCATGGGTGCTGGTACGAGCGCGGGCGACGCGGCCCGATCGCCCCGCAGGACGGGGCGCGGCACACCGGCGGCGGCCGCGAAGGCCACGCCGGTACGGGACGTCCCCGAGCCGGTCTCCCCGGACCTGGTCTCCCCGGACCCGGTCTCCCCGGACCCGGCGGCGCCGGTGGGCCCGGACGCCCCGGCGACGGACGCCCCGGCGACCGGCACCCCGACGACCGGCACCTCGACGGCGGATGCCCCGGGAGCGGCCACCCTGGTCGCCGACGGCCTGGTCGCCGATGGTCCGGTCGCCGACCGCCCGTCGGATGCCGCCGCCGATCCCGAAGGAGCCGACGAGCAGCCGGAGGAGCGTGCCGGGCGTTTCGCGGCGGTCACCCTGGACACCGCGCGGCCCGAGGGCGGCGGCCGGGCCGCGCCGTCCGACGCCCCGGCCCCGGTGCGCCAGTGGCCGCTGATCAGCGTGCTCGGGACGATCGGGCTCGGCCTGCTGATCGTCGGGCTGCACCCCTTCGCCGAAGCGTTCCGGATCGGCACGATCCTGATCGGGGTGGCCCTGATCGGTGGCGCCTGCCTGCGGCGCGCGGTGCCCTCCGTGGGCATGTTGGCCGTGCGCTCGCGCTTCACCGACATGGTCACGTACACGTTGCTGGGCACCGTCATCGTGCTGCTGGCCCTGATGACGCAGCCCAGGCCGTGGCTGGAGATCCCGTTCCTGGAGGACATCGTTCACTCGACGGTGCCGTAGAGCGTGAAGCACTGGCGCAAAGCGTGAAGCACTGCCGTAAACCGCAGGCCGTGGAGCACCGCTGTGAGATCTGGGTACGAATCGGCGCCCTTCCTCCCTCGTGGGAGGGCGGGCGCCGTCCCGCGTACGGGCATCAGCCGTCCCGCGTACGGGTATCAGTGGCGCTGCCGTGAGCCGCGCCACAAGGGGGCGGCGATTGGGGGAGCCCCGGGTCGGATAGCCTGATCGCTGGATATCTCTTCACGTCAAGATTCAGAGCGGATCCAGAGCCGGATTCCCGGCAGAACCGGAATCCGGGTCGGCGATGGGTGGAGATGTCCCCCGCACCAGGGGCAGGGACCCCCACCGCCAGCTGTCTTACGGAGATCGCCATGACCCGCACTCCCGTGAATGTCACCGTCACCGGCGCGGCCGGCCAGATCGGTTACGCGCTGCTCTTCCGCATCGCCTCCGGCCACCTGCTCGGCGCCGACGTGCCGGTCAAGCTGCGTCTTCTTGAGATCCCGCAGGGCCTCAAGGCCGCCGAGGGCACCGCGATGGAGCTCGACGACTCCGCCTTCCCGCTGCTCAGCGGCATCGAGATCACGGACGACCCGAACGTCGCCTTCGACGGCGCGAACGTGGCGCTGCTGGTCGGCGCCCGCCCCCGTACGAAGGGGATGGAGCGCGGTGACCTGCTCGCCGCCAACGGTGGCATCTTCAAGCCGCAGGGCAAGGCCATCAACGACCACGCCGCGGACGACATCAAGGTCCTCGTCGTCGGCAACCCGGCCAACACCAACGCGCTGATCGCCCAGGCCGCCGCCCCGGACGTGCCGGCCGAGCGCTTCACCGCGATGACCCGCCTGGACCACAACCGCGCGATCTCGCAGCTCGCGCGGAAGACCGGCGCCGCCGTCTCCGACATCAAGCGCCTGACCATCTGGGGCAACCACTCGGCCACCCAGTACCCGGACATCTTCCACGCGGAGATCGCCGGCAAGAACGCCGCCGAGGCCGTGAACGACGAGGCGTGGCTGGCCGACACCTTCATCCCGACCGTCGCCAAGCGCGGCGCGGCGATCATCGAGGCCCGTGGCGCGTCCTCGGCCGCCTCCGCCGCCAACGCGGCCATCGACCACGTGTACACGTGGGTCAACGGCACCGCCGAGGGCGACTGGACCTCGATGGGTATCCCGTCGGACGGCTCGTACGGTGTGGCGGAGGGCCTGATCTCCTCCTTCCCCGTCACCACCAAGGACGGCGCGTACGAGATCGTCCAGGGTCTCGACATCAACGAGTTCTCGCGCGCCCGGATCGACGCCTCGGTGAAGGAGCTCCAGGAGGAGCGCGACGCGGTGCGTGAGCTCGGCCTGATCTGAACGCCCCCTGCCGGCAGCGGCAGCGGCAGGCGTTGGACAGTAAGCAAGTGAGCAGTAAGCAGTCAGCGCAGTAGCCAGTCAGTACCGAAAGGCCCCGACCCCCGAAGTTCCGGTGGGTCGGGGCCTTTCGGCTGTCCGTGCCCGTACGCCGCCTCCCGTACCGACGCGGTGCCACACCGCGCGTGCTCCGTGACCCGACCCACTTCCGGTCACGGAACGCGCATGTTTTCCGCCCTCCGGGGCAGGCGCCGGAACCGCCAGTTCTTGCTGGTGAAGCATGTTCCGGACAGGGAAGGCGATACGCGACGTGTCGGCACAACAGACCATCCACGTGGGCGGCGAGTGGCGAAAAGCCGTCTCCGGTGCCACCCGCGACATCCTCGATCCGGCCGACGCGACGCTCCTCGCCGTCGTCTCCGAAGGCGGGACCGAGGAGGTGGACGCGGCGGTCGCCGCCGCGCGTACCGCCTTCGACGAGGGACCCTGGCCCCGTACCCCGGTCGCCGAGCGGGCCGGGCTGCTGCGCCGGACCGCCGACCTGCTGATCCGTAACCGCGAGAAGATCGCGCTGCTGGAGAGCAGGGACTCCGGGAAGACCCTGGAGGAAGGGCGCGTCGACGTCGACTGTGTCGCCGACGCCTTCCGCTACTTCGCGGATCTGGTGATGAACGAGAGCGGCGGCCGGGTCGTCGACGCCGGTTCCGACACCGTGCACAGCGTGGTCGTGCATGAGCCGGTCGGTGTCTGCGCGCTGATCACCCCCTGGAACTACCCTCTCCTCCAGGCCAGTTGGAAGATCGCCCCGGCGCTCGCCGCCGGCAACACCTTCGTGATCAAGCCGAGCGAGATCACCCCGCTCACCACGATCGACCTCGTCGACCTGCTCGCGGAGGCGGGCCTGCCGGCCGGTGTCGCCAACCTGGTGACCGGCGCGGGCGCCACCGTGGGCGCCCGCATGGCCGAGCATCCGGACGTTGACCTCGTCTCGTTCACCGGCGGACTCAGCAGCGGTACGAAGGTGATGCAGGCGGCCGCCCCCGGCGTGAAGAAGGTCGCCCTCGAACTCGGCGGCAAGAACCCGAACGTCGTCTTCGCCGACGCCTGCGCCACCGAAGAGGGCTTCGACACCGCTGTCGACCAGGCGCTGAACGCCGCGTTCATCCACAGCGGCCAGGTCTGCTCCGCCGGTTCGCGCCTGATCATCGAGGAGTCCATACGCGAGCGCTTCGTCGGCGAACTGGCCCGCCGCGCGCTGCGGATCCGGCTCGGCCGTGGCACCGAGGACGGCGTGGAGTGCGGCCCGCTCGTCTCCGCCCAGCAGTTGGCGAAGACCGAGGAGTACGTCGCCTCCGCGCTCGCCGAGGGCGCTGTCCTGCGCTCCGGTGGCAAGCGCCCCGAGCCGTCCGAAGTCCGGCCCGCCGACGGCTACTTCTACGAGCCGACCGTCCTCGACCAGTGCCACCGCGAGATGCGCGTCGTACGGGAGGAGGTCTTCGGGCCCGTCCTGACCGTGGAGACCTTCCGTACGGAGGACGAGGCCGTCGCCCTCGCCAACGACACCGAGTACGGGCTGGCCGGCGGCGTGTGGAGCGCGGACCCGGGGCGCGCGCGGCGCGTGGCCGGGCGGCTGCGGCACGGCACCGTATGGATCAACGACTTCCACCCCTACCTCCCGCAGGCGGAGTGGGGCGGCTTCGGCAAGTCCGGTATCGGACGGGAGCTGGGACCGGCGGGGCTCGCCGAATACCGCGAGGCGAAGCACATCTACCAGAACCTCGCGCCGCGCCCGGTGCGCTGGTTCGCGGGCTGACCCCGGCCATCCCCGAAGCGACCGCCACGCCACGCACCGCACCGCCACGGAGTCGCCGCGCGACGCGCACCCCGGGGCGACTCCACGCGCCAGAACCTTGCACGACCTCCGGAAGAGGAGCAGAGCACCCATGGCCGAGCACGACCACGCCGAGCACGACCACGCCGGGCAGGATCACGCCGGGCAGGATCACGCGGGGCATGACCCTGCCGAGCATGACCCTGCCGAGCAGGACCACGCCGGGCACGACCACGCCGAGTACGACTATGTCGTCGTCGGGGGCGGCACCGCCGGATCGGTGATCGCGTCCCGGCTCACCGAGGACCCCGGCGTCACCGTCGCCGTCATCGAGGGCGGCCCCTCCGACGTCGACCGCCCGGACGTGCTGACGCTGCGGCGCTGGATGGGTCTGCTGGGCGGCGAGCTGGACTACGACTACCCGACGACCGAGCAGCCGCGCGGCAACTCGCACATCCGGCACAGCAGGGCCCGGGTGCTCGGCGGCTGCTCCTCCCACAACACCCTCATCGCGTTCAAGCCGCTGCCGTCGGACTGGGACGAGTGGGCGGCGGCCGGCGCCGAGGGCTGGGACGCCGACGCGATGGACCCGTACTTCGGCAGGCTGCGCAACAACATCGTGCCGGTGGACGAGCTGGACCGTAACGCCATCGCCCGCGACTTCGTCGACGCGGCGCGGTCGGCGCTGGGTGTCCCGCGCGTCGACAGCTTCAACAAGAAGCCTTTCCACGAGGGCGCCGGTTTCTTCGACCTCGCGTACCACCCGGAGAACAACAAGCGCTCCTCGGCGTCGGTCGCGTATCTGCATCCCTTCCTGGACCGGCCCAATCTCCACCTGCTGCTGGAGACCTGGGCGTTCCGGCTGGAGCTGGACGGCACGCGGGCCACGGGCGTCCACGTACGGACCAAGGACGGCGGGGAACTGCGCGTCGGGGCCCGGCGCGAAGTCCTCGTCTGCGCGGGCGCGGTGGACACCCCCCGGCTGCTGCTCCACTCCGGGATCGGGCCGCGCGCCGACCTGGAGAAGCTCGGCATCCCTGTCGTCCACGATCTGCCGGGCGTCGGGGAGAACCTCCTGGACCACCCCGAGTCGGTGATCGTCTGGGAGACGGACGGACCGATCCCGGAGAACTCGGCGATGGACTCCGACGCGGGCCTGTTCGTCCGGCGCGATCCGGCCGTCGAGGGCCCGGACCTGATGTTCCACTTCTACCAGATCCCGTTCACCGACAATCCGGAGCGGCTGGGGTACGAGCGCCCCGAGCACGGCGTGTCGATGACCCCGAACATCCCGAAGCCGCGCAGCCGTGGCCGGCTCTACCTGACGAGCGCGGACCCCGAGGTCAAGCCCGCCCTGGACTTCCGTTACTTCACGGACGAGGACGACTACGACGGGCGCACCCTGGTCGACGGCATCAGGATCGCCCGGCGGATCGCCGCCGCCGAGCCGCTCGCGAACTGGCTCAGGCGAGAGGTCTGCCCGGGGCCCGAGGTCACCTCGGACGAGGAGCTGAGCGCGTACGCGCGGAGCTGCGCGCACACGGTGTACCACCCGGCCGGTACCTGCCGCATGGGCGCCGCGTCCGACGAAGGGGCCGTGGTCGCACCGGACCTGAGGATCCGGGGACTCGACGGCATCCGTATCGCCGACGCGTCCGTGTTCCCGACGATGCCCGCCGTCAATCCGATGATCGGGGTCCTGATGGTCGGGGAGAAATGCGCCGAACTGCTGCTCACCGAGGCAGCCGCCGCACGCACCCCGGATACCGCACGCCCCGGACGCCCCGGACGCCCCGGACGCACCGTACCCGCCGCACGCCCCGTACCCGCCGCACGCCCCGTACCCGCCGCAGGCACCCACACCGACGAGAAGGGCCTGACCCGATGAGCGCAGGAACAGCAGAGGCGCACGGAGCCGGCGGGACCGCCGCGACCGACGTCGCCGAACGGCCGCCCGTCTTCTCGGTACGCCACCTCTGGAAGGTCTTCGGCCCCAAGGCGCACCGCGTCCCCGCCGACCCCGAACTCGCCGCCCTCACCCCCGCCGAGCTGCGCGAACGTACCGGCTGCACCGCCGCCGTACGGGACGTCTCCTTCGACGTCCGCAAGGGCGAGGTCTTCGTCGTCATGGGCCTGTCCGGCTCCGGCAAGTCCACGCTCGTCCGCTGTCTGACCCGGCTCATCGAGCCCACGGCCGGCGCGATCGCCATCGACGGCGAGGACGTCCTGTCCATGGACAAGGCCCGGCTGCGCGAACTGCGCCGCCACCGCGCCTCCATGGTCTTCCAGCACTTCGGCCTGCTGCCGCACCGCTCGGTCCTCGACAACGTCGCGTACGGCCTGGAGATCCAGGGGGTGAGCCGCTCCGAGCGCCGCGACCGGGCCGCCGAGGTCGTCGACAAGGTCGGCCTCGACGGACTGGAGGACCGCAAACCGGGGCAGCTCTCCGGCGGTCAGCAGCAGCGCGTCGGGCTGGCGCGCGCACTCGCGGTCGACCCGCATGTGCTGCTGTTCGACGAGCCGTTCAGCGCGCTCGACCCACTGATCCGCCGCGACATGCAGGAGGAGGTCATCCGGCTGCACCGCGAGGAAGGCCGCACGATGGTCTTCATCACGCACGACCTGACCGAGGCGCTGCGCCTCGGCGACCGGATCGCGCTGATGCGCGACGGCGCGATCGTGCAGCTGGGCACGCCGGAGGAGATCGTGGGCCGCCCGGCCGACGCGTACGTACGGGACTTCGTCCGTGACGTGCCGCGCGAGCAGGTCATCACCCTCGGTGCGACCATGCGGGTCGCGGCGCCGGGTGAGGCCGACTCCGGTCCCGCTCTCCCCCCGACCGCGACCGTCTCCGAGGCCATCGAGGCCGTCGCGCGCACCGGTGACGCGGCGGCGCGGGTGGTCGACCACGGCCGGCTGGTCGGTGTCGTCGACCGGGCGTGTCTGCTGGGCGTGGTGGCCGGGACGGCCGGTCCGGACGAGCCGCCCGCCGTGGCGGCGGGGGCCGGGAAGGCGGTCATCTGATGGCCGCCGCGACCACCGCGACCGCCTCTCCGGCCATCGGCGGGCTGTCCGGCGCGCTGCGGAACCGGGCGCTCGGCAAGCTGCTGCCGCTCGCCGTCCTCGCCGCCGTCCTCGTCCCGCTCGCCGTCACCCGCTGGCCGGGTACCGCCTGGCCGGAAGCGCTCACCGTCGACCTGTCGGGACCGCTCGGCGGCGCCAGCGACTGGATCATCGACAACCGCGACAGCCACCCGCTCTTCCTGTACTTCTTCGGGCACGTCAGCAACGCCGTCGTACTGTCCGTGCGCGCCGTGTACCTGGCGCTGCTCGCCATCGGCTGGGCCGGTGTCACGGCGGTGGCCGGGCTGATCGCCTGGCGGGCGGCGGGGCTGCGGCTCGCGCTCACCGCCGCCGTCTCGTTCGGCGCCTGCGGGCTGCTCGGCATGTGGGTGCCGACCATGCAGACGCTCGCCCTGATGATCGTCGCGGTCACCGTCTCCGTGGTGCTGGGCACGCTGCTCGGCCTCGCCGCCGGGCTCTCCGACCGACTGCACCGGGCGCTGCGGCCGCTGCTCGACACCATGCAGGTACTGCCCGCCTTCGCCTACCTGCTGCCCGTGGTGCTGATCTTCGGCATCGGCGTCCCGGCGGCGGTGCTCGCGACGGTCGTCTACGCGGCTCCGCCGATGGCCCGGCTCACCGCGCTCGGTCTGCGCGAGGCGGATGGCGGCGTGATGGAGGCCGTCGCCTCGCTCGGCGCGACGGGCCGGCAACGGCTGCTGACCGCACGGCTGCCGCTCGCCCGCGCGCAGCTGCTCCTCGGCCTCAACCAGACGATCATGATGGCGCTGTCCATGGCCGTCATCGCGTCCGTGATCGGCGCCGGTGGCCTGGGCGACCGCGTCTACCAGGCGCTGGCCTCGGTCGACGTGGGCGCGGCGCTGGCGGCCGGGCTGCCGATCGTGCTGCTCGCGGTGGTGCTGGACCGTACGACGGCGGCGGCCGGCTCGGGAACGGGCCGGAGCGGCCCGCGCACGGGCCGGGGCGCCTCCGGGCCGGGCGGGAGCGGCTCCGGGCCCTCCCTCACCGGACGGCTCGGCTGGGCGGTGGCGGCCGCCGCGACCGTCCTGGTCATCGCCGCCGGACGCCTCACGAATCGGCTGAACTGGCCGGACACCTGGACCGTGGAGATCGCCGGCCCGGTCGACCGATCTGTCGGCTGGATGACCGACCACCTGTACTCCGGCGTCCCCGTCATCGGTGGCACCGCCGACTGGGCCGGCCACTTCACCACCTGGATCCTCGACCCGCTGCGCGGCGGTCTCCAGACGCTGCCCTGGTGGGGTGTCCTGCTGACCGTCGCCGCGCTGGCCCTGCTGATCGGCACCTGGCGGACGGCCCTGACCGCCGTCCTCGCCATGGCCGCCATCGGGGTCCTCGGCGTGTGGAAGCCGTCGCTCGACACGCTCTCCCAGGTGCTCGCCGCCGTCGCGGTCACCCTGGTCATCGGCTTCGCCGCCGGGATCGCCGCCGCCCGCGGCGCGCGGGTCGAGGCACTGCTCCGGCCCGTCCTGGACGTCTTCCAGACGCTGCCGCAATTCGTCTATCTGATTCCGGTGGTCGCGCTCTTCGGCGTGGGCCGCGCCCCGGCGGTGGCCGCCGCCGTCGTGTACGCGCTGCCCGCCGTCATCCGCATCACCACCCAGGGACTGCGTCAGGTCGACCCGGCGGCGCTGGAGTCGGCCCGCTCGCTCGGCGCGACCAGCGGCCAGCAACTGCGCCACGTCCAACTGCCCCTGGCCGGAGCCGCGCTGCTCCTCGCGCTGAACCAGGGCGTGGTCCTGGTGCTCGCCGTCGTCATCATCGGCGGTCTGGTCGGCGGGGGAGCGCTGGGGTACGACGTGGTCTACGGCCTCGCCCAGGGCGACCTGGCGACCGGGCTCGTCGCGGGCGCGGCGATCGTCTGCCTCGGCCTGATGCTCGACCGGGTCACCCAGCCCACGGAACGCCGCGTCAGCACCAGGAAGGTGGCCTGACATGGCCCGTACCCGTACCCGTGCCTCCGTCCGTCCCCGCACCCGTACCGGTCCCCGGGTCCGTACGCGCACGTGTCTCGCGGGGGCGGCGGCGTTCGCCCTGCTCACGCTCACCGGCTGCGGCGCGGCCGACATGACCCAGCAGGCGTCCCCGTACGCCAACGCGCGGGGCTCGAAGACCGTCACCCTCTCCGTCCAGTCCTGGGTCGGCGCGCAGGCCAACGTGGCCGTCGTGACGTACCTCCTCGAACATGAGCTGGACTACCGGGTCGACACCGTCCAGGTCGACGAGATCCCGGCCTGGGACGCCCTCAGCCAGGGCCGCGTGGACGCGATCCTGGAGGACTGGGGCCACCCGGACCAGGAGCGGCGCTACGTCGCCGACAAGAAGACGATCACACCGGGCGGGGATCTCGGGGTGACGGGTCACATCGGCTGGTTCGTCCCGACGTACTTCGCGGAGCAGCATCCGGACGTCACCGACTGGCACAACCTCAACAAGTACGCGGACCAGCTCCGTACGTCGGAGAGCGGCGGCAAGGGCCAGCTGATGGACGGCTCGCCGTCGTACGTCACGAACGACACGGCCCTGGTGGACAGCCTGGACCTGGACTACCAGGTGGTCTTCGCGGGCTCGGAGGCGGCGCAGATCACCCAGATCAAGCAGTTCGCCAAGGAGAAGAAGCCTTTCCTCAGCTACTGGTACAAGCCCCAGTGGCTGTTCGAGAAGGTGCCGATGACGGAGGTCGAGCTCCCGGCGTACCAGGAGGGCTGCGACGCCGACCCGAAGAAGGTCGCGTGCGCCTACCCGAACACGCCGCTCCAGAAGTTCCTCAACGCGGACTTCGAGCGGAAGGGCGGCAGCGCGGCGACGCTGGTGAAGAACTTCTCCTGGACGACCGAGCAGCAGAACGACGTCGCCCTGATGATCGCCGACCAGGGACTCTCCCCGGAGGCGGCGGCCGAGAAGTGGGTCAAGGCGAACGAGCCGACGTGGCGGAAGTGGCTGCGGGGGGCGTAGGTCCTGACCGGCGCCCGATGTGACGGGGGCGGCTGCCGTGCGCTGCGCTCTGGCCGCCCCCGCCCCCGCCCCCGCCCCCGCCCTCGTCCGGCCGGTCAGAAGTCCTGACCGCCGCCGCCCTCGTCCAGCCGGGAGCGGCGCAGCGCCTCGGCCATGGCGTGCGGGTCGGAGTCGGCCCAGTCGGACTCGGCGACCAGGGTCTCCAGCAGCCCCCCGGTCAGCGTGCCCTGCTCGGCGTGGCTGATCACGTCCGTGAGCTGGTCGAATTCGATCTCCGAGTCGACGAGGGCGTCCAGCTCCTCGGCAGCGCGTTCCAGGCTGGTGAACCGCCCGATCCCACCGTCGAGCCCGTCGTCGCGGAGCCCGTGCGGGTAGGGGGCGCGGGCCCAGGCACCGTCCTCGTACCAGTAGACGCAGCCGAGTTCGTACCCTTCGAGCAGGTACTCCAGCCGGTCGTGCGGCAGCCACTCGGGGGCGCCGTCGAACAGGTCGATCGGCGGCTCGTGCCACTTCACCCCGCCCGACTCGTCCTCCCCGAAGAGCAGCGCCCGCCCGTCGTCGGTCCGCATCAGGGTCCACCAGCTGGCGCCGGAGTCGTTGAAGTGCAGCCCCTCGTCGTCGAGCCAGTACCCGTCGGGGTCGCGCTCGTTGTCGCGCTCCTCGTTGGCGGTGACGACGGCGATCGCCGCCCACCGCGCCCACAGCAACTCGGGCGACGGCAGGTCCTCGGGGAGGCCGGGGTGGTGCATGGTCATGCGGATCTTCCGGTGGTGAGGGCGAGGACGCCCCGGAAGGCGACCCATGCGGCGGGGGCATGCGGTGGGGGCATGCGGTGGGGCGGGGATGGTGCCGGGATGGAACGCTTCGAGTCTCGCACGGCGGGGGTGGGGCGGGTCGCGGGCAGCCCCGACCCGCACGGCCCGGGGTGCGAACGCGGGTGAAGTGGGTGAAGAGGCGGGGTGCGCCGGATGCTCGGCCGCCCCGGGCTACGGGCGACACGTCAGACCAGAGCCGGTCGATCTCGGGCCCCGTAGGCGAACAGGACTGCGGGCCTTGTGAGAATCCGTCCCGGCGGCTGGAGGCCGTTGGGACCGGGGCGGGCTAGGTGTTCACTTGGTACTTCGCATGCACGGAATTCGGTGAGGCTCTCCCCGGCCTGGCACGTGCACCCCCGCCTTCTCTGGTTTCGTTCATGAGTGCGGCGTCAGTCTGCCGCTGACTCATACGTCAGACAGAGCTTCCACGCCACGCCTGCGTGTCCCAGTCGTCAACCCCTCGCGCGCTCGCACGTGTCCACAGCCCCGGCGTAGGAACAACCGGTCAGGTTGGGACGCGAGGGGTATCCGAACGAAAGGCGTCAGTCCTGCGCGATCAGGTACTGGAAGGCGTCCCAGGCGGCAGGAGTGAGTCGGAGGACGTGGCCGGTCGGGTTCTTGGAGTCCCGCACGGCGATGGCGCCGAGGACGTTGAGAGCGACTTCGACGCACTCCCCGTGCTGGTCACCGCTGCTGTAGCTGGACTTCCTGAAGTCGAACTTGGCCACGTCTCCCTACAACTCCTTGCGGATGTCGTCGATCAGTCTGGTGGAATCGCGTTGAGCCAGGCCCTGACGCGCGATGCGGTCAAAAATCGCAAGGTGGCGGGCAGCATCAGTCTCGCTCTCCAACCAGACCTTAGTCGAGACGGTATCTGACTGAACTACGTCCAAGGCTCCCGGCTCCGCGAAGGAGACAACGCTAAAGGCGCTGGTCATGCCAGGGTGGGCGCCCGCGATGAACGGGACAACCTGCAGGCGCACGTTCGGCAGTTCGGCTGCTTCCAGCAACCTTTCGAGCTGACCGCGCATGACTTCTCGACCGCCGACCAGTTGGCGTACGGCTCCCTCATGCAGCGTCGCCCACAGTTGTAGCGGCCGGTCACCGGTCAAGCGTGCCTGACGTGCCATTCTGGCTTCGACGAAGGGCTCGATCTCATCAAGGTCTTCCCAGGCGCCGTTGCCGACTGCCAGCGCGCGGGCGTAGTCGGATGTTTGTAGAAGGCCTGGTACGAAGGTGAGCTGCCAAGTCCGCACCCCTGTAGCGATGTCTTCCAGAGCGAAGTATTCAGCTTGGGACTTGAGCTGTGGGTACTGGTTCCACCAGCCCTTCGCCTTGCGGCGGTCCCGGTCGGCTTTCGCCAACTCCAGTAGGCGATCTATGGCCTTGACGTCGCGCTCCTCGTAAAGGTGGCAGAGCGCTCGCACGTCCGGGTCGCGCATCGGGACCAGGCCGCGTTCCATCTTCGCGACCTTGGCCACCGAGGCGGTCAAGGCGCTTGCCGCTGAGGCTTGCCGCAATCCGCGCTCCTCACGCATACGCAGCAGTTCCCCGCCCAGCCTTCGGCCGAGCACGGTCGAAACTGACACACCACGATCCGGACTGTTGCCGGCCATCTGGCTTCCCCTTACGACGAGTTGTCACAGTCTGCGCCGCCACGTCAGGCGGGCACAACTCTGTTCGAAGAAAATTCTCTGCCCTCAATCCTTGCTGCCTAAAGAAATTTACCGCTACCTTAAGTGCTCAGTCGCTCACTCAGCGGCTTCACCTGGCGGAAGTGCACCGCCCTGCCCTGCGACGAAACAGGCGCGGGTCGCGGCATCGCCACCGCCACTCCGACCCCACATGGAGGTGCGTTTCCATGACCGCAGCCAACGAGGTCTCCGCTCCCGAGCCCAAGCCCGAGCCGGTTCTCCGGGAGGACTGCCACACCTACACGCCCACCGCCGCCAACGTCAGCTTCGCCCGGCGGCGGGCCGCGCGGCTCGTCAGGGAGTGGGGGTATCCGGAGCGGGCCGGTGACGTCGCCCTGGTGGTGAGCGAGTTGGCGACGAACGCCCTGCTGCACGGCTGTCTGCGGGACCGCCTCTTCCGGGTACGGGTCGCTCTCATCGGCGCCGTACTCCGCGTGGAGGTCACCGACCCACGAGGTGAGCGGCTGCCGAATCCCCGGGTCGCCACCGAGGACGAGTGTTTCGGCCGGGGGTTGCTGATCATCGATCAGCTCGCGGACCGCTGGGGTATTGAGCCCCGTACGGTAGGCAAAACGGTCTGGTGCGAACTCGGCACGCCTGCCGCGCCGCCCGGCGGAGCCTCCGCCGCATGACCGCCGATGATCCTGGTGAACGCGCCCTCACCCGGGCGGGGAGGGGCGCGCTCGTCATCACCGGCTGAGTTGATCAGTCCGTCGCGCGGACTGGACGGCATCCGTGTACTTCTCCCGCGTCAGGTCACTTTCGTCGATGCCGAGATCGACGAGCACAGCCCGCACGGTCGCCAGCGCCGCAGGGACGTCGGTCTCGTCCACCAGCGTTTCCAGCTCGATGAACGTTCCGTCGATTTCCGGGACCCGTACGAGCGTCGCGAGCATCTGACGTCCATGGGCCGTGAAGCTGTAGTTGCGGCACCGCTTCTCGAAAACGATCACGGAAACGTACCCCAGGCCGCGTGCGATGGCGTGCATGGTCTCCGCGTCCTCGACGCCGGTCTCGTACTCCGGCTTCGAGCCCGACTCCTCGTCAACTTTCGCGTCCTTGAACGTAAGGACCGTCCGCGTATCGTCCTGCCCGTTGACGGTCCGCACCCGCAGTTCCTGATCACGCGCGTGCAAGTCACCATGGGGGCGGTCGTAGTAGGTGTCCTGGTAGACCTCCACCCGCGCACCGGCCAAGGACTCCAAGGCCCGCATAACGGCCTCCGGTTCCCGTACCCGCGCCTTGAGCTCCGCCTCGATCATGTTGTCCTCTCTCCTCAGACAGTGCGTTCCGCCGTCTCAATGATCGCCTCGAACATGCGGCAGAAGCCCCGGAACAGAGGGCCACCGGCCGTCTCCGTCACCTTGTACGTCGCGGACTCGTGCCCCTCCCAACCCGCGTCGAACGCCCCGACGAACATCGTGCTGTCCATGCGGATGACGCGCCACGTCGGCAGCAGCCCGTACCGGTACACGCGCACATCGGCTGTATCAGCGAGTTCACGCAGTCGTGCCTCGGTGAGTCGGACGCCGCTGGCCAGCGACTCGGCGGACTCGCCGATCTCCGCCGCCCGCCGGGCGAGCGCCGCCGAGTCCGGGTCCAACAGCAACACCCGGACCCGTAGGCCTTTTCCGCCTTGCTCGCGCGGCAGGCAGGCCCGTAGCAGTGAGTCGTTGAGACCGATGAGACCGAGACCCCTGACGGCGAGGACGTCCAGCTGGGCCGCTGACCGGGCCTGGTACCGGATCTCCTCCCGCGCGGCTGCCTGTGCGGAGTAAACCCGGACCACCTCCGGGAACGCGGCGAGATCGAACGCCGCGCCGCCGGTCCGCTTCTCCCTGCCGGCCGCCAGCCCGAGCAGGTGTCGCGCATCGTCGGGCATGCCGAGGCCGTCGGCGATGCGCTCGTACACGTCCAACCGGGACACCTCCCGGCGGCCGCTGATGATCTCGCTGACACGGGACTGCGTCATATCGACGGCCGCCGCGATACGTGCCTGGCTGACGCCGCCGTATCGCTGGACGTGTCGGAAGGCGGCCCCGATGTCACGGGCGCGGAGCGCCTGGCGGATCTCGGCTCGTTCCCACGCCCAAACGGGCAGTTCGATCGGCGGAGTCATCGGCATGGGCGTCCCCGGTATCCGTGAACGGGATCAGAATTCATCTCACGGTGAGATTACCGGCTGGGTATCGAATGGCAACGCCGCGTAGTACGAGGCTCGCTGTATGACAACGACGACGACAACGACAACGACAACGGAGACGGTGACGCTGGCGCGCTGGCTGGTCTCGGCTCAGGAAGCTCCATCCGTGGCGCTCCGGGACTGGGACCTCGGCCGACACGCGCTCCTCCGGACCGGTACGGCCTTCGATGCCGTCCGGATGCCCGAGGGCCTGGTCCATGCCGCTGTTGGTGGTGGCCAACCGCGCGAGGTGGCCGACGCCTTGACGTTGGCTCTCCTGGGTCCGGTGATCTGTGACCCGGGCGCCTGCTATTACGCGCTCGTGCCCCGGGCGACGGCTCAGACGTGGCGGTCTCCGCTCGCGGTCGTCCGCAGTACCGGCTGCTGGCTGACGGTTCCGCGTACAGACCGCAACGAACTGAGTGGGATTCATTGGTCGGTGCCACCTCGGACGGTGGGGCAGCTCTGCGCGCCCGCCGACGTGGACAGGCTTCTGCGGATCGGTGAGGCACACCGGGCCCGGGCCGAAAGCACCGCAGCGCTGATGAACCACGGAAAGAACTGCGCGGCCTGCTCTGTCGGCCCGCCCCTCTGCGCCGAGTTCATGCGCCTGTTTCAGCGCGTGGAGCAGGACGCCCGCCGGCACGTCGCCGGCCTCGCCAAGTCGGCGGACTCCAACCCCACCTGGAGCTGACACCGTGACACCGCAGAGTTCGACCTCCACTTCCGGCAAGGCGACCGGCTGGTGCGACTGGCACGTCGGCCCGTCCGAGACCGCTGTCCTCATCGACGTGATCGAGCAGGGCAGCGGGCCCGGCATCACCTGGTTCGCGTGCGCACCGTGTCGCGAACAGCGCCGCCTGGTCCCCTACGGCGATGCGGACTGAACACTCATGGGCGAGGCCAAAGGATCCTTCAATTGCTTGGAGCGTCCCTGTCCAGGCGGCTTTCCGCTGGTCGGCGACGCGGGCCTCTGGCCGCCGCCGCCATCGGGTAGGTGCGCCCTCACCGGTCCGCTGTCTGAAGGTGGGTGTGTCGTGCCGTGATGAGCCGGGGCGATGAGTTTGGGTCGGTTGCGGCGTCCACACCGTATGCCGAGCGCACCGTACGCGGAGAGCAAGGAGCCACTCATGTCCACCACCGCGCTGTCGACGGACGGCCTCTCCCACCTGCACGACGTCATGGCCGCCCATGTCGCGTCGGGTCGGCTGCCGGGCCTCGTCACCCTGGTCGCCCAGGGCGACGACGTCCATGTCGACACCATCGGATCCCGGTCCTTCGCCGACCGAGCGCCGCTGCGCCGGACGGACATCTTCCGCATCGCGTCCCTCAGCAAGCCGATCACCGCGGTGGCGGCGATGTCACTGGTCGAGGAAGGGGTGCTGCGCCTGGACCAGCCCGTCGACGGCCTGCTGCCGGAGCTTGCCCACCGCCGGGTGCTGCGCGCCATCGACGCCGAACTCGACGACACCGTGCCCGCCGACCGGCCCATCACCCTGGAGGACCTGCTCAGCTTCCGTACCGGGTTCGGATCGGTCGTGGCGCCCCCGGGCACGTATCCCATCCAGCGGGCCGAGGCCGAGCTGGGACTGCAAAGTATCGGGGGCCCGCCGTGGCCGCCGGTGACGCACGACAGCGACAGCTGGCTGGCCGCTCTCGGCTCTCTGCCGCTCATGTACCAGCCGGGCGACCGGTGGCTCTACAACTCGTCGGCCCAGGTCCTCGGCATCCTGCTGGCCCGAGCGGCGGGCAAGGACATCGGGACCGTACTGCGCGAACGCGTATTCGAGCCGCTCGCCATGCCCGACACCGGCTTCACCGTGCCGGCGGATCAGCTCGACCGGCTGACCACCGCCTATATGCCCGACGCGGAGGACGGCGAGCTCTCCGTCCTCGATGATCCGGCGGACAGCTGGTGGAGCACCCCGCCGTCCTTCCCCGACAGCAGCGGCTGGCTGGTCTCGACCATCGACGACTACTGGTCGTTCGTGTCCACGCTGCTGGCGGGAGGAACCCTGCGGGGCCGGCGGATCCTCTCGCCGGAATCGGTGACGCTGATGACGACGGACCGGCTCTCCACCGCCCAGCGCGAGGCGTCGCGGCTCTTCCTCGGCGAACACTGCGGCTGGGGCCTCGGGATGGCGGCACCGGCGATGGGAAGCACCGCACCACTGCCCTCCGGCTTCGGCTGGGACGGCGGGATCGGCACCACCTGGCGGTCCCATCCCCGCAGTGGCGTCACGGGCATCCTGCTCACCCAGCGCCACGTCACCTCCCCCGTGCCGACGGCCCTGGTCGAGGACTTCTGGGGCGCGGTCAACGCCGCCACCGTTCCGGCGGACCGGACGGCCCGTCGAGCGGACGCGCCCTGAGGATGATCCGGGGCGCCGCCCAGCTGAGCGACGAGCAAGGTCAGCCGCTTCCGATGCCGTGGCGGTCCACGTCTGCCTGGCAGTTGTGGTGACTGTCGCTTACGCCACGGCTCTTCCGTCATAGGATCGCCGGTACGGCATCGCGTGTCGGTCACCGTCCGGGTGAGGCATGGAGGTGTCCGTGAGTTTGCCTGACGGAGGCATTCCACCATGTCGGTCCAGTTGAATCACACCATCGTCCACTCCCGGAACAACCGGGAATCCGCCGAGTTCCTGGCGCACATCCTGGATCTCGAAGTCGGCCCCGAGTGGGGTCCGTTCATCCCGGTCGCCTTGAGCAACGGCGTCACCCTGGACTTCGCGACCATCCCGGCCGAGTCCGTCGTCACGCAGCACTACGCCTTCCTGGTCACCGAGGAAGAGTTCGACGGAATCTTCCGGCGCATCCAGGACGCGGGGATCACGTACTACGCCGACCCGCACCTCAAGCAGCCCGGCGAGATCAACCACCACGACGGCGGCCGGGGCGTCTACTTCATGGACCCGGCCGGACACGGCCTGGAAGCCATCACCCGTCCGTACGGCGGCTTCGCTGACGGCGAGAACTGACGGCGAGAGCTGACGGACCGACCCCGGAATTCCGTCGGGCGGCCCTTCACCGGGTCGCCCGACGCCGTGGTGGTGGGGCTGCTACCCAACCCGGGCGAACACAGGCTTCTTCCAATTCCTTTTCGCAAGCTTTGCCTGTTCCGCCCTCGCGATACGTTCGGCGCCGGCCTGCTCACGTCTCGGAGCCATTTTCTCCCAGTCTGCGGGATTCAGAAACATCATCGCATTGCTGCCGGGTACAACCAGTACGCCTCCGAACGGGAGATCGCCCGCAATCCACGCGCCATTCTCAATTCCTTCCGGCCAGCGGCGGCGTCCGGCTGCGTTGAGGGCCAGCATCGAAGGTGCCCCGTGCTGACCGCGAATCGATGCCCGAATAGTGAACACGTTCCCGTATTCAGTCCATTCGGTTCTCTTGTAGACCACTCGCGTGTGGAATTCAAGAGGATAGAGGCGCATCACCCTTGCGCATTGTGTGATGCGAACCCCGTACCGGACTCGGTAAAGCGTAAAAATGAAGACGTACATCGGCGGGACCATGAGCAGGGCCAGGAAGAATGATTCCGGGACTCCCAATTTTTGCAGCACTATTGGCAGTGCAAACAAGGCTGCGATGATGGCGACGCGTACTGCGATGAACTTGGCCAGGATGATGTAGTTCTGCTTGAGAACCTGATCGACATCAAGGGTATTGGGCGGGTTTCTTGGAGAGCTCTCGGTCAGCACGCCTGTTTCCTTCACGCTCAGCCATTGCGGTGGCTTATCCGAAGTCGTTTCTGATCGTCGCGATCGCTGATGTCGGATCGAGGTCCTTCGTGTCGTCCCTCGCTCTCGGGAGTGACGGATCAGTGAAAGTCAGGGTGTGCGCGACGCCCAGCAGAACATTTCGGTAGTCATCAGCCAGATGGACGGCGGAGGTCACCAGCTGAATCACGATGATGTCGGGTGTGCCGGACCCGGTCACCGCGACCGCGCCCTGCCAGATCGTGCCCTCCAGGGGAGCCACACCCCCTTCCGGCGGTCTCCCCGGAGCGACCGTATGCCTCTTCTCCTCGGCGAGGAATCCGATGCCGCAGGGCAGTCGCATGGGGCGCACGCCCCCCTCCTGGGCACCGTAAGCCGTTCCGGCCATACTGGAGAGGATCAGCTTTGCGTTGACTCCGGGCGTTGGAACCGTCGAGATGGTGAGCGTGGAGGAGGCGAATCCGCCGACGTCGTCCCTGTGCAGACCGATTGCGCACCCGCGCACATTGTTCGCGTTCAGTGCAGTAATGACGCCGCTGTAGAAGCGCAGAAGTTCCTCGGCCTGCTCGCGCAATTCATTCGGCAAGTCAAGCACCTGTTCCACCAGGTTCTCGATCTGTTCCAATGAAGGGGCGAGGTCGATCTGAAGATATCCGTGTGGAATGCCGTACCAGAAGGAAATATCTGACTTTTCGGTGATTGCCGGGGAAAATTCGTTCACTGGCTGATGTTCCTGTTGGGATTCGAGGAGGTGTTGATCATATCCATTTCATCAGCTCTGCAAAAGAAAATACTCCGGCGCCGGCCTTGACAAATTCTGAGGCATTGTGGCTGACGCCTTCCTTCGGAACGGTCCCCAGACTCTCCAGGGAAGAAACGGAGTTGGCGGCGACATTGAGGCTGTTGACACTGATGCTGGACATCAACTTGGCGGCTCCTCCCGTACTCTCTCGGGCTGCATCCCATGCCTCGTCGACATCGTTCTTTGCGGTATTTTTCACCACGGAGCCAAATTCCCTGACGAATTCAGCTGCCTTTTCCGTGTTCTTGACTGCCACGCCCATTTCTTCGGCAGCCCTCAGGCCGTCGACCATTTCTCTTCCCGCTGTTCCCAATGCTCTTCCTCCTGGAACCATGCCGACGGCGTCGCCGCCTACGGATGCCCATGCGGAAAGTGTGTCCATGTTCCACCCGAACTTGTCGCCCGTCGGGAGAAAGGCGTCCCTGAACTCCGGGTCGGAAAAATTCTTGGCCATGGACGTCGCGCTTGCCACGATCGCGATCCCGGCGAAGATCGGAGCGAGCGGCGTGGGGAAGAGGGCCAGCAGGCCGGCGATGGCGCCGATGGTTCCCGCGTGTTCCTTGAGAGCATTGAGGGACTCCTTGATGACGTTCCCGAGGTCACTCAGCCAGCCCGGCTCCTTCGGCGCCAGCTTGTCGGTGGCGTCGTCGAGGGACTTGGCGACCACGTCCGCCTGATCGGAGTGCGTGGTCTCCAGCGTCTGCGCTTTGGTGATGACGGCGTCATACGCGTCATTGGCCTTGTTCAGCTGGGTCGTCGCCTCGCCGAGACTGCGCTCGGCCGCCCGCAGCCGCTCCGTCGCCGCATCGGCCTCTTCCTGGCTGGCGAACTGCTGACCCGCGAGCTTGAGATCCGGGTGCTGTTCGGCGCGTGCGTGCTGGTCCCTGGCGGTCCGGGCCGCCGCCTTCTTCTCGGCGGCGTCATCGTCGTACTTCCGCGCGAGGTCGCGGTTGGAGGTCAGATGGCCGTCCCAGTTCCGCAGCTGCGCGGACGCCTTCTCCAGGGACCGTGCCGCGTTCTTGACGTAGGTCGGCAGCTCGCCGTCGATCGCCTCGCGGAACTTCTGGGCCGCTTCGCCTTCCCAGTAGCTGCTCTCACCGAGGAGCTTCTGCAACTGGTTGTGACACGTACGCAGCGCGGCCGCCGCCGACGTCACCTTCCCCTCCAGGACGGTCACTTCACCGGGGATACCCGGTGTCGGATTCCAGCCGAGGTGGGGGTAGGGGTTCGCCGCCATCAGTGCGCGCCCCCTTGCCCCTCGGTCGTGCTCTTCGCCAGATGCTGGAACGCCTTTTCGAGTGCGTCCTCGACCTCTTCGTAATTCTTCTTGTTGGACTTCACGCCTTGGCTGATGGTCTCGATCAGCTTCCTGGTCTCCTCGGAGCCGTACTTCCAGCGCTCCTGGAAGCCGTCGCACGCCTCATCCAGCCGCTTTGTCCCGATCTGGTCCGCTCGGACATGAGCCAGAGCGGCACGCGCTTCGTTCAGATCCCGGATGCAGCCCTCAAGCGTCCTGAGGAAAGTCCCCAACTGATCCACATCTGTCTTGAAGTGATCCCCCATGGAGCGGACTTCTCCCTCGTTTCCTTACCGGCTCATCACCAATCCGGTGCGGATCCTGGAGGGCACCGCTCACCACCCGTGCCATGCCCTCCAGCGAATCCGGCCGGAGTCCCTCGACGCGTTCAGCCGCGAAAAGCACCGTGCCGAACGTCCTCTCCAGCACCCTACCCGCCGTGTTTTCGGTCGCCGGGGTGTTCGTAGCTCCTTACGGTGAAGCCCAGTTGAGGCCCGGACGCCCAGGTCGAGACTTCGCTCTCCGTGGTGGGCAACCCAGGAGGCGACCACCCTTACAGAAGGGCCGTTCGGGCATCTAGTGTGGAGGCGCCCCGCAGGGCGGGGCGAAGACGACACGGGGGAGACGGCGGATGACAACGCGGCAGCGGAATTTCAGGTCGGGCGCGGTGGTGCTCGGCGGTATGGGGATGCTCGCGCTCGCGCTCAGCTCGTGCGCCTCGGAGCCGGACAAGCGGTGTGTGGATCCGGTGACGCACGAGATACTGCCCAGTTACGAGTGCGACACCGGCGGCCACGGCACGCACTACTACGGCGGCTCCGTGCGCCACGGCAGGGTCTCGGGCGGCAGCACCCACAAGTCGGCGGTCGAGAAGGGCGGCTTCGGCGGCTCGCATTCCAGCTCTCACGGCGGCTGAATCCCACCGCGATCGGCGAATCACTGATGCAACGTCACACCATCGAGCCGCGCCCCGGCTGGCAGCGGACCGTCGAGGGGCAGGGCGTCGTCTACCCGCTCACCCGCCACCCGGACGGCTCGCTGCGGCCGTACTGGGACGAGAGCGCGTACTACGCGTTCACCCTGCCCGAGGTCGAAGCGCTCGAAGAGGTCGTCGAAGAGCTGCACGCCATGTGCCTGGAAGCTGCCGCGTACATCGTGAAGCACGAGCGGTTCGCCGACCTCGGCATCACCGATCCCCGGCTGGCCGCCCTGGTCGCCGAGTCCTGGCGGCGCCGCGCCGAGCTGCCTTCCGTCTACGGCCGCTTCGACCTGCGGTACGACGGCACGGGGCCGGCCAAGATGCTGGAGTACAACGCCGACACCCCCACCTCACTCGTGGAGGCCGCGAGCGCGCAGTGGTTCTGGATGGAGGAGAGGTTCCCCGGCGCTGACCAGTGGAACTCCCTCCACGAACGCCTCGTCGCCGCCTGGAGGCACCAGTCCGCCCTCCTGCCGCCCGGCCCCGTCCACTTCGCCCACTCCGACACGGACGAGCTGGGCGAGGACCTGATGACGGTCGCGTATCTGCGCGAGACCGCCGAGCAGGCCGGGCTCGCCACCGAGGCGCTGTCCGTGGAACAGATCGGCTGGGACCGGCTGTCCGGCCGCTTCGTCGACGACCGGCTGCGCTTCATCCGCAGCTGCTTCAAGCTCTATCCGTGGGAGTGGCTGACCAGCGACCGGTTCGGCCCGTACGTCCTGGACACCCTCGACAACGGCGGCTCCACCGGCACCACGTGCTGGATCGAACCCGCCTGGAAGATGCTCCTCTCCAACAAGGCACTCCTCGCGATCCTCTGGGAGCTGCACCCGGGCCACCCCAACCTGCTGCCCGCCTATCTCGACGGCCCCCGCGAGCTCGTCCGCCAAGGTGGTTACGTCGCCAAGCCGCTCCTCGGCCGCGAGGGCGCCGGCGTGACCATCCATGAGCCCGGCGCCGTTCCGGTCGTCCGGGACGAGGCGTGCTGCTACCAGGGGCTCGCGCCGCTGCCCGACTTCGACGGCAACCGCGTGGTGCTCGGCGCGTGGGTGGTCGAGGACGAGGCGGCCGGGCTGGGCATCCGGGAGTCGGCGGGTCCGATCACGGACGAGTACGCCCGCTTCCTGCCCCACGTGATCCTTTGACGCCGGTCGTGGCGATGACGTGCTTCGACGTCTCCGGCAACTCCGGTGAGATCAGGACGACGGTATGAGCGCGGAAACGACCCGGTCCCGTGCTCGCCTGCACGGACGCCCCGTGGATCATGTCCCCAGGGCGCCGCGACACCGCCAATCTCACGTACCGGGCCGCATCCGCCGCATCAGCCGAACTAGTCGGCGAGTACCGCCCGCAGCTGGTCCAGGCCCCAGTCCAGGTCCTCCTTGCTGATCACCAGCGGCGGGGCGATCCGGATCGTCGACCCGTGTGTGTCCTTCACCAGCACGCCCCGGTCCATCAGCCGCTCCGAGATCTCCCGGCCGGTGCCCCGCGAGGGCGTGATGTCCACCCCGGCCCACAGCCCCCGGCCGCGCACCGCCTCGACGGCCCCGCCACCCACCAGCAGCCCCAGCTCGTGGTGGAGGTGGTCGCCCAACTCGGCCGCGTACTGCTGGAACTCACCGGTCCTGAGCATCGCGATGACCTCCAGGGCCACCGCGCAGGCCAGCGGGTTGCCGCCGAACGTCGAACCGTGCTCCCCGGCCTTGAACACACCGAGCACCTCGGCCGAGGACACCACGGCGGACACCGGCACGACCCCGCCGCCCAGCGCCTTGCCGAGGATGTACATGTCGGGCACCACGCCCTCGTGTTCGCAGGCGAAGGTCTTCCCGGTCCGGCCGAGGCCCGACTGGATCTCGTCCGCGATGAAGAGCACGTTCCGCGCCCGGGTCAGCTCACGCACCCCCGCGAGATAGCCGGCCGGCGGAACCAGCACCCCGGCCTCGCCCTGGATCGGCTCCAGCAGCACGGCCACGGTGTTCTCGGTCATCGCGGCGTCCAGTGCGGTGAGATCGCCGTACGGAACGATTTCGAAGCCCGGGGTGTACGGCCCGTAGTCGGCCCGCGCCTCCGGGTCCGTGGAGAAGCTGACGATCGTGGTCGTACGCCCGTGGAAGTTGTCGGCCGCGACGATGATCTTCGCCATGTTGTCCGGTACGCCCTTGACGCGGTACCCCCACTTCCTGGCGGTCTTCACGGCGGTCTCCACCGCCTCCGCGCCGGTGTTCATCGGCAGCACCATCTCCATGCCGCACAGCTCGGCGAGCCCCGTACAGAAGTCGGCGAACCGGTCGTGGTGGAAGGCCCGGGACGTGAGTGTCACCCGCTCCAGCTGCGCCTTGGCAGCCTCGATGAGCCGCCTGTTGCCATGGCCGAAGTTGAGCGCCGAGTACCCGGCGAGCATGTCGAGGTAGCGCCGCCCCTCGACATCGGTCATCCACGAACCGTCCGCCGAGGCGACGACGACGGGCAGCGGGTGATAGTTGTGCGCACTGTGCGCCTCAGCCGAGGCGATGGCGCGCTCCGTTGTCGACACGGGGTCTCCGATCGGTCAGGAAAAGCTGTCCGGCGTGAGCGGGGCGGGGCCCCACTTCCTATCGTCGCTCGCAGTGTGGACGGGGAAACCTTGCTTTCGGGATGCCCTGTCTGAACGGCGCCTAGGCTGAGCTGTACGCCTGGATAACGGGTGGGCGGCCGGCCAGGATCCCGTCGCGCCCCCTCAGTCGGAGGAAAGACGGTCCGGCGGGGCATCCAGCAACTGCTGACGCGGTCCTCCGGTCTCCTCCTGATCGCGGCCCCACCGGACCGGCCGGCCCCTCAGGCGTCCCGCCATCGGTCGCAGCACCAGACCGAGCGCGGTGCCGGCGGCGAGCCCCGCTGCCGCCACCCACCACCAGCCCGTCACCCCGTCGCCGGGCGTCCCAGGCCCGGCCTCCGCCTCGGCCCGGGGCACTGCCCGGCTCTCGGGCCGGCTCTCGGGCGCGGCGGCCGGGGCATTCGCGCCCGTCTTCCAGGAGGACGGCAACCAGGCGCCGCCGACCCCAGATCCGGTCTTCTCGCCCATCAGGCCGAGCCTCCCCAACAACGCCCGCAGCACAGCCGGTTGCTCCGCCTTGTGCCAGGTGTCGTCCTGAGGCGAGGAGCGCTGGGTCGTGAATATCCATAGGACGGAGGTGTCCGCGCTCGGATAGACCCGGTCCAGCCGCCATGGCTGCACGTCGTGCAACATCCACGTCACGGTGATCTGTCGCGAGCCGATCGCCGAGTCCAGCGACGGCGGTCGCTCCCGCTGCCCCGATCCCCGCGCCGGCAGTGTCTCCGGGGTGCCCAGCTGCTCCGCCAGCTCCGCGTACTCCTCGGCGCTGCTGTAGAGAGCCGCCGCCTCCCCGCTCTCCGGTGAGGTGATCAGCACACTGGTCGGCCCCCCGGCCACCGCACTCGGCGCGAACCCCCAGGCGAGCGCCAGAACCACCACCGCTACGGCCGTCCTGCCGAACGTCCGCTTCTTCCCCTGTCGCATGTCTCCCCCTGCCGACGTGCTGTACGGACCCTCCGCACCGTGTCCGTGTCACCTCCTTTACACCGCTCGGCCCCGGCCGGTTCCCCCCTTTCCCTGCGGCGTTTCAGTGGATCGACTCCGCGATGACCCGCGCACGCGCCGCCGACGGAACCCCTTCCAGCCGCAGCGTGAGCCGCTGCCCGCCCGCAGGCGTCCGGTTCGCCAGGCCCGCGCCACCGTCCTCCGGGAGCGGGCCACCGTCATCCCAGAGCAGCGTGGGACCCGCCGTCCGAACGGATCGCGTCCAGTCGGCGCCGTGCTCGTCGATCAGCCGGAGACGCAGCTCGTGCGGCTCCTCGAACCAGAGTCCCGTGCCACCGCCGACCGGTATCCACTGCGGCATGATCCGCACCTGCTTCATGAGGCCGATGTCCAGCGACGCCGTGAACTCGTCGAGACGCACGGTCTGTCCCTTCGCCGTCCAGCAGAGACTGACGACGGACCTGCCCGGCGCAGCCTCGGCCACCGAGATCACGTCCGGAGCGCCGAGCTCGGTCGGCAGCCGGGGAACGAAACCGGCCTGTCGGATCACCTCCGCCGTCGGGACCGGGGGGTCGCACCCCGGGACCGGCTCGGGCGCCGCCGGGAGCGGGCTCGCCGACGGGTCGTACCGCACCTCGACCCCGCCGAAGTCGAACCAGTCCGCGACCGCCGCCCGCACCGGAGGCGTCAGCACGAGCACCAGCAGCACCCCGGAGAAGGTGGCGGCCAGCGCGCGCCATCGCGCGCGCAGCCGTCGGCGGATCCGCGCCCACCACCCCGGCGGTGCCGGTACCGGCACCGGCACCGCTTCGGTGAGGAGCTGGGCCAGGACCCGCTCGGCCATCGTCGCCCCGTCGACGTCAGGAAGCCGCATGCCCCGGCCCAGCGTCCGCAACTCCTCCGGCAGCCCGCCGGAGACCGTGCTCTCCTCGTCGCCCATGCCGCTCACCCGCTCACCGCCCGTCCCGTGCCGCCCCCTGGCCCTGACGACCCCTGCCCTGACCCCGGCCCGTGCTCCAGCCCCGGCCCGTGCTCCAGCCCCGACCCGCGCACCGGCATGATCCGTCTCAGCTTCCGCAGGGCGCGATGCAGCCTGGATTTGACCGTGCCCGGCGGCCAGCCCAGCGCCTCGGCCGTCTCCGCCTCGTCCAGCTCCAGCAGATAGCGGTACGTCACGACCAGCCGCTGCGTCTCGCTCAGCTTCTCCAGCGCGGCGATCAGCACCGCACGCTGCTCCTCCGCGACAGCCGCCGCAGCCGGGTCCGCCGATTCCGGTATCAGCGGCTCGGCACCCAGCAGGACGGCCTCACGGCCCGCGAGGGCCCGCAGCCGGACAGCCGAGCGCACTGTGTTGCTTGTCTCGTTGACGACGATCCGCAGCAGCCAGGGACGGAACGGAGCGCCGTTCCTGAATTCTCCCAGCGAGCGGTACGCCTTGAAGAACGCGGCCTGCACCACATCCTCCGCTTCCGAACCCGCGCCACAGGCCACGGCGGCCCGCAGTGCGACGCCCGTATACGCGCGCACCAGCTCCGCGTACGCCTCCGGCTCACCGGAACGCACGCGCGCGATCACCGCCGTCTCATCCGCAACCGTCAGGGTGCGGCCCCCCTCCAGGGTCCCCTCCCGAGTGCTCACGCCCTTGATACACCGCTCGCGGGACTTCCGTTCCGTCCTTCGGAGATCCGTTCCCGAGCTGTCGGCCGTACCTGAGAGAATGGTGGACATGGCCTCTGATCGTCCCCGCGCGCTCTCCGGTATCCAGCCCACCGCAGGTTCTTTCCACCTTGGGAACTATCTCGGTGCGGTCCGTCAGTACGTGGCGCTGCAAGAGACCCACGACGCGTTCTACATGGTCGTGGACCTGCATGCGATCACCGTTCCGCAGGACCCCGAGGCGTTGCGCTCCAACACCCGCCTCGCGGCCGCGCAGCTCCTCGCCGCCGGGCTCGACCCCCGGCGCTGCACCCTCTTCGTCCAGAGTCATGTCCCCGAGCACGCGCAGCTCGCCTGGGTCATGAACTGCATCACCGGCTTCGGTGAGGCCTCCCGGATGACGCAGTTCAAGGACAAGTCCGCCAAGCAGGGCGCGGACCGCGCCACGGTCGGACTGTTCACGTACCCGATCCTCCAGGTCGCGGACATCCTCCTGTACCAGGCGAACGCGGTCCCCGTCGGTGAGGACCAGCGCCAGCACGTGGAGCTGACCCGCGACCTCGCCGAGCGCTTCAACTCCCGCTTCGGTCCGACGTTCACGGTGCCGGCCCCGCACATCGTCAAGGAGGTCGCGAAGATCTACGACCTCCAGGACCCGGCGATCAAGATGAGCAAGTCGGCGTCCACGCCCAAGGGCCTGATCAATCTGCTCGACGAGCCGAAGACGACCGCGAAGAAGATCAAGAGCGCGGTCACCGACACGGGCAGCGAGATCCTCTTCGACGCGGCCGCCAAGCCGGGCGTGAGCAATCTGCTCACCATCTACTCCACCCTCACGGGCACCGCCATCGCGGAGCTGGAACAGAAGTACGCCGGTAAGGGTTACGGTGCGCTGAAGACGGATCTGGCGGACGTCATGGTCGATTTCGTCACACCGTTCCGGACGCGCACCCAGGAATATCTGGACGACCCGGAGACGCTGGACTCGATCCTGGCGGAGGGCGCCGAGAAGGCCCGCGCGGTCGCCGCCGAGACACTGGCGCAGACCTACGACCGGGTCGGCTTCCTGCCCGCCAAGCACTGACGACGGCGCCAAGCACTGACGACGGCGCCAAGCACTGACGACGGCGCCGAGGTGCCGACGTACTGAGGTCGGGGGACTGAGGTCGGGGCGCTGAGATGCCGAGGCGGCGGCGCACCAGGCGGTGGCGGCCGTCACTGGCCACCCGGGCGGTGTGACCGTCACACTGGCGGCCGGCACCACCACAACCGCTGATAGTGCCGATAACGCTCACAACAGTCGCAACGCTCATAAAACAGACTGAGGAGAACGATGTGGGGACCGTAACGCTCGGCGTTTCGATCGCGGTCCCGGAGCCGTACGGCAGCCTGATCCAGGAACGGCGTACGGGCTTCGGCGATTCCGCCGCGCACGGCATCCCCACCCACGTCACGCTCCTGCCGCCCACGGAGGTCGACTCGTCGGCGCTGCCCGCGATCGAGGCGCATCTCGCCTCGGTCGCGTCGGCGAGCCGGCCCTTCCCGATGCGGCTCTCCGGCACGGGGACGTTCCGTCCGCTCTCCCCGGTCGTCTACATCCAGGTCGTCGAGGGCGCGGCGGCCTGCTCCTGGCTCCAGAAACGGGTCAGGGACGAGTCGGGACCGCTCGTCCGCGCCTTGCAGTTCCCGTACCACCCGCATGTGACCGTCGCGCACGGCATCGCCGAGGAGGCGATGGACCGGGCCTACGAGGAGCTGTCGGAGTACGCCGCGGAGTGGAGCTGCACCTCCTTCGCGCTGTACGAGCAGGGCGAGGACGGGGTGTTCCGCAAGCTGCACGAGTACGCGTTCGGCGGCGGCGGGGACACCTCGGCCGTGCCCACGCAGTCCAGCTCCACCGACCAGTCCGCCTCGCTGCGTCCCTAGGTCCTGTCGCCGGACAGGGCCCAGTGCCGTTCCCGGCGAGCTCAGCCCCGTCGCGCAGGCGTTGCCGGTCGCGGCGCCGGCGCCCGCCGCGCCGGGCTCACATCGGCAGCCTGCGGAACACCGGCCTCGGCAGGTGGCGCACCGCCGTCATCACCACGCGCAGCGCCCCCGGCACCCACACCGCCTCCGAGCGCCGCCGCAGCCCCAGCTCGATGGCGACCGCCACCGCCTCCGGCGTGGTGGCCATGGGTGTCTCCTCCCGGCCCGCCGTCATCCGGGACCGTACGAAGCCCGGCCGCACGATCATGACCTGCACCCCGGTGCCGTGCATGGCGTCCCCCAGCCCCTGCGCGAACGCGTCGAGCCCGGCTTTGCTCGACCCGTAGATGAAGTCGGCGCGGCGGGCCCGTTCGCCGGCCGCCGACGACAGCACCACCAGCGAGCCGTGCCCTTGCGTCTGGAGCGCGGCCGCGCACACCAGCCCCGCCGAGATCGCACCGATGTAGTTGGTCTGCGCCACGCGCACCGCCGCCAGCGGCTCGGACTCGTCGCGCGCCTGGTCGCCGAGTACGCCGAAGGCGAGCAGCACCATGTCGATGTCGCCCTCCGCGAAGGCCTTCCCCAGCGTCTCCTCGTGCGAGGCGGGTTCGAGGGCGTCGAAGGCGACGGTACGGACGTCCGCGCCCAGAGCGCGCAGCCCGTGAGCGGCGGAGTCCAGGGCGGCGGAGGGGCGGCCGGCCAGCCAGACCGTACGGGTACGGCGGATGATCAGCCGGCGCGCGGTGGCCAGCCCGATCTCCGACGTACCACCGAGGATGAGCAGGGACCGTGGGGTGCCGGAGGCGTCCTTCATCGTTCTCAGTACTCCTTGGGGCTGTAGGGCTGTAGGGCTGTACGGCGGTGGGGGTGCGCAACAGGACCTAGAGGCCCAGGCGGCGGGAGAGGTCCGAGGCGAAGACCGCGTGCGGGTCCAACGTGGCCCGCAGCGCGCGGAACTCGTTCAGACGCGGGTACATCGCGGCCAGCAGTTCCGGCCGCATCCGGACATCCTTCGCGAGGCGGACCCGGCCCCCGGCCGCCGCGACCTCCGCGTCCAGCTCGTCGAGGAACGAGGCGATCCCCGGCAGCCCGGCCGGGATGTCCAGGGCGAGCGACCAGCCGGCCATCGGGAACGACAGCCACCCCGGGCCGCCCGCGCCGAAGCGTTTCAGTACGGCGAGGAGGGAAGGGCAGCCGTGCCGCGCGATGCGCTGCACGATCCGCCGCAGGGCGTCCTCCTGGCCGTACCCGACGACGAACTGGTACTGGACGAAGCCGTCGCGCCCGTAGATCCGGTTCCAGTGCGGGACACCGTCCAGCGGGTGGAAGAACGCCGGGAGCCGCCGCAGCTCACGCGTGCGCCGGCGGGGCGTCTTGCGGTACCAGAACTCGTTGAAGAGGCCGACCGCGGCCCGCCCCAGCGCCCCCGACGGCACGAAGGAGAGCGGCGGTGGGAGCTGTCCCGGCCGGAAGGCGAGTGGCATGCGCCGGGCGTGCGCCTTCAGGGCGTCGGGCGGCGCGTGCTCCCCGCGCGTGAGTACCGAGCGCCCCAGGGCCGCGCCCCGTGCCAGCGGATCGATCCAGGCGACCGAGTAGCGGTAGCGGTGGTCGGTGGTGGCGAGGCGCGCGAGCAGGTCGTCGAGGTCCCTGGCCCGCTCGGTGTCGACGGACATCATGGTCGTCGCGACGCGGTGCAGCCGTACGGTCGCCGAGAGGATCACGCCCGTCAGGCCCATCCCGCCCGTGGTCGCGTCGAAGAGCGGGGTGCCGGGGAGGACCGTACGGACCTGGCCATCGGCGGTCAGCAGTTCCAGGGAGCGCACGTGGCGGGCGAAGGATCCGGACATGTGGTGGTTCTTGCCGTGGATGTCGGAGCCGATCGCGCCGCCGACCGTCACGTAACGGCTCCCGGGGGCCACCGGCACGAACCAGCCGAGCGGCAGCAGCACCTCCATCAGCCGGTGCAGGCTCACGCCCGCGTCGCACACGACGACGCCCGCGTCCGCGTCGATCCTCCGGATGCGGTTCATGGCGGTCAGGTCGAGGATCGAGCCGTCCGCGTTCTGCGCCGCGTCGTCGTACGCCCGGCTCATGCCCCGGGCGATGGAGCCCCGGATGCCGGCGCCCCGTCCGGCCGTGGCGGCTTCCTCGTACGAACGCGGGCGGACCAGCCGGGCGGTCGTCGGAGCGGTGCGGTCCCAGCCGGTCATGGAGAGGAAGGTGTCGAAGTCCGAGCCGGGCACGTAGTCCGAGCCGGGCAGGTAGTCCGTCCCGGGCACGTAGTCCGCGTCGGGGACCGGGTCCGGAGGGGTGCCGGTTCCGGCGCCCGTGACGGCGCCGTGGGGGGAGCTCGTGAGGGACCCCGTGAGGGTGCCGGGTGCGATGCCGGTCGCGGGACCGGTGAAGGTGCCCGGCGCGGCGCCGTTGGCGATGGAGGTGTCGGCAGACATGGAGGTGACCGTATCGTTCCGTACGGCATTCTTTGTCTCCTATATGGCGGTACTCGTATGAATGGGTGGTTGAGGGAGTGTCGGAGAAGGATGACGTGAAAATCATCCACATGCACAGAAAAGTCAGCCTCTGATCCGGCGAAAGGGGCGGCAGATGGCGTGGCGGACCCCGGACGGTACGGCGGTCGCGCCTCGGCTGTCCGTCCGATTCGGGGGCAGGTCTCCTGCATGGACTGGCTGAGAAAACTCCCCGTCATCGGACCGTTCGTGGCCCGGCTGATGCGGACACACGCCTGGCGCTCGTACGAGACGCTCGACCGGGTCCACTGGACCCGCCTGGCCGCCGCCATCACCTTCATCAGCTTCATCGCGGTCTTCCCGCTGATCACCGTGGGCGCCGCGATCGGCGCCGCGCTGCTCAGCAAGGGCCAGCTCGACCGGTTGCAGAACAGCATCGCGAAGCAGGTGCCCGGCATCTCCGACCAGCTGGACCTGCACGGTCTGGTGGCCAACGCCGGCACGGTCGGGGCGGTGGCCGGCGCGCTGCTGCTCCTGACCGGCATCAGCTGGGTCGGCTCGATGCGGGAGTGCCTGCGGGCCGTGTGGGAGTGCGAGGACCCGGGACAGGACAACCCGATCGTGCTCAAGGCCAAGGACGGGGTGGTGCTCCTCGGCCTCGGTGCGGTGGGCCTCGCCTCGCTGGGTGCCTCCACCTTCGGCTCCACGGCGGTCGGCTGGACCGCCGACCGGCTCGGTATCCCCGAGGACGGCGCGGCCGGTGTGCTGCTCCAGGCCGCCGCCCTCGCGATCGCGATCCTCGCGGACTTCCTGCTGCTGCTCTACGTCCTGACCCTGCTGCCCCGCGTGCACCCGCCCCGCCGCCGGCTCGTCGTCGCGGCCCTCCTCGGCGCGATCGGCTTCGAAGCGCTCAAGCTGCTGCTCGGCGGCTACATCAGCGGCGTGGCGGGGAAGAGCATGTACGGCGCCTTCGGCGTGCCGGTGGCGCTGCTCCTGTGGATCAACTTCCAGGCGAAGCTGCTGCTGTTCTGCTCCGCCTGGACCGCGACCCCGAGCAAGGCGGGGACGGAGGCCACCGGTGACGGCTCGGACGACGGCGGTGGCGGCTCCGGCGACGGCGGCGAAGGCCCCAGCCACCTCACCCGGGTGAGCCCGAAGTCCGGCCGGGGTGCGGCCGGGCCTCCGGAGTCTTCAGCCAGAGCTGGGAACAGCGGGAACGCCGGGAACAGCGGGAACGGCGGGAACGGCGGGAACAGCGGGAACGGCGCTAGGCGCGCGGACGGCGGGTCAGGGGCCAGCGCCGGTTGACCAGATACACCGCGCCCGCCACCAGGACCACCGCCCCACCCGTCACACCGAGCGCTGTCGCGATGCCGCCCGCCCCGCCGCCCGCGGCCGCGAGCGGCTTCGCGGAGCCGGTGGCACCGGCCTCGACCGGGGTCGGACTCGGCGAGACGTTCGTCGCGGCGGACTTGGGCGGCACCAGCTCGCCGACCGGTTTGACCTTGCCGTCCGCCGCGAAACCCCAGTCCAGGAGGCGTGCGGTCTCCTGGTAGACCGCCTGGCTCTCCTTGGAGGACGGGTTCATGACGGTGACCAGCAGCACCTTGTTGTCGCGCTCGGCGACGCCGGTGAAGGTGGAGCCGGCGTGGGTGGTGTAGCCGTTCTTGACGCCCGCGATGCCCTGGTACGTCGTGACCCCGCTGGCACCGGTCAGCAGCCGGTTGGTGTTCTGGATCTCGAACGACTCGCGCTTCGTCTTCCCCTTCTTCAGCTCGCCGGGGAAGCTGGCCGTCGCCGTCGCGCAGTACTCCCGGAAGTCCTTCTTCTGGAGACCGGAGCGGGCGAACAGGGTCAGGTCGTACGCGCTGGAGAGCTGCTTCTTGTCGTCGTAACCGTCGGGCGTGACGACCGTCGTGTCGAGCGCCTGCAGTTCGACGGCGTGCCGCTGCATGTCCTGGACCGTCTTGTCGATCCCGCCGTTCATGTGCGAGAGGACGTGCACGGCGTCGTTGCCGGACTTCAGGAAGACCCCGAGCCACAGATCGTGGACCGAATAGGTGAGGTTCTCCTTCACCCCGACCAGACTGCTGCCGTCGCCCATGCCCTGGAGATCGGCGGGCGTCACCTTGTGCTCCTCGTTCTTGGACAGCTTGGGCAGCACCGTGTCCGCGAAGAGCATCTTGAGGGTGGAGGCGGGCGCCAGCCGCCAGTGGGCGTTGTGCGAGGCCAGCACCTCGCCGGTCTCGGCGTTCGCGACGATCCAGGACCGGCCGCTCAGCTTCTTGGGCAGGACCGGCACGCCGGGTGCCAAATGCACCTGCGTACCCGCCTGGCCGAGCTGGACCCCGCCCACCGTGGACATTCTGGCGGGGGGCTGAGGCTGCTTCGTCGCGGGCGGAGTCGTCCTGCCGTCCGCCCAGGAGGGCACGGCGGTCAGCAGGGGCAGCAGCGCGGCGGCGACGATCGTCAGCGCGGTCTTTTTCGAAGCGGACACGATCGAAAACGTACAGGGCGGTGTCACCTCTGCCCACACCGGCGGGGTGAACCGGTGACTGCTTCAGCGGACCTGGTGGAGGTAGAGAGCGCCGCAGCTGTGGCAGAGAGGCTGTCCGGCGGGGGTGCCCCACGCGTCCGAGGACTGCGTGACGGCGGAAGGCAGCAGGTCACGCCCGCACAGGCCCATGGCCTCGCCCACCCGTGTGATGTGCCACACCTCCAGCTGAGGATCCTGCTCCCCGGGTGAGGAGCCCTCCGCGTACTCGGCACGCATTTCGTAGTCCATGTCCTGCCTCCCGGTGCTGGTCCGCTGGTCCGCTGGTCCGCTGGTCTGTGCGTCCGCTGATCCGTGCCGCGCGACGGCACGCGCGGCGGCGCATGCTTTCCCGTTTCCGCCGGGGGTTGAAACGGAAGAAGTCATTCCGCTGCCCGTCGGCGGGCCTGACCGCCGCCCCGCCGACGGCGCCGGCGGGGCGGCGGCGATACTGAAGCCATGAAGCTCAGCCGTCCCGTGTCCTGGTTCCTGCTCGCGTTCGGCGTCTGGAGTTGGTTCATCTGGATCACGTTCGCGAAGAATCTCTGGCAGGACGGCAGCGGTCTCGCCTTCGACGACGCCGGTGATCCGACCGGGTATTTCTGGGTGCACCTGCTGCTCGCCATCGCGTCCTTCCTCCTGGGGACGGCCGTCGGCGTGATCGGGTTCCGCGGCGCCCGCGCGCTGCGGCGCGAACAGCGCGTGTAACGCGAAACAACGCGAAACAACGCGAGACAACCCAAACAACGCGCGGACAGCCCGAACAACAGGGGATGGGGGAGACCACTCGTGGTCGTCGTGGTGGTTCTGATGGTGCTCGTGGCCGTCGCGCTGGTGGTGGCCGCGCACTGGTATGTGTGGCGCCGCCTGGTACGCGACACGACGAAGCCGCGCGGCCTGGCCCGCAGGCTGGGTACGGCCGCGGCCGTACTGCTGCCGCTGCTGGCGATCGGCGCCGTGAGCTCGGGCCGCTCCGGAGCGCCCTTCTGGTCGCAACAGGTCATGGCCTGGCCGGGGTTCCTGTGGCTGGCGGTGCTGATCTACCTGCTGCTGGCGCTGCTGGTGGGGGAGGCCGTACGGCCCCTGCTGCTGCGGCCGCTCAAGAACCGGCAGCCGGCCGAAACACAGAGTCAATCGCAGACGCAGACGCAGACGCAGCCCCAGGCCGGGACGCAGACCCGGACTCCGGCCGACGCGGTCATACCCGCCGGTACGTCAGTGAAGCCGGCGTCCGCGACCACCGCCGAGACCCCGTCGGTCCCCGCCGCGACCTCTCCCTCCCGTCGGCTCTTCGTCTCGCGCGTGGTCGGCGGCGCGGCGGCGACGGCCGCCCTCGCCACGGTCGGGTACGGCACCTACGGCGTCCTGCGCGGCCCCCAGGTCAAGCGCCTCACCATCCCGCTCGCGAAGTTGCCGCGCGCCGCCCACGGCTTCCGTATCGCGGTCGTCAGCGACATCCACCTCGGCCCGATCCTGGGCCGCGCGCACACGCAGCGCATCGTCGACACGATCAACTCCACCCAGCCCGATCTGATCGCCGTCGTCGGTGACCTGGTGGACGGCAGCGTCGAGAACCTCGGCCCCGCCGCGGAACCGCTGTCCGGGCTGCGCGCCCCGCACGGCTCCTTCTTCGTCACCGGCAACCACGAGTACTTCTCCGGCGCGGCCGCCTGGGTGGACCACGTCCGGGAGCTGGGGCTGCACCCCCTGGAGAACGAGCGCGTGGAGATCGCGGGCTTCGACCTCGCCGGGGTCAACGACGTCGCGGGCGAGAGTGAGGGCTCGGGCCCCGACTTCGCGAAGGCGCTCGGCGACCGTGACCGGTCCCGCACGTCCGTACTCCTCGCCCACCAGCCGATCGTCATCGACGACGCGGTACGCCAGGGCGTCGACCTCCAGCTCTCCGGTCACACCCACGGCGGCCAGCTCTGGCCCGGCAACCTCATCGCGGGCCTCGCCAACCCGACCGTGGCCGGCCTGGAGCGGTACGGCGACACCCAGCTCTACGTGTCGCGCGGCGCGGGCGCCTGGGGCCCGCCGGTCCGGGTCGGCGCCCCCTCCGACATCACGATTGTCGAACTGGCCTCCCGCCAGGCCTGATCAAAGCTCCCAGGACCGGGGGCGGTCCAGTGCCTCCCACTCGGCGCGGAGCAACGACACGACCGCGACGCCATGTCGCCGCCCCCGGTGCGGACACGCCGAGCGGGCTCAGCCATCGGGCGGCGCGCTTGACGATCTTCGGTTGCCCGGTTGTCCTCCCGTGTTTGGTGAGTCGCGCGCTGATATTCGCCAGGGATGTCTACGGTCGTGGCCATGTCACGCCTTCCGATCCGTGCACAGAGCGCGCTGCTCACGTCCGCGCTCATCGCCGTCTCCGTTCCGTCGGTCGCCATCGCGGCCGGCGCGACCGCCACCCCCACGGCCTCAGGGGCCGGCCGGGTGGTCGTTTCCTCCGACTTCTCCGGCACCGCGCTGCCGAGTGGATTCAAGGCCGTCGACGGCACCTGGCAGGTCAAGGACGGGCGTCTGTACGGCACGTCCGCCAGTTCCGGTCAGCAGAGCCGCATCACCTTCGGCGAGCACCTCAACGACTTCCGTGTCGAGGCGACCGCGCGCTTCGAGTCGGCCCTGGACAGCGGCCGGTGGGCTGCCCTGGGGATCGACGTCCCGGCGGGCGGGGCCGTGCCGTGGTCGATCGCGACCATGCGGACCGGCACCACCGCGAGCAACGGTCTGGAGTTCGCCCAGCGCACCACCTCCGAGACCTGGAACGTCACCGACACCGGTCCGGCGCCGACCGCCGCCGGTACCGGCAAGGACGTGAAGATCGCCGTCGAGGTGCACGGCGCCCAGGCCGTCTGGTTCTTCGACGGCAAGGAGGCGCTGCGGACCAGCAAGGTCGTCCGGTCCGCCGCCGGGGTGCAGGGGCTGCTCGTCAACGGCGCCACGGTGTCGTTCGACGACCTCAAGGTGACCGAGCTGGCCGCGCGGAGCTACATCCGGCCCGCCGGTGCGCCGCTCACCGTGAACGGACACCGGGGCGCTGCCGCCGCCGCGCCCGAGAACACGCTGGTCTCCGACGAGGTGGCCCGCAGGGGTGGCGCCGAGTTCATCGAGAACGACGTCCAGCCGAGCAAGGACGGCGTGCCGTACGTCATCCACGACTCGACCGTGGACCGCACGACCAACGGCACCGGCGCGGTGAGGAGCCTGACGTCCGCCCAGCTGAACGCGCTCGACGCCGGTTCCTGGTTCGCCCCGGCCTACGCCGGCGAGCGGATCCCGACGCTGGCGGCCCAGTTGCGGGACCTGAAGACCCGTGGCGGCGATCTGCTGCTGGAGATCAAGGGCGCGCACACCAAGGCGGAGGTGGCGACCATCGTCGACACCATCCGCGCGAACGGTATGACCGGCCGGGTCTTCGTGCAGAGCTTCGAGGTCGACGCCCTGCGCTACACCTACGAGCTCGCGCCCGAACTGCCCCTCGCCCTGCTGCGGGACAAGATGGACAGCGACCCGGTGGCGATCTCCAAGGAGCTGCACCTGGCCTCCTACAACCCGTCCGACGCGGGCTTCAGCGCGAAGCCGGGCGTCATCGGCGCCCTGCACGCGGCCGGGGTCGCCGTGACCGTGTGGACCGTGGACACGGCTGACCGCTGGAAGGCGCTGGAGGCCGCCGGGGTGGACGGCATCATCACCAACCGCCCCGCCGAGCTGTCCGGTTGGAACGCCGCGTTCCTCCAGCGGACCCCCGCCGGCTTGTAGTCCTGAGGCTCAGGGGCGGGGCGGCTCGCGAGAGCCGCCCCGCCCCTGCCGCGTTCCCGCCCGGCCGGACGGCAGCCCAGGGTGCGGGGGTTCGGCATGGTCGCACTATGTCGTGGTAGTGACAAGATTGTTGCCTCTGTGAGCCCCGCTCCGCTTCCACCTATTGCGCATTTTGTGATTGGCTGCTTTACATCACGGCCCGGGGTGGGCGTGGCAAAGGGGCACAGCGACATGCGTTCGATCCGTTTTCGGATACTCATCACTTGTCTGGTACTCGTGATCGCGGGTGTGGGCGGCTGGCAGCTGCTCCCGTCCAGCAAAACCGAGCAGAAGGCGATCTCGGTCGGTACCACCGACGTGGTCTCCTCACTCGACCCCGCAGGGGCCTACGACGCCGGTTCCTGGGCGTTGTTCGGGAACATCTACCAGTCCTTGCTGACCTTCAAGCCCAGCTCGGTCACGCCCGAGCCGGACGCGGCGCGCAAGTGCGGGTTCACCGACGCGGATCTGCGCACCTACGTCTGTGAGGTGCGGGACGACGTCAGCTTCTCCAACGGCCACAAGATGACCGGCGAGGACGTCAAGTACTCCTTCGACCGGATGCTGAAGATCAATTCGGACCTGGGACCGGCGTCCCTCTTCCCGAGTCTGAAGTCGGTCGACGCGGAGGGCCAGAAGGTCACCTTCCATCTCTCCGCCCGGGACGCGACCTTCCCGTACACGATCGCCACGGGCGCCGGCGCGATCGTCGACCACACCACGTACCCGGGTGAGCAGCTGCGCAAGGGCAGCACGGTCGACGGTTCGGGTCCGTACCTCCTCACGCAATACACCGAGGGCGCGGACCTCAGCCTGACGCCGAACCCCAAGTACCGGGGGGCCGCGAGCCGTTCCGGCGGGCCGGTGGACCTTCACTTCTACGAGTCGTCCGAAGAGATGGCCGCCGCGTGGACGAGCCGCACGCTCGAGGTGACCCTGGAGCAGCTGCCGCCGTCGCTGATCGCCGGGCTCGACGCGACCCGGGGCGACATCCGGGTCAACGAGTCCGAGGGCGCCGAGATCCGCCACATGGTCTTCAACCTGAAAAAGGGCTCGGCCATGGAGGACAAGGCCGTGCGCCAGGCGGTCGCCGCCCTCCTGGACCGCCCCAAGATCGTGACCGACATCTACGACTCGACGGTGGACCCGCTCTACTCGCTGATCCCCGTGGGTATCACCTCCCACAGCACCCCGTTCTTCGACGTCTACCCGAAGCCGGACGCCGCGCGGGCCGAGGAGCTGCTGGCGGACGCCGGGATCGCGACGCCCGTGGAGTTCACGCTCGGGCACGCCCGGAACGGATCGGCCGGCCCCGAGGGCGAGGAGCTGCGCAGGCAGCTGGAGGCCACCGGGCTGTTCAAGGTGAAGATCGTCGAGAAGGAGTGGACCGACTTCCAGAAGGACTACTCCACCGGGAAGTACGACGCCTACACCGTGGGCTGGGTGCCGGACTTCCCCGACCCCGACAGCTTCGTGGCGCCCGTCGTGGGCCGGGACAACGCCTTCCACAACGGCTACGACAGCTCCCAGGTCAACCAGTTGATCGAGGCCAGCCAGCAGTTCAGCGACCGTGGCCGCGCGACCGACGACTTCAAGGCGCTGCAGGTGGCGGTGGCGCAGGACGTGCCGATCCTCCCGCTGTGGCAGAAGAAGGTCTACGTGCTCAGCGCGGAGAGCATCGCGGGCTCGCAGTACCTCTCGGACGGCGCGGGACTGTGGCGCTTCTGGGAGCTGGGCCGGATCTGACCGGGAGCCGGGCCGCATCCGGGAGCCGGGCCCGGATGTGAGCCCCGCGCCCCGAGCCCCGCGCCCCGCGCCCCGAGCCCCGCGCCCGGATCCGGGCCCCGGACCGGATGTGAGTCCCGGACCGTCCGAACTGACCCGCCGACGCGTCGGCGGGTCAGTTCTTTTTGCGGGAGACGGCCACTTCCGCCATGCCCGGCAGGAAGTCCACGAACAGCTCGTGCACCTCCCGTACGAGCGGCCTGAGCACCCGGAACCGGGCGAGGGCGACGCCCCGGGCGGTGAGCCGGGCGCCGCGCTCGGCCAGCCGGCGGCTGCGCTCGCTGTCCTCGGAGCGGTCGAACACCCAGTACAGGACGAGTCCCATCTGGGACAGCCACATCAATTCCGGCAGTACGCCCGCCAGTTCTTCCGCGACCTTGGCCTTGGAGCCCGCCAGCACCTCTCGGTGGATGGCGATGGCCGCCTCGCGGGCATGTTCCGATTCGGCGGAGAACGGGCTCAGCGGGCTCTCGGGGTCCGCCGCGTTCTTGAAGAACTGGGCGGCGAACTCGTGGTACGGCGCCGCGATGTCGAGCCAGGCCTTCAGTACCCCGGCGAGGCGGGCCTCCAGATCGCTCTCCCGCTCCAGAACGGGCCCCACGGCCACCCGGTGTTCGGCGGCGATCCGGTCGTAGAAGCCCTGGACGAGATGTTCCTTGGACGAGAAGTAGTAGTACGCGTTCCCGACGGAGACCCCGGCCTCCTGGGCGATGGCCCGCATGGTCGTCTTGTCGTAGCCGCGCTGCTGGAAGAGCCACAGCGCGGTTTCGAGGATGAGCGTGCGGGTCTGCTCGCTCTTGGGCTTGGGAGCCTGGGTGGGCCCGGGGGGCTTCGCGTCCTTCACTGCGGCCTTGACGTCCTTCGTGTCCTGCGGGGCGATCTCGTCCTTCATGTCCCTCACGGTGTCCGAGCCTAATCGGCCGGAACCGGTACCTCACACCCGTCCTCGCAGGGCGCGGCCGTCAGCTCCCGGTACTTCGAGGCGGCGAGCACGCTCACCCGGGCGAAGGGGGCCCCGGCCGGTGTGGCCAGCCAATGGGCCTTGGGCCGGTGTTCGGCCAGGGCCCACAGGCAGACGATCCAGGCGGCCGTACCCCGGTAGACCTGGCCGCCGTCACCGATGGCGGTGATCTCCTTGAGGGTGGAGCGGTGATCGAGCTCCGGGAACCGCCGCCGCGCCTCCTGCGAGGCGGCGGGCACCAGGTCGATCGGTACGAGCTGCGGCTGGCGCAGCAGCCAGTGCCGCACATGGACGCAGAGCGGGCACCGCGCGTCGTACAGCACGGTCAGCGCCCGTACGGGCGTGGGCACCGGCCCTCACACCCCGGCGGCCGGAGCACCGGTCCACGGGCCGGGGCCCTTGTGGGCGGTGCCGGTCCACCCCTGCGGCGGTACGGGCGGCTGCTGCTCGCGCTCCATGATTCCGCGCCGCCGGATCTTGTTGAGGACGTACACGTTGCCGAGGTGCATGGCCCCGAGGACGAGCAGGACGACGCCGACCTTCACCGAGAGCGCGTCGAAGAGCCCGGCGGTGTCCCTGATGGCGTCGGCGTTCTTGAGGTACAGCGTGACGAAGCCGAGGTTGACCAGGTAGAAGCCGACCACCAGCAGGTGGTTGACGGCTTCGGCGAGCTTCTCGTCGCCCTGGAGCACGTCGGCGAGAAAGATCCGCCCGTTCCGGCTCAGCGTGCGGGCGACCCAGACCGTGAGTGCCACGCTGATGACCAGGTAGACCACATAGGCGACAACAGTGAGGTCCATCCCCCACCCTCCTTTGAACGTGTTCAAAAGCTGATGTCCTGAACAGTAGACCTGATTTTGAACATGTTCAAGGAGAGTGCGAAAGAAGCCCCGGCCGAGGGCGCGGGCGCCGGCCGGGGCCCTGGTGGAACGTCACATGCTGCTGAGCGAACGGGCGTAGCCGATCTGACCCATCACCATCTGGAAGGTGCCCGGGTGGTGGGCCGGGACCATCGTCGCGTGGTGCTTGCCGCCGCTGGTCACCGTGATCTGGACGAAGCCGGTCGTTGTCTTCTCCTTCATCAGCAGGAAGAAGAGACCGACCAGGCAGAGAAGGGCGAAGACGATCGCCAGCACGACCGCGTACGTCGGGATCTTCTCCTCCGTACGGGACATGTCCGTCGCGTTCCACACCGCGCCCCTGAGCGGCAGGGTGCCGGCGGGCGTGATGATCGCGTCGTTCACGACGGTGATGTCACCGATCGACAGCAACGGCGCACCGGGGCCGCCCACCGGGGCGGGGAAGGCGGTGCTGGGACCCGGGTAGCCGTACCCGGCCGTCGGGTGCGGATAGCCGTACGCGGGAGTCGGCTGGGGCCCCCACCTGCCCTCGGCGAACATCGACCCGGGGAAGTCGTACTCCGGAGCGCCCGTCGCGCCCCCCATGCCCGAGGCGCCCGGCGTGTTCGGGTGGCCCGCCGCGTCCGAGGCGTCCGGCGTGCCCTGCGGATGCGCCGGTCCCCACGTGTACTCGCCGTCCGCGGACGGATTGGGCTCGGTCATCTCTCCCCGCTTTCCCTGGCCTTGGTCGACTCCGTCGATCCAAGCACAAAGAAGGGCCCGTTTCCGTACGGTGTGCGTACGGAGACGGGCCCCTGCGGTCAGACCGGCCGGACGGCCGGAGGTGTCAGAAGCGGCGCGTGATCAGCGCGCGCTTGACTTCCTGGATCGCCTTCGTGACCTCGATGCCGCGCGGGCAGGCATCCGTGCAGTTGAACGTGGTGCGGCAACGCCACACGCCGTCCTTGTCGTTGAGGATCTCCAGGCGCTGCTCCCCGGCCTCGTCACGCGAGTCGAAGATGAAGCGGTGGGCGTTCACGATCGCGGCCGGACCGAAGTACTGGCCGTCGTTCCAGAAGACCGGGCAGGACGACGTGCACGCGGCGCACAGGATGCACTTGGTGGTGTCGTCGAAGCGCTCGCGGTCCTCGGCGGACTGCAGGCGCTCGCGCGTCGGCTCGTTGCCGCTGGTGACCAGGAAGGGCATCACGTCGCGGAACGCCTGGAAGAACGGGTCCATGTCCACGATCAGGTCCTTCAGGACCGTGAGGCCCTTGATGGGCTCGACCGTGATCGGCTTGGCGGGGTTGAGGTCCTTGATCAGCGTCTTGCACGCCAGCCGGTTGCGGCCGTTGATCCGCATCGCGTCGGAGCCGCAGATGCCGTGCGCGCACGAGCGCCGGAAGGTGAGCGAGCCGTCCAGGTCCCACTTGATCTTGTGGAGACCGTCGAGCACGCGCTCCTTCGGGTCGATGTCGATCTGGAAATCCTGCCACTGGGCCTCGTCGGAGACCTCGGGGTTGAAGCGGCGGATCCGGAAAGTGACCGTGATGAGGTGGGAGGCGGCGGACGCCTCCTCCACCCGGTCCATGGTGGGGGTAGCCATCAGTACTTACGCTCCATCGGCTGGTAGCGGGTCTGGACGACCGGCTTGTAATCGAGACGGATCGACTCGCTGCCGTCGTCGCCGACCTCGCGGTACGCCATGGTGTGGCGCATGAAGTTCACGTCGTCCCGGGTGGGGAAGTCCTCGCGGTAGTGACCGCCGCGGGACTCCTTGCGGGCGAGCGCGGATACCGCCATCACCTCGGCCAGGTCGAGCAGGTTGCCCAGCTCGATGGCCTCCAGCAGATCCGTGTTGAAGCGCCGGCCCTTGTCCTGGATGGACACGTTCAGGTAGCGCTCGCGCAGCTCGGCGATCTTCTCGACCGCCGTCTTGATCGTCTGCTCGGTACGGAACACCATGACGTTGGCGTCCATGGTCTCCTGCAGCTCCAGGCGCAGCGTCGCGACCCGCTCGCTGCCCGTGGAGTTGCGCAGCCGCTCGACCTGGTTCTCGACCAGCTCGGCCGGGTTCTCCGGCAGCTCGACGAACTCGCTCTTCACGGCGTACTCCGCGGCGGCGATGCCGGAGCGGCGGCCGAACACGTTGATGTCGAGCAGCGAGTTGGTGCCGAGGCGGTTGGCGCCGTGCACCGAGACACAGGCCACCTCGCCGGCCGCGTACAGGCCCGGGACGACCGTGGTGTTGTCCGCGAGGACCTCACCCTGGACGTTGGTCGGGATGCCGCCCATGGCGTAGTGCGCGGTGGGCTGGATCGGGATCGGGTCCGTGTACGGCTCGATGCCCAGGTACGTCCGCGCGAACTCCGTGATGTCGGGCAGCTTGGCGTCCAGCTGCTCCGGCGGCAGGTGCGTGAGGTCCAGGTAGACGTGGTCGCCCTCGGGACCGCAGCCGCGGCCTTCGCGGATCTCCGTGTAGATGGAGCGCGAGACGACGTCGCGCGAGGCGAGGTCCTTCATGACGGGCGCGTACTTCTCCATGAAGCGCTCGCCGTCCTTGTTGCGCAGGATGCCGCCCTCACCGCGGGCGCCCTCCGTGAGCAGGATGCCCATGCGCCAGATGCCCGTCGGGTGGAACTGGAAGAACTCCATGTCCTCCAGGGGCAGCCCGCGCCGGTACACGGCGGCCTGGCCGTCACCGGTCAGGGTGTGCGCGTTGGACGTCACCTTGAAGAACTTGCCGGTGCCGCCGGACGCGTAGATGACCGACTTCGCCTGGAAGATGTGGATCTCGCCGGTGGCCAGCTCGTAGGCGACCACACCGGCGGACTTCTTGACGCCGTCGACCTCGGTGATCAGCTGGTCCAGGACGTAGAACTCGTTGAAGAACTCCACACCCTCCTTGACGCAGTTCTGGTAGAGCGTCTGGAGGATCATGTGGCCCGTGCGGTCCGCGGCGTAGCAGGACCGGCGGACCGGCGCCTCACCGTGGTTGCGGGAGTGACCGCCGAAGCGGCGCTGGTCGATGGTGCCGTCCGGGGTGCGGTTGAACGGCAGGCCCATCTTCTCCAGGTCGAGGACCGCGTCGATGGCCTCCTTCGCCAGGATCTCGGCGGCGTCCTGGTCGACCAGGTAGTCACCACCCTTGATCGTGTCGAAGGTGTGCCACTCCCAGTTGTCCTCCTCCACGTTGGCGAGCGCGGCGGCCATGCCGCCCTGCGCGGCGCCCGTGTGGGAGCGGGTCGGGTAGAGCTTCGTCAGCACGGCGGTACGGCTGCGCTTGGTCGACTCGATGGCCGCGCGCATACCGGCGCCACCGGCGCCGACGATGACGGTGTCGTACTTATGGATCTTCATTGGTCTCGTCAGCCCCGGCTTTACGAAATGTTCGGGTCGAAGGTGAAGATCACCAGCGATCCGAGAAGGATGGTGAACACCGTGGCGGTGTACAGCAGGCCCTTGAGCCACAGGCGCGTGGTCGTGCGTTCCGCGTAGTCGTTGATGACCGTACGGAGGCCGTTGCCGCCGTGCAGCATCGCGAGCCACAGCATCAGCAGATCCCAGACCTGCCAGAACGGGGACGCCCAGCGGCCGGCCACGAAGGCGAAGCCGATCTTGGAGACGCCGCCGTCCAGCACCAGCTGGATGATCAGGTGGCCGATGACCAGGACGACGAGGACGACGCCGGACAGCCGCATGAAGAGCCACGCGGCCATCTCGAAGTTGCCACGGGTCGTCTTCGGGGTCTTGGCGGTGCGCTGGCGCGGGGCCTCGATGAGCGGGGCCGGGAAGTCCGCGTCGTACAGGCTCGCGCCCTCGACGGGACCGATCGCGGAGCTCTCGGCTACCGAGTTGTTGGAAGACATGGGTGGACTCTCAGCTCCCGAAGACTTCGCGCGCGGCGTGGCCGAGCACGGGGTAGAGGGCGCCGAGCATCAGGACGAGCCAGATGCCCACGGCGGTCCACAGCATCTGCTTCTGGTAGCGAGGGCCCTTGGACCAGAAGTCCACGGCGATCACACGCAGGCCATTGAGCGCGTGGAAGAGAATGGCGGCCACAAGGCCGTACTCGAGCAGCGCGGTGACCGGGTTCTTGTAGGTCGATACGACGTCGTCGTACGCCTGGGGAGAGACACGGACAAGAGCGGTGTCCAGCACGTGTACGAACAGGAAGAAGAAGATGAGGACGCCGGTGACTCGATGAGCCACCCAGGACCACATTCCTTCCCGGCCGCGGTACAGCGTTCCAGCCGGCACGGAAAACCCTCCGGGAGCGGTGATCGGGGCCGGCCGCCATCTTCTACTCAATCAAGCACAGTGGTGTCGGTCGCGCCCGGCCGGGTACGGTCCACCGGCCCCGGCCATCGTAGCGACGAGTTGTCGGTTCGCTCGCGCCGGGTCCGGATGTGTGATCAAACAGGCATTCAAACAGCCACGGACGGGCTATCAGGGCTGTCGGAAATTCTCGATCTCCGCTGATTCGGAGGGTGCGGATGGTCCGGATCACCCGATCCGGGACCTTGGACGATCAGATGTGCGAGACGGCTCCGGGCGAGTCGGCGCAGCTCGTCGGCGGCCAGGGCCCGCTCGTGGTCGGGCTCGTGGGTGAGCCGGGCACGGATCCGGGCCAGCACCTCGCCGAGGTACTCGTCCGGGTGGTGCCGGTCCAGGCTGATGACGAAGGCGTGGCCGAAGCGGCTCTCGTACTCGGCGTACGCGGCGCGCAGCGCGATCTGAGCCGCGGACGGGGCGCCGTGGGGCGGGCCGAGGGGGATCTCGGCGGCGAGCGCCTCGGCGAGGTCCGGGAACGAGAGGTCGTAGCTGGCCTCGTCGGCGGCCGCGAGCAGGGCGTCGACATCGGGGTAGGGGCGGTGATCGGCCAGCCGCTGGGACCAGCGCCGGCTGCCGCAGCACGCGAGCAGCGCGGCTTCGGCGGTACTCAGCGGGGCGGCGTTGAAGCAGCGGAGGCCGTTCGGGGGACCGGCGGGGGGTGCGCTGTACAGCGTGGGCTCCTCGAACGCGGCGCGGCGGCAGGCGTGGGGGGACAGGCGTGGGGGCAGGCAGGTGACAGGACGGGCAAAGGCAGGGGGCAAGGGGACAAGCAGAGGGCAGGAAGCGGGACGGGCTGTGGGGCAGGCGTACGGCGCCGGCGTCGGAACAGGCGCGGGGCAGGCGTCGGGACAGACGTCGGGAGCGGGCGGTGCGGTTGAGCGTGAAGCTGAGAATGTGACGCTACGTTATCGGCGTCCGGCCGGAACACCCCGATTGATGCCCGATTTTCACCCGGAAGGGAGAGTTTCGACGCGCGTGATAGACGTCGTCATGAGAACTTCGCCCTAGTTGCGCCGTCATTGCGCTGTCGTCACGACGCCATCGCCCCGCGTCATCGCGCGGCTCCGCTCGTCGTCGCGCCGCACGTCCGCCGTGCTTCTGTCGCACATGGGAGGTTTCTGAGTGATGTGGTCATCTCGGGGTACCCAGGTCATCGGCGCGGTCTTCGCGGCGGCCATAGCCACCTCGGTGGCGGCATGCGGTTCCGGAGGAAATGGCTCCGGTTCGTCGAGCGGCGGGCGGTCGGCATCCGCCTCCGCCCCGGCCGCTTCCGCGCCCGCCTCCGCTCCTTCCTCCACGGCCCGCTCCTCCGCGAGCCCCTCGACCTCGCCGTCCCCCTCGCGGACGTTCCCCCTCTCCGCCGCTCCGCGCGGCATCCCCTCCGTACGGACCCACCAGGCGGCCCGTGGTCCCGGCTGGCGGCCGGGAGCCAAGAGCGGCGTCGTCATCGCGAGCGGCAGCGGAGGCCTCGCCGACGAGGGCAAGCTGCTCGCCCAGGAGCTGAAGATCGCCTACCGGGGTACGGCGGCGGCCCGTTCCGGCGATGTGGTGCTGGCCCTCAAGAGCGGCAGCGGCACCCCGGAGTCGTACACCCTCACCGTGAGCGGCGGGCAGGTGCGGATCACCGGGCCCGACCAGGCCGGCGTCTTCTACGGCACCCGCACGCTCAAGCAGTCGGTGCGCGCCGACGGGGTGATGCCGGAAGGCGTGGTGAAGGACCGTCCGGGCCGCCCGCAGCGGGGGCTGAACCTGGACATCGCACGTAAGTACTACACGCCGGGGTGGATCGAGGACCGGCTGCGCGAGATGGCCGACCTCAAGCTCAACCAGCTGGGGCTGCACTTCTCCGACGACCAGGGCTTCCGCATCGAGTCCAGGACCCACCCCCGGATCGTCTCCAAGCAGCATCTCTCCCAGGCCCAGGTACGGCAGATCCTGGCGCTCGCCGCCAAGCTGCACATCACCGTCGTGCCGGAGATCGACTCCCCGGGACACCTCGGGGCGGTGCTGGCGGCCTATCCGCAGCTCCAGCTCCGCAACGTCAGCGGAGTGCCCACGAAGGGCGCGATCGACATCTCCAACCCGGCGTCCGCGCGGCTCATCGACGACCTGATCCGCGAATTCGCCGCGCTGTTCCCGGGCAAGTACTGGCATCTCGGCGGGGACGAGTACCAGGCGCTGGTCGTACCGGACCCGGAGGCCTCGTATCCGCAACTGGCCCAGCTCGCGGTCAAGAAGTACGGCAGCAAGGGCCGGGTCCAGGACCTGACGACCGGCTGGACGAACGACCGCGCGGCGGTGCTGCGCCCGCTGAAGAAGACGCCCAAGGTGTGGAACGACGGCATCTTCAGAGGCGGAGTCGTCCAGGCGGCCAAGAATCTGGAGGTCGAGTACTGGACGGGCCGGGAGGCCGGGGCCCGGCCTCCGGTGGACTACCTGAGCGAGGGGCGCCCGGTGGTGAACCTCAACGACGAGTACCTCTATTACGTACTCGGCCAGCCGAACAACTTCATCTACCCGACCGGGCAGCGCATCTACCAGCAGTGGACGCCGCTGGTCCTGCGCGGCACGAAGGCGGTGCCCGCGCGCTACTCGAAGCAGATCCTCGGCGGCCGGCTCGCCGTCTGGGGCGACTTCCCGAACGCGCAGACCCAGGACCAGGTGGCCCAGGGGATCAGGATGCCGCTGCGGGCGGTGTCCCAGAAGCTGTGGAACCCGGCGAAGCCGACGCTGAGCTGGAGTGGGTTCATGGCGCTCGCGCGGAAGCTCGACGGCACGGCCTGACGCGCCCGCGCCCTGACCTGGCAGATCTCTGTGGACAGGGTGCGCGCCGGGCGCGTATGTTCCGCGAGCGCCCGGGGAGGGCGGCGCCCGGGGGAGGGCGCGTTCCAGGACCTTGGGGGGTTCCACATCATGCTCTGCACGAACTGCCGGATACGCGCGGCGGTCACCCAGGAAGGCCGCTGCGCCCAGTGCGCCGTCGCACCGGGAAACACCGACGGGACAGCGGGCCCGCTCGTCCCGCCCGTTCCCGGGCTGTCGGCTCACCCCGGGCTGTCGGCTCACCCCGGGCTGTCGGCTCACCCCGGGCTGCCGGCTCACCCCGGGCCGCCCGCCCACTCCGGGCCGGTGCTCGCCTCGCCGATCGGGCTGTCGAAGGCGGTGGTCGTACTGCTCTGCACCGTTATCGCGGCCGACCTCTTCGCGCTGGGGGCCGGGGCCAATTCGTACGGACTGATGACCGACGTGCTGGACGGCAACGACGACGCCTTCACCGACCAGGACCTGGACCTGGCCGACGTGCTCTACGCCGGCGCCGGGGTCGTGCAGGTGCTGACGATGCTGGCGACCATCGTCGTCTTCCTCATCTGGTTCTATCGGGTCCGGGCCAACGCGAGCGTCTTCGGCCCCGACGCGCACCGGATGGGCCAGGGGTGGGCCATCGGATCGTGGTTCGTGCCCGTCGGGTGTCTCTGGCTGCCCCGCCGGATCGCCGGAGACATCTGGGAGGCGAGCTCGCGGTCCCCGCTGGACGGGACGCGCGGACCGGTGTCGTACGGCCTCGTCAACGGCTGGTGGGCGGCATGGCTCGGCACTCTGCTGCTCGGGCAGTTCGGTTCCCGGCTCTACGAGAGCGCCGAGGAGGCCGACGAGATCCGGGAGGCCGTAGGCGTGCTGCTCGTCGCGGACCTGATCGATGTGCTGGCCGCGGTGCTCGCGATCCTCTTCGTGCGTGAGCTGACGCGCAGGCAGCACCGGATGGCGATGGAGGGACCGTTCGGGCGCGGCCCAGGTCCGTTCGTCCCGCCCGCCATGCCCGCCATGCCCGCCATGCCCGCCATGCCGGTTCCGCCGGTTCCGCCGGTTCCGCCGGTTCGGCCGGTTCGGCCGGGCGCGTCGGACGGGTCCGTCTGAGGGTGTGACGGTCCGGCGGCCCGAGGCTCCGACGGCGCGCGCGGCCGGTTTCCCTCGCCGGGTCCGTTTCGTTCCCGATGATCTACGAGTGACGAAATCCAGCCGTTTGGCGCAGTAGTGGTCAGTACTGCGTCCGCCGACGGGAGACGTGAATGAGCCTGGTGAAGCTGATCGCACAAGCGGATGAGCGTGGTCTGGCCGCGAGTGGGCTCGCCTGCCTCGACCGGTGCCTGCCGCTGCTCGCGGAGGAGACCGATGCCCTGCGTCCCCTGTGGGCGGGCATCGTGCGCGCGGGCACGGACTGGCCGGAACGGCTGACGGCGGCCAGAGACACGCTCGACAGCGCCGCCGGCGCCGAAGCAGCCAGGGACGTCGCCGCCGCGCTCGTCCGGGTCATGCTCGACGCCGCGCCGTCGGAGTGGGCCGCCGAGCCGCTGCGTGCCTGGTCCGACACCTGCTCCGCCGTCGCCCTGGAGATCCACCAGCAGCTCGACGCGGTCGGCGAGGGCGCGAGGGGAAGCGTCACCGCCTCGGAGCGGCTGGCCCGGTACCGCGAGGACGCGGAGGGTGTGGCGGACGCGGTGGTCGGGACGGACGGTGCCGACGGTGTCGGCCCTCTCGTCGCCGGTGAACTGCGCCGCCAGATACGGATCCTGGAGGTGCTGGCCGCGACTCCGGGGGCTCCCGGGCTGCGCCGGGTCATGGACCTGTCGACCGAGGGACAGCGGGTGCTGCGAGCGGTGGTCTCGCGCCGTGCGCGGGCGCGGAGCTGACGCCTCGTACCCGGGCCGGCGCGCGGGGCCCGGGGGAGAGCGGGGAGGACGACCGGGGCCGCCACCCCCCACAGGAGAGGCCCCGGTCGCCGTCCGCCGGAGCCGCGATACGGCCCCGTACTCCTAACAGCGCCATGGATGCGTTTTCTGTCACATGCCATAACGTCAGTAAGTTGTTGCAGGTTGTACAAGTTATGGACGCGGCCCCCAGGAACGCCGTAGCGTGCGGAAGCGTGTGGGGCGGGGCGGCAGTGACCAGCCGCGATTTCAGGACAGGTTGAGGGAGTGCTGGGGGACGACGCGGAGCTGACCGCCGCGGTGCTCGCGGCGCAGGACGGGGACGAGTACGCCTTCCGGACTGTGTACCGCGCCGTGCAACCGCGACTGTTGGGCTACCTACGGACGCTGGTCGGCGAACCGGACGCCGAGGACGTGGCCTCCGAGGCGTGGCTCCAGATCGCCCGCGACCTCGACCGCTTCAGCGGGGACGCCGACCGTTTCCGTGGCTGGGCCGCCCGCATAGCCCGTAACCGCGCCCTCGACCACATACGGATGCGGGGCAGGCGCCCCGCGATCGGTGCCGACGAGACGGAACTGACCGGGAAACCGGCCGAGTCCGACACGGCGGACGAGGCCATGGAGGCGCTCGCGACCGGCCGCACGATGTCCCTGATAGCGCAGCTCCCGCAGGACCAGGCCGAGGCCGTCGTGCTGCGTGTCGTGGTCGGGCTCGACGCCAAGAGCGCGGCCATGACACTCGGCAAACGTCCCGGCGCGGTACGGACGGCCGCGCACCGGGGTCTCAAGCGGCTCGCCGAACTCCTCGACGCGGACGGCCCTCCCGACGCGTGCGTCGCGGCAGACGGATCCCTTCCCGCGATGGTCAGGGAAACGGTTCAGCCGAGCGCCGCAGGTCACGGCGCGGGACTCGGTGTCGTAACGCCGTCGCCGCGCTCCCGGCCCGGGAGCGCGGCCCGCACCGGTGTGACGCATTCGCGGCTGCGGACGCAGAAGAACATGTGATGGCCAACGAGCGTGACGCGTGGCTCGACCGGGACGCGGCGGAGAGATTACTGCGCGGCGAGCCCGTCACGGCTGCCGGTGAACCCGTCCCGGCCCAGGCGGAACGGCTCGTCGGCGCCCTGCGGGACGCGGCCGCCGTCACGTACGCAAACGATGCCGAACTGCCGGGTGAAGCCGCGGCCCTGGCCGCCTTCCGCCAGGCGAGGCAGCTGACGCGGCCGAGGCTGACGCGGCCGAGCCGGCTGGTACGGCCAGGCCGGCTGGTACGGGCGGGACTCGCCGCTGTGGTGGTCGGCTGCGCCCTGAGCGGGATGGCGGTCGCCACCGGCGCCGGCGCACTGCCCTCGCTGTTCCGCGGCGAACGGGGCCCGATGCCCGCGAACTCCGTCTCGGCGGTCGCTTCTCCGGGGCCGGTGGCCTCCGGGCCGTCCGACCGCGGCCGTGCCCCGGCCCGGCCAGCCGGCCCCGACACCCCCGGTACGTCCGGCACGTCGAGCACGGCGGGCGCCCTGGGCAGGCACCCCGCCGGTCAGGGCTCGCCCGCGCCCTCGTCCTCGGTGGAACCGGGCGGCGGGGACACCGGGGACGAGCCGGACCCACCGATAGGACCGGTCGGCGAGTACGGCGACTGGTCGGGCGTGGCCCAGGGCGCCGAGGCCGACGCGTGGTACCGCGACACCCTCAGGGCCTGCCGCGACTACCGCAGCGGCGAGATCGACCCGGAGCGCAAGGACGCCCTGGAGTCGGCGGCCGAAGGCGCCCGGGGCGCCGAACGCTTCTGCGAGCGCATGCTCGACGCCGCCGGACGGGGCGGGGGCGCGGGCGACAGCTGGGGCGTGGGTGACAGCAGGGGCGCGGGCGGTAAGGGAGGTGGCGGCGGATCGCCGCCACCGCACACCGCCCTGCCGCCCGTCAGCTGGACGCCGTACCCCTACGAGCCGGCGGAGCCGATGCCGACCTGGGCTCCCGGCCCCTCCGGCCCGCCGACCCCGCTCCCGGACCCGGACTCCGATGTCTCCGGGCCGTCACCTTTCTGACCTGCGAGTTTCCCTCTCGCACCATGAGGTGTGACGTTTTTCCGTGCTATGGCGCAGTAAAGAGTGAGCCGACTGGTCATCGGCCGCGCATCGAGCCGGGGTTCCCCCCGTACCTTCGGCTCAGCGCAACCGGCGCGGGCGGGACACGTTCCCCCGGTCCCGCTCGCGCCTCTTTCCCCGCACCTCTTTCCCCGCGCCGCTTTCCCCGCGCCGCTTTCCCCGCGCCGCTTTCCCCCGCCTCCGCACCGGCGGCGCGGCTACCAGTAGATGACGACCTTGTCGCCCGTGCGCACCTGCTCGAAGAGCGAGGCGATCTTTCCCTCGTCCCGGACATTGACGCAGCCGTGCGAGGCGCCCGCGTAACCGCGTGCCGCGAAGTCCGCCGAGTAGTGCACCGCCTGGCCGCCGCTGAAGAACATCGCGTACGGCATGGGGGAGTCGTACAGCGTCGAGACGTGGTGCCGGGACTTCCAGAACACCTCGAACGTGCCCTCGCGGGTCGGCGTGTACTCCGAGCCGAAGCGGACATCCATCGACGACTTCACCGTGCCGTCGATCATCCAGGAGAGCGTGCGGCTGTTCTTGCTGATGCACATCACCCGGCCCTTCAAGCACCGCGGATCGGGCGCGGCGACCGGCTCGGTGGTGGGCGGGCGCAGCTCGTCGCGGGTCGGCTTCCTGGTCATCCCGAGCAGCTTCTGCCAGGTCACCGTGTCCGTCGCGCCGGTGCGGGGCAGTCCGCGTCTGCCCTGGAAGGAGGAGACGGCGTCGGCCGTGACGGAGCCGTAGTAGCCGGTGGGGGTGCGGGTGAAATACCCGATCTGGCGGAGCCTGGACTGGAGTTCCCGTACCTGATCGCTCCGCGCGCCGCTCGCCATCAGCGTCGGCGGGCGGGTGGCCTCGGGGCGGGTGGCCTCGGGGCTCGGGCTCGGGGGCGGCGTGCGTGTGAGTGCGGGTGCGGGCGGTGGGGTGGGTGTACGGGTCGGTGGCGCGGCCTTCGTGGCGTCCGCGACGGGCCTCGCCGGTTCGGTGCGGGGTGTGGCGGCCTCCCCCGCGAGGCCGCCGCCCGGCTTGGCGTCGGCGGCCGGCGGCCCGGTGACCGGCCGCACCGTACAGCCGGCGCCGACGGCGCCGACCGCCACGACGGCGGCCGCCGCGAGTCCTCTGCGTAAGACAGCTTTCCTGAGCATCTTCGTCCCTCTGTTTCTGCCGGGTCCCCTGGCGTCCGCACCGTCGGACATGTCAACCACCTTCCCGCACCTGGAGGTTGCTCCACTCCGGTATGCGGCGTTCAGGCCGGGCCGGATCCGGAAGGGTGACGCGGCGGGTCCGTTCGACTACAGTCCGTCGCAGCGCCGGTCAGGCGGCAGTCGGCTCAGTGGGAGGCACGGCACATGGTGCGCGAGTCCGGCGGTGTCAGCGGCGGTGCCCGATCCACCGGCGGTGCCCGATCCACCGAGGGCGTACGACTCACCGAGAGCGGACTGCCCATCGAGCCCGTCTACGGCCCCGGAGCGGCGGCCGGGTGGGACCCGGCGGAGAAGCTCGGCGAGCCGGGCTCGTACCCGTACACCCGGGGGGTCTACCCGACGATGTACACCGGCCGGCCGTGGACGATGCGCCAGTACGCCGGGTTCGGCACGGCCGCCGAGTCCAACGCGCGCTACCGCCGGCTGATCGCGCACGGCACGACCGGCCTGTCCGTCGCCTTCGACCTGCCGACCCAGATGGGATACGACAGCGACGCGCCGATCGCGAGCGGTGAGGTCGGCAAGGTCGGCGTCGCCATCGACTCGATCGACGACATGCGCGTCCTCTTCGACGGGATCGCGCTGGACCAGGTCTCCACCTCGATGACGATCAACGCGCCGGCCGCCCTCCTGCTCCTCCTCTACCAACTGGTCGCGGAGGAGCGGGGCATCGACGCGTCCCGGCTCACCGGCACGATCCAGAACGACGTGCTGAAGGAGTACATCGCGCGCGGGACGTACATCTTCCCGCCTCGGCCCTCGCTGCGGCTGACCGCCGACATCTTCCGCTACTGCCGGGCCGAGATCCCCCGGTGGAACACCATCTCGATCTCCGGGTACCACATGGCGGAGGCAGGGGCCTCGCCCGCGCAGGAGATCGCCTTCACGCTCGCGGACGGCATCGAGTACGTACGGACGGCTGTCGCGGCGGGCATGGACGTCGACGACTTCGCGCCCCGGCTCTCCTTCTTCTTCGTCGCGCGCACGACGATCCTCGAAGAGATCGCCAAGTTCCGGGCGGCGCGCAGGATGTGGGCGCGGGTGATGCGCGAGGAGTTCGGCGCGAAGGACCCCAGGTCACTGATGCTGCGCTTCCACACCCAGACGGCGGGCGTGCAGCTGACCGCCCAGCAGCCCGAGGTCAATCTCGTACGGGTGGCGGTGCAGGGCCTCGCGGCGGTCCTCGGCGGTACGCAGTCGCTGCACACCAATTCCTTCGACGAGGCCATCGGCCTCCCCACCGACAAGGCGGCCCGGCTCGCCCTGCGTACCCAGCAGGTCCTGGCGTACGAGACGGACGTGACGGCGACGGTCGACCCGTTCGCCGGCTCGTACGCCGTCGAGCGGATGACGGACGCGGTGGAGGACGCGGCGGTCGCGCTGATGACCCGGATCGAGGACCTGGGCGGTGCGGTCGAGGCCATCGAACGCGGCTTCCAGAAGGGCGAGATCGAGCGCAGCGCTTACACCGTCGCGCGGGAGACGGACAGCGGCGAGCGGGTGGTCGTCGGCGTCAACCGGTACACGCTGGACGAGGAGGAGCCGTACGAGCCCCTGCGCGTCGACCCGGAGATCGAGGCGCGGCAGGCGGCGCGGCTGGGCCGGCTGCGGGCGGAGCGCGAGCAGGGGGCGGTGGAAGCGGCGCTCACCGCGCTGAAGGAGGCGGCGGCGGGCACGGACAACGTGCTGTATCCGATGAAGGCGGCGCTCAGGGCGCGGGCGACGGTGGGGGAGGTGTGCGACGCGCTGCGGGAGGTGTGGGGGACGTACGTGGCGGTGGACGCGTTCTGAATCCGTCCGGGGGCCGGGGGATTCGGGCGGCCGGGGCCCGGAGTCCCCGTGCCCGGGTGGCCCGGTGGCCGGCGACGCGCCGTCGCGCCCCGCCGGAACACCGGACCCAGCCCGCCGGAACACCGGACCCAGGGGTGACCGGAGTCAGCCCAGCGTGGCCTTCTTCAGCGAGCGCGCGCGCCGCGCCATCCTGCGCACCGTCGCGTTGCGCGGAATGAAGGCGAGTTGTGCCGGTACGCCACCGGGCAGCGCGAGCGTCGTGAGGCGCCGGCGCTTGAAGTATTTCAGCGTGCGGGGCGTCAGATGCCGGGCGAGGTAGCGCTCCGCGACGGGCCGCAGGCCCGGGTAGATCTGCGGCTGCATGGCGAAGCCGACGGCGCCGATCAGGTCGGCGAGCCGCTCGTCCGGCTGATGCGGGCGGTTCTCCTCCAGCGGAGGCAGCAGCGCGTCCACGATCGTCACCGGTACCCGGTTGCTGTTCTGGTACGGGGTGAGCCGGTCCAGCAGCAGGTCCGTACCGGCCCGGGCGACGGGCAGGCCGTAGAAGGTGGCCGCGGTGAACAGGGCGGTGGAGAAGCAGGCGACGACGAGCGCCGGCTTCAGCCGCTGGTACAGCACCTCGGCGAGGACCGGCTCGGAGCGTACGGTCAGTTCGGCGCCGAGCCGCTCGGCCTCCTGCTCCAGCAGTAGCGACCACTGGGCCGGAGCCGATGGGTGCGGCTTGAACACGATGTGCCGGTGGCCGCGTTCGACCGCGCCCCTGAGCATCCGTACGTGCAGCTCCTCCTCCTCGCGCACGGTGAGGATGCCGAGCACGGAGAGGTACTGGCCGAGCAGCAGGGCGGGCCGTTCCGCGAAGGTCCCGGTGTCCGCCGCCGCGTCGCCGATCTCCGCGAGGACCTCGACGAAGACGTCGCTCGGGATGATCTCGGCCTCGACCCCGAACTCGGTGAGCAGCAGGGGCTTCAGGCCGGGCACCAGGTCCAGGTGGAGCAGCCGCTCGACACGCGAGCCGATCAGCGGGTCGAGCTTGGTGCGGGTCGGGCCGTAACTCATCAGGCCGTCCGCGTAGACGTGGACCGGGCTGTCGCCGAAGATCGTGGCGACGGCCTGCGACGGGTTGGCCTGGATGGACTCGCAGGCGATCTCGACCGGCCCGTCACCCAGGTCCCAGGCATCGCGGACGGCCCGCTGCCACAGTGAGGCGTCCTGCTCGCGCGGGGCCCAGCCCGCGGGGTGGAACGGCCGGATGAACTCGTTCCAGGACCTGACCTCGTCGTACTCGGGCCGCAGGCGCGCGAAGCCGGGCATCGCGTCGAGCGGTGTGCCCAGTTCCGGAGAGGCCGAGGTGTCGCTGACCACGAGGACGCGCCGGTGGTCGGCGCGCGGTCCGAACAGGCCCGCCTTGATCGCCGCGGTGATGGTGGCGGCCGCGTACTGCGTGCACGCGAAGAACAGCTGGGTGGAGGACGTACCGGGCATCAGGCCGCCACCTCCGTCGTGCGGGAGATGGCCCGGCGGCGCACCCGGCGCAGCAGGCCGGCCCGGTGGACGCCCAGCGCGTCGAGTGTCTCCGCGAGGATGTCCGAAGGCATGCGCTTGAGGGCCGCCCCGCTCAAGGAACGCAGTTTCCGTGCCACCGCTGGTTCGAACCTCTCGATGGAATCAAGGTGATGGGCCATGACCGCGCAGTAGGTCCGTACGGCTTTGGGAAGCAGCTGGTCCGCGTCCGCGTCCTCAGCCGTCTCCGCCAGCACCTGGTCGAAGGCCCGGATGAAGTCGAGCTGCCGTACGTCGCCGATCTGGGTGAGCGAGGAGGCCACTCCACGGCGGTAGAACACGCCGAGCAGGCCGAGCACCGCGAAGGACTCGGCCTCACGGTGCAGCTTCCAGATCCACGGCCGGTCCTCGGCGGTCCGCAGGCCGTCCGTGAAGTGCAGGAGCCCCTGGTCGACGAGGCGGCGGTGGTACATGCCGGCCCAGGCGTACGCGTAGTCGACGGAGGTCGAGCGGTCCGCCGGGAGGATCGAGTCCCGGGGCCGCAGCACCCGGCCCCGCTTGCCCACCGGGACGCGGTGGATCGTGCGCGCCTTGTCCGTGAACTGGACATGGTCCGTGCGGACGAAATCGCAGCCCAGGGCCTCCATGGACGCGAGAAGCCGGCTGAAATAGCCGGGCGCCACCCAGTCGTCGCCGTCGAGGAAAGTGATGTATTTCCCGCGAGCCGCGTCGAGACCGGTATTGCGTGCCGTGGCCAGTCCACCATTCTTCTCGTGTCTCAGCAGAACCGCACCCGGCAGCTCGCGCTCCGCCTGTTCGAGGATATGAAGGGTTCCGTCGGATGAACAGTCGTCGACAAACAGGAACTCGAAGTCGTCACGCGTGTTCGCGTGGAGACTTTTGAGCGTTTCTGGGGCGTATGTCCGCACGTTGTAGAACGGCACGATGACAGAGAGCTTGACCACGCCCATGACGCTAAGGCCCGCGTCGGTCATTCGAGCGGGCGCCCCAGCGGATTCCGGATGAACGAAGCGTGGCGAAATAGTGAAGCGGCATTTCCCGGTGGCCTTCGCAATCCGTAGGGGCGCTGTTAACCCTTTATTGCCGTCAAGTTGGGCCGTTGCGATCGTTTCCTTTCTAGCGTCTTCGTCGTGCCATCACGTATCAGTCAAGCGGTCCGGGTCGCCGTGCTCGCCGACTCCGACACCCGGTGGAAATGGGGTGCGCTGACCGCGCGCCGCATCGCCCCCGAAGACCGCTCCGTCGAGCTCAGCGGGTTTCTGCTGCGCGGCCGAGCCACGCCCACAGCCCGACAGCTCGCCGAGGTCGGCGCGGACGCCGACGCCCTGCGCGAGGTGACCGGGACCGCGTTCCTGCGGGCGCTGCGCGAGGAGTCGTACGACGTCGTCGTGCTGGCCCTCGTCGGCGGCGCCGCCCAGGCGATGCTGCACGGGATGGCCGCCCTCGGAGCGGAGCGCCGGCCCGTTGTCGTCACCGGCTATGTCGGAGTCGTCTACGAGAAGCTCTCGGACGGACTGCTGCTGCGGCACGGCGCGGACGTCGTCCTCGCCAACTCCCGCCACGACGCGAGGCGTTTCCGCGACGTGTACGAGGGAGTCGGCGCCGACGCCTCCTCGGTCACCGAGGCCGCGCTGCCGTTCCTCGGCGGGGCCAGGTACGCCCCGGAGGAAGGCCGCGACACCGTCGTCTTCGCCGTGCAGCCGTCCGTCCCGACGAGCCGCGCCGATCGTACGTACCTGCTGCGCCGCCTCGTCGGGCACGCCCGGCTGCACCCCCGCCGCGAAGTCCTGCTGAAGCTGCGCAGCAAGGTCGGCGAGCACACCACGCACGTGGAGGAATTCCCCTACCAGCGGCTCGCCGAGAAGCTGCCCGGCGGACTGCCGCCCAACTTCCGGCTGGTGTACGGGAACATGGGCGAGGTCCTGGACCGCACCGACCTGCTGGTCACCGTCTCCTCGACGGCCGCCCTGGAGTCGCTGCACCGGCGCATCCCCACCGCGATCCTCACCGACTTCGGGGTACGCGAGCCGCTCGGCAACCACCACTTCATCGGTTCGGGCTGCCTGGCCTCCTGGGACCAGCTGGACAGCGGCTACCGCCCGCGCCCCGACGCCGTCTGGGCGGACCGGCAGGGCGTCGTCGCCGACGGCTCGTACGCGTCGGCCTTCGACACGGCCCGCGCGCGGGTCACGACCTTGCTCGACCAGCCCGAACTGCCCGCCATCAGCCCGTACTACACGGCCACCACCGCGCCCGGATACCTGCCGGGACTCCTCGCCCGCCACCACCTCGCCATCGACGGCACACCGCTGTCGTCCCGGCCCCCTTCGGACGGCGGCAGCGCGGTCCGGCGGGCGGTGCGCGAGGCGGTACGGGGAGCGGCGCGCGGCGCGTACCGCCACGGCGTGCAGCGCGTGGCCCCCGTCATCCGCCGTATGGGCGAGCTGTGAGCCGGCACGCCGCGGACCCGGTGGCCGGGGGCCCGGCAGCCGGAGGCCCGCGAGCCGTGAACGTGCCTGTCGCCGATCAAGGAGTACAGATGACCGTCCTGGCCGTGATCCCCGCACGCGGTGGATCCAAGGGCGTCCCCGCCAAGAACCTCGCCCCGGTGGGCGGTGTCCCGCTGGTCGTCCGCGCGGTCCGCGCCTGCCTCGCCGCCCGGCACGTGACCGATGTCGTCGTCTCCACGGACGACGCGGCGATCGCCGACGCGGCCCGCTCGGCCGGCGCCGAGGTCGTCCTGCGGCCCTCCGCGATAGCCGGGGACACCGCGACCAGCGAGGCGGCGGTGATCCACGCGATGGACACCTTCGGCGCGATGCGCGGCAAGGATGCGGATGTCGTCCTGCTGGTGCAGTGCACCAGCCCCTTCATCACGGCCGGGGACATCGACGGCGTCACGAGCGCCGTCACCGAGGACGGCGCCGACACGGCCCTGACCGTCGCGCCGAGCCACGGCTTCATCTGGCGCCAGGACTCCCCGGGCGCCGGGTCCGGGTCGGACGGTCACGGCGTCAACCACGACAAGGCCAACCGGCCGCGCCGCCAGGACCGCCCCCAGGAGTACCTGGAGACCGGCGCCGCGTACGCGATGCGCGCCCAGGGCTTCCGCGAGGCGAACCACCGCTTCTTCGGCCGCACCGCGCTCGTCCCGACCGACCCCGCGCGGGTCCTGGAGATCGACGACCCGCACGACCTGGCCCGCGCCCGCGCCCTCGCGCCGCTGCTCGACCCGGCCCTCCTGCCGACCGCCGCCGACATCGACGCCGTCGTCCTCGACTTCGACGGGACCCAGACCGACGACAAGGTCTTCGTCGACTCGGACGGCCGCGAAATGGTCGCCGTGCACCGGGGCGACGGCCTCGGGACGGCCGCGCTGCGCCGCTCCGGACTGAAGCTGCTCATCCTCTCCACCGAGCGGAACCCGGTCGTCGCCGCCCGCGCCCGCAAGCTCCAGGTGCCGGTCCTCCACGGCATCGACCGCAAGGACCTGGCGCTCAAGCAGTGGTGCGACGAGCAGGGCGTCACGCCCGACCGCGTGCTCTACGTCGGCAACGACGTCAACGACCTTCCGTGCTTCGGGCTCGTCGGCTGGCCGGTGGCCGTCGCGAGCGCCCACGACGCCGTGCGCTCCGCCGCACGGGCCGTCACCACGACCCCCGGCGGCGAAGGCGCGATCCGCGAGATCGCCGCCTGGCTTCTCGGACCGGGCCTCGACATCACCTCGTCCCCCCACCACCACACCCTCGACCAGTAAGGACCTGACCCTCCATGAGCACCAACGCCACCTCCCGCCTGCGCACGTTCGGCACGCGGACCGCGGGCCCCGGCCGTCCCGTCTATGTCACGGGTGAGATCGGCATCAACCACAACGGCGAGCTGGACAACGCCCTCGCCCTGATCGACGTGGCCGCCGACGCGGGCTGCGACGCGGTCAAGTTCCAGAAGCGCACCCCGGAGATCTGCACCCCGCGCGACCAGTGGGACATCGAGCGCGACACCCCCTGGGGCCGGATGACGTACATCGACTACCGCCACCGCGTCGAGTTCGGCGAGGACGAGTACCGCACCATCGACGAGCACTGCCGCACGCGCGGTATCGACTGGTTCGCCTCCCCGTGGGACACCGAGGCCGTCGCGTTCCTGGAGAAGTTCGACGTCCCGGCCCACAAGGTCGCCTCCGCCTCCCTGACCGACGACGAACTGCTGCGTTCGCTGCGCGCCACCGGCCGTACGGTCATCCTCTCCACCGGCATGTCGACGCCGAAGCAGATCCGCCACGCGGTCGAGGTCCTCGGCAGCGAGAACATCCTGCTCTGCCACGCCACGTCGACCTACCCGGCCAAGGCCGAGGAGCTCAACCTGCGCGTGATCAACACCCTGCAGGCCGAGTACCCGAACGTGCCGATCGGCTACAGCGGCCACGAGACCGGTCTCCAGACCACCCTCGCCGCCGTCGCCCTTGGCGCCACCTTCGTCGAGCGTCACATCACCCTCGACCGCGCCATGTGGGGCTCGGACCAGGCCGCCTCGGTCGAGCCGCAGGGTCTGCAGCGCCTCGTCCGTGACATCCGCACCATCGAGGCGTCCCTCGGTGACGGCGTCAAGAAGGTCTACGAGTCGGAGCTCGGCCCGATGAAGAAGCTCCGCCGCGTCGCGGGCGTCATCGCCGAGGCCGCCGAGTCCGTGGCGGTCTGACTGCCATGACCGGTCCCGCCGGGGGCCGCCCCCCGTACGCTCGTGCGATCGCTTTCGTGGAGAGCCCGGTCCAGCTGCTGAACACGCTGGAGTGGGCCCGGGCCCGCATGACCGGTGACGCGCTCACCGTCGTCGTGCTGTCGCCCACCGATCCCATGTCACGGGGCCAGCTCCGCCGGATGGCGGAGCTGGCCAGGGACGAGGGCTTCACCGTGCGCTGGCAAGAGGCGCGCGGCGGAGCGGGGGCGCCCCTGCGGACCGTGCGGCAGCTGATACCGCTGCTGCGCAAGGCCGACCGGATCGTCATCGGAGACCCCTTCTCCCGCTACGTGCAGCTGCTGTTGACCCTGGTGGGCAACAAGGAGCTGACGGTCGTGGACGACGGGACCGCGACGATGGAGTTCATCGGGCAGCTCGCCCGGGGCGAGCGCCTGGTGCGCTGGCACCGGCGCGGCAGCCTCGGCCCCCGCGAACTCGTCCTCGCGCCCGTCACCGCGCTCGCGCGGCGCCGGCTGACCCCGTCGACCGTCCGCACGGTCGAGGTCTTCACCGCGATGCCCGTCGAGGAGGTGCCGGACGGCCTCACCGTCACGGCCAACACCTTCGCGTGGACGCGCTCCACCTTCGGCCCGCCCCGGATCACCCAGGGCGCGGACATGGTCGGCACCTCACTGGTCGAGACCGGGGTGGTCGACGCGGAGCGGTACACCGCGGCGGTCATGGCCCTCGCCCGCGCCCACGGCGCCACCCGGTACTTCGCGCACCGCCGGGAGCACACGGACAAACTGCGCCGGCTGCACGCCGAGACCGGTCTGGAGATCGTCCGCCCGGACCTGCCGCTGGAGCTGATCGCCCGCCGGGGCCCCATCGGCAGTACGGTGCTGAGTTTCCCCTCCACCGTGGTCCACACCCTGCCGCTCGCCCTCGCGGGGACCGGCGTACGGGTCGCGGTCTGCGACATCGCCCCGGAATGGCTCAGGGCGACGGCGTCCTCGCGCGCCCAGGACTTCCTGTCCGGTGTCACGGCCACGGCCCGGGACGTGCACCGGCTGCCCCGGGCGCCGTTGCCGGCCTGACCGGCCTGACCGGCCTGACCGGCCGACGCGCTCGCGCACATGCCCCCCGGTTCTTCGGAACCGGGGGGCATGTGTCGTATCCGCGTACGTTCCGCGGGGGCGCGGGGGCGCGGGGGCGCGGGGGCGCGAGGGTGCAGGGGCGCAGGGGCGCGGCGGCGCGGCGGCGCGGCTCCGGGAGAGGGGGCGGGGAGAAGGGCAATCGTTCACTTTCCGGCCATCCCGCCCTCGCCCGGCTCTCATGCGCGGATGGCAGTTTCTCGCCTCGGGGGAAAAGTTGGCTGTACAACTTGGAGGATCCATGGAGCTGACCGACGCTCCCGCCGTCTGGCTGCGCGACAACTGCCCGTGTGCGCTGTGCCGCGACCCGCGCAACGGGCAGAAGCTGTTCCAGATCACCGATCTGCCCGCCGAGCCCGTGATCGCCTCGACGCGCGAGCTGCCCGGCGGATCGGGCACCGAAGTGATCTGGGCGCCCGACGGGCACCGGTCCGTATACGCTCCCGGCCGGCCCGGGCAGGACACCGCCGCCACCGGCGACGGGCGGACCGAGGCCGACAAGGAGACCTGGGTCGCGGCCGATCTGGCCGGCCGCGTCCCCGAAGCGACCTGGGCGGAGTACCTGGCCGACCGGGCCGAGCGCGAAAGGGTCCTGGCGGACGTGGCGCGGCTCGGCTTCGCGCTGCTGCGTGACGTACCCCGCCGGCCGGGACAGGTCCTCGATGTCGCCGCGTCGTTCGGCTTCGTACGGGAGACCAACTACGGCGAGCTGTTCGACGTACGGGTCGAGCCGGACCCCAACAACCTCGCCTTCACCGGCGCCCGCATCACCCCCCACACCGACAACCCCTACCGGGACCCCGTACCCACCCTGCAACTGCTGCACTGCCTGACCAACGCGGCGGCGGGCGGCGACTCCGGACTGGTGGACGGCTTCCGGGCGGCGGCGCTGCTGCGCGCCGAGAATCCGGAGGCCTTCGAGGTACTGACCCGCACCCCGGTGCCGTTCCGCTTCGCCGACGCCCACACCGCGCTGCGCGCCGACCGGCCGCTGATCGACGTCGACGCCCGTGGCCGGATCCGCGAGATCCGCTTCAACAACCGCTCGATCGGCACCCTGCGGCTGCCCGCCGGGGAACTGACCGCCTTCTACGCCGCCTACCGGGCCTTCGGCGAACTGCTCCAGCGCCCCGGGCTTCAGCTGGACTTCCGGCTCACCCCCGGGGACTGCCTGATCTTCGACAACACCCGGCTGCTGCACGCCCGTACGGCCTTCGCCGAGAGCGGCGCCCGCCACCTCCAGGGCACGTACGCCGACCTGGACGGCCTGTTCAGCACGCTCTCCGTCCTGCGCAGGCAGCGTCCGCTGGACGACCTCGCCGCGCTCTTCGCGGGCCAGGGCGCCGAGCAGTACCTGGGCGAGGAGGTCACCCAGGCCCAGCACATGCTCCAGGCGGCGGCGCTCGCCGAGGCGGACGGCGCGTCCCCCGCGCTGATCGCGGCCGGCCTGCTGCACGACATCGGCCACTTCCACTCCACGGTGAGCGGCGAGGACCTGATGGCGGGCACGGACAACCGGCACAGCCACACCGGCGCCGACCTGCTCGCCCGCTGGTTCGGCCCCGAGGTGACCGAGCCGGTGCGGCTGCACGTCGCGGCCAAGCGCTACCTGTGCGCCGTGGAGCCGGAGTACTTCGGCAGGCTCTCCGCCGCCTCGGTGCACACCCTGGAGGTGCAGGGCGGCCCGATGACGGGCGCGGAGGCCGACGCCTTCGCGGCGAACCCGTACGCGCGGGACGCGGTGGCGCTGCGCCGCTGGGACGACCGGGCCAAGGACGCGGCCACGGTGGCGCCCGGCTTCGAGCACTGGCGCGCGATGCTGGCGGGCCTGCTCAGGACGGACGTCGCCTGAGAGTCCCCGGGCCGCCGGGCCGCCGGGCCGGGGGGCCGCCGGGCCGGGGGGCCGAGGGGCCGGGGGGCCGAGGGGCCGGGGGGCCGGGGGGCCGAGGGGCCGGGGGGCCGAGGGGCCGAGGGGTAAGCCGGGCCGAGGGGTAAGCCGGGCCGAGGGGTAAGCCGGGCCGAGGGGTAAGCCGGGCCGAGGGGTAAGCCGGGCCGAGGGGTCAGCCGACGGCTCGCCGGGACAGTGAGGAGACGCTCGCCGAGTTGTGCGCGGTGAAGGCCACCGTGCCCGGCAGATAACGGTCCTCGGACCACTCCACCGGGGTGCCGGACGGGTCGGTGGTACGCCGCCGCTCCCGCAGCAGCGGATCACCGGCCCGGCACCCCAGCAGCCGGGCGTCGTCGGCGTCGGCGAAGGCCAGGTCGATGGTGTGGTGGGCGTCGGAGAACAGCACACCGCGCTCCTCCAGGGGCACGGTGTGCGAGACGGCGTCCGGGTCGAGACCGGCCACGATCTCGCCGATGCGCGCCGGATAGACCGTGCGTTCCACCATCACCGGCACGCCGGACAGGGTGCGGACCCGCAGCACCCGGCAGACTGCCGCGTCCTCCGCCAGCCGCAACTGACCGCACTCCACCTCGTCGGCGGTGCCGCGCTCCACGGCGATCAGCCGGCCGCCCGGCTCCTCACCGATCGACCGCGCCCAGCGGGTGAAGCTCAGCAGCTCGGTGAAGCTCTGCACCCGCGCGGTACCGAGCACGACCCGGCGGGTCCCACGCCGGGAGGTCACCAGCCCGTCGGCCCGCAGAACCGCCAGGGCCTGCCGGACGGTGCCCCGGGAGACCCCGTACACCCGGGCCAGCTCACTCTCGGGGGGCAGCCGGCCCCCGGAACCGTAGGCCCCCTCCGAAATGGCCAGCCGCAGATCCGAGGCCAGCTTCCGGTACAGCGCCTGCCCCTGTTCCTGCCGCCCGTCCGCCACTGTCGCGCTCCCACCCGCTCGCTTCCGCAATGCTCCGGAGTGAGCGTAGTGCCGCTCCCGGCGAGCTCCGCCCGGCGCGGTGAACATCGCCGGTCACAGCGGGGATACCGGTCCGCCGAAGCGCTGCGACCTGTGTGATCTCCTCCACCCACCGGCTGTGCCCCCCACGAAAGTGGAGGGCACAGTCACAGGAAAGTGCAGAGGTCCGGTCTCAGAGCGCGTGGTGGACGCGAGCGCTCATGAGTTACGGGCGTGCGTTGCCCATGCACACCAGGTCGCCGTAGGCGGCACCCAGGTCGGGGACGCCGATGTTGCTGCTGAAACCGCCTGCCACCAGCGTGCGTGCCAGCTGGTAGGCGCCGATGTTGGCGTAGTAGTGCCAGACCTTCGCGTCGACCGACAGGTTGTTGTCGTAGGACACGATGGTGCCGAAGGTGAAGTCCTGCGGGAAGAAGCACGAGTTCGTGCTCGCGCTCGCAATCCGGTTACCGGTGAAGCCGTCCTTGTCATAGACACAGATCCGGCTCGCCGGGCAGGGGCCGTCCGCGGCGGCCGGTGACGCCGTCGCCATCATGCCTCCTGCCGCGAGAAGCATCACCGAAGCAGTGCTGGCGATTCTCTTCTTCCATGCCATGTGGGCCCCCAAAAAAAGCGATTACATATGTGTGGTTGCGGGGAGTGACAATACAGTTCCTTTACGATCTTGCCAAGCCCTTTACGCACATGACCGCCCTTGATGACGGCGAGAAGTTTGGCGAGGGCGAGGCCGGATTCGCCGGCCTCCAGTTGTGCCGGATGTCGGGCACGAATGCGCGGCGCACCACGTGCGGGCGTCCTTGTCGTTTCTTGCCGACCGTGAATGTTGCCAAATCTGGGCGCACCAGACAGCGGTGGCGTCGACCATCCGCCGTCGCCGGCTCGACCGAAGTGCTCACCGGAGCGTGCGGCCTCCGCGCCGACGGCCTGGCCGCGCCCGGATGCCCGAGCGGGCCTGCCAGACGCCGTCCGCCCGGAAGCGGCGCGGAGGAGCGACGCCTCTACGGTCGGCCCTTCGCCGACCCCGCGCCGGGCCACCACCAGCCGCTGATCCGACGCAGCCGTACGACCGACGAATCGAGGACTCGTTCAGCAGAACCGATTTCATAAACCCATGCTTGGCGTCCGTGACCGCCAGCAGATACCGCATTCCGGAGATCAGGGATGTTTCCGCCATCGCAGACTCATACTCCGGAGAGGCGAAGAGAGCCTGATTCGAATCCAGATATCCGAGAAGGTGGCTGAATCCATCTCGTACACGTCTCCGGAGTGAACGGATACTTCAGGATTCGGGGCGGATCGCGCCCGCACGAGAGTGCCCGCTCCAACACGGACCCGGCGTTACTTTGGCGGATCCCTGTCATCGCCCGCGATCTCCCGCACCGCCCCGACCGATGCGCCGGAAGCCGCCCGGGATGTCCTGGGGGCTTCCGGCGCACCGCTCCGACCCGGGGCATCCGCGCCGTCCGCGCGGGATCGGCCGCCGGGTGGCCGCCGGGCGGCGGGCGGCGGGTGGGGGAGGGTGACCAGGGAAACCGGTCGGTATACCCGCTTCGTCCGAACGTCAATCGTCGCTCCTCCGGCTTTCTTCCCCTGTGTGGCTGAAATTTTGTGGATCCATGGTTCGTTGATCACAGAAGGGGCCTACCCTTCAACAGGTGAGCCAGTTGATGTCCCAGGAGTCCGAAACCGTCCTGTCCGGGGAAGCCGCGCTCCCCGGTGCGCTGCCCGAATCGCTGCGTGCCGAGCTGATCGCCTTCCGCCGGGACATGCACATGCACCCGGAGCTCGGCAATCAGGAGTTCCGGGCCACCGCCGCGCTCAAGCGCCGGCTGGAGCAGGCCGGGCTGACGCCTCGGGTGCTCAACAGCGGGACCGGGCTGATCTGCGACGTCGGGACCTGGGACGGGGTGCGCCCCATGCTCGCGATCCGCGCCGACATCGACGCGCTGCCGATCCCGGACACCAAGGCGGGCGTGCCGTACCGCTCCACCGTGGCCGACCGCGCGCACGCCTGTGGACATGACGTCCATACCGCCATCGCCCTCGGCGCCGCCCTGGTGCTCGCCGGGCTCGACCGGCAGGGGCTGCTGCCCAACGCGGTGCGGATGATCTTCCAGCCGGCCGAGGAGGTGCTGCCCGGCGGGGCGGCGCAGGCCATCGAGTCGGGGGCGCTGGACGGCGTCGGCAAGATCATCGCGGTGCACTGCGACCCCAAGGTGGACGCCGGCCTGATCGGGATCCGGCAGGGCCCCATCACCTCCGCGTGCGACCGGCTGGAAGTCGCCCTCGACGGCCCCGGCGGTCACACCGCCCGCCCGCACCTCACCACCGACCTCGTCACCGCCGTGGCGCGGGTGGCGGTCGACGTTCCCGCGCTGCTCGCCCGCCGGGTCGACACCCGCTCCGGGCTCGCTCTCACGTGGGGCCGTATCGAGTCGGGTCACGCCTCCAACGTCATCCCGCAGCACGCCGAGCTGTCCGGGACCATCCGCTGCCTCGACCTGGCCGCCTGGCGCGACGCACCGGATCTGGTGCACGCCGCGATCGACGAGGTTGCCACGCTCCACCGTGCTAAATCGCAGATCAACTACGTGCGGGGGGTGCCGCCGGTCGTCAACGACGGGGACATCACGGATCTGCTGCGGTCCGCCCAGACCGCACGGCGCGGATCGTACGCAATCGAGGACACCGAGCAGAGCCTCGGTGGCGAGGACTTCTCCTGGTACCTGGAGCAGGTGCCGGGCGCGATGGCGCGCCTCGGCGTCCGGGCGCCCGGAAACCAGGCACCGTACGACCTGCATCGTGGCGATTTCGACGTCGACGAGCAGGCGATCACGGTCGGGGTGGAGCTTTTCACCGCCGCCGCGTTGATCGATGGCAACCGTTTGTAATCGGCCAGGACATCTCCGGACACCTTCCGTTCGCGACGATCCGATAACAGCTTCCGTAGAGGCGTTTATCTGACATCTACGCGCGTTACGATCGCGGCGAAACCAGCGCCAAAAGAGGCGCTTCGGTCAGGTTGGAAGGACCACCCTCTTGCGCCGGGTAACCAAGATCGCTGCCGCGGGGCTCACCTCCGCCGCTCTCGCTCTCGCCGCCACCGCTTGTGGCAGCACGTCGGCCGACAAGGCCCAGTCCAATGACGCGCCGGCCTCGGCCGCGGGCGGCGTCAAGGTCGGTATCGCGTACGACGTGGGCGGCCGTGGCGACCACTCCTTCAACGACTCCGCCGCGCGCGGTGTCGACAAGGCCAAGGGGGAGTTCGGTGGCGAGGTCAAGGAACTGACCGCCAAGACCACCGACACCGAGGCCGACCGCCTGGAGCGCCTCAGCCAGCTCGCCCAGGCCGGGTACAACCCGGTCGTCGGCATCGGCTACGCCTACGCGAACTCGATGAAGCAGGCCGCGGAGAAGTTCCCGAACACGACCTTCGGCATCGTCGACTCCGTCGTCGACGCGAAGAACGTCGACAACATCGTCTTCACCGAGGAGCAGGGCTCCTACCTCGCGGGTGTCGCCGCGGCGCTGAAGACGGAGAAGAAGCACGTCGGCTTCATAGGCGGCGTCGACGTCCCGCTGATCAAGAAGTTCGAGGCGGGCTTCGTCCAGGGCGTCAAGGACACGGACAAGTCGATGAAGGTCGACGTCCAGTACCTGTCGCACGGTTCCGACACCTCCGGCTTCGCCAGCCCCGACAAGGGCAAGGCCGCCGCGCAGGGCATGATCGACAAGGGTGCCGACGTCATCTACACGGCGGCGGGCGGCTCCGGCTCCGGCGCCATCGAGGCTGTCAGCGGCACCAAGGGTGCCTGGGCGATCGGTGTCGACTCCGACCAGTACAACCAGGCCTCCCTGGCCAAGTACAAGAACTCGATCCTGACCTCGGTCGTCAAGAACGTCGACATCGGCGTGTACGACCTGGTCAAGTCGATCCACGACAAGAAGCCGCTGGTGGGCACCAACACCTACTCGCTGGCCGAGAACGGCGTCTCGCTCGCCACGAGCGGTGACTTCATCAAGGACATCCAGCCGAAGATCGACGCTGCCAAGCAGAAGATCGTCGACGGTTCCGTCAAGGTCGCCACCACTCCGTGACCTGTCGCGGCACGCGGGTCCGCCCCGCGTGCCGGCTGAGTTACGGGCCCGGCGAGGGGGGTATCCCTCTCCCGCCGGGCCCATAACAATGTGTCAACTCTACGCGCGTAAACCCGAGTTGACGCGCTAGCGTCACCGAACGCCCCCCGCCCCAACGCTCCTTCCCTCGAGGAGAGTGCACCATCAACGCGTCCAGCCCTCCCGCCGTCGAACTGCGCGGCATCACCAAACGCTTTCCCGGCGTCGTCGCGAACAGCGATATCGACATCACCGTCCGCCGAGGCACCGTGCATGCCCTCTGCGGCGAGAACGGTGCCGGCAAGTCGACCCTGATGAAGATCCTCTACGGCATGCAGAAGCCCGACGAGGGAACCATCACCGTCGACGGTGAGCAGGTCACCTTCGGCAGCCCCGCGGATGCCATCGAGCGCGGCATCGGCATGGTGCACCAGCACTTCATGCTCGCCGACAACCTCACCGTCCTGGAGAACGTCGCCCTCGGCGGCGAGAAGCTCTACGGCATCGGCAACAAGGCCCGCGCCAAGATCCAGGAGATCTCGGACGCGTACGGCCTCAACGTGCGCCCCGACGCCCTCGTCGAGGAACTCGGTGTCGCCGACCGGCAGCGCGTGGAGATCCTCAAAGTCCTCTACCGCGGTGCCCGCACGCTGATCCTCGACGAGCCCACCGCGGTCCTCGTTCCGCAGGAGGTCGAAGCGCTCTTCGACAACCTGCGCGAACTGAAGTCCGAGGGCCTGACCGTCATCTTCATCTCCCACAAGCTGGGCGAAGTGCTGTCGGTCGCCGACGAGATCACCGTCATCCGCCGCGGCACCACCGTCGGCACCGCCGACCCGCGCACCACCACCTCCCGCCAGCTCGCCGAGCTGATGGTCGGCAGCGAGCTGCCTTCCCCGGAGACGCGCGAGTCGACCGTCACCGACATACCCACGCTGACGATCCAGGACCTGAAGCTGACCGCCACCGACACCGACGGTGTCGTGCGGGACGTGCTCGCCAACATCAACTTCACGATCCACCGGGGCGAAGTCCTCGGCATCGCGGGCGTCGAGGGCAACGGCCAGGCCGAGCTCGTCGAAGCGATCATGGGTATGCGCGACCCCGACGGCGGCGTCATCACGCTCGACACCGCCGACATATCCCACGCGCCCACCCGCAAGCGGCGCGAGGGCGGCATCGGTTACATCCCCGAGGACCGCCACCGGCACGGCCTGCTCCTGGAGGCCCCCCTCTGGGAGAACCGCATCCTCGGCCACGTCTCCGAGCGCCCCAACTCCAGGAACGGCCTGATCGACGCCAAGGCCGCCCGTCTCGACACCGAGCGGATCGTGCGCGAGTACGACGTACGCACCCCCGGTATCGACGTCACCGCGGGCTCCCTGTCCGGCGGCAACCAGCAGAAGCTGATCGTCGGACGCGAGATGAGCCACCATCCCAAGCTGCTCATCGCCGCGCACCCGACCCGCGGTGTGGACGTCGGCGCGCAGGCGCAGATCTGGGACCAGATCAGGGAGGCACGCCGGGAGGGCCTGGCCGTCCTGCTGATCTCCGCCGACCTGGACGAGCTGATCGGCCTGTCCGACACCCTGCGGGTGATGTACCGGGGCCGCCTGGTCGCCGACGCCGACCCCGCCACGATCACCCCCGAGGAGCTGGGCTCCGCCATGACGGGGGCCGCCACCGGCAGCCTGGACCACCAGGTCGCGGCTGGGGGAGAGGACCGATGAAGAAGCTCACCTCCAGGTTCGACAAGGAGCGGCTGCTCCTCGCGGCAGCGGCGCCCGTACTGGCCGTGATCGCCGCGCTGGTCGTCACCGCGCTGGTCATCGCCATCACCGGCAAGAACCCCTTCGAAGCGTTCAACGACATGCTGTCGTACGGCTCCGCCAGCGACAGCCAGGTCTACATCCTCAACAAGGCGACCACGTACTACCTCGCGGGCGTCGCGGTGGCCATCGGCTTCCGGATGAACCTGTTCAACATCGGCGTCGACGGTCAGTACCGCATCGCGGCGTTCTTCGCCGCGGTCGTCGGCGGCATGCTGAATCTGCCGGGCATCATCCAGATCCCCGTGATCATCATCGTCGCCATGCTCGTCGGTGCCATGTGGGCCGGCATCGCGGGTGTCCTCAAGACCTCGCGAGGGGTCAGCGAGGTCATCTCGACGATCATGCTGAACTCGATCGCGACCGCGATCATCGGCTATCTGATCCAACCGGAACGGCTGGGCCAGCTCGACCAGGCCGGCACCCTGGTCTCCACCAAGCCGCTCTCCGACTCCTCGTTCTTCTTCACCCTGGACCTGGGCCCGGCCGGCCAGCTGTGGGGCTTCATCGTCATCGCGATCGTCGCGGGCCTCGGCTACTGGTTCGTCCTCGGCCGCACCCGCTTCGGCTTCGACCTGCGCGCCGTCGGCCAGTCCGAGTCCGCGGCCGCCGCGAGCGGTGTCAGCGTCAAGAAGATGGTCGTCACCAGCATGGTCCTCTCGGGCGCCATGGCCGGCCTGATCGGCATGCCGACGCTGCTCAACGAGAGCCACATGTACAGCAACGACTTCCCGCTGGGCATCGGCTTCACCGGTATCGCCATCGCGCTCCTCGGCCGGAACAATCCCATCGGCATCGCCCTCGCGGCCCTGCTGTGGGGCTGGCTGGAGCGCACCACCAACCACCTTGAAGTGATCGGTTACGACAAGGAGATCCTCGGCGTGATCCAGGGCGTCATCGTCCTGAGCGTCGTGATCGCCTACGAACTCGTACGCCGCTACGGCCTCAAGCGCCAGCAGCAGCGGGTCGGCGCCGAACTCGCCGCCCAGGCCGCCAAGACCGAGAAGCTGGAGGTGGCGTGATGACCGCCACGATGACCGACACTCCGCCCTCGGCGGCGCCGAAGTCGCCGGGGGCCAAGCCCGCCCGCTTCCGGCTGAGCTTCGCGCGGATCCTGCTGATCATCGCGGGAGCGCTGATCCTGCTCTCCGTCGTACGCGTCATCACCGGCGCGGACCAGCTCACCTCCGTGGGCCAGGTCGGCGCGTCCCTCGGCCTCGCCGTCCCGATCGGCCTGGCCGGTCTGGCCGGTCTGTGGTCCGAGCGGGCCGGCGTGGTCAACATCGGCCTCGAAGGCATGATGATCCTCGGCACCTTCGGCGCCGGCTGGATCGGCTGGCAGACCAGCCCCTGGCTCGGCCTCATCGCCGGTGTCGCCTTCGGTGTGCTGGGCGGCCTGCTGCACGCGGTCGTGACCGTCACCTTCGGTGTCGACCACATCGTCTCCGGTGTGGCGATCAACCTGCTCGCCCTCGGTGTCACCCAGTACCTCGCCAAGATCTTCTTCAACTCCGGCGAAGCGCAGACCATGGGCGGCAACCCGAAGCAGTCGCCACCGGTCGACTCGATCCCCGACATCACCGTTCCGGGGCTCTCGGACGGTCTCGCGACCCTCTCCGGTCACCACTGGTTCCTGATCTCGGACCTCGCGGGCATCGTCGGCGGCCTGGTCACCAAGGTCTCGGTGCTGACGGTCTTCGCGGCGCTGCTCTTCTTCGCCACCTGGTGGCTGCTGTGGCGCACGCCGTTCGGTCTGCGGCTGCGCTCCGTCGGTGAGAACCCGATCGCGGCCGAGTCGCTGGGCGTCAACGTCTACTCGTACAAGTACGCGGCCGTCGCGATCTCCGGCGGTCTGGCCGGCCTCGGCGGCGCCTTCCTCGCCACCGTCCCCTCGCACGTGTACCTGGAGGGGCAGACCGGCGGGCGCGGTTACATCGGTCTCGCCGCGATGATCTTCGGTAACTGGCGTCCCGGCGGCCTCGCCATGGGCGCGGGCCTGTTCGGCTTCTCCGACGCGCTCCAGTTGCGCAACGGCGGCGACACCGTCCACGCGCTGCTGCTCCTGCTGGTCGTGCTGCTCGGCCTGCTCGCCCTGTGGAAGGCGTACCGCAGGGCTACGGTCCAGGCGATCGGCAGTGCGGTCGTGGCCGCGCTCATCCTGGTCTGGTACCTGGTCACGGACACCGTCCCCGAGGACTTCGTCGGTGCCACGCCGTACGTCGTCACCCTTCTGGTGCTGTCGCTCTCGGCACAGCGGCTGCGGATGCCCAAGGCTGACGGTATGCGCTATCGCAGAGGACAAGGCAAGTGACCGGCCCGACCCCGGCTCCCCAGGGCGGCACCGGCACGGAAGGCGTCGACTGGGAGGGACTGCGGGCGGCGGCGCGGGACGCGATGTCCCGGGCGTACGCCCCGTACTCCCGTTACCCGGTGGGCGCGGCGGCGCTGGTCGACGACGGTCGTACCGTCACCGGCTGCAACGTCGAGAACGCCTCGTACGGGATCGGACTGTGCGCCGAGTGCGGTCTGGTCTCCGCCCTGCAGCTGAGCGGCGGCGGCCGGCTCACCCACTTCACCTGCGTCGACGGCGCGGGCGAGGTGCTGGTGCCGTGCGGCCGCTGCCGGCAGCTGCTGTACGAATTCGGCGGCCCGGCCCTGGTCCTGGAGACCCCGGACGGTATCCGCACGCTGGACGAGATGCTCCCGCAGGCCTTCGGGCCCGGGCATCTCGGCTGAGCCGCACCCCGGCTGAGCCCCCCAACGGGCCTCTCCGTCGCCGCGATCCGGCGGCGGAGGGGCCGCTCGAACCCCTTCGCTCTATGCGCGTAGAGAACCGTCCCGGCTACTCTCGCGTACGTACGACAGTCGTCGAAAGGACCGTCATGGACGTCATCTCCGTCATCCGCACCAAGCGGGACCGGGGCGAGCTGAGCCCCGAGCAGATCGACTGGGTGATCGACGCCTACACGCGCGGCGAGGTCGCCGACGAGCAGATGTCGGCCCTGGCCATGGCGATCCTCCTCAACGGCATGAACCGTACGGAGATCGCCCGCTGGACCGCCGCCATGATCGCCTCCGGCGAGCGCATGGACTTCTCCGCGCTCTCGCGCCCCACCGCCGACAAGCACTCCACCGGTGGCGTCGGTGACAAGATCACCCTGCCGCTGGCTCCGCTGGTCGCCGCCTGCGGCGCCGCCGTACCGCAGCTCAGCGGCCGCGGCCTCGGCCACACCGGTGGCACGCTCGACAAGCTGGAGTCCATCCCCGGCTGGCGGGCCCTGCTCTCCAACACCGAGATGCTGGACGTCCTGAACACCGCCGGCGCGGTCATCTGCGCCGCAGGCGACGGACTGGCCCCCGCCGACAAGAAGCTGTACGCGCTCCGCGATGTCACCGGCACCGTCGAGGCGATCCCGCTGATCGCCTCCTCGATCATGTCGAAGAAGATCGCCGAGGGTACGGGTTCGCTGGTCCTGGACGTCAAGGTCGGCACCGGCGCCTTCATGAAGACCATCGAGGACGCCCGCGAACTCGCCTCCACCATGGTGGGCCTCGGCACCGACCACGGCGTACGGACGGTCGCGCTGCTCACCGACATGTCCACGCCGCTCGGCCTCACCGCCGGCAACGCGCTGGAGATCCGCGAGTCCGTCGAGGTCCTCGCGGGCGGCGGCCCGGCCGACGTCGTCGAGCTGACCCTGGCCCTGGCGCGCGAGATGCTCGACGCGGCGGGCCTGAAGGACGCCGACCCGGCGAAGGCCCTCGCCGACGGCTCGGCGATGGACGTCTGGCGGCGCATGATCGCGGCGCAGGGCGGCGACCCGGACGCGGCGCTGCCGGTCGCCCGCGAGCAGCAGGTGATCACCGCTCCGTCGTCGGGCGTCCTCACCCGTCTCGACGCGTACGGTGTCGGCGTCGCCGCCTGGCGTCTCGGCGCTGGCCGCGCCCGCAAGGAGGACCCGGTCCAGGCGGGCGCCGGTGTGGAGCTGCACGCCAAGCCGGGCGACACCGTCACGGCCGGGCAGCCGCTGATGACGCTGCACACGGACACGCCGGAGAAGTTCGACTACGCGGTGGGCGCGCTGGACGGCACGTTCGACATCGCGGCGCCGGGCGCGGCCTACCAGGCGACCCCGGTGGTGCTGGAGCGCATCGCCTGACCCACGCTCGCGCGGAAAGTGCGGCACATGCGGGAAGCGCGGGAAGTGCGGGACGTGAACGATTGAGGCGAACGGGATCGGCGGAGCGCGCCGGTCCCGTTCCGCTGTGTGCCGCCGCGATGAGTTCCGCCCGTTCGGCCGGTCTCTTCGCTGTGGATCTCACGAAGCCGATCGTTCTGGTCGTCACCGGTCAGCTCACACCGGCCGATGTGCCCCCGCTGTGCGCGGAGTTGACCGAGGGGGCCGGGGTGGTCGTCGATGTCGGCGGCCTCACGCACCCGGACCTGACGGCCGTCGACGCCCTGGCCAGGCTGACCCTGGCCGCCCGGCGCCGGGGCTGCCGGCTCCGGCTGAGAGGCACCGGGCGGGAGTTGCGGCTGCTGCTGGACGGGGTGGGACTGGCTGAGACGATCCCGGAGGAGGCACGCGGGTCAGGGACGGGCGGTCCCTGACCCGCGCGCCGCCACCCGCGCGCTCACTCCTTGTCGAGCCGCGCCGGGAGATCGAACAGCGGGAACCACCGGTCCGTGTCCAGGAACGAATTGATCCCGCTGATCCGGCCGTCCACGATCTCGATGACCATGAGCGCCCACGGGGTGTACCCGTCGCCGGACTCGCTCGGGTGGTAGTGGGCGAAGGCCGGGGTGCCGTTGGCCACGGTCGGGATGAGCCGCGAGCCGCGGCAGACCGAGCCGACGCCGAGCATCCAGCCCACGATGTCGTCGTGGCCCTGGAGCCAGAGGTCGTACGGCGGCATGGAGAACGTCGCGTCCTCATGGAGCAGGACGGTCAGCGCCTTCATGTCGTAGCCCTCGAAGGCCGCGACGTACCGCTCCAGCAGGTCCTTCTGCTCCTCGTCGAGCGCGTCCGCCGCGTCGGTGGCGGCGGGGGCGCTCTCCGCGATCGTCGCGCGGGCCCGCTGGAGCGCGCTGTTGACCGAGGCGACCGTCGTGTCGAGCAGCTCGGCGACCTCGCTCGCCTTCCAGGCCAGCACCTCGCGCAGGATCAGTACCACCCGCTGCTTCGGCGGCAGATGCTGGAGCGCCGCGACGAACGCGAGCCGGATCGTCTCCCGCTCCACCGCCTTCTCGGCCGGGTCGGCGACCGACGGCAGCACCCGGCCGTCCGGCACGGGCTCCAGCCAGGTGACCTCGGGACGCGCGGTGAGCTGGGCCCGCGCCACCGGCGTCGGGGCGGAGAGATCCATCGGGCGGGCCCGGCGGTTCCCCGCGGTGAGCATGTCCAGGCACACGTTCGTCGCGATGCGGTACAGCCAGGACCGCAGGGAGGACCGGCCTTCGAACTTCTCGAAGCTCCGCCACGCGCGCACCAGGGTGTCCTGCACGGCGTCCTCGGCCTCGAAGGCGGAGCCGAGCATGCGGTAGCAGTAGCCGGTCAGCTCCGTCCGGTACTTCTCCAGCCGTGCGTCCAGGTCCTGCGTCGCTGCGAGATCACTCATCGGTCACTCCCGTTACCCCCGTCGGAACCCTCGGAACCGCTCCTTCGGAAGCTACCGCAGCGCGTGGACGAGCGGGGTCAGGTTCCCGGCTTGCGCCCATATACGAAGACGTCGTCGCCGGTCTTCAGCAGGGACCAGTACTTCGAGGCGTCGGTCTTGGTCATGTTCACGCAGCCGTGCGAACCCGGCGGGTTCCACATGCTCACGCCCACCGAGTGGAAGGCCTGGCCGCCGTCGAAGAACTGGCTGTACGGCATCGGCACGTCGTAGAGCGAGGAGACGTGGTCCTTGTGCCGCCAGTAGATCTTCTTCAGTCCGGTCCGCGTCTCGTACTTGTCACGTCCGGTGCGCACCGGGACCGGGCCGTACACCAGCTTCTTGCCGTCCTGGATCCAGCTCAGCTGGCGGGTCAGGTCGACGCAGGCGATGCGGCCCTTGTTGACCGGGCAGGTGCCGGCCTTGTTGGGGGTCTTGCCGGCCGCCTTCTGCTGGTTCATCAGATTCATCACGCCCCAGGTGACCGATCCGGCGTAGCCGGCGGCGGGGGTGATGCCGTGCTTCGACTGGAAGGCGCGGATGCTGGTGCAGTCGGTGGAGGACTGCTTCCCGTCCACCGGCCGGCCCAGGAACTTCTCGGCCTGCTTCTGGTACGGGCCCACCCCGGCCGTGCAGGAGGTGGCCGCCTGCGCGGGCGTGGCCCCGCCGAGCGCCGCGGTCAGCGGCACCACCAGTGCGGCTATCCCGGCCGCCACGGTTCCTCTGCGTCGCATCTGTCCCATCCCGCCCCGTCCCTCTCCCCTGCGCGTCACGCGTATGACGCGTTCTGGTTGGTAGACGGGCGAAGGGCGTGCGGAGTTGCACCGAGGGATGTGATTTACCTGGCGCGGTGCGGTGCGGTGCGGTGCGGTGCGGCGCGGCCCGGTGCTGCGGGGAGCGGCCCGGTGCGGTGCGGCGCTCAGCGGGCGGCGAGCGCCTGTCGCCGCTCCACCCGGGCGCACCGCGTCCCGTACAGCGTGATCGAGACGACGCCGGTCACCGCCAGCAGGCCGAGCAGGACCGTTCCCTCCCAGCCGCCGGCGTGGAAGGCGACCGCGCCGAGCGTGCCGCCCACGCTGCTGCCCAGGTAGTACGCCGACTGGTAGAGCGCCGATGCCTGGGCGCGGCCCGTCTTCGCCGTACGGCTCACCGACGACGAGGCGACCGCGTGGCCCGCGAAGAAGCCCGCCGTGATCAGGACCAGGCCGAGGAGCACGGCGGCGAGCGCGTCCGACAGGGACAGCAGCAGACCGGCCGTCGTCGTGCCGACCGCCAGATACAGCGCGCCGCGCCGGCCGAGGCGCGCGACCAGTCGTCCGGCGGCCGCCGAGGAGACCGTACCGACCAGGTAGACGAGGAAGACCGAGCCGACGATGCCCTGCGGCAGATCGAACGGCGCTTCCACCAGCCGGTAACCGATCACCGTGTAGACCGCGCCGAACACGGTCATGAAGAGCGCGCCGATCGCGTACAGCCGCCGCAGCAGCGGGTCGGCCAGGTGCCCGCCGACGGTCGTCGCCAGCGCGCGCGGGCTCAGCGAGCGGGGCGTGAAGTTCCGCGCCTTCGGCAGCAGGGCGCGGAAGACCAGCGCGCACACCACGGCCAGCAGTCCGACGGCGCCGAGCGCCGCGCGCCAGCCCCACAGCTGGGCGACCCAGCCGGTGAGGATACGGCCGCTCATGCCGCCGACGCTGTTGCCCGCGACGAACAGTCCGATGGCGGCGACCAGCGCCTTCGGCCGTACCTCCTCCGCGAGGAACGCCATGGCCGACGCCGGCACACCGGCGAGTGCCGCGCCCTGGACGGCGCGCAGCACCACCAGCCACTCCAGATTCGGCGCGAACGGCACCAGCAGCCCGAGCACGACCGCGACCACGAGCGACGCGGTCATCAGGGTGCGCCGGCCGAACCGTTCGGACAGGGCGCTCAGCGGCAGGACGAACAGGGCCAGCGCACCCGTCGCGGCGGAGACCGTCCAGCTGGCCTGGCCGGCCGTGACGCCGAAGTCGGCGGAGACGGACGGGAGCAGGGCCTGCGTGGAGTAGAGGAGTGCGAAGGTCGCGATCCCGGCGGCGAAGAGCGCGAGGCTCATGCGGCGGTAGCCGGGACGGCCGGGGGAGAGCAGGGACGAAGACCGCTCAGCCGTCCGGTCGGACAGCTGGGCGGACGTCCGGTCGGACGGCTGAGCGGACGGCTGAGGGGACGGCGCGGCGGAGGCACCCGGGATGGCGGGTGCCCCGGTACTGACTGAAGGCATACGACGACCGTAGGCACGCTCTTTTCATGCGTCCAATGCATGGAATGGCGATAATCGTTCCCATGGTGCATGAACCCAGCTCAGGGCCGCGCGTGTCATGGAACAGTTACGAAGACGACATGCCGGTGACAGCGGAACTGGACCCCGAGTCCTGGTCCGCCGTCCTCGCGCCCCGCCTCGCGTACTTCGCCGGCGTGGCCCGCCACGAACACGTCACCCGTGCCGCGCAGGACATGGGCGTCCCGCAGTCCACGCTCTCCCGGGCGATGGTCCGGCTCGAACAGGACCTGGGCATCGCCCTGTTCGCCCGCAAGGGCCGTACGGTCTCCCTCACCCCCGCGGGCCGGACGTTCCTGGCGTCGGTCGAACGGGCCCTCGCCGAGGTGGAGCGCGCCGCCGAGTCCGTACGGGCCGACGCCGACCCGGCCTCCGGCAAGGTCGCCTTCGGCTTCCTCCACACCATGGGCTCCGAGACCGTCCCCGGACTGATCCGGGCCTTCCGCGCCGACCACCCGCGGGTCCGCTTCCAACTCGTCCAGAACTACGGCGAGGCGATGATCGAACGCCTCCGGGCGGGCGACCTGGACCTCTGCCTGACCTCACCCATCCCGGACGCCCCCGATCTGGTGGCCCGCCGGCTGGACGAGCAGCGGCTGCGGCTCGTCGTCCCCGACGACCACCGGCTCGCCGGGCGCCGCCGGGTGCGCCTCGCGGAGGCCGCCGACGAAACGTTCGTCACGCTCGAACCCGGGTACGGGCTGCGCCGGATCACCGACGACCTCTGCGCCCAGGCGGGCTTCAAGCCGCGCGTCGCCTTCGAGGGCGAGGAGGCGGAGACGCTGCGCGGCCTGGTCGCGGCGGGCCTGGGCGTCGCGCTGCTGCCGCCGCCCGCCGTGGCCCGCCCGGGCGTGGTCGAGCTGACGGTCACCGCGCCGCGCGCCGTACGGGAGATCGGTGTCGCCTGGCTCGACGGCCACCCGGACACCCCGCCGGTGGCGGCCTTCAAGCGCTTCCTGCTCTCCCGGCGGGGCCAACTCCTCCCGGACTGAACCCCTTCCGGGCCGCTACCGCCGCAGCGACCGCCCGAACCCTGCCGCCAGCGGCATGCGCAGGCCCAGCGGCGGCGGCGCCGCCAGCGCGTCCGTGACCGGCCGGGAGTACGCGCGTGAGAGCAGCGCGCCCAGGACGAAGTCCCCGGCCAGTGCCAGGACTTCACTGTGGTGCTGGCGCAGCGCGTGGCCGTCGGAGTGCACCTCGAAGCGGCAGGTGTCCCGGTTGGTCTTCTTGGCGCGTTCGGCCAGCCGGAAGGAGAGCTCCGGATCGGTCCGCGCGTCATTCGTGCCGTGCACGATCATCACCTGACGGCCCACCAGCTGGCGCACCGGCTCCGGTTCGACGGCCCGGTCGTCCTCCGGCAGCCATGGTGCCATCGCCAGAACGGAGCCGACCGCGGCATGCCCGGCCGCGTGGAGTGCGGCACGGCCGCCCATCCCGAGTCCGGCCAGGCATATGGGCACGTCGCCGTAGCGGCGGCCCACCTCGTCCGCCGCCCACGCGGCGTCCGCCGCGAGCCGCGCGTCCGCGCCGTTCCAGCCGCGCCCGCGGTAGCGCACCACATGGACGGCCAGCCCTTCGGGCGCCCCGGCCCTGGCCAGCGACCTGGCGAGCGGCAGCACGCCGGCGTACGCGAGGGGCGAGGGGCGGCGGACGGAGTCCGGCTCGCCCTCGGGGAGGACCAGGACCACGCCGTCCACCGCCGATCCGGGTGCGGGTGCGGTGATCATCCGCCCCAGCCGTGCCCGTGGCTCCGCGCGGCGCACCCGTTCTGTTCCGGCCCGGCCTGCCGTACGTCCCCCCGGCCCGGGAACCGCCTGCTGTCCCATAACAGAACAGTCTCAGAAGGGCAGATGTACGCCACCCTTCCGCACGGTCACTGTTACATATCGACTCGGCTGATCTACGCGCGTAGGAGTTAGAGTTCGGAAATGACGAGCCAGACAAACCGTCCCCCGACAGCCGAACAGATCCGCCGCGCCCCCAAGGTCCTGCTCCACGACCATCTGGACGGCGGGCTGCGCCCCGGCACGATCATCGACCTCGCCCGCGAGGCCGGGTACGAGGATCTCCCGGAGCGGGACGCCGACAAGCTCGGCATCTGGTTCCGCGAGGCCGCCGACTCCGGCTCGCTGGAGCGCTATCTGGAGACGTTCGCGCACACCTGCGCCGTCATGCAGACCCGCGACGCGCTCCTCCGTGTCGCCGCCGAGTGCGCCGAGGACCTCGCCGAGGACGGCGTCGTCTACGCCGAGGTGCGGTACGCCCCCGAGCAGCACCTGGAGGGCGGACTCACCCTCGAAGAGGTCGTCGAGGCCGTCACCGAAGGCTTCCGGGAGGGGGAGCGGCGTGCCCGCGAGAACGGCCACCGCATCCGCGTCGGCGCCCTGCTCACCGCCATGCGGCACGCGGCCCGGGCCCTGGAGATCGCCGAACTCGCCAACCGCTACCGCGACGCCGGAGTCGTCGGCTTCGACATCGCGGGCGCCGAGGCCGGCTTCCCGCCCACCCGTCACCTCGACGCGTTCGAGTACCTCAAGCGGGAGAACAACCACTTCACCATCCACGCCGGCGAGGCCTTCGGGCTTCCCTCGATCTGGCAGGCGCTCCAGTGGTGCGGCGCCGACCGGCTCGGCCACGGTGTGCGCATCATCGACGACATAGAGGTGGCCGAGGACGGTTCGGTGAAGCTGGGCCGGCTCGCCGCGTACGTACGGGACATGCGCATCCCCCTGGAGCTGGCGCCCAGCTCCAACCTCCAGACCGGCGCGGCCGACTCCATCGCCGAGCACCCCATCGGTCTGCTGCGCAAGCTGCATTTCCGCGCGACGGTCAATACCGACAACCGCCTGATGAGCGGCACCAGCATGACCCACGAATTCGAGCTGCTGGTCGAGGCATTCGACTACACGCTCGATGACATGCAGTGGTTCACAGTCAATGCGATGAAATCAGCATTCATTCCTTTCGACGAACGCCTGGCCATGATCAATGACGTCATCAAGCCCGGATATGCCGAGCTGAAATCCGAATGGCTGTTCAGGCAGACCGCCGTGACCAGCTAGTACCCGGTACGGGCAGGTCTCCCGGACAGATGGTGGAGCGGTCGGGAACACGTCTTTCCGACCGCTCCCTGGTGTTTGCGGGCATGCGCGCGGCTGGCTAACTTGCAGAGCCGCTCACCACCCCCATTCCCCAAGGACGAAATCCCCGATGAAGAAGTCCGTCGTCAAGACTCTGGGTGTCGCCGCTGTCGGTGCCGCCCTCGCCGCCACCGCCGCCGGCAGTGCCTCCGCCGCCGCGCCCGCCCCCGTCGTCCCGCCGGCCCCCGCCGGACTGGACCTCGTCACCAAGACGCTGCCGATGAACGAGGTGGCCGGGCAGCTGCCCGCGCCCCTCGGTGATGCCGCGACCGCGCTCGGCACCGTCCAGCAGACCGCGCCCCTGGGGCTCCAGGGCCTCACGACCGCGAACCCCCTGAAGTCGCTGCTCGGCGGACTGCCGGTCAACGGCCTGGCGAACGGCGGCCTCCCGCTCAACGGGATCCCGCTCGGCGGCTGAGCCCGCCGGCTTCCCCACGGCGGCGCCGGCTCCCCACACCGGCCCGCCCGCCGGCTCCCCACACCGGGCCGCCGTTCCACGCGGCAGGGGGCGCGCACCCGGATACCGGGTGCGCGCCCCCTGCCGCGTGTACGGGACCGGGGCGGCCGGCTACCAGGCGGTCGTGGTCGTGGAGGCCTTCTCACCCGGCAGCAGGATCCACAGCGCCAGGTAGAGCAGGAACTGCGGTCCCGGCAGCAGGCACGAGACCACGAAGATCACGCGCATCGTGGTCGCGGAGGTGCCGAAACGCCGTGCCAGCGCCGCGCACACTCCGCCGATCATGCGTCCTTCCCGGGGGCGTACCAATGCGGCCATGGTGGGCTCCTTCGCGAGACCGAGGGGGAACCTCTCCGTGTGTTCCCACACCTCAAGGGTGCCCCAGGAGGCACGGACAACGCGTCGCTCTACGGGGCGACGCCGACCCTGGGAATCGTCGGGGTCGTCCCCTGAGGTGGCTCCTCCCACAGGAGCACGGCCGTGGGCGGTGTTCTCTCAGGGGCGCGGGGCCGTGCGCGGAGCGGACGGGAGCGGCGCGCGCGGCGCATCCTGGCACGCCCGGCGGGCACGACCAGCAGGTGCGCGAGCGTCACACCGGCCGTATTGAGCAGCAGCGAGTCCACGTCGATCACCCGCCCCGGTACGACGGTCTGCAGCAGCTCGATCGTCAGTGAGATCAGCGCGCCGGCCGCGACGGTACGGGCCAGGGAGGCCCAGGCGGAGACGGCGAGACGGCCACCCGCCAGCGGCAGCAGCGGACCGAGGGGGGCGAGCAGCAGCAACCCCTCGCCGATACGGCGCGCGGCGTGCGGGAGGCCCAGCGCCAGATCCGCTCTGATGCCCGCGAACGGCTTCAGGTTGGCCGCGTTCACCCAGGTGACGTCCAGTGGGCGAAGCGTCAGCCACCCCACCACCACCAGATGCAGGAGAAGGAGTACGAGCCCCGCCGTACGGAAGTGGATGACGGCACTGCCGCCCGGACCTTGACGCACGAAGCCCAAGACGCGGCCGCCGGCGGGATCGGTTCCGCCGGGCCCCGGATGAGCGGCCTCATGAGACCGGCGTCACCCGAACGGGCTAGCCGGACGTCAGGATCCCGATCCCGATCCCGACGCCGATCCCGATCCCGACGCCGATCCTGATCCCGATCCCGATCCTGATCCCGGTCCCGACGCGGACGCCGACGGGAGCGGCCCCTCGGTCGCCACCGGGGCGTCGGGCCGGCTCTTCGCCTGCTGGTCGCACCGGTAGCCGCGCGGCGGATGGTCGCCGGGCCCGCCCAGCACGACCACCCCCTCCGTGGCCTCGCTCTCCGTGAACGTGCAGACGATCTGCGCGAGTGCGGTCGCCGGCAGATCCTCCGGCTGACGGCTGAGCCGCAGCGTGCCCTCCGGATCCTCCTCACGCAGCCGCGAGAGCGTCAGCGGCCCCCGGACGTACGTGGTGAAACCGGCGTCCCGCTCGCTCACCGACGGCTGCGACTCCAGCTCGTCGAGCAGCGCCTGCGCGATCGCCACCCGGCCGTCGAGCGCCTTCTTCTCCGGGATCATCGCCGCGCGCTCCACCGGCACGAGACCGGAGGCGCAGACCAGATAGATCCGGACCGGGAAACCCGGGCGCGGCTGCGACATGAGGTTCTTCTCGGAGACCTCGCACGGCATCCGGGACGGCGCGGGCCCGGCGTCCACCGGCACCGAGGTGGTCCTGATCCCGCACCCGGCGGCGAGGACGGCGAGGGTCAGCACGCCCCCGAGCCGCGCGATGCCGGTCAGGCGGGCGGGTCCGGGCCGGCCCGGGCGGGACCCGCGCGTGCGGGACCTGCCCGCCCCGTGCCTGCCTGTCCGGGACCGGTCCGTCCAGGACCCGTCCGTCCGGTTCCTGGGAGCGGTCACGGTGCGTCGCCTTCCTCTCCCGATTCCTGATCACGGTCCTGTTCCGCCGGCTCCGAGCCGTCCCGAGGCAGCCGCAGCACGAACATCGCGCCGCCCTCCGGCACATTGGCCGCGGTGATGTCACCGCCGTGGATGTGGGCGTTCTCCATGGCGATCGACAGACCGAGCCCGCTGCCCTCGGAGCGTGGCCGGGACGCGCTCGCCTTGTAGAAGCGGTCGAAGACATGCGGCAGGACATCCTCGGGGATGCCGGGGCCGTGGTCCCGTACCTCGATGACGAGAGCGTCGCTCTCCAGCCCTACCACCACCCGCACCGGCGAACCGCCGTGCTTGAGCGCGTTGCCGATCAGATTCGCCAGGATCACGTCGAGGCGGCGCGGATCGAGCCGCGCCATGATCCCGCGCTCCGCGTCCAGTTCCACCGCGTCCAGCCAGGCGCGCGCGTCGATGCACGCCGTGACCTGGTCGGCGACATCGACGTCGTCGAGGACGAGCCGTGCCGTACCGGCGTCGAAGCGGGTGACCTCCATCAGGTTCTCCACCAGCACGTTGAGCCGGCGGGTCTCGCTGACCACCAGGGTCACGGCGGGCGCGATCATCGGGTCGAGGTTGTCCGCCTCTTCCTCCAGGACCTCCGTCACGGCGGTGAGCGCGGTCAGCGGGGTGCGCAGTTCGTGCGACATGTCGGCGACGAAGCGGCGGCTGGACTCCTCCCGCGCGCTCATGTCCGCGACCTTCTTCTGGAGCGATTCCGCGGCCTTGTTGAACGTCCGGGAAAGATCGGCCAGTTCGTCCGTCCCCGACACGCGCAGCCGGGTGTCGAGCTTGCCCTCACCGAGCCGGCGTGCCGCCTCGCCCAGCCGTTGCACGGGCTTGAGGACGGTGGTGGCGGCGGCCTGGGCGAGCAGCGCGGATCCGACGAGTGCGAGCGCGGTGGCGATCCCCAGCGACCAGGCGAGCGAGTTGAGGTCCGCGCGCTCCGGTTCGAGGGACTTGTAGAGGTACCCGGTGGGCCCGCCGTTGATGATCCGTGTCCCGCCGACCAGGTAGGGCGTCCCGCCGCGCTCGGTGCGCTGCCAGAACAGGTGGTACGGGTACTTGTTCCCCGAGGTGACCTTCTGCTCCTCGTTCACGGCCTTCCGGAGTGACGCCGGTACGTCGTCCAGGGTGAAGGTGTCCGGGTCGGAGGCGCCGACGATCGGCTTGCCCTGGGCCCGCTCGCCGATCAGCAGCACGCTGTAGCCGGGGCCGTCGGCGGCCATCAGCTCGGCGGTGCTCTGCAGCTCGCCCTGCTGGGGCCGCAGGGGCAGCTCGGCCGCGCGGTTCTGCATCTCCTGCCGGAAGTCGGACAGGGTCGAGTCCTGTGTCCGGGTCAGCACGGCCTCACGGTTGAGCCAGTACGCGATCCCCGAGGCGGAGACGGCGGCGGTCAGGGCGACGACGCCGAAGACGACGACGAGGCGGAACCGCAGACTGGTCCAGCGGAGCCCGGAGAGGATCGTCCTCCTCGCGGCGCCGTCCTGCCCGTCGCTGTCCTGCCCGTGGCTGTCCTGGGTGTGGCTGTCCTGCGCGTGGTCTTCCTGCCCGTGGTCCTCGGGCCCCTCGCCTTCCTGGCGCCGACGGTCGCCCCGGCCGCCGTCCTGGCCGGCACCGCCGCCGACCGGGCGGCCCGTCGCGAAGCCGTCGTCTCCGGGGCCGTCGTCCGGCCCGTGCCGGGTGGGTCCGCCGGTCACGAAGGCGCGTCCAGCCGGTAGCCCACGCCCCGTACCGTACGGATCAGGGTCGGCGAGGACGGTACGTCCTCCACCTTCGCCCGCAGGCGCTGCACACACGCGTCCACCAGACGCGAGTCGCCCAGGTAGTCGTGCTCCCACACCAGCCGCAGCAACTGCTGCCGCGACAGCGCCTGCCCGGGACGGCGGCTGAGCTCCAGCAGCAGCCGCAGCTCGGTCGGCGTGAGCTGGAGGTCCTCGCCGTTCTTGGTGACGGTCATCGCGGAACGGTCGATCACCAGGCTGCCGAACGTCGCCGAGTCCGTGGACTCGCGCTCGCCGCGCCGCAGCACCGCGCGGATCCGGGCGTCCAGCACCCGCCCCTGCACGGGCTTGACCACGTAGTCGTCGGCGCCCGACTCCAGACCGACCACCACGTCGATGTCGTCACTGCGCGCGGTCAGCAGGATGATCGGCAGCTGGTCGGTACGCCTGATGCGCCGGCACACCTCGAAACCGTCAATTCCGGGCAGCATCACATCCAGCACGATCAGATCCGGCCGCTGCTCGCGCAGGAGCTGCAGGCCGTCCTCGCCCGTCGCCGCGGTGGCCACTCGGTGGCCCTGGCGTGACAACGAGAGTTCCAGGGCCGTGCGGATGGCGTCGTCGTCCTCGATCAGCAGCAGGAAAGGCACAGAGCCATTCTGTCCCATGAGGGGACCGGCGATCGACAGTTGGAGCGCTCCCACCCCTGTGACAGGTCTGTGACAGTCGGCGGACAGCGCCATGAAGTCGCCCCGGCAAGCTCGGTGGCACACGGACCGAAACAGACTCGAACAGACGGGGGGCGCGGCATGAACGCACCGCACGGCACCGCGGCGTACGGATCGATCCCGACGGCGGTGAGCACGCGTCTGCACGACGTCGCACGGAGCAGCGAGAAGTCCGCCGCCGTGACCGGGCGGGTGTGCGTGCGCGCCACCGGGCGCCCGCACAAGCCGCCGTACATGACGGTGCTCGACGCCGCTCCGGGGCCCGTCTCCGCGCGGACGGCGGACCCGGACCGGACGCCCGACGCGCCCGACGCGCCCGACGTGCCGGACGCCGAAGCGGCGTTCACCGCTTACGTCCAGGAGCGCCGCGCCTCTCTGTACGCGACCGCCTACCACCTGACCGGTGACCGTTTCGAGGCGGAAGACCTGCTCCAGAGCGCCCTGTTCTCGACCTACCGGGCGTGGGACAGGATCAGCGACAAGGCGGCTGTCGGCGGCTATCTCCGCCGCACCATGACCAACCTGCACATCAGCGCCTGGCGCAAGCGCAAGCTCAACGAGTACCCGACGGAGGAGCTGCCGGAGACGGCGGGCGACACCGACGCGATGCGCGGCACCGAACTGCGCGCGGTGCTCTGGCAGGCGCTCTCCCGCCTGCCCGAACTCCAGCGCACGATGCTCGTACTGCGCTACTACGAGGGCCGCACCGATCCCGAGATCGCGGACATCCTCGACATCAGTGTCGGCACGGTGAAGTCGAGCATCTGGCGGTCGCTCCGCCGGCTGCGCGAGGACGATGTCCTCAGCTTCGGCCGTGACGAGGAAGAGTCCTTCGGCGAACTGGTCGCTTGAGGGCAGCAGGGGGAAGCAGGGGGAAACGGGGGAAACAGGGAAAAGGGCTCTGCCGTTTCCGGGGGGACACGGCAGGACCACGGGGGAGTGCGGGGGACTCGGGATTCGGGGGAGTCCGGGGGAACGGAAGCGGGACCGGGACAGGCCGGGGGGACCTGTCCTGGTCCCGCTTCTCCGTCTCGACAGCCGCCGCTCAGTGACGGCTTGTGGTCGACGCGTCAGCCGACACCGGCGGTTCCGCTGTCACCGCGGGCACCGCCGTGTCCGCCGCCGAGATCCGGCCCAGTGCCTCCGCCTTGCCGCACGGATACGCGCCCAGCGCCGTCTGCCGGCTGACGATGGCGCGCTCGGCGCGCATCAGCCGCCAGCCGCGCCGCAGCAGGAACGGCACCGATTTCCGCCCCTCCCGCAGATCGCGCAGCAGCCGCCGCCGGAACGTCGTCGAGGGGCGACCACGCAGACAGAGCGCGTCGGCCAGCACACCCAGCTCCTGGCAGCGCGCCACGATGTCGGCGGCGAAGATGCCCTCCGCGAGGAACAGCGGCGTGCGCCCGATGTCGAACGCCTCCGTGTCCACGCGCGAGCTGGTGGCGATGGAGTAGACGGGGACGGTCGTACGGCCCGTACGGCACAGCTCCACGATCGAGGCGATCGCGGCGTCCTCGTCCCAGGACCGCGCGGAGTCCCAGTCGATGTCCGTGCTGCCGGGGACCAGAGGCAGCGTCGGGTCGTCGCCCTCTTTGTAGAAGTCGTCGAGGCGCAGCACCGGCAGGCCCGTGAGGGCGGCGAGGGACGATTTTCCGGAGCCGGAGGGGCCCGCGAGGAGCACGACCCGGGTCGGGTTGGATTGGGGACTCACGGGACACCAGTCTGGCGCATGCACCCGCCCAGGGGACCTCCGGGGACCGGTCGGCCGGGTTTTATTGGTATCGGGTACCTCACCTCAACTACGCTGCGTGTCGACCCGATTACCCATACCACCCGGCCAGGCAGGAAATCCCATGGCACGATACGCAGCTCCCACCTCCCCGCGCCGCACACTGCTGCGCGCCGGTCTGACCCTCACGGCGGCGGGCGCGGCCCTCGGCCTGGGCGGTGCGGCGGCCCAGGCGGCGGGACCGGCCGCGCCGGCGGCCGCGACGGACACCGGCAACCAGATCACCGAGGCGGGCACGGTGGCCGGTCAGTCCCTCACGAGCGCGCTCCAGCACGCGACGGCCGGCGGTCTCGCGCCGGTCACCCACCTGAAGCTCAACCCGCTGGCGGGCACGGGCGTGGATCCGCTGGACAACGCGGTGGGCACGCAGGTCGCCGACTTCAAGCCGCTGTCCACCGCGACGGTGACCGACCCGGTGACGCGGGGCGGCGCGCTCAAGGACCTGCCGGTGGTCGGTACGGTCGTCGGAATGCTGCCGCACTGATCGCCGCCGTACGGGCTCCTGGAGGCCCCTGGAGGGGTGCCAAGGCCCCGGCCCGGGCCCGTGGACGAGGAAGCCCCCACCGTTCGGGGAACGGTGGGGGCTTCCTTATGACCACTCCCGGCGGGACGGGCCCCGGAGGGGACGTCCCGCAGCGGGCGGTGTCTCAGTAGGACGAGCCGGAAGCGCCCAGGCTGCCCGTGGGGTGCCAGACCGTCTTCGTCTCCAGGAAGGCCGTCAGCCGGTGCGTGCCGGGATCGGCCGACCAGTCCGCGGCCGCCGGGCGCAGCACGCGCTTCAGGTTGTCGGCCGCCGCGACCTCCAGCTCCTTGGCCAGCACCTCGTCGGCACCGGTCAGGTCGATGGCGTTGACGTCCTGGTGCGCGGCGAGCGGCGCCGCGATCTCGGCCGTCCTGCCGGAGAGCACGTTGACCACGCCGCCGGGCAGGTCGGAGGTGGCCAGCACCTCGCCCAGGGAGAGCGCGGGGAGCGGGGCCTTCTCGCTCGCGACGACGATCGCCGTATTACCGGTGGCGATCACCGGCGCGACGACCGAGACCAGGCCCAGGAAGGACGACTCCTGCGGGGCCAGGACCGTGACGACACCGGTCGGCTCCGGGGTGGAGAGGTTGAAGAACGGGCCCGCGACCGGGTTCGCCCCGCCGGCGATCTGGCCGATCTTGTCGGTCCAGCCCGCGTACCAGACCCAGCGGTCGATCGCGGCGTCGACGACCGCCGCGGCCTTCGCCTTGGACAGCCCCTCGGCATCGGCGACTTCGCGTACGAACTGGTCGCGGCGGCCCTCCAGCATCTCGGCGATGCGGTAGAGGATCTGGCCCCGGTTGTACGCGGTGGCGCCCGACCAGCCGCCGAACGCCTTGCGGGCCGCGACGACCGCGTCACGCGCGTCCTTGCGGGAGGACAGCGGGGCGTTGGCCAGCCAGCCGCCCTTGGAGTCGGTCACCTCGTACACCCGGCCGCTCTCGCTGCGGGGGAACTTGCCCCCGACGTACAGCTTGTAGGTCTTGAAGACGCTCAGCCGGCCCGCGGGCGAGCCGCCGGTGGATTCCTTAGACATCGAGGTACGCCTCCAGGCCGTGGCGGCCGCCTTCGCGGCCGTAGCCCGATTCCTTGTAGCCGCCGAACGGCGAGGTCGGGTCGAACTTGTTGAACGTGTTGGCCCAGACGACACCCGCCCGGAGCTTGCCCGCGACCGCGAGGATGCGGGATCCCTTCTCCGTCCAGATCCCGGCGGAGAGTCCGTACTGCGTGTTGTTGGCCTTGGCGACGGCCTCGTCGGGCGTACGGAAGTTCAGCACGGACAGCACCGGGCCGAAGATCTCGTCGCGCGCGATGGTGTGCGCCTGGGTGACGTTCGTGAAGAGCGTCGGGGCGAACCAGTAGCCGGAGGAGGGGAGTTCGCACGCGGGCGACCAGCGCTCGGCGCCCTCCGCCTCGCCCGCGTCGGCCAGGGCCGTGATCCGGGCCAGCTGCTCGGCGGAGTTGATCGCGCCGAGATCGGTGTTCTTGTCCAGCGGGTCGCCGACGCGCAGCGTGGAGAGCCGGCGCTTGAGCGCGTCCAGCAGCTCGTCCTGGATCGACTCCTGGACGAGGAGGCGCGATCCGGCGCAGCAGACCTGGCCCTGGTTGAAGAAGATGCCGGTGACGATGCCCTCGACGGCCTGGTCGATGGGCGCGTCGTCGAAGACGATGTTGGCGCCCTTGCCGCCCAGCTCCAGCGTGACCTTCTTGTCCGTGCCGGCGACCTGGCGGGCGATGGCCTTGCCGACGGCGGTGGAGCCGGTGAAGGCGACCTTGTTGACGTCGGGGTGCTCGACGAGCGCGGCGCCGGTGGTGCCGTCGCCGGTGACGATGTTCACGACGCCGTTCGGCAGTCCCGCCTGGCGGCAGATGTCCGCGAAGAAGAGCGCGGAGAGCGGGGTCGTCTCGGCGGGCTTCAGCACCACGGTGTTGCCGGCGGCGAGGGCCGGGGCGATCTTCCACGCGAGCATCAGCAGCGGGAAGTTCCACGGGATGATCTGGCCGGCCACGCCCAGCGGACGCGGGTCGCTCCCGTAGCCGGCGTGGTCGAGCTTGTCGGCCCAGCCCGCGTAGTAGAAGAAGTGCGCGGCGACCAGCGGGAGGTCCGCGTCGCGGGTCTCCCTGATCGGCTTGCCGTTGTCCAGGGTCTCCAGGACGGCCAGCTCGCGCGAGCGCTCCTGGATGATCCGGGCGATGCGGAAGAGGTACTTGGCGCGCTCGGCGCCGGGCAGCGCCGACCACTTCTCGAACGCCTTGCGGGCGGCCCTGACGGCCCGGTCCACGTCGGCGGTGCCGCCCTGGGCGACCTCGGACAGGACCTCTTCGGTGGACGGGCTGACGGTCTTGAAGACCTTGCCGTCGGCCGCCTCGGTGAACTCACCGTCGATGAAGAGGCCGTAGCTCGGCGCGATGTCGACGACGGAGCGGGACTCCGGAGCGGGTGCGTATTCGAATGCCATCTCTGCCTCAGTCCACCGTGACGTAATCGGGGCCGGAGTACCGGCCGGTGCTGAGCTTCTGACGCTGCATCAGCAGGTCGTTCAGCAGGCTGGAAGCGCCGAAGCGGAACCAGTGGTTGTCCAGCCAGTCCTCGCCGACGGTCTCATTGACCAGCACCAGGAACTTGATCGCGTCCTTGGTGGTGCGGATACCGCCGGCCGGCTTCACGCCGATCTGCGTGCCGGTCTGCGCGCGGAAGTCGCGCACGGCCTCCAGCATCAGGAGGGTGTTGGCCGGGGTGGCGTTGACCCCGACCTTGCCGGTCGACGTCTTGATGAAGTCGGCGCCGGCGATCATGCCGAGCCAGGACGCGCGGCGGATGTTGTCGTACGTGGAGAGCTCGCCGGTCTCGAAGATGACCTTGAGGCGGGCGGCCCCCGCCGCCTCCTTCACGGCGCGGATCTCCTCGTACACCTTCAGGTAGTGCCCCGCGAGGAAGGCGCCGCGATCGATGACCATGTCGATCTCGTCGGCGCCCGCGGCCACGGCGTCACGGGTGTCCGCGAGCTTCACGCCCAGCGCGGCGCGGCCGGCCGGGAACGCGGTGGCGACGGAGGCGACCTTCACGCCCGAGCCGGCGAGCACGAGCGCCGCCGTCTCCGCCATGTCCGGATAGACGCAGACGGCGGCGGTGGCGGGCGTGGTGCGGTCGGTCGGATCGGGACGAAGGGCCTTGGCGGCGAGCGCCCGGACCTTGCCCGGGGTGTCCGCGCCTTCGAGCGTCGTCAGGTCGATCATGGAAATGGCCAGGTCGATGGCGTAGGCCTTGGCCGTGGTCTTGATCGAGCGTGTGCCGAGCGACGCGGCGCGCGCCTCCAGGCCGACGGCGTCGACGCCGGGCAGCCCGTGGAGGAAGCGGCGCAGTGTGCTGTCGGACGCGGCCACGTCAGCGAATGCGGGGGTAATGGTGGGCATGGTCACCAGATGAGCATATCTACGCGCGTAGCAAGGTGTACAGGGCTGAGAGGTTACGGAGGTGTGCTGTTCCCGAGATGTGACCGGAGGCAGGTGTACCGGTGCGTGACGGGGATCATGGGCGTGGCGGCTTTCCGGACACGTACGGCAGAATCGGGAGTATGACGAGCGCCGAACAGACTTCCGAGCAGACCTTCCCCGACCGCGTCTTCCGGTCGAGCGGCGGGCTGGTGGGCGGTGCGCTGCTGCTCCTGCTCGCCGGCTGGGTCGGCGGGGACGCGCTCTTCCGGGGCACCGGCCACACCCCGTGGCTGGCGCTGGCCGGACTGATCCTCCTGGTGCCGCTCGTCGTCGCGTACACCCTGCGCCCGGCCGTCTTCGCCGGCCACGACCGGCTGCGGATCAGGAATCCGTTCCGCACCATCACCCTCCCCTGGGGAGCCGTCACGGCGGTGCGCGCCGGGTACTCGTGCGAGGTGCTCACCGAGGGCGGCGGTAAGTTCCAGCTGTGGGCGGTGCCCGTCTCCCTGCGCCAGCGCAAGCGGGCCGCCCGCCGCCAGGTGCACCTCGCGCACGACGACCCGCACGGCAGGACGTCGATGACGGCGGACGTCACCGACTCCAAGGCCCGGCTGGCCGCGGCGGACCAGACGGTCGCCGATCTGCGCGAACTGGCCGAGCGCTCCGCCTCCCGCCCCGGCGCGCAGGGCGTGCCGGTGGTCCGCTGGGCCTACGAGATCCTGGCCCCGGCCGCTGCGGGGCTGGTCGTCCTCGTGGTGCTGCTCGCCATCGGCTGAGACAGGCCCCGCACACCGAAGCGTCGGGCCCCCGGCGAGCAGTCGCCGGGGGCCCGACGCGGTGGGTGCTGGTGGCAGTGCCTCGGCGTCAGCCAAGGATTCCGCCGGGGATTCCGCCAAGGATTCCGCCGGGGATCCGCCGAGGATTCCGTCTCAGATTCCGGCGGCCGCCGACAGGTCCCGCTTGATGGCCGCGAGCAGGTCCGTGGCCGTGGCGCGGGCCGCCGTCAGGGCCGTCGCGTCGGCGACCGGGACCACGACCTCCAGGTAGCACTTGAGCTTCGGCTCGGTGCCGCTGGGCCGGACGATGACGCGCGCCCGGTAGTCACCCTCCAGGTGGTAGCGCAGACCGTCCGTCGGCGGCAGCGCGGCCGTCCCGCGGTTCAGGTCCTCGGCGGAGGTGACACGCAGACCCGCCAGCCCGGTGGGCGGCCGCTCACGCAGCCGGAGCATCGCGTCGGCGATCAGCGAGAGGTCCTTGACGCGGACCGAGAGCTGGTCCGTCGCGTGCAGACCGTGCGTGACGGCGAGGTCGTCGAGGAGGTCGGAGAGCGTACGGCCCCGCCCCTTGAGCTCCGAGGCCAGCTCGGCGACGAGCAGCGCGGCGGTGATGCCGTCCTTGTCGCGGACGCCGTCCGGGTCGACGCAGTAGCCGAGGGCCTCCTCGTACCCGTACCGCAGTCCCTCGACGCGGGCGATCCACTTGAAGCCGGTCAGCGTCTCCTCGTAACCCAGCTCCGCCGCCTCGGCGATCCGGCCGAGCAGTGACGACGACACGATCGACTCGGCGAAGGTGCCCGTCGCGCCCTTGTGGACGATGTGGGTGGCGAGCAGCGCGCCGACCTCGTCGCCGCGCAGCATCCGCCAGCCGCCGTCGGCCGTGTCGTCGGGGACGGCCACCGCGCAGCGGTCCGCGTCCGGGTCGTTCGCGATGATCACATCGGGCTGTTCGCGCCGGGCCGTCGCGAAGGCCAGGTCCATGGCGCCCGGCTCCTCCGGGTTGGGGAACGCGACCGTCGGGAAGGCCGGGTCGGGTTCGGCCTGTTCCGCCACCAGGACGGGCGCGGGGAAACCGGCCCGGGCGAAGGCCGCGACGAGCGTCTCCGTACCGACGCCGTGCAGCGCCGTGTGGACGATGCGCGCGGTCCGGGGGGACCCGCCGGTCAGGACGGCGTCCGTACGCTCCAGATAGGCCGCCAGGACCTCGTCCCCGAGGGTTTCCCAGCCGCTGTCGGGGCGGGGGACCGTGTCCAGCGCGCCGATGGCGTCGATCTCGGCGGCGATCCCGGCGTCGGCGGGCGGCACGATCTGCGAGCCGTCCCCGAGGTAGACCTTGTAGCCGTTGTCCCGGGGCGGGTTGTGGCTGGCGGTGACCTCCACACCGGCGACCGCGCCGAGGTGCCGTATGGCGAAGGCCAGTACGGGCGTGGGGAGCGGACGCGGGAGCACCGCCGCGCGCAGTCCCGCGCCGGTCATCACGGCGGCCGTGTCCCGGGCGAAGTCCGCCGACTTGTAGCGGGCGTCGTACCCGATGACGACGAGGCCGTCGCCCTGACCCTCGGCCTTCAGGTACGCGGCGAGGCCGGCCGCGGCCCGGATGACCACGGCGCGGTTCATCCGCATGGGCCCGGCGCCCAACTCCCCGCGCAGACCGGCGGTGCCGAACTGCAGGGTGCCGGCGAACCGCTCGGCGAGGGCGTCGAGATCCCCGGCTTCGATGATCGCGGCGAGTTCCTCGCGGGTCTCGCTGTCCGGGTCCTCGGCCAGCCAGGCGTTGGCCCGCGCGACGATGTCCTGCTGCTGCACGGTGGGGGCACCTCCATGCGCCTTAGCCGGCGCCGTTCTCGCGGAGATCGCTGGCTCTCCGCTGGGATTGCTCGATGTGGCCAGGTGGTGCTGGACCGCTGCTGGGCGGTGCTGGGGGTGTTGCCGGGTGGTCTCCGGCGGAGCCCGGAGAGGGAAGTACTTCCCGGCTCAGATGCGCTCAAGCACCCGGGCGAGCAGGGCACCCATCTGCGTGGCCGAATCGCGCCCCGCCTGGAGGACCTCCGCGTGGTTGAGGGGCTCACCCGACATGCCCGCCGCCAGGTTGGTGACCAGCGAGATGCCGAGCACCTCGGCGCCGGCCTCGCGGGCCGCGATGGCCTCCAGGACGGTGGACATGCCGACCAGGTCGCCGCCGAGCACCCGGACCATGTTGATCTCGGCCGGGGTCTCGTAGTGCGGGCCGGGGAACTGGACGTACACGCCCTCTTCCAGGGCCGGGTCGATCTCCTTGCACAGCGCGCGCAGCCGCGGCGAGTACAGGTCCGTCAGGTCCACGAAGTTCGCGCCGGCGATCGGGGAGACGGCCGTCAGGTTGATGTGGTCGCTGATCAGCACGGGCTGGCCGGGACGCATGCCCTCGCGCAGTCCGCCGCAGCCGTTGGTGAGGACGACGGTCCCGACGCCGGCGGCGACGGCCGTACGGACGCCGTGCGCGACGGCGGCGACGCCGCGGCCCTCGTAGTAGTGCGTACGGCCCAGGAAGACCAGCACGCGCTTCTCGCCGATCTTGTACGAGCGGACGCGGCCGCCGTGCCCCGCCACGGCCGGCGGCGGGAAGCCGGGCAGCTCGGTCACCGGGAAGTCCGCCTCGGGCGCGCCCAGAGCGTCGACGGCCGGGGCCCAGCCGGAGCCCATCACCAGGGCGACGTCATGGGTCTCGACGCCGGTGAGCTCGCGCAGCCGCGCGGCGGCGGCGTCGGCGGTGGCGAGGGGATCGGCGGATCCGACGGCGGGTTCGTCGGCGATGGCGGGGATAACAGATGCGTTCACGCGGACGAGGGTAGCCGGTCGATCCCTACGCGCGTAGATGATGCGTGGCACGGTTTTCGGATCGTTGTGTTGTCGTTTCCGACGAAAGGCCCGGGATCTGTCCGGGCGCGCGGGGAGACGACGCCTACCAGCACGGCGCGTACCGCCACGGCGCGTACCGCCACGACGTGCACCGGATTCAACGCTCGGCTCGGCTCGGGCTCGGCTCGGCCTCGGGGCCAGGTCGGCTCCCGTTCAGCAGGGACGCTTGCGCAGTTCCATCACGTAGTCGTGCGGTGCGCCCGCCGATTCCGCCGCGTCGGCCAGTTCGCCCAGGTAACGGGCGGAGGGCAGGCCGCCCTCGTATCCGTTCAGTACGTACACCCAGGTCGGCTCCTCGCCGTCCAGGGTGTCCACCCTGACCCGCATCCGGCGGTAGATGTCGAGGCCGACACCCTCCCAGCGGTCCATCGAGTCCTCGTCCATCGGCGCGATGTCGTACAGCGCGACGAAGATCTGAGAGCGCGGGGCCTCCACGATCGTGGCCAGCGCGCCCTCCCAGCCCATCTGCTCCCCGCCGAAGGTGAGCCGCCAGCCGTTCAGCCAGCCGGTGCCGCGCAGCGGGGAGTGGGGGGCGCGGCGGGTCATGAGCCGCGCGTCGAGGTTGCCGGCGTACGCGGCGTAGAGCGACATGACGTCGAGGGTACGGGAGGTACGGCCGGGACCGCCGGTGCACGGCTCGGACGTCCCAGTTGGAGCCCGGCGTTCACGATTCGTTCACGGATGGAGGACCCGGGGCGAAGCAACGCGGCGCGTGCGGGACACTGGAGTACGTACTGCATCCCCCGGGGGGCGTCCCCGGAACCCCGGCCGGGGTGGCAGACGGGCCGGGTCGACACGCGAGGCGGACTTTTTTCGTGACCCGGATCGTGATCATCGGTGGCGGCCCCGGCGGCTACGAGGCAGCCCTCGTGGGCGCCCAGCTCGGCGCGGACGTGACTGTCGTCGACACCGACGGCCTCGGTGGTGCTTCGGTGCTGACCGACTGCGTACCGTCGAAGACCCTCATCGCGACAGCCGAGGTGATGACCACCTTCGACTCCTCTTACGAGGAGCTGGGCATCATCGTCGCCGACGACACCCCGCCGCTCGAACAGAAGGCGCGCGTCGTCGGGGTCGACCTCGGCAAGGTCAACCGACGGGTGAAGCGGCTCGCCCTCGCCCAGTCCCACGACATCACCGCCTCCGTCACCCGGGCCGGCGCCCGTGTCGTCCGCGGCCGGGGCCGGCTCGACGGCCGGCAGGCGATGGACGGCTCGCGCCAGGTGGTCGTCACCGCGGCGGACGGCACCGAGGAGACCCTCACCGCCGACGCCGTGCTGATCGCCACCGGCGCCCACCCGCGCGAGATCCCGGACGCGCTGCCGGACGGTGAGCGCATCTTCAACTGGACCCAGGTCTACGACCTCGACGAGCTCCCCGAGGAGCTGATCGTGGTCGGTTCCGGCGTCACCGGCGCCGAGTTCGCCGGTGCCTACCAGGCACTGGGCTCGCAGGTGACGCTCGTCTCCTCGCGTGACCGCGTGCTGCCCGGTGAGGACCCGGACGCCGCCGCCGTACTGGAAGACGTCTTCCGGCGGCGCGGTATGAACGTGATGTCCCGCTCGCGCGCCGAGGCCGCCAAGCGGGTCGGCGACAGGGTCGAGGTGACCCTTTCCGACGGCCGGGTCATCTCCGGTACGCACTGCCTGATGGCGGTCGGCGCGATCGCGAACACCGAGGGCATGGGCCTGGAGGAGGCCGGGGTCCTGGTCAAGGACTCGGGCCACATCAAGACCGACCGGGTGTCCCGTACCTCCGCGCCCGGCGTCTACGCCGCCGGCGATGTCACCGGCGTCTTCGCGCTCGCCTCGGTGGCCGCCATGCAGGGCCGGATCGCGATGTACCACTTCCTGGGCGACGCGGTGGCCCCGCTCAACCTCAAGACGGTCTCGTCGAACGTCTTCACCGACCCGGAGATCGCCACGGTCGGTTACACGCAGGCGGATGTCGACGCCGGCCGGATCGACGCCGTCGGCGTCAAGCTGCCGCTGCTGCGCAACCCGCGCGCCAAGATGCAGGGCATCAGGGACGGTTTCGTCAAGATATTCGCCCGCCCCGGCACGGGCATCGTCGTCGGTGGTGTGGTCGTCGCGCCGCGCGCCAGTGAGCTGATCCATCCGATCGCGCTCGCGGTGGACAACAACCTGACGGTCGAGCAGATCGCGAACACCTTCACGGTGTACCCGTCGCTGTCGGGCTCGATCGCCGAGGTGGCACGCCAGTTGCACACGCGGAAGACGGCCGAGGAGAGCTGAGCCCGGGGGCCCGGGTGCACCGCCCGGGCCCGCCTCCTGACGGATGTGATCGCCTTATACCACTGAGGTTGCCCGTCTGTGTACAACTTCTGTTATTCGGCGCAAACTGCTGAAAGCAGATGGTCGTTGGGGTTACTGTCAGTTTCGTGTTCGCTGCAGAACGTCGCCAATTGATCCTCGAAATGGTGCGCGCCAACGGGGCCGTGTCGCTCCGTGAGCTCGCCCGCGTCGTCCAGACCTCCGAAGTCACCGTACGGCGGGACGTGCGGGCCTTGGAGGCAGAAGGACTCCTCGACCGCCGGCACGGCGGTGCCGTACTGCCGGGTGGCCTCACCCGGGAGTCCGGTTTCCCGCAGAAATCCCATCTCGCGACGGCGGAGAAGACGGCCATCGCCGATCTCGCCGCGAGCTTCGTCGAAGAGGGCGAAGCCGTGGTCGTCGGCGCCGGTACGACCACGCAGGAGCTGGCCCGCCGGCTCGCGCGGATCCCCGGGCTGACCGTCGTCACCAACTCCCTCCTGGTCGCGCAGGCCCTGGCCCACGCCAATCGCGTCGAAGTCGTCATGACGGGCGGCACGCTGCGTGGCTCGAACTACGCGCTGGTCGGCAGTGGGGCCGAGCAGTCCCTCCAGGGGCTGCGGGTCAGCCGCGCGTTCCTCTCCGGGAGCGGACTGACGGCCGAGCGCGGGCTGTCCACGTCCAACATGCTCTCGGCGAGCGTGGACCGGGCGCTGGTGCAGGCCGCGGCGGAGGTCGTGGTGCTGGCCGATCACACCAAGCTCGGTACGGACACCATGTTCCAGACGGTGCCGACCGAGCTGATCAGCCGACTGGTCACGGACGAGCCCCCCGCCCATGACGACCGCGCCGCGACCCAGCTCCAGGCCCTCGCCGACCAGGGCGTGCAGATCGCGGTGGCGGGCGGTGGCGGCGCGGTGGCCGGTGGCGCGAGCGGGTCCGGCGGTGACGGAGTCCCGCAGGGGCGCCAGCCCCGCCGCGACATGCCGCTCCCGGGCCAGCGCCGTACGCACTCCTCAGGGCCGGGCGCCGGTGGCCCGGGGCCGCAACTGCGCGGCCCGGCCGCCTCGATGGCGGCCCAGGAACCGGTCGACCGGGCGAGAGTGTCGGACCTGCGACGCCGCTGAGGCGGCCGAGGCCGCGGGGCCCCCGGGGCCCCGCGGCCCGGGCGGGGCCCAGGTCCGGGCAGGGCCTGGGGGTGTCGCGAAAGGAGCGCCGTCCGCCCGAAGGGCGATGCTCACGGCGTCCGGTGCGTGCCATCGCCAGGCGGAGGATCGTTCTCGTACCGGATGTACGTGGACGACTCCGACAACGCGACGCGTGTGCGTGCCAGGCGTCGCGAGCCGGGCGGGACTTTCGCAAGGGGCCCTAGCGGGGCTTCAGGCCCGTCAGGGTCAGCGTCAGGAGCCGGTCGGCCAAATCCGGGTCGTCCGGCGTCTGCTCGGCGGCCAGGGCGATCGCGTTCGTCAGCTGCAGCAGGTCGTCGATGGAGACCCCGGGCCGTACGTGACCGGCCTCCCGGGCCCGTACGAGCAGCTTCCCGCCCGCCTCGCGCATCGGCACGCTGCACCGCGACAGCGCCGAACTCGTATCGTGTGATGCCGACATGAGCGCCTGTGCGAGCCCCCGATACTCACCCGCATGAGTGATGATCGCGCGCAGCCACTCCACCAGCGCGGCGCAGGGCTGCTCCGCAGAGGCGAGTTCGCGTGACTGTTCCAGCAGGGACGCGAGCGCTTCCTGGAAGACCGCGTTCATCAGCGCGTGCCGGTTCGGGAAGTGCCGGTAGAGCGTGCCGATCCCCACGCCCGCGCGCCGCGCCACATCCTCCAGCGAGGCGTCCGTGCCGTGCTCGGCGAAGCCGGCGCGCGCCTCCGCGAGCAGCCGCACGTAGTTGCGGCGCGCGTCGGCACGCATGGGCCGGGGCGGCTGCGGTTCCGTACCGCTCGTCATCGGCCACTCCTCCCTTGTCCCGTGCGGCTGTCCTGTCCCGTGCGGCCGGGTCCTGCGAGGCCGGCCCCTCCTGCGAGGCAAGGATGCCATCGCGTACGACCGAGGGGCCCGCCTCCCACTGGATGGAGGCGGGCCCCTCGGTCATACGGCTCGCGGGACGAACGAGGACGTCAGTCCTTGATCTCGCAGATCATCGCGCCCGAGGTGATGGACGAACCGACCGTGGCCGACAGGCCCTTGACCGTGCCCGAACGGTGCGCGTTCAGGGGCTGTTCCATCTTCATGGCCTCCAGGACGACGACCAGGTCGCCTTCCTTGACCTCCTGGCCCTCCTCGACCGCGACCTTGACGATCGTGCCCTGCATCGGGGAAGCGAGGGTGTCACCGGAGGCGGCCGGGCCGGACTTCTTCGCGGCGCGGCGCTTCGGCTTGGCGCCGGCGGCCAGACCCGTACGGGCCAGGGACATGCCCAGGCTGATCGGGAGCGAGACTTCCAGGCGCTTGCCACCGACCTCGACCACGACGGTCTCGCGGCCCGGCTCGTTGTCCGCGTCCGCGTCACCCGTGCTGCTGAAGGCCGGGATGTCGTTGACGAACTCGGTCTCGATCCAGCGGGTGTGCACCTGGAACGGGTCGCTGGTGAACGCCGGGTCGGTCACGACCTTGCGGTGGAAGGTCAGCGCGGTGGCCATGCCCTCCACGGTGAACTCGTCGAGCGCGCGGGCCGCGCGCTGCAGTGCCTGCTCGCGCGTGGCGCCCGTGACGATCAGCTTGGCGAGCAGGGAGTCCCACGCCGGGCCGATGACCGAACCGGACTCGACGCCGGCGTCCAGGCGGACACCGGGGCCGCTCGGCGGGGCGAACGCGGTGACCGTGCCGGGGGCGGGGAGGAAGCCCCGGCCCGGGTCCTCGCCGTTGATACGGAATTCGAAGGAGTGCCCGCGCACGGCCGGGTCGCCGTAACCGAGCTCCTCGCCGTCGGCGATCCGGAACATCTCGCGGACCAGGTCGAGGCCGGTGACCTCTTCGGTGACCGGGTGCTCCACCTGCAGACGGGTGTTGACCTCCAGGAAGGAGATCGTGCCGTCGGTGCCGACGAGGAACTCGACGGTGCCGGCGCCGACGTAGCCGGCCTCCCTGAGGATGGCCTTGGACGCCGCGTACAGCTCGGCGTTCTGCGCCTCGCTCAGGAACGGCGCGGGCGCCTCCTCGACCAGCTTCTGGTGCCGGCGCTGGAGCGAGCAGTCACGCGTCGATACGACGACGACGTTGCCGTGCGAGTCCGCCAGGCACTGCGTCTCCACGTGCCGGGGCTTGTCCAGGTAGCGCTCGACGAAGCACTCGCCGCGACCGAAGGCGGCGACGGCCTCGCGTACGGCGGAGTCGTACAGCTCCGGGATCTCCTCCAGGGTGCGGGCGACCTTGAGGCCGCGCCCGCCACCGCCGAAGGCCGCCTTGATCGCGATCGGCAGACCGTGCTGCTCCGCGAACGCCACGACCTCGTCGGGCCCGGAGACCGGGTCGGGGGTGCCGGCGACCAGCGGGGCCCCGGCGCGCTGCGCGATATGGCGGGCGGCGACCTTGTCGCCGAGGTCACGGATGGCCTGCGGCGGCGGGCCGATCCAGGTCAGACCCGCGTCGAGCACGGCCTGGGCGAAGTCCGCGTTCTCGGACAGGAAGCCGTAGCCGGGGTGGATGGCGTCCGCGTCCGAATCCTTCGCGGCCTGAAGCACCTTGGCCATGTCCAGATAGCTGGCGGCCGGGGTGTCACCGCCCAGGGCGAACGCCTCGTCTGCCGCGCGGACATGCAGGGCGTCCCGGTCCGGGTCGGCGTAGACGGCTACGCTCGCGATCCCGGCATCCCGGCACGCGCGGGCAACGCGGACAGCGATTTCGCCACGGTTGGCGATGAGCACCTTGCGCACGATGGCTCCCTCCTTGAAACAAGCTGAGTTTAGGGACTGCCGACACGCCACCTCGACCCGTCCCCATTGGCGAGCTTGCCCACACGGAGCGTGATTCTAGGCTGGCTCAAGTAGCGAAATCCCTAGTGGCACCACGGTACGCCGGGTCCCCTTGTCGCACAGTAGCGGTCGGACGTGGTCCCGATCGCTGTCCGAGTGCCCCGCGACGCATCACGTTTCTTTGTGGAGTCCCTACGAATGGCTGAAACATTCTTTGCTCCCGAGGAATCCGCGTCCGGTGGTTTACCGGTTGGTAACGTGCGCGATATCGTCCGTACGCCGACAACTGGGGAAGAGGGTGGGGGTCGTGGCGCGCGTACCGGTGGCCTGGGTGACCGCGATCGTGCTGCTGGCGGAGGCGGTGGGTGCCGTGCTGGTCAACGGCGTGCTGGCCACGGTCGTCGACCAGCAGCACATGTCCCTGGCCGGCCTCGATGTGGCCGCGCTGTCCACCGGCGCGTGGGTGATGGGCGGTCTCTTCGGCCTGTATCTCCTGACGTGCGTGGCGATACTGATACGTACGGCCGTCCAGGACCGCGCCCCGGGACGCTTCGGCGGGATCGTGCTGATCTCCTGTGCGGTGGTGCACGGGGTGCTGGGCGCGGTGACGGTGGGACTGGTGGGCTGGGCGGCCTTCGCGTTCATGATGGTGGTGCTGGGGCTGCTGGTGCTGGTCCTGCTGGCGTACGGCCGTGAGCACACGGCCACCGCCTGATCCCAACGACCCGTCCGGCAGGGCCGATTCAGACCCAGAGATCGGTGATCGCGACCTCGTGCTCGGCGAGCAGCCGGCGCAGCAGGGGCAGCGACAGGCCGATGACATTGCCGTGGTCGCCCTCGATCGAGTCGACGAAGGGCGCCGACCGGCCGTCCAGCGTGAAGGCCCCGGCGACGTACAGCGGCTCGCCGGACGCGACGTACGCGGCGATCTCGGCGTCCGTCGGGCTCCCGAAATGGACGGTGGTCGAGGCGGTCCGCGAGACGCTGCGCCCGGTCGTGGTGTCGATCACGCAATGACCCGTCTGCAACACTCCGGCGCGCCCGCGCATGGACTTCCAGCGCGCGGTCGCCTCCTCGGCGTCGGCGGGCTTGCCCAGTGCCTCGCCGTCCAGTTCCAGGACGGAATCGCAACCGATCACCAGGGCCCCGGCGACCGCGGGCCTGGCGGCCACGGCGGCGGCCTTGGCCTCGGCGAGGACGAGCGCCAGCGCGGCGGGGTTCGCGGCGGACAGAGCGTCCTCGTCGACCCCGCTGACGATCACCTCGGGTTCGAGCCCGGCCTGCCGGAGCAGTCCGAGACGGGCGGGCGAGGCGGAGGCGAGAACGAGCCGGCGGCGCTGATCGGTCATGCGGCCCATGGTAGGCGGCGGGCCCGGCGCCGACATCAAGCAGGACCTGTCCGGCCCTTCCGCGCCGACCGCTCTCCCGGTACAGAGACGGCGCACCTTCGCGGTCGTCACCGTCGTGGACGAACGCGCTAAGGCTTGGTTGGCGAAGATGGATTGACCGGCCGGCAGGAAGCGGAGTGAGGGGAAGCGATCATGTCGCGGTCACTTGAGATCAAGCCGATCGGAACCGTCACGGGAGGCCGGACCGAGGTGGCCGACGACTACTGGGGCGGTGTCGACTCGGTGATCCGGCTCGACCCCGACTTCCCTGTCGAGGTCGTACAGGGTCTGGAGGAGTTCTCCCACCTCGTCGTGGTGTGGCACTTCGATCAGGCGTCGCCCGGCGATGTGGCGCTGCACGCGCGGAGCCCCAGGAACAATCCTGCCTGGCCGACCACCGGCACGTTCGTACATCGCAACCACCGCAGGCCCAACCAACTGGCGACGAGTTTCCCCCGGCTTCGGAAGGTCGAGGGTCTGGATCTTCACGTCAGCGACCTGGACGCGGTGGACGGGACCGCCGTCTACGACCTGGCTCCCTTCTTCACCGAGATGGGGCCGCGCGGTACGGTCCGTCAGCCGGCCTGGCCCGGCGAGATGCTGGCGGACTACTGGGCCACTCGGCACTGACCGGTGGGACTCCACGCGCGCGTCGGCGTCCCATTCGGCACGCGAGAGCTGTCGCCGTCACGGCCACGTGCGGTCGACGCGGTCCGCTCGTACGGCGTAGGCGGCCGGACCGCCCCGCAGCGCTTCATGACGTGGGCTACGCGCCTCGGCCGGCGGTGACCGGTTTCCACCCGCTGGACGGTGCTCGGTTCCTCCGGGATGCGGACGGTGTCGATACGCGGCCGGCACGGCTCGTCGCGCATCACACGTTCGCGCTGCTGGAGGCGGAGGAGCGCGGATCGCGGGAGGCGCTGTTGCCGAGGCGCGGGTGACCGAGATCGTCGGCCGTTACCGCGCTGACAGCGTGGTGGGGCGGTTCATTCGCCGTGCGGCGCCGGAGATCCTCGCCGCCGTGGAGCGGGTGGAAGCGGCGTTGGCGGCTCAGCCCAGGTAGGGGTAGGTGCCGGCGAGATAGTCGCCGATCTGCTGGCGCATGCTGGGGTGGATGTCGTACTGATCGAGGTCCGTGGGCCGGATGAAGCGGACGCCGTCGGCCTCGTCGTTGATGGTGGGCTCGCCTCCGACCGGGCGCCCGATGTACGTGTTCTCGTACTGCTGGCGGATCTCGCCGTCGGTGTAGGCGACGATGTGGTTCGGGTTGGTGTAGACGCCCAGGAAGCCGGTGATCTCGGCGATGATGCCGGTCTCTTCCAGGCATTCGCGCACCGCGCACTGCGCCGCTGTCTCGCCGATGTCCTGGGCTCCGCCGGGCAGTGCCCACTGGCCCGTGTCGCGGCGGCGCTGGAGCAGGACGGCGCCGCTGTCGTCGACGACGAGCAGGTTGTTGGCGGGGATGAGGGTGTTCGCCTTGGGGGCGTCGGGGTCGTTGTAGTACTCGGTCCTACCCATGTGCGGTGGTCCCCTCCTGGCCCGGTGTCCAGGGCCGCGCGCCGGCCCAGACCGCTTCGGAGCTCTGAGCGTAGTTGTCGAACCAATCCGCGGCATCAACCCTTCTGAGGTGGATCACGGGGAAGGGGGAGGTGTGGAGCGTGGCGCGATCGGTCTCCGCCCTGACGTCAGCGGATGCCGAGGATGATCACGACCACCACCATCGCCAGGGCCAGCAGCACTCCAGCGCGGCGCATCATGGACTGCGTTTCGCGCAGATCCTCGGGGGGCTCGTTCTCCGGGTCGGACCACAGCATGTACTCGATCCTGCGACCGCCGCGCCCGCTCCGCCTGAGTACGGGTACTCAGGCGGAGCGTCGGCGACCGACGGCGGCGCGGGGCGCGGCAGCAGGGCGCGCGAGCCCGGCGTGATCCGGACGGGAGGACCGGCAGGCGGGAGGACGCGGCCCTAGCCGGGCCAGTACGTGTGCGCCCAGGCGCGCGGGCCGGGGCGGGGGGTTCGGTCGCGGGCTATGCGGGACGGGGCCGACCACTCGGCGGCGGGTTCGGGGGTGCCCGCCGGGGGGTTCCCCGCCGCGGCGGCGCGGGCCTGGACGACCGCCAGGGCGGCGGCCAGTTCCTCCCGGGTCGGGTTGCCTCGTATGACCTTGATCATCGTGAACTCCCTTTCCTGGAGCTGGAGCTGGAGCTGGAGCTGGAGCTGGAGCTGGAGCTGGAGATGGTGCCGCCGGCCCTGGAGCGCCGAGCCCGGCACTAGAGGGGGATGTTGCCGTGCTTCTTGGGGGGCAGGCTCTCCCGCTTCGTCCGCAGCTGGCGCAGGCCCTTCACCAGGTGGGCCCGGGTGTCCGACGGCATGATGACGGCGTCCACGTAGCCGCGTTCGGCCGCGATGTACGGGTTGAGCAGGGTGTCCTCGTACTCCTCGATCAGCTCCGCGCGCCGCGCGTCCTGCGCCGCCTCGTCGCCGGCCGCGGCGATCGCGCGGCGGTGCAGGATGTTCACCGCGCCCCGCGCGCCCATCACCGCGATCTGCGCCGTCGGCCAGGCCAGATTCAGGTCCGCGCCCAGGTGCTTGGAGCCCATGACGTCGTACGCGCCGCCGAACGCCTTGCGGGTGATCACCGTGATCAGCGGGACGGTGGCCTCCGCGTACGCGTAGATCAGTTTGGCGCCGCGCCGGATGATGCCGCCGTACTCCTGGTCGACGCCGGGCAGGAAGCCCGGCACGTCCACGAAGGTCAGCACCGGGATGTTGAAGGCGTCGCAGGTGCGGACGAACCGGGCGGCCTTCTCACTCGCGTTGATGTCGAGACAGCCCGCGAACTGCATCGGCTGGTTCGCCACGATGCCGACCGGGAAGCCCTCGACCCGGCCGAAGCCGGTGATGATGTTCGGCGCGAACAGCGCCTGCGTCTCCAGGAATTCGCTGTCGTCCAGCACATGCTCGACGACGGAGTGCATGTCGTACGGCTGGTTCGCGGAGTCCGGGATCAGGGTGTCCAGGGCCCGGTCCTCGTCCGTGGTCTCCAGTACGGCCTCCTCGGGGAAGGCGGGCGGCTCGGAGAGGTTGTTCGACGGGAGGTACGACAACAGGGACTTGACGTACTCGATGGCGTCCTTCTCGTCGCCCGCCATGTGGTGGGCTACGCCGGAGGTCGTGTTGTGCGTACGGGCGCCGCCCAGTTCCTCGAAGCCCACGTCCTCACCGGTCACCGTCTTGATGACGTCCGGGCCCGTGATGAACATGTGCGAGGTCTGGTCGACCATCACGGTGAAGTCGGTGATCGCGGGGGAGTAGACGGCCCCGCCCGCGCACGGTCCGACGATCAGGCTGATCTGCGGCACGACGCCCGACGCGTGGACGTTGCGGCGGAAGATCTCGGCGAAGAGGCCGAGGGCCGCCACGCCTTCCTGGATGCGGGCGCCGCCGCCGTCGTTGATGCCGATCACCGGGCAGCCGGTCTTCATCGCGAAGTCCATGACCTTGATGATCTTCTCGCCGTAGACCTCGCCGAGGGAGCCGCCGAAGATCGTGAAGTCCTGCGAGTAGACGCAGACCGGGCGGCCGTCCACCGTGCCGTAACCGGTGACCACCCCGTCCCCGTACGGGCGGTTCTTCTCGATGCCGAAATTGGTGGAGCGGTGCCGGGCGAATTCGTCCAGCTCGACGAAGGACCCCTCGTCCAGCAGCAGGCCGATGCGCTCGCGAGCCGTCAGCTTGCCCTTGGCGTGCTGCTTCTCCACGGCGCGCGCGGAGCCGGCGTGGGTGGCTTCCTCGATACGGCGCCGGAGGTCCGCGATTCTGCCCGCGGTGGTGTGGCCGGCTCCGGTGCCGTGCGCCGTCCCCGGAGCGGTACCGGGCGCGGCTCCGGTGGCACGGGCGTCGGCGGGGTCATCGGCGGTTCCGAGGGCGGTTCCGAGTGCGATTTCCGGCTCTGACATCGGGATGCGGCTCCCTGGAGGGTCACGGGTGCGGGTCACGGGCTCAGGTGCTGCTCAGGTACTCACGGTGCTGCTGAGGTACTCACGGTGCTGCTCAGGTGCTGCTCACGTGTCTGCTGCCCACGTGCTACTGATCCGTAGCGTATCGGCGTGGATACCGTTCGGCAGTGCGGTGTTTGCCACACGGGACGGCTCTTAGGGTGGCTGGTATGACGGAGCCCGATGCACCCGCAAGCCGCTGGTCCGACCTCGAACGCCCCCCGCTGGACGTGCGCGCCCTGCGGCGCGGGCTGATCCGGCCGGGCGGTCTGTGGAGTTCGCTCGACGTGGTCCCCTCCACCGGATCCACCAATTCCGATCTGGCGGCTCGGGCCGCGGCCGGACTGACCGAGGGGGCTGTGCTGGTCGCCGAGGAGCAGACGGCGGGGCGGGGGCGGCTGGACCGGCGCTGGTCGGCGCCCGCGCGGTCGGGGCTCTTCTTCTCGGTGGTCCTGCGGCCCGGCCCCGATGTGCCGGTGGAGCGCTACGGCTGGCTGCCGCTGCTCACGGGTGTGGCCGTCGCGACGGGCCTGGCACGGGCCGCCGGAGTCGACACGTCCCTCAAATGGCCCAACGACCTGCTGGTGAACGTGGACGGCGAGGAACGCAAGGCGGGCGGGATCCTCGCGGAGCGCGCCGGGGACGGGGCGGTCGTCGTCGGCATCGGCGTCAACGTGTCCCTGCGGGCCGCGGAGCTGCCGGTCCCCACCGCCGGCTCGCTGGCACTGGCGGACGCGGTGTCCCTGGACCGCGACACGCTGCTGCGGGGGGTGCTGCGGTCCCTGGAGCGCTGGTACGGGGAGTGGCGGGCGGCAGACGGCGACCCGGGCGCCTCAGGGCTCCAGGAGGCGTACACGGCGGGCTGCGCGACGCTCGGGCGCGCGGTGCGGGCGGAGCTGCCGGGGGACCGGGAGCTGGCGGGGGAGGCGGTGGCCGTCGACGGGGACGGGCGGCTGGTCCTGGCGACGGCGGGCGGGGAGCGCCATGCGGTGGGGGCGGGCGACATCGTGCACGTACGGGCGGCGGGGTAGGCGAACGGGCGGGGGGCTCGGTGCTGGCCGGGGGGCTCGCCAAGGGCGGGTCGCCGCCGCCCGTACCGAGCGGCCCGGGCCGACCCGCGCATAGGCTGATGGGCGAGACGTGAGCCAGGGCACACCTGCCGTATCGTTGAGGCGATCCACGACAGATCGGCAGGGCAGTGCGCAGGGAACGGGCAGGAGGCGGCTGGTGACCGTCGACGATTCGACTTCCGGCGAGGACGTGAAGCCCCCGTCGGACAACTCGGGTTACCCGACACCCCACCATGTCGTCGACCACACGGTCGAGCCGACCGACGACCCGCTCGCCATCCGCCTCGAACAGCTGATCCTCGGTGCGGAGCGCCGCTACACGCCCTTCCAGGCGGCCCGTACGGCCGGTGTCTCGATGGACCTCGCCTCCCGCTTCTGGCGGGCCATGGGATTCGCCGACATCGGCCAGGCCAAGGCCCTCACGGAGGCGGACGTCCTCGCGCTGCGGCGGCTGGCCGGTCTGGTGGAGGCGGGGCTGCTCAGTGAGCCGATGGCCGTCCAGGTCGCCCGCTCGACCGGGCAGACGACCGCCCGTTTGGCGGAGTGGCAGATCGACTCGTTCCTGGAGGGGCTCACCGAGCCGCCCGAGCCGGGAATGACCCGTACCGAAGTCACGTATCCCCTGGTGGAGCTGCTCCTGCCCGAGCTGGAGGAGTTCCTTGTGTACGTGTGGCGGCGCCAGCTCGCCGCCGCCACCGGGCGCGTCGTCCAGGCCGCCGACGACGAGGAGATGGTCGACCGACGGCTCGCCGTGGGCTTCGCCGACCTCGTCGGCTTCACCCGGCTGACCCGCCGGCTGGAGGAGGAGGAACTGGGCGAGCTGGTCGAGGCGTTCGAGACGACCTGCGCCGACCTCGTCGCGGCGCACGGCGGGCGGCTCATCAAGACCCTCGGGGACGAGGTCCTGTACGCGGCGGACGACGCGGGCACGGCGGCGGAGATCGCGCTGCGCCTCATCGAGACGATGACCCACGACGAGACGATGCCCGCGCTGCGCGTCGGGATGGCGTTCGGCACGGTCACCACGCGGATGGGCGATGTCTTCGGTACGACGGTGAACCTCGCGAGCCGGCTCACCTCCATAGCCCCCAAGGACACGGTCCTGGTCGACGGCGCGTTCGCGGAGGGGCTGATCCGGTCGGGCGAGGCCCCGGCCTCGGAGGCCCAGGCGGCGGAGGCGGCGGCGCGGGCCGAGGCGGCCGGTGAGGCGGCGCCCTCGTACCGCTTCGGGCTGCAGCCGATGTGGCAGCGGCCGGTGCGCGGTCTGGGCGTGGTCGAACCATGGCTGCTGGCACGCCGCACCCCGTAGGTCCCGCTCCGGGCGGTCTTGTCGGATCAGCCCGGCGTTCCCGGCCCGGCGAAGATCGGCCGACAGGGCCTAGGATCGGACCCCGGTGAACCATCGTTAACCGGGAGGGCGCGGCGCATGACGGACGTGACGGTAGCGGGCGTGGTTGAGCAGCGGTTCGGGGAATTCGTCGTCGTACGGCGGCACGGTCACGTCGCGGAGCTGGTCCTGGACCGGCCCAAGGCCATGAACGCCGTGTCCACGGAGATGGCCAGGTCCATCGGTGCCGCGTGCGCGGCGCTGGGCGGGGATCAGGGCGTGGGCCAGGGCGTACGCGTCGCCGTGCTGACCTCCACCCATCCGCGCGCCTTCTGTGTCGGCGCGGACCTCAAGGAGCGGAACTCCCTCAGCGACGCCGAGCTGGTGCGCCAGCGGCCCACCGCGCGCGTCGCGTACACGGGGGTGCTGGAGCTGCCGATGCCGACGATCGCCGCCGTGCACGGCTTCGCGCTCGGCGGTGGCTTCGAGCTGGCCCTCGCCTGCGATCTGATCGTCGCCGACCGTACGGCGGTGGTCGGGCTGCCCGAGGTGTCGGTCGGTGTGATCCCCGGCGGCGGCGGTACGCAGCTGCTGCCGCGCCGGGTCGGAGCCGCCCGGGCCGCGGAACTGATCTTCACGGCCCGGCGGGTGGAGGCGCCGGAGGCGCGGGAGCTGGGCCTCGTGGACCAGCTGGTGGACGAGGGGGCCGACCGGGACGAGGCCCTGGCGCTGGCGGCCCGGATCGCCGCGAACTCGCCCGTCGGGCTGCGGGCCGCCAAGCGCGCGCTGCGGCTCGGGCACGGGCTCGACCTGCGGGCCGGCCTGGAGGTCGAGGACGCCGCCTGGCGGTCCGTGGCCTTCTCGGGTGACCGGGCGGAGGGCGTAGCGGCCTTCAACGAGAAGCGGCCCCCGGAGTGGCCCGGCGAGTGAACGCGGAGTGGTCGGCCCATCGCTCCAAGTGATCAAAGCATCACAAAACGCCCTAGGGTGGGGTGATGGGAGTGGATGGGCGACTACGAGCCGTGGTGTCGCTGGCACAGGCGATGGCGTCGGCCCAGACGCCGCGCGAGTCCTGGCGGGCCGCCGCCCAGGGCGCGTGCGAGGCGCTCGGCGGGAGCTTCGCGGCGCTGTCGCTGTGGGAGCGGGACCTCGGACGGCTGAAGGTGCTCGTGAACGTGGGGGATCTGGCCGCCGGGGAGGAGGACTTCCCCGAGGACGAGTCGTACCCCGTGCACCAGTTCCCTGAGATCGCGGAGTTCCTGCACGAACGGTGGGCGGGCGGCGGCGGCCCGAACGCCTGGGTCGAGACGGCGGCGGGCCCGCGTGCTTCCGGACCGGGCGCTTCCGGCCCGCCCGGTTCCGGCCCGGGCGCCCGTGACCCCGGTTACTGCCATGAGCGCGTCGCGGCGCTGCGGCGGCGCGGGCGGAGCAGCTGTGTCGTCGCGCCGATCCTGCTGCACGGGCGGGCGTGGGGGGAGCTGTACGTGGCCCGGCCGCTCGGTGCGCCGCTCTTCGGCGGGGACGACGCGGACTTCGCCACCGTCATCGCGTCCGTGGTGGCCTCGGGGATCGCCCAGACCGAGCGGCTCGAAGAGGTCCGCCGGCTGGCCTTCACGGACCCGCTGACCGGGCTGGCGAACCGGCGCGCGGTCGATATGCGGCTCGACGAGGCGATCGGGCTGCACCGGGAGGACGGCACCGTCGTCAGCCTCGTCGTCTGCGACCTCAACGGCCTGAAGAGGGTCAACGACACCCAGGGGCACGCGGTCGGTGACCGGCTGCTGGAACGATTCGGCTCGGTCCTGTCGCTGTGCGGCGCGAGACTTCCGGGGGCGCTGGCCGCCCGGCTGGGCGGGGACGAGTTCTGCCTGCTCACGGCCGGCCCCCCGGCCGACGCGGTGATCGCCGTGGCGAGGGAACTGTGCGCGCGGGCAGCCGAGTTGGACCTCGGCGAGGGAGTCGCGTGCGGGATCGCCTCCACGGGCGACCCGATCGGGCAGGTGCGGTCGGCGCGGCGGCTGTTCCGCCTGGCCGACGCTGCGCAGTACCGGGCGAAGGCGGCGCGCTCGGGGGAGCCGGTGGTGGCGGGGCGGGACGGGGCGGTGCTGCGCCTGGCGGACGCGCCGCCGGGCAACGCCCACGACCGCCGGAGCTTCCGGGACGCGCCGACCGGTCCGACGCCACGGCCGACGCCACGGCCGCCGACTGGGCCGACGCCGCAGCCGCCGACTGGGCCGACGCCACGGCCAATGCCACGGCCGCCGACCGGGCCGACGTCCGAGCCGCCCTCCGGGGGGTGACCGATTCCGCCAACCCGCAGGTGGCCCACCGCTAGTGACACCTTGAGATTCAGTCCGTACGCTCCTGAATATGGATATGCACACTGTCGTGGTGGGGACGTCCGGGACCACCGCCGAGGACGTCATCGCCGTGGCCCGCGGGCACGCCCGGATCGAGCTCTCCGCCGAGGCCGTCACCGCGCTCGCCGACGCGCGCCGGATCGTGGAGGCGCTGGCAGCCAAGCCCGAGCCCGTGTACGGGGTCTCGACCGGATTCGGCGCGCTCGCCACCCGGCACATCAGCCAGGACCTCCGCGCCCAGCTGCAGCGCAACATCGTCCGCAGCCACGCCGCCGGCATGGGCCCGCGCGTCGAGCGGGACGTCGTCAGGGCGCTGATGTTCCTGCGGCTCAAGACCGTCGCCTCCGGCCGTACCGGCGTACGCCCCGAGGTCGCGCAGACCATGGCCGACGTGCTGAACGCCGGGATCACCCCCGTCGTCCACGAATTCGGCTCGCTCGGCTGCTCCGGCGACCTCGCGCCGCTCTCCCACTGCGCGCTGACCCTCATGGGCGAGGGCGACGCCGAGGGCCCCGACGGTGTCGTGAAGCCCGCGGGCGAGCTGCTCGCCGCACACGGCATCACCCCCGTCGAGCTGCGCGAGAAGGAGGGGCTGGCGCTGCTCAACGGCACCGACGGCATGCTCGGCATGCTGGTCATGGCCCTCGCCGACCTGCACCGCCTCTACACCTCCGCCGACATCACCGCCGCGCTGACCCTGGAAGCCCTGCTCGGCACCGCCAAGGTCCTCGCGCCCGAGCTGCACGCCATCCGGCCCCACCCCGGCCAGGGGGCCAGCGCGGACAACATGCTGCGGGTCCTCGACGGGTCGGGCCTGACCGGCCATTTCCAGGCCGACGCGGCCCCCCGCGTGCAGGACGCGTACTCCGTGCGCTGCGCCCCGCAGGTCGCGGGCGCGGGCCGGGACACGCTCGCGTACGCCCGGATCGTCGCGGACCGCGAGCTGGCGGCGGCGGTCGACAATCCGGTGGTCCTGCCCGACGGCCGCGTCGAGTCGAACGGCAACTTCCACGGTGCCCCCGTCGCGTACGTCCTGGACTTCCTGGCCATCGCCGCCGCCGACCTGGGCTCGATCGCGGAACGCCGTACGGACCGGCTCCTCGACAAGAACCGCTCGCACGGGCTGCCGGCCTTCCTCGCCGACGACGCCGGGGTCGACTCGGGCCTGATGATCGCGCAGTACACGCAGGCCGCCCTGGTCAGCGAGATGAAGCGGCTTGCGGTTCCCGCCTCGGTGGACTCCATCCCGTCCTCCGCGATGCAGGAGGACCACGTCTCCATGGGCTGGTCGGCCGCGCGCAAGCTCCGTACCGCCGTCGACAACCTGAGCCGGATCATCGCGGTCGAGCTGTACGCGGCGACCCGCGCGATCGAGCTGCGCCACGGCCTCACCCCCGCGCCCGCCTCCCGGGCCGCCATCGACGCGCTGCGCGCGGCGGGGGTCGAGGGCCCGGGGCCGGACCGTTTCCTCGCCCCGGACCTCGCGGCGGCGGACGCCTTCGTACGCGAGGGCAGGCTGGTCGCGGCGGTGGAGCCGGTGACGGGCCCGCTGGCCTGAGCGTTCCCGCCGTGGTGAAGGTCCGGCGATGACAGGAGGGGCCGCCCGGTGCTGCCGGTCGGCCCCTCCCCGTACACGGAGTACACGTACGGCTGCGCACGTACGGCTGTGGTCGCCGTACCGCTGTTCCCGTGCGGCTGCTCAGAAGACGCGTGCGCCCTCGCGTGCCGAGTACACGACGAACACCGCGCCCACCCCGAGGAGCACGCTCCCGCCGATCAGGTACGGCGTGGTCCGCACGCTGCCTGTTTCGGCGAGGAGAGCCGGCTCCCGCGAGCTGCCCGGTCCTCCGGCGGTGAGGTCCCCGGCGGTGAGGTCCCCGGCGGTGAGGTCCCCGGCGGCGAGGTCTCCGGCGGCGAGGCTCCGCGCTGCCGCCGCAGCCCCCTGTTCCGGAGCGTCCAGTTCTTCGGTGGCGTGCGCGGAGGGAACGAACCAGAGTGCGCAGAGAAGGATTCCGGCGGCGGCAGCGGTGAGCAGCGGCCGGCTTGCGACGGACAAGTGATCGATCTCCCTTGTGACAACGTCGAATTGGCTGGGATGCGCTGATGCTAGACGAGCCGTTCCGTGGCGCCGTCGTCGGCCCGGGGCCGGCCGGGCCTTCGGGTCGGGAGCGGCCGGGCCCCGGGGCGGAGACGGCCGGGCCTTCGGGTCGGGAGCCCTAAGCTCCGTCGTATGAGCACTTCTGAGTCATCGCGTTATGTACGGTTGCGGGTGGAGCTGGTGCTGGAGGTCGACGACCCCGGGCAGCTCAGTGGCGCCGCCCTCGCCCGCATCGTCGCGGACGAGTCCATGCCGGAGGACGAGCGCGCCCACGCCGAGTCCGCGGTGCGGGAAGACGAGGCGGAGGCTCTCGCGTATCTCGTCGAGCCGTTCGACCTGGTCAGCGAGGTCCCCGGGATCGAACTGGCGCAGGCGTCGTGGACCAGTGAACTGATCGACTACGACCCGGACGCGGTGGAATGGGACCTCGACGAGGACGACGAGGGTGAGCTGGACGGCGCGGCCGAACTGAAGGACGGGCTGAACGACGGGCTGAACGACCGCGCCCGTGCGGGCAACGACGTCAATGAGGCCGGGTCCGCTCCCCGATCGTGACACCCTGGTGGGTCCCGGCCCGGCCCGCCGCGCCCCGGCGGGCCGGGGTCCGACTTATCGCGCGTTGTCGCGGGATGGCGAGTGGTGTGCGCCACATCTGCGGCTGATGTGGAACCGGACGAACCGGCACGAGCGTTCTTAAAACTTATCGGCAGGGTAATCGGCGACGATGGAGAAGCGTGTGATGACGGACAGCAAGCGGCGTAAGGGTCTCGTGGCCGCGTCCGCACTGCTTGGCGGCGTTCTGGTGCTTACGGCCTGCAGCACTGACGGAGGCAACGGTGGGTCCGGCTCGGCCGCCCCGACCAAGTCGTCGTCGCAGGCCCAGGTGGACGCGGCGGCCGCCAAGGAGACGTCCGAGGCTCAGATAGCCATCTCGCCCAAGAACGGCGCGACCAACGCGAGCATCCACAACGACGCCAAGGTCACGGTCAGCAAGGGCACCCTCACGGACGTCACGATGACCACCGTGGACGGCACCCCCGTCAAGGGCACCCTGTCCGCCGACTCCCTGAGCTGGAAGCCGGACGGACAGCTCTCGCGGTCCACCGTGTACAAGATCGCCGCGACGGCGAAGGACGCCAAGGGCCTCGTGGCCCACGAGAACTCCTCCTTCACCACCGTCTCGCCCGCCAACAGCTTCATCGGGAACTTCACCCCCGAGGACGGCTCGACCGTCGGTGTCGGGATGCCCGTCTCGATCAACTTCGACAAGTCGATCACCAACAAGGCGGCCGTGCAGGCAGGGATCAGCGTGACGTCGAGCAGCAACCAGCAGGTCGTCGGCCACTGGTTCTCCTCGCAGCGTCTCGACTTCCGTCCCGAGCAGTACTGGACGGGCGGCTCGACCGTCATCGTCAAGCTGAACCTGGACGGTGTCGAGGGCGCGAACGGCATCACCGGCGTCCAGCAGAAGACGGTCACCTTCACCATCGGCCGCAACCAGGTCAGCACGGTGGACGCGAAGGCGCACACCATGACCGTCACGCGGGACGGCCAGACGATCAAGACGATCCCGATCTCCTCCGGTTCGCCCGACAACCCGACGTACAACGGCCAGATGGTGATCTCCGAGAAGTTCAAGGAGACCCGGATGAACGGTGCGACGGTCGGCTTCACGGACGACGACGGCAAGGGCGAGTACGACATCAAGGACGTTCCGCACGCCATGCGGCTGTCCACGTCGGGCACCTTCATCCACGGCAACTACTGGGGCGCCAAGTCCGTCTTCGGCTCCGTCAACACCAGCCACGGCTGTGTGGGTCTGCAGGACGTGAAGGGCGCGGGCGACGCGAACCAGCCGGCCGCGTGGTTCTACGACCACTCGCTCGTCGGTGACGTGGTCATCGTCAAGAACTCCCCCGACAAGACCATCAAGCCGGACAACGGTCTCAACGGCTGGAACCTGAGCTGGGCCGACTGGCAGGCCGGTTCCGCGGCCTGACGGCACGGACCCGTCTGACCCCGGTTCTGACCCCGGCCCGGTTCTGACCCCGGCCCGGCTCTGACCCCGGACCGGTTCTGACCCCTGACCGGTTCCGATTCGGAGCCGGTTCCGGGTCCGGCCCGGTTCCGATTCCCGGAGCCGGGTTCCGATCCGGCACCCGTCCGGCCCGGAGCTGAGCCGATTCAGCTTCGTACGCGTACGCCCCACGGCGGCGGCACCCTCCCGGTGCCGCGGCCGTTCGCGTTCTCATGCGGCTCTCACCCGGGCCTCAACTCCTCATCAGAACCCGGGCCTAGCTTCACGCTCATGTTCTTCACCTACCTCCGGCGCGAGTTGCGCCGCCGCAGAAAGGCGGCGCTCGTCGTCGCCTCGGGGCTCGCCCTGGGCATCGCCCTGGTGATCGTCGTCAATTCGGTCTCCACCGGTATGAGCCGCGCCCAGGACCAGGTCCTGCAATCGCTCTACGGCCTCGGCACCGACATGACGGTCACCAAGGCCGCCCCGCCGCCCGGCGACGACACCACCCGGCGCCCGCGCTTCGAGTTCGACGCGAAGGGCGACGGCGCGCAGAGCAGCGACCGGGTCCTCGTCCAGGGCTTCCAGACCCTCGCCTCCTCCACCGTCGACAAGGTCGGCGGCCAGGACGGCGTCGCCGGCGCCGTCGGCGGACTGAACCTGAGCGTCCTCAAGGTGAACGGCGACTTCAAGCCGGGCGAGTTCACCCCCGGGCAGGGCGGCGGACGCGGCGGCCCCGGCGGCACGGGGGGCGACGGCGGCGGCCAGGTGCGGGGCGGCGGGGCGGCGTTCGACGTCGACACCTACTCCCTGTACGGCACCGACGTCACCGAACCCGCGCTCGGCCCGCTGACCTCCTCGAAGATCACCGCCGGTCGTACGTTCAAGACCACCGAGACGAACGCCGCCGTCGCGGTCGTCGACAGCGCGTACGCCAAGGAGAAGAGCCTCGCGGTCGGCAAGACCGTCACCATCTCCGGTACCACGTTCACCATCGTCGGCGTCGCCACCGCCGACAGCGGTGACGCCGCGGCCAACCTCTACATCCCGCTGACGCGGGCTCAGACCCTGGCCGACGCCAAGGACAAGGTCACCACGGTCTACGTCAAGGCCGCCGACTCGCAGCGGATCGACAGCGTCAAGTCCGCCATCCAGAAGAACATCGCGGGCACGACGGTCACCACCTCCGCCGACCTCGCGGACACCGTCTCCGGCTCCCTGTCCACCGCCTCCGGCCTCGCCGCCAACGTCGGCAAGTGGCTGTCCATCGCCGTACTGATCGCCGCCTTCCTGGTGGCCGGTCTGCTCACCTCCTCGGCGGTCAGCCGCCGGGTGCGCGAATTCGGCACGCTCAAGGCCCTCGGCTGGAAGAGCCGCCGGGTCACCGGCCAGGTCGTCGGCGAGGCCCTGGTCAACGGGCTGCTCGGCGGAGCGCTCGGCATCGCCCTCGGACTCGGAGGCGCCTATCTGGTCACCGCCATCAGCCCCTCCCTCACGGCGCAGCTCGGCGGGGGCGGCCCCAGTGGCGGGGGCGGCGGCGGTATGAGCCGCTTCGGCCCCGGCGGCATGGCGGGCAACGGCGGACCCGCTCGGCTGGCCGCGTCGAAGTCGGTCGACATCGCCCTCACCGCACCGGTCTCCCTCACCATCATCGGTGTCGCGGTCGGGCTCGCCGTGGCGGGCGGACTGATCGCGGGCGGCTTCGGTGGCTGGCGCGCCTCCCGGCTGCGCCCCGCCGACGCCCTGCGCCGTGTCGAGTAACCCGAACCCCTCATCCGTACAGCAGGAGTCGCACCATGTATCAGCTCACCGGCGTCACCAAGCGCTACCAGCGCGGCAAGAAGACCGTGAACGCCCTGGACGGGGTCGATCTGACCATCGAGGACGGCGGCCGGCTCGTCATCCAGGGGCCCACCGGCGGCGGCAAGTCCACCCTTCTCCAGATGCTCGGCGGCCTCGACCGGCCGACCCAGGGCCGTATCGAACTGGACGGCGTCGACCTCGCCTCGCTGCCCGAGGCCCGGCTCACCAAGGTACGGGCGGAGTCCATCGGCTTCGTCTTCCAGAGCTTCAACCTCATCCCCACGCTGACCGCGCAGGAGAACGTCGAGACGGCGCTCGTCCCCCTCGGTCTCGGTGGTGCGGCCCGGCGGGAACGGGCGGCTCAGGCGCTGGACTCGGTCGGGCTCGGCGAGCGGCTCGGCCATGTGCCGGGCGAGCTGTCCGGCGGTCAGCAGCAGCGCGTGGCCATCGCCCGCGCGCTCGTCAAGCAGCCGAAGGTGCTGCTCGCCGATGAGCCGACGGGGAACCTCGACGAGTCGATGCGCGACGAGATCATGGAACTGCTGGAGGGGCTCTGGAAGGAGCACGGCCTGACCTTCGTCATGGTGACCCACGACAGCTCGATCGCCCGCCGCGCCCCGCGGGTCGCCACGATCCGCAAGGGGCGGGTCACGGTCACCGAGAACGCGGCCGCCTGAGGCGTATCCGCCCGGCCACGGGGTGCTTGTGCCCTCAGGAAGCCCTTGTGGCGCCTGGGGTGCCCAAGCGGCCCGTGGCCTGACCTGTCGGGCCGTCAGGAGTCCGGTAACTCGGGGGCGGTACCGTCTCCTTACGCGTAGGTTCGGTTCATGCTGATCACGTTGGGAAGCCCGCCCTCGGACACCGAGACAGACGCCTGGCACGCGGTGGTCACGGCGGCGCATGTCCTCGATCTGCCGGCCTCGGTGCCCGAGCCCGGCGCGGCGGCGACGGCGGGCAGGCTGCGGGTGCCCTCGGTGGCCGGGCGAAACGTTCATCTGGCGGTGGCGGCGCCCGACGGCTCGTACGCGGGCGTCGCCTCGGTGCTCCTGTTCAGCGGCGAGAGCAACCGGCACACGGCCTTCCTCGACGCCCTGGTGGTGCATCCGCGCGCCCGGCGGCACGGGGTGGGCGCGGAATTGTGGGCCGCGATACGCGCGGAGCTCATCGCCGACGGACGTACGTCGGTCTCCACCGTGCTCGAAACAGGCGGCGCGGGCGAGGCCTTCGCCGACGGCCTCGGCTTCACCCAGGTGCTCCCGCTCGGCTGGTACGTCCAGCGGGTCCCGCAGGCGCTCGACGAGATCCCCCTGCCCTCGCTGCCCGAGGGCCTCCGTTACGCCGGCTGGTCGGGTGTCGTACCCGACGAGCTGGCCGACACGCTGGCCCGTGCCCACGACGCGATGGACGAAGCGCCGAGGGGCGATCTGGACGAGCGGGCACCGCGCTGGGACGCGGAGAGAGTCCGTGCCGTGGCCCGGCTCATCGAGGACCGGGGCGGGGTCCTCCTCACCTCGGCGGTGCTCGACACCACGGACGGCGACTCCGTCGCCGCCTATACGGAGGTCGTCCTGCGCGACCCCTCGGACACGCGCGCGCTCCAGAACGACACGCTGGTCGTCAGGGCCTACCGGGGGCGTGGCCTGGGACACGCCGTCAAGCGCCATCTGCTCGGCGCACTGCACGCGTCGCACCCGGGGGTGAGGGAGATCAGCACGACCGTCGCCCACGACAACGCGTCGATGCTGGCCGTGAACGAAGGACTCGGCTACCGGCGGGAGCGCCCGGCCGGGATCTTCCAGGTCAAGCTCTGACGCCGGGGGCTGTGGCTGTTGGCCGGAGCTACGCGGGGCAGGGCCGGGGCGAGCGGGGCGGCCGGGCGGCGCGGGGCGAGACGTGTGTCCCGCCCGAAGCTCGGGCGGGACACACGACGGGCTCAGCCGACGGGCTCAGCCGACCGGCTCAGGTGACCGGTTCAGGCGACGGGCTCAGGCGGCCGGTCGCAGCCGCCGGTTCGCTCCGCCCGTTTGCTCTGCCGGTTCGCTCAGGCCGCCGGGTTGCCGACGAGCTGGACCGGGCCGTTGATGGTGTTCGGGGTGCAGCCGGGGCCCGACAGGGTCAGCCGCTGCTTCGTGTTCACCACCGAGAGCGGACCCGTGAGCGTGGTGCCGCACAGCTGCACGGTGTGCGCGCCGACGGCCTGCACGGGGCCGGTGATGTCGGCGCTCTTCGCCACCAGGCTCGCGCCCGCGTTGACCACGATGGGGCCGGTCACCTGGGTGCCGTCCAGGCAGGTGATGCCGGAGGAGACGACCAGCGGGCCGACGTGCTTGCCGGTCATGGTCTTCGTGCAGGCGGGCGCGACCGCGACCTTGGCGCGGAAGTCCAGCGCGAAGGCGAGCTTGCCGGGCTTCTTGTCGGTGATCGGAGCGCTCAGCTTGCCGAACTCGCCGCCGGTCGCCTTCTTTCCGCCGTTCCACTCGGCCATCCGGCCCAGCTCGTCGGCGGTGCGGCCGTCGGCGATGACGGTCGTGCCGGACACGGCGGTCATGGCCTCGGAGGCGGCGCGGACGGCGGACAGGTACGACGCGGAGTCGTTCAGGTCGTACGCGTCCAGGTCCACGCGCTCGCGCAGCCAGGTGCCCCACAGGAACTCCAGGTACTCCGCCGCGTCGGCCGGGGCGGTGTAGCCGATGTCGCGCGTGAAGTAGACGAGGCTGCGGTAGCGGTCGTCGTGGAAGCCGGCCAGACCGAGGCGCTGGGGCAGCTGGTCGGTGGTGATCGGCTTGTTGTTCTCGTCGCGCAGCCAGACCCACTTGCGGTCCTGCATGGTCTTCCAGAAGTCGGCCGTCGACAGGTTGCTCAGGTTGGCGGTGACGCGCAGCCGGATGTGCGTCTTCGGGCCGCCGTCGGGCGTCTCCAGGAAGGACGTCAGGCTGTGGTGCCCGTCGGTGAGGTACAGCTGCCCACCGGGGCCGATGACGACCGTCTTCATGGCGGAGCGCGTCTTGTCGGTCTCCTCGCCGACCTTGACCGTGCAGGTGAAGCTCGACGGGTCGGTCAGCTTCGCGCCGGACTCGACCTTGTCGGCCTCCTTCTGGCCGTTCGTCTCGCACCAGTCGTCGAAGCGCTTGTTGACGTCGCCGGCCAGCTCGTCCTTGTCGCTGCCGTACCGGCCGAGCTTGTAGTAGATCTGGTCGAAGCCGACGGAGGGCTGGGTCGGCCGCAGCTGGTCCAGCGTCACATCGAGGAGGTCGTCGGCCTTCGCGCAGAGCGCCGCGCCGGTGGTCCCCGAGCAGTTCGGCGTGGTGGCGGTGGCGGTACCACCGCCCGCGAGGACACTGCCCAGCGTGAGAGCGCCTACGGCCAGACCGGCCGCCAGGCCGCGCACCGCGCCGCCCAGGCCCCTGTCGGCCCGGACGTCTTCCGTGTGCGACTGAGGCTGCGGGCGGACTGAGCCGGTCATACGGGTCTCCAGGTGTTGGGCCGGTGAGAGGTGAGCCGGCGGGTGTGGGGCCGCCCGGTGTCGGCCCGCCCGGTGTCGAGCCGACCGACCCGCGCCCGACGTGCGGCGCGAGGGGATCGCGCATATCCATTCACCCCTTCCCGCCCGCCCGGTGGCCGCTGTCCGACGGGGGAGTTACGGCCCTGTGAACGCCGGTGCCGCCGGCTCCGTACCCCGCCGCCCGGTCGGCCGGGCCGGACAGCCCGCGCCGACGGACGGAGCGCTCAACTCCCCTTCCCCCGTGGGTCGGTGGTGTGGCGCCCGGGGGATGATCGCCGTATGCGCTACACACGATGGAGCTCGGACGACATGCCGGTCTCGTACCGCCAGTACTACCTCCAGGGAGACGAGTTCCTCGACGTCTACGACGACACCGACACCGTCTCCAGGATTTTCGAGGGGAACAGCCTCGCGGCGGGCGGGCCGGAGCACCTCACCGTCTACGCGGGTACCCACACCGGGGCGATACGGCTGACCACGGAACAGCTCCCGGACGTGCCCCCTCCGCCGGACGAGGAGTGGGAGACGGCTGTGGACGTGAGCCTCTACAGCAGCAGCGGTGCGCTGTGGCTGACGGCGTGGGGCGGTGACGTGATGGACGAGGCGGGGAACTTCGCGATGGCCGGCCCGGGCTGGTACCGGGTCCGGGTGCGGGCTCGCGGCCGGGACCACGGTGAGGCCGGGACGGAGGACGCCGTCGTGGAGGAACACTTCCTGAGCGTGTGGGCCGCCCCTGCGGAACCGGACGTCGTCCACAGGGCCGGGGACGGTTTCGCCCGTGCGCACTACGACCCCCGGCGCCCGCCCGGGCTGCCCGTTCTTCCCGACGATCCGACGGCCTTTGACGATCCGGAGACGGACGACCGGACACCCGTGGAGGTCGCCGGGGAGGGCTGAGACCGGCCACGTCCGGGCCTGGCCGTGCCCGCCCGGAGTCAGCCGGTGGCGGCCGGGCGGTCGGGCAGCAGGCGGGGGACCAGGCGTACGTAGGTGACCATGCCGAGGACCTCGACCAGGGTCTGGGTGACCACGACGACCGCGGCCACCGCCAGGTCGTCGGGCAGCGCCAGGGCCAGGGGCAGGACGACGAGGGAGTTGCGGGTCGCGCCGGTGAAGACGACCGCCCGGCCCGCGGGCACGTCCAGGCGGAACAGCCGGGCCACCGCGCGGCCCGCGAACGCCATCACGAGCAGGAAGACGACGTAGAAGGGGATGACGGCGCCGACGTCGCCGAGGCTGTCGCCGAGCTTGGGGACCTGGGAGGCGACGACCACGAGCAGGGTGGCGGCCATCAGCGGCACCATCGTGGTCGTCGCGCCGTCGGACACCTTCCGCCCGGCCGGGCGGCGCCCCGCCCACGCCTGAACGGTCCAGGCCAGCGCGAGCGGGATGACGATCAGGAAGGCGAAGGCCTTGAGGAACGGGCCGACCTGGACGATGTCGGCCAGCTCGGGCCCCATGAACAGGTAGAGGAACAGCGGAAGCAGGAGCATCTGCATGACCAGCAGGACGGGCGTGGCGGCGAGCAGGCGGCGGCTGTCGCCACCGGCCAGTCCGCTGAAGACGATCACATAGTCCACGCATGGGCACAGCAGCACCAGCAGCACCCCGAGGCGCACGGCCTGGTCGGCGGGGAGGAGCGTGAACATCGCGGCGACCACCAGCGGCACCACCAGGAAGTTCACCACCAGCGAGGCTGCCAGGAACCGCCCGCCGCGCAGCGAGCGGACCAGCTCGGCGGCGGGCACCTGGAGGAACGTGACGAACAGCAGCGCGCCGAGCACGGGATTGATGGCGTGTTCCAGGCCAGGCCCCGCCCCGGGGGCGGCCCAGCCGAGCAGCGCGCCGGCGGCCAGTGCGGCGAGGTAGACGGCGACCTGGTGATGTTCCATGCGCTCGACCAGGCCCTGCGGTCCCTGCTGCGACACCCTTACCGCTCCTCGATGTACGGGGGCTCTCCGGCCGGCGGCCGTCTCTCGCCCCAGCCATCCTCACAGGCCAGGACCGGTGCCGGGCAACCGGCCCGGGTCCGGTCGCAGCACGGGCCGGGGCTGGTCGCACCCCGGCCGGGCCGGGACGGCGGCGCGGGTCGCCGCGCGAGACAGCCGCCGCGCGAGACAGAGGTGCGTCAGTCCGAGAAAGGGATACGTCAGCGGCCGCCGGAGATCCTCACGACCGTGCCGGTGGTGAACGAGGCGTCGGCGGAGAGGAGCCAGGAGATGGCGCCGGCGATCTCGGAGGGCTCGCCGGGCCGACCGAGGGGGGTCCCCGCAGCCGTCGTGGCCGGGCGGTCGGGCTCGCCCATCGCCGCGTGGATGTCGGTGTTGATGATGCCGGGCGCGACCGCGTTGACCCTGATACCGTCCGGGCCGAGTTCCTTGGACAGGCCGACGGTCAGGGCATCGGTGGCGGCCTTGGTCGCGGCGTAGTGGACGTATTCGCCGGGGCTGCCGAGGGTCGCGGCGGCGGAGGAGATGTTGACGATGGCACCCGAGCCGAGAGCCGTCATGTCCCGGGCGGCGCGGCGGCAGCACAGCAGGTAGCCCAGGAGGTTCACCTCCAGCACCCGTCGCAGATCCTCGGTACGGGCATCGGCGAGCCTGCCGAGCGGCCCGGTCACCCCCGCGTTGTTGACCAGCCCGGTCACCGGACCGAGTTCGGCCGTGGCGGTGTCGAACAGCCGCTCCACGTCGGCCTCGTCGGTGGTGTCCACCCGCACGACGACGCAGCGCGCCCCCGCCGCGCGTACGGCCGTCGCGGTCTCCTCGGCGGCCGCACTGTTGCTGACGTACCCCAGGGCGAGGTCATGCCCGTCCCGTGCCAGGCGGACGCATGTCGCCGCGCCGATTCCCCGACTGCCGCCCGTGACGACGGTGACCGGACGTGACATGTGCTGCCTCCTGCGACGGCTGACGAAAGGATCATGCGTTCGGCACAGTCTTAACGGCGTCATGGCCCGGCCACAACGGCGGGTCCGCCGGTGGTCCCAGCCCGCCGAGCCGCTCCCACGTCCTGATGACCCGGAGCACACCGGAGCACACCGGAGCACACCGGAGCACAGGAGACGGGACCATACGTGCCGTCAGCGGGGTGGCGGGGGCGGCGGACATGCCGCAGCGTCGCAGTCGTGTCAGCTTGTCCGCGAAGGTAGAAAATGACCTGTCGATGGATGAAGGCAACGAAAGGCGCGAAATGTCTCACGCTCTTCCCGGCGGCTCCCTCACGCTCGCGGGCGACCTCACCATCAGCCGCATGGGCTACGGCGCCATGCAGCTGGCCGGGCCCGGCGTCCTCGGGCCCCCCAAGGACCGCGACCAGGCCCTCGCGGTCCTGCGCGAGGCCGTCGAGCTGGGCGTCACCCACATCGACACCGCCGACTTCTACGGCCCCGCCGTCGTCAACGAGCTGATCAGGGAAGCCCTGCACCCCTACCCCGCCGATCTGCATATCGTCACCAAGGTCGGCGCGCGCCGTGGCGCGGACGGCAGCTGGGGCCCGGCCCTGGATCCTGACGACCTCAAGGCCCAGGTCCACGAGAACCTCCAGCGCCTCGGTCTGGACGCTCTCGACGTCGTCAATCTGCGCGTCGGCACACCGGACGGCACCAACGACGAGTCCCTCGCCGATCAGTTCGGCGCCCTGGCCGAGCTGCGGAAGGAGGGCCTGATCCGCCATCTCGGCCTCAGTGCGGCCTCGTTGACGCAGCTCACCGAGGCCCAGGGCATCGCGCCGGTCGTCACCGTGCAGAATCTCTACAATCTCGCCAACCGGCAGGACGACGCGCTCGTCGAACGCTGCGAGGCCGAGAACATCGCCTTCGCCGCGTTCTTCCCACTCGGCGGGTTCAGCCCGCTCCAGTCCGGGACGCTGAGCGCCGTGGCCGCCCGCCTGGGCGCCTCGGCGCAGCAGGTCGCGCTGGCCTGGCTGCTGCAGCGCTCGACCACGACCGTCCTCATCCCCGGCACCTCGTCCGTCGCCCACCTCCGCGAGAACCTCGCCGCCGCGAGTCTGACCCTGCCGGTCGACGCGATCGCCGAGTTGGACTCGATCGGCCGGTAGCGGCTCGACAGCGGTACGACAGCGGCTCGACGCCGTGTGCGGGCCCAGCCGTCGGCGCGCACGCCCACGGTGTCGAGCACGGCCGACGGATCGGGCCGTATGTCCTTCCGTAGCCCCGCGCGCCAGGAACCGGGACCACCCGGACGTCCCACCCTCCGGCCCTCCGGACGATCACACAGGGCACTGTCCGAAGAAGCTGGAATCGGCCGAGGCGAGAGTGCTAGCGTCGCCAACTGCCCATTTCCAGAAGGCTCCAGAGGTCTCGAAGCCCGCCGGCTGTCGCGATTCACCAGCACGGACGCGCGGAGCGAGAGAATTGACGAAGGGTAGGTTCTGATGCACGCGCTCATACAAACCCTGGCAGTGGTAGCGATCCTCGCCAACGCCGTCATCTACGGCACGGACGTGTTCTGTGCCGTCGTTCTGCGGTCCGCCCTCGCCCAGGTGGACGACGCCGTACTCACCAGCGCGATGGGCCAAGTTCACCGCTTCGGGGACAGACGGATGTCCACTCCCGGCATCATCGGTCTGGTCGCCTCGGTGCTCACCGTGGTGTTCGCCGCCATCGACGGCCGCACGGCGGGCGCGGTCGCCGCAGCCGTCGCCGTGCTCGCTCTGATCGCCTGGCTGGCTGTGTACAACAAGGTGAGCGTGCCGGTGAACAAACAGCTCACGTCCGCCGCGCAGGAGGGCCGCACCGCGCCCGACGCACGCTCTCTGCAGTCCACTTGGGACGGTGTCATCAACCTCCGCGTCGGCCTCCAGACCGTCGCTCTCGTCGCGCTCTGCGTAGCCCTCGCGGTCTCCTGACGCACCCGAAGCACCTCAGCGGTGCTCGTGTCCCCTGTCGGCGTGCGGCTCCGCGGGGCTCCGCGCCGGTGGGGGCGCGCGGTGGGTGGGGTGCGCGGCGGGCGGCGGCCGGGGCCGGTGGACCGGTACGGGAGAGCCGGTCGCCGCCCCCACGGTCGCCGCCGCCCACACGGAAGCCGACAGCAGCGGTGACGTCTCCCTGGTGATCGGTGATCGGCTCAAAGGCTGGTCTTGACCTGATTGCGACCGTACGAGGCACCCACGGGCGGGGCCGACACTACGCTGCCCGCATGGCTCTGGAATGGGAACAGGCCCGCTTCCTGCGGGGCAGCCCTTACTCGCCGTCTCCGCCATGATCCGCCGGACAGGCCCGCCGCTCATGGCAGTTCGAGTTCTGGGAGGGAGAGGAAGCCGGTGATCGCCCGCACGATCCGCTCCTCGAAGTCCTCTCCACCGTGTTCCGCGAGAGGTCCGACCAGCTTGGCCGCTGTGAGGGCGGGCAGCAGCAGGTCCGGTTCCTGTCCCACCCCGTAGCCCGGGGACTTGAAGCTGAAACCGGGAAGCCGGAGGCCCGAAGTAGCTCTCCGTAAGTGTTCCGACTCCGTGGCATTCGGCTGCGGAAGCCCGCGCAAGAATTCCGCTTGGCGGACCCCGGCGACCACTGCTACGTTTCCGGAGGCCGTGGGAGAGAACGAGGAGGTGGTACCCGTGAACGCAGTATCGACATGGGTGCTCCCCTCCGGGGTCATGGTCGGGCGATAGGTCGTCCGGGAGCGCCGTTCCAGAGCACTCCCGAAAGGCACGACCATGCGATTCACTTCCGAACAGCGCCTCGACGACGGCGTCCTCGAACGCGAATTCACCCTCGGCGAGATCCCCGGCACCCTGTGGACGCCTGGATCCGCACCGGCTCCGCTGATCCTGATGGCCCACAACAACGGCCTGCCCAAGGGGGAAGCCCGGCTGGTGGCCCGGGCCCGGCACTACGCGGCGTACGGCTACGCGGTGGCCGCCATCGACGCCCCCGGGTGCGGTGACCGGCCCCGTTCCGCCGCCGACGAGCAGGCCCGCACCGACCTCCGCCGGGCGATGCGGGCAGGCGAGCCGGTTGATGAGATCTTCGAGTCCTTCATCGGCCCCCTGGTCGACAAGGCGGTCCCGGAATGGCGGACCACCCTCGACGCCCTCCTTTCGCTGCCCGAGATCGGCGGCCCGGTCGGGTACTCGGGGTGGACCGCTGTCGGCATCCGGCTGGCGGTGGTCGAGCCGCGCATCGCGGCCGCCGGTTTCTTCGCCGGGGGTTACGTGCCCCGCGCCCAGCGCGAGGAGGCCCGGCAGGTCACCATTCCGCTGCTGTTCCTGCTGCAGTGGGACGACGAAGGGAACCCCCGGCAGCGGGCCCTGGACCTCTTCGACGCCTTCGGCACCAAGGAGAAGACGCTGCACGCCAATCTGGGCGGGCACGTCGGCACCCCGTGGTTCGAGTTGGAGGACGGGGGCCGGTTCTACGACCGGAACCTGAGGTGAGGCCGGGCCGTCAGGCCGCCTCCGGACGGTAAGCGGTGCCGGCCAGGGACGCTGCTTGTCGAGGACAGGTCCCGGCTCTCCTCCGCTCTCCACACCGTGGGCCCCTGCCGACCTGGCAGGGGCCCACGGTGCCCGAAGCCATGAACTGTTCCAGCGGAAAGCTTTTGCGCGTGCCGTCGTCCGGATGATGGGGTGGCGCGGTGACCAACCACGATGATGCGGTGGCTGTCCGACCGTTGACACTGGCCTGGGTGAGCCGGCACCTGGAGCCCGGCGAACGGATCGTCAGAACCGAGGCGCTGCACGGCGGCACCACCGCCGAAATGCGGCGGCTGACCATCGGCAGGCGGGACGGAGGCACCCGCGACCTGGTGCTGCGGACCTTCGTCGACATGGTGCACGCCGAGGACGGGCTGAACAGGGAGGCCGGCGCCCTGACCCTGCTCACGGGGACCGCCGTGCCGGCTCCTGGACTGGTCGCGGTTGATCCGACCGCCGCGCATTGCGAGTATCCATCGCTCCTGATGACACATCTGGCGGGCCGGACGGTCCTCGACGATGAGGGATTGGAGACGCGCGTCCCTCTGCTGGCCCGTCAACTCGTGGCGATCCACGCGTTCCGACCCGCCGAGCGGCCCCGGGAGTATGTGGCGTGGACGACCGCCGACACCGTCGTGACTCCGAAGGGCGCCGACCCGGCGGCATGGGCCGCGGCGATCGACGTGATCCGCCGGCCCGCGCCGCCCTATGAAGGGCGATTCCTGCACCGGGACTTCCACCCCGGCAACGTGCTGTTCGACGTGCTGACTTCTAGGCCGGCAGGTCCCCGGATCACCGGCGTCGTCGACTGGGCAGCGACCTCCTGGGGCCCGGCGGACCTCGATGTCGCGCACTGCTCCACCAATCTCGCGCTGCTGCACGGCCCGGTGTGGGGTCTGCGGTTCGCTGAGGCGTACGAGGAGGCCGGCGGGGTGCTGGCAGCGGCGGCGAGCGAGCGGCTGTACTGGCAGGTGCGGGACGGGCTGGCGTTTTCAGAGGAAGTGCGGTTGGTGGCGCGGCCATGGCGGGAGGCAGGGAGGACAGAGCTGACGACGCGAGCCGTGGAGGAGCGGCTGGATGCCTACGTGACCGCCCTCATGGACGCGCTGGGCTGAGCCAAGGCGGTCCGGGGCGCGGGCGCGGCGGTCCGGGGCGCGGACACGGCGGTCCGGGGCGCGGGTGCGGCAAAGCCACGTAGCCGAGGCCGGACTGCTCCAGCCGTCCCTGCCCACCGGTGCTCAACGTGTAAAAGTGACCAGTGCGTGACCAGTACGACCCCCGACACGCGGTGGCACCCGTCAGCCTTCGTCCAGCACCGCCTGAATCACATGCCGGGCGTTGTGTGCCATCGCGGGGTTCGTCCTCCGGTAGTACGGCAGCGCGATCAGCGCCTGCGAGAGCGTTCGGCCCCGACCACGGATCCAGGTCGAGTCGTCCACGGCCAGCGCCTCACGGAAGACCTCTCGTGCGTCGGCCGGCAGCAGATTCCACGCCGGGAACAGATCGCAGGCCGGATCGCCCGTCCCCGCGCACCCGAAGTCGATCACCGAGGCCAGTCTGCCGCCGTCGACCAGCAAGTTGCCCGGCATCAGATCGGCGTGCAGCCACACCGGCGGCCCGTCCCAGCCCGGGGCCCGCAGCGCCTCCTCCCACACGGCGGCCACGGCATCGCAGTCGACGTCCTCCTGCGGAATTCCCCGCAGTTCCTTGATCGCGGCCTGGGTCTCCGCGTCGAGCGAGGCGACGGGTCCGCCCCGGTGCGCCTTCGGCGCAGCCGGTAGCGTGACGCTGCGCATCGCCGCCACGAATGCGGCCAGATCCTGGGCCAGCGGCACAGGCTCCCGCAGTGCCCCCGCTTCGGGATGTTCCCCGGTCAGCCACCGGTAGACCGACCACGGCCACGGATACCCCTGAGCCGGCTCTCCGGCCCCGAGCACCTCGGGAATGCGCGTGGGCAGGTGAGGCGCGAGACGGGGCAGCCACTCCTGTTCGATCGACAGGTCCGTAGTCCCGCCCTGCACCAGCGGCAGCCTCACGACCATGTCATCGCCCAGCCGGTACATGGCATTGACCGTGCCACCGGACGGCCACCGCTCCACCGCCAGCCCCGCCCATCGAGGGAACTGCCCGGCAATCAAACGCCGTACAAGGCATTCGTCAATGGGATGCATACCGGGATGCATCTGCCCTGTGCTCATGGGCGGCATCCGACCATCGGTCGCCAACGGGCGTCAAACGTCTTTCGCCGCCCGGCGGGGCTCGCGGTTGGTGGAGCAGAGCCACCGTTCAGTGGATGCGGTGTCGGCCCGCGCGGGCGTGTCTGCGTCGGGTGCCCGGGGCGGCGATGGTGACGCGGATCGGGTCGCGGTAGCAGTAGCAGGTGTACGAGTAGCCCGCCTCGGCGTCCGGCGGGATACGGGGTTCGTCGTCGGAGCCCTCGGCGGCGGCTTCCGTGGCGGTCATGTGCGCGTAGAGGAGTCCCACGGCCAGGACGATGAGGGTGAGGGCGATGACGACGAAGCCCCAGAGGCCACGGTCGGTTACGGGGTCCATCACCCGGTCTCCTCGTTCTCCGTGAGGGTGAACCAGACGGCTTTGGAGGTGGGGGAGAGCCCGCCGTAGATGGTCCAGCCCCAGTGCGCGGCGAGGCTGTCGATCATGAGCAGGCCCCGGCCGCTGGTGAGTTCGCCCGCGAGGGCGCCGGGGAGGGGGAGGGCGAAGGGTTGGTCGTCGCGTACGTGGACCGTCACGAGCCGGGGTGCCACGGTCACGTCGAGCCGGATCAGTCGACTGCGTGTGTGGCGGTGGGAGTTGGTGACGGTCTCGGTGACGCAGAGGCGGGCGTCGTCGGCGAGGGCGGGGTGGTCGGTGACCAGCAGGAGCGAGGTGACGAAGTCCCGCGCGATCCGGTGTGCGGAGGGGGAGTTGGGCACGACGAGCCGGTAGTTCTCGCGTATCGACGAGGACGGTTCGGCGGGCGGTACGGGGGTGGCCAAGGCGCTTACAGAGGTCATGCCGTCCCTCTTCCATCGTGGTCTGGTACGCGCTGCCCGCCATGCGTGGCAATGGCCGCCCCTGGCAGGCACGCCTCAAGGCGCCCCCGAGCGGCTGCACTTCGGTCTAGTACGTGCGGCGCGGTGCTGCCAGGAACGTAGCGGTAATAGATGTACCGGTTCAATAGTGGAACACGATCGAGTGATAGCAAGTGGACCCGTGACACCGTCGCGCGCGACACTGTGTGCAGACAGGGGAAGGTGACATGCCGCCACGGGACAACCCGACCGCACGCCAGGTACGCCTTGGCGTAGAGCTGCGGAAGCTGCGCGAACGAGCGGGCCGGATGGCCCGTGAAGCCGCTGGTCTGATCTCGACAGATCAAGCCAGGATCAGCCACATCGAGGCGGGTCGCATCGGCATCAGTGAGGAGCGGATTCGCAAGCTGGCGGTCTTCTATTCTTGTGATGACGCCAAACTGATCGAATCTCTGTGTGCGATTGCGCGTGAGCATCGCGGTCAGTACTGGTGGGACGAGTACCGGGGCGTGCTCGATCCCGGCTTCCTGGACATAGCTGAGCTTGAGCACCATGCGATTTACCTGCGATATCTACAACCGGTCACCCTTCCTGGCGTTTTGCAGACGGAGGACAGTGCCCGGGCGTTGTTTGACAGCGTTCTTCCGAAACTGCCTGCCAATGAGGTCGAAGCGCGGGTCGAACATCGCATGAGGCGGCGGGGGATTTTCGACCGTGAGAAGCCTCCGGAGTTGGAGGTAATTGTCCATGAGGCTGCGCTCCGCATGCGTATCGGCGGGCGTAAGATCGCGTGCGGTCAACTTGAACACCTCATCGAGATGTCGGAACATCCGGAGATCATGCTTCGGATCATTCCATTCAGCAACGAGGATTTCATTGACCTCACTCAAACGGTGACGTACGCGGCCGGCGTCGTCCCGCAGCTCGATACCGTCTACATTGACAACCGCTCCAGTGGCCTCTTCTTGGATGCCGCCGCCGAACTGGAGAGGAATCGAACGTTGCTCGACTTTGCCGAGCAGGCTTCTCTGGAGCCTGCTGAGTCGCGCAGCTTCATCCATCACATCGCGCGAGAACTGTGAGAGATACAGGCATGAGCACGGAAATCACCTGGCAGAAGTCGTCGTTTTCTGGCGAAGGCCCCCAGTGCGTCGAGATCGCCGAGCATGACGGCGCGGTCCTGATGCGCGAGAGTGATGACCCGAACGTAGTTACTACTACGACCCGAATTAAGTTTGCGGCCTTCATTGCGGGCGTGAAGGCGGGCGAATTCGACCACTTCGTCGGCTAGTCGGCCTCCGCAACTGCGATAAAGAGCCCCTCGTCCACTCGGGCGAGGGGCTCTCTCGCTTTCTCGGGCATTCATGCTCCGGTGCACACTTGCCAGGCGACTCACTGCAACGCTACCGTCGCTGTACGTCGCCGCTCCTGAGGGATTCCTCGGCAGGGATCCGTCCTGAGCCGCGGCAACTCTCCCTACTTTTGATGCGGTTGGGTGAGAACTGAAGGGTTGGCCCCCGCCTGTCGCTCCTCATGCCGGCGCAGGTGGGGGCCAACTTGCCCCGTGCCAGGAGGTCCACCCATGCCCAGCCCGGCAATCACGCCCATGCCCCACGTCTCGCGTGCTTACTGGTGCGAGCAGGTCACGTACCGCTCGATGGACGCCGACGGGATCGTGAACGTGTCGCGGCGCCCCGTGGCCAGCCCGGCCGATGCCGTTCGCGGCATCCGCACCGCTGTTCGTGCGCTCGACTCCACCCTCGCACCCATGGAGCGCCACCGCGCGCTGAGTTGGGTCGACGGCGCTGGGTGCGTCGGGGCCATCGCCACGCTGCACCGAGGCGAGCCCTGTGGGTTCTCCCTCAGCTACCGGGGCCGGTGGATCGAGTGGACCGTACGCCCCTTCTTCGTCTTCCGGGTGGCCAGGGAATCCCTGCTTCCCCTCCTGCCGACCTCGCCTTGCGCTGCCGCGCCCACCCCGACACCCTCACCCGCTGGACCCGATGTCCGGGACCCTGGATGACGGACCGTGGGCGACGGCGGCTCGCGGGGTCCGGTGATCGCGCCCGCCTCCGTACGCCCCGTTCGCCGCGACTTATGTGAGGGTGGCGAACGTCGGCGTCGCCTGTGTCCGAGTCGCCCTCCTCGCCGGGGGGATGCTGCTGCTCGCCCTGGTGCGACACGGTGTGACCTTCACCCCGCCGACCGAATCGCGGAGTGATGGCGCTCGTCAATATGCCCATTCACGATGGCCATTCACGCGAAACCGGGCCCCCTGTTCGTCACCCGCTTCGCTCTGCCGTAATGCCCTGCGACTAGTTTGTGTGCGGGACAGGTACGTGGGCCCGTGGTGCCAGAGGTGCACGGGGGACGGGAGGTCGGGAAGAGTGTCGCTGCGCGGAGGTGATCCAGCCGAGATCGGCGGTTATCCGCTTGAGGCGCGGCTCGGCTCGGGTGGCATGGGCACGGTCTTTCTGGCCCGTACGAGTTCGGGGCGGCCTGTCGCGATCAAACTGATCCACCAGCAGTTCGCGGGGGACGACGAGTTCCGCATCCGTTTCCGGCAGGAGGTGGCTGCGGCGAGGCGCGTGAGCGGCGCGTTCACCGCCGCCGTGGTCGACGCCGCCCCTGAGGCCGAGCAGCCGTGGATGGCGACGACCTATATCGAGGGGGACACGCTCGCCCAGCGCATCGCGACGAAAGGCCCTCTGGACGGGGCGGAGTTGAGGAGGCTCGCCATCGGTCTGGCGGAGGCGCTGCGTGACATCCACCGGGTGGGCGTCGTCCACCGTGACCTGAAGCCCTCGAACGTCGTGCTCTCGCCCGAGGGCCCGCGCGTCATCGACTTCGGCATTTCGCGCGCCGTGGACCAGCAGACGCTGACGATGACCGGGCGGGTCATCGGTACGCCGCCCTTCATGTCGCCGGAGCAGTTTCAGGAGCCGCGCGGTGTGGGGCCGCGGTCCGATGTCTTCTCGCTGGGGACGCTGCTGGTGTTCGCGGCGACGGGCCACGGGCCCTTCGACGCGGACAGCCCCTATATGACGGCTTATCAGGTGGTGCACGAGGAGCCGTCGCTGGATGCCGTGCCGGGGGCTTTGCGCGCGGTCGTCGAGTCGTGCCTGGACAAGGAGGCCGAGGGACGCCCCTCGGCGGACGAACTCCTCGTACGGCTACGGGATCTGCCGGCCGACCTCGGCGGGGCCGAGGCGAACGGGGCCGAGGCGAACGGGGCCGGTGCGGGCCGCACCCGCGACGTGATCACCCGGCGCGCCCACGCGACGCGGGCCACCCCGGCGCCGACCACCCCGACCACTGGCCCGACCACTGCCCCGACCATCGCCCCGGCCGGTCCCGCCACGGGGAACACCGACACCGTCGTCGGGCGCCGTCGGCGTCGCCGATGGCGTCCGGTGCTCACGGTCGCGGTCGCGGTGGCGGCGATCGGCGGGGGAGCCGCCGTGATGATGGCCGACGGCTCCGAGGGGAACAGCGGCGGCGACAAGGGCAACAGCGTCGCGGCGCCGGGTGCCGTACTTCCGGCCGGTTTCACGCCGTGGCACGAGACCGTGCCCGGTGGCCGCGAGGACATCCCCGACGAAGTGCGTTGCATCGCGCGCGGCGACGCGGTGTTCTGCGGGGGCGGCGGAGTCGTGGCGACCCGGATCAGGGCCTCGGACGGCTCGCGGGTGTGGACGGAGAAGAGTCCGGGCGTCCCCGTCCAGGGCATGCACCTGGTGGGCGCGACCGACGACACGGTGCTCGGCTACCGCTTCGCCGATCAGGACGCCCCGCAGGGCCCCGCCGCCGAGGTGGTGGCGATCGACGCGGACAAGGGCCGGGAGCTGTGGTCCGTGGCGTCCGGCGCGCAGTCGCATGCCGTCACGGGTCGGACCCAGGACGCCGTGGTGGTCGGCTCCACCGTCGTGACGGTCGACGCCTCCAACTCCCGCTTCGAGGCCCGGGACGCGCACAGCGGCAAGGTGGCCTGGAAGACGCCGTTCCCGGCGGGCACGCGGTGTGCCCCCGTTCCGGTGGGCGCACGGCTCTACGCGATGTGCGCGACGGACGAGGAGATGAACGCCTTGGAGGTGCGCCACCCCGCCCTGCACACGCTCGGCCGCGACTCGGGGACGCTGGGCAGCCCCGTCACGGTCAAGGGGCCCGCCGTGCCCATGGGCGTGGCCGATGGCAGGCTCGTACTCCTTCAGGTGCACATGGAGGGAACGGCGCTGGTCGGCTACGACGGGGTGGCGCGGTTCGACCCGGCTTCGGGGAAGGTCACGTACTCCCGGCTGTCACGGACGTACGCGGGGACGCCCGGCATGGCGGACGGCATCGTCTACGTGAGCGGGCAGGCCGGTCTCGTCACGGCGCTCGACCCCGCGACCGGCCGGAGGAAGTGGTCGCGGCAGACGGGCGTGGAGGGCGCGTCGGGACCCGTGACGGGGGCCGGCGCGCTGTATTTCAGCTCGGCCACCGGCCGGGTGGTCGCGCTGTCGCCGTCCGACGGCAAGCCCCTGTGGACGACAGATCCGCAGGCCGACGGTTTGACGGGCGAGCAGGGCGCGAGCCCGCGCGTGACCGTCGCGGGGCGTGCGGTGATCGTGGCCGCGGACAAGAACACTCTCTTCGCCTTCGACACGCAGAACCCCCCGAAGTCGGGCTGATCCGGCGGTGCCGGAGACCGGCCGCCGTCCTCGCCGTGCGGACACCTCAGCGGCCCGTCCGGTGGAGATCCCACGAACCGAACGCATGGCGGGGCCGAGGACGGAGACCGTAGGACGCCGAGGGCGCAGACCGAGGGAGACCGACTCCGTCGTAGCTTGCTCCCGAACGGGTTTCCCGCCTCAGCTACGGCTGGTGACCTGGCCGGGGCGGATGCCGACCTGGTCGGCGAACGATCCCACCGTTTTCGCGCTTCGCCGCTCGCCGAGCCGTTGCGCCCACCAGCCGCCCGGCGCGGGTGTGGGGGCTTCGCGGCACTCGCGGCATTCACCTGGGTGTTTCGCGCGGAAGGGGCGGTCGCACTTCGGGCATTCCTGGAACGGGACGGCGGCCCGGTTGGCGGTGGGTGGGGCGAGATGGGTGAGGCGGTAGGTCAGCAGGCCGGCGACGCTGCGGAGGCGGCCGGCGGGGAGATCCTCGGCGAGCGTCCTGGCCACGTCCTGGGGGGACGAGCCCTCTGACAGCCACCCGCTGACCAGCGGCGCGAGACGTGTCTGGTCGCGCCGGGTGAGGGCCAGGCGGGCGTCGTGTGCGCGGAGGGAGGCCAGTACGCCGATGGCGGCGGCCGTCTGCTCCGGCGCCGATTCGGGCGTCGGGGCGGTGGATGCCGGGGGCTCCGTCGCGGTCGCTGTCGCTGTCAGAGGCTGTTCCGGGGCGGGGCTCGATCCGGGGTGCGGCTGCGGGCTCGGTTCGAGGCTCGGCTCCGGGGCGGGACGGGGTTCCGGCGCCGGTTCGGGGCGGGCGTCGGGGGTGGCGCCCGGGAGGTCGTACACCAGGGTGCGGGTGATGATCCGGCCGCTGGGGCCGCGTTCGACGCGGCGGTCCAACCAGCCTTCCGCCTCCAGCTCGTTGAGCGCGGCGGCGATACGGTCACGCCCCTCGTCGAAGCGCTTGGTCAGGACGCTGACGCGGACCGGGGCGCCGTCCGGCAGCGACAGGATGTACGCGGCGATGCCGATGGTGGCCGCGCGGCCCGGGCGCTGTACGAGACGGTTCGAAAGCACCGTGAAGTTCTCGGTGTGACGCGTCCGGACGTGGAGGACGCCGGACGGGGGCGCGTTAAAGTTGGTCTCAGCCATAGGGAAGGTGCTTCTTCCTGGTTGGTCAGGCCCTCGACGGTGTTGCTGCACCGGCGGGGGCCATTCACGTTTGTGGTTGTTGTCGCTGAGCGTAACCCCTGTCCGACGGCATATGCACCCAAGTCACCCGATGGGGTGACCAGTTGGGTCAGAGACGGGGGAGGGGGAGTTCTTTCCCTCGTTGTTTATGGGGCGTGCGCGCCCACCGGCGTCCGGTTTTCCGGCACCTGGTGCGGGACCACCGGTGACCGGTTTTCCGGCATCCGGTGCGACCTGCGGTCATGTCGCGGAGTGAAGCTCAGGGCAGAGAACTGGTGGCACCCCTCGTACGCCTCCATCCGCCCGACCGGCGCATCGATTTAAAGCGTGCGAGGATATTTCTGCCGACTTGCTCCGAGAGAACGGCGGAGGGTTTATGAACGGGATCCCCGAGATCGCGCCCACCGGGACAACGGCCGAGTACGTCGAGCCATCGTCCACTCACCCGCTTCGCGTCGGAGCGAAGGTGGATCACATCTTCCGCAGAAACATCGAGCAGCCCTACGTCCTCCAGCGCCTGACCGAACGCGTGTGGTGGTTCTCCGCCCGGAACTACACCACGTTGATCTACGTGGGGCCGGACTCGGTCTTCGTCCTCGATCCGCTCGACAACTGCTACGACAGGATCGTCGCGGCCGTGGAGACGATCACCGACAAACCGATCAAAGCCATTCTCTACAGCCACTTCCACGTGGACCACATCGGAGACGCCGCGCGGTTCGTCGAGCACGACGCCGACATCCGGATCATCGCGAGCGCGAAGACGGCGGCCAAGCTCGACGCTGCCCGCAGTGTCCTTCCCCGCCCGAATCAGGTCGTCGACTGGCCGCGTGGCTCCTTCACCTACGAGGGGCTCCACGTCGAGCTGTACGGCTTCGAATGGGCGGCTCACACAGAGGATCACGCCGCGTGGCTGCTGCCGGAGGAGCGCATCCTTCACTCGCCCGACCTGGTGAATCCGGACGAGCCGCCCTTCTGGCGCTTCGCGGCGAACGAACGCTTCCTGTTCACCGAGGACAATCTCCGGGAAGTGACCCAATTCGACTGGGACTTCTTCTGCGGTGGCCACGGAAACGTCGGCTCCCGTGCCGACATCGAATTCCAGCTCGCGTTCATCGCCGAACTGAAGCAAGCCTGCGTGGAGGAGATCGCCAAGATTCCCCGCGCCGACTTCGCGCGGCCGGAGCGGGGCTCACACACCGCGTGGCTCGCGGATTACCTCGCCGCGGTCGGCGAGGCCGCCACCGCACGACTCCGCCCCACCTACGGCGGCACGTACGGATTCGAGGTGGCGACCCGGTCCAACGCCGAGATGATCGCCTTCGATTTCCTCCAGTACCGGTGACCGGTACCGGCCCGGTGGGCCGCCTGCCGGGCCGGACAGAACACCGGCGGGCCGAGCCGTCGCCTTCCGTACCCCCTGGGCACCGTGGGTGAAGCCCCGCCTGGTCGCGGGTTCGCGGGTTCGCGGATGAGCACGGACCCACGGACCATGGCGTGCTGAACGAAGCCACGGGCGTGACCGGATCGTTCCGGATCCGCTGGGTACCGTACGAAAATGATCAACGACTCCTCGATCCGTCTCAGGCCCGCCACTCCGGACGACGCCGAGCGCGTCGCCGAGGCACTCGTCCGTAACCGTGCCCACCTGCGCCCCTGGTCGCCGCACCGGCCCGCCGACTTCTTCACGGCGCGCGCCCAGGCCAACCTGCTCGCCGATCCATCCGCCCGGCGCTGGCTCCTCGTCGACCCGACACCCGCCGACGGCCCGCGCGTCGTCGGTGCGGCGACCCTGTCCAATATCGCCCTCGGCCCCTTCCGCAGCGCGAACCTCGGCTACTGGGTCGATGCCGAGTACACGCGGCGCGGCCTTGCCACGCGCGCGGTCGAGGAGGTCTGCCGGGCGGCCCGCGAGGAGCTGGGACTGCACCGGGTCGAGGCCGGTACGGTGCTCGCGAACACCGCCTCGCAGGGAGTGCTGCGCGCATGCCGCTTCGAGCTGATCGGCACCGCGCCGCGCTATCTCCACATCGACGGCGAGTGGCGCGACCACCGGCTGTTCCAGCGCATCCTGCACGACGGACCGCCGAACGCCGCGCCGTAGAGGCGTAGAGGCTGTGGTGGCCGTGGTGCCCGTGGCGTGCGTCATGGATCGTGAATGTTTTCGCGGTCGTTGAGTCCCTTCCCGCGTTCCTCCGTAGTAGAGGGGTGAGAAGCAGCAGCCGAGGCTCGACCGGGAGGTTCAGGTGCGCGAGGATGCGGCCGTGGCCGACGCCAACCTCTCCGTACCCGAGGAGGAGCTGATGCGCGCCCTCTACCGGGAACACGCCAAACCGCTGCTCGGATACGTACTGCGGCTCGTCGCGGGCGACCGGCAGCGGGCCGAGGACGTCGTACAGGAGACGCTCATCCGCGCCTGGAAGAACGCCGGTCAGCTCCACCGGGCGAGCGGATCCGTCCGGCCCTGGCTGGTGACCGTCGCCCGCCGTATCGTCATCGACGGCCACCGCAGTCGGCAGGCCCGGCCGCAGGAGGTCGACCCCGCGCCGCTGGAGGTCATGCCCGCGGCGGACGAGATCGACAAGGCGCTGTGGCTGATGACGCTCTCCGACGCGCTCGACGACCTGACCCCGGCCCACCGGGATGTGCTGGTGGAAACGTATTTCAAGGGGCGCACGGTCAATGAGGCGGCCAGGACGCTCGGAGTGCCCAGCGGGACCGTGCGGTCGCGGGTCTTCTACGCCCTGCGCGCCATGAAGCTCGCGCTGGAGGAGAGGGGGGTCTCGGCATGACTACGCACGAGCGGTACGGAACGGGCGACGCAAGCGACGACGGCGACCGCAGTGACCGCAGTGACCTCAGTGATCGCGGCGCCCGTAGTGCTGGCGGTGCTCGCGGTGCTGGCGGTGCTGGCGGTGATCGTGGTGACCTCGGTGTCGGGAACCGCCGGAGCGACGCGCACGACGCCGTCGGCGCGTACGCGCTCGGCATCCTGGACGACCCCGAAGCCACCGCCTTCGAAGAGCACCTGGCCGGGTGCGCGGTCTGCGCCGCGCATCTGGACGAATTCACCGGGATGGAGCCGATGCTCGCCCTGCTCGCGGACGGCCCGGACGGCCCGGACGGCGCGGACCACCCCGGCGCCCCCCGCACCCCCGGCCCCCCCGCGCCGCCCGCCCCGCCCGGCGCCGCGCTGCTCGACCGGCTGGTCGGCGAGGTCGCTGTCCAGCGCGGCCGGCGCAAGCGGCGCCGCGTGTACGCGATCGCGGCCGCCGTGGCGCTGATCGTCGGCGGGCCTCTGATCGCCATCGTCGCCTCCTCGGAAGACACCGGCGGCGGCAGGGTGAGTGACGAAGCCTTCCTCAGCCGGATGAAGGAGAAGGTGCACGCCACCGACGCCACCACTCAGGTCTCGGCGACCATCGGCCTGGACCCCAAGGGCTGGGGGACGGACACCGTCCTGCGGCTCACGAACGTCAGGGGCCCGCTCAAGTGCCGCCTGATCGCCGTCTCCCGGACCGGCGAGGAGGACGTCGTCACCTCCTGGGCCGTACCGGCCTGGGGATACGGCATTCCCGGCAGCCCGTACGAGGCCGCCACGAGCCCGCTCTACATCCACGGCGGCACGGCCCTGGACAGCGGCGACATCGATCACTTTGAGGTACGCACGTTCGACGGAAAGCGATTGGTGGAGGTCGGAGCCTGACATAACCGTCCCCTTCGCGTACGGTTGACGGCTGCCCAACGCACGTCATGAAGGGGGCCTCGGTGGCCGCGCAGGATGCCGCTGTTGAAACCGCTGGACCCGCTGTCGATCCGGTACGCGACACGGGGCACGACTCCGTTCGCGACCGCGAGATCGGCGTCGAGCAGCACCATCTGGACCAGGTGTACCGCCGCCTTGAGGAGAAGATCGACGAGGCGGAGTTCCTGATGAACGACGCCGCCAAACGGGGACAGGTCGGCACGCCCGGCGCCCTCGCCGAGCGGGATGCCCAGGTCTTCCGGGCGGGGATCCACCTCAACCGTCTCAACAACGAATTCGAGGACTTCCTCTTCGGACGGATCGATCTGCTGCCGGGCGAGGACGGCAAAAAGGGCCCGGACGGCGCGTTCACGTCGGTCGAACCGGCCGCCGACGCCATCAGGAGCGACCACACCGCCGACATCGCCGAGACGCTGCACATCGGCCGGATCGGGGTCCTGGACTCCGACTACTCGCCGCTGGTCATCGACTGGCGCGCGCCCGCCGCCGCGCCCTTCTACCGCGCCACCCCGGTCGACCCGGGCCGGGTGGTACGCCGCCGGGTCATCCGCTCCAAGGGCCGCAAGGTCCTCGGCGTCGAGGACGACCTGATGCGCCCGGAGCTGACCGCGTCGCTGGACGGCGAGGCGCTGCCCGTCATCGGGGACGGCGCGCTGATGGCCGCGCTCGGCCAGGCCCGCAGTCACACCATGAGGGACATCGTTTCCTCCATCCAGGCGGAACAGGACCTGGTCATCCGGGCTCCGGCCGCCTCCGTCACCGAGGTGGCGGGCGGCCCCGGCACCGGCAAGACCGCCGTCGCGCTGCACCGCGCCGCCTACCTGCTCTACCAGGACCGGCGGCGGTACGCGGGCGGCATCCTGGTCGTCTCGCCGACCCCGCTGCTCGTCGCGTACACCGAGGGCGTGCTGCCCTCGCTGGGCGAGGAGGGGCAGGTCGCGATCCGCGCGGTCGGGTCGCTGGTGGACGGTGCGGAGGCCACGGCGTACGACGAACCGGCCGTCGCGCGCGTCAAGGGCTCGGCGCGGATGCTCGCCGTGCTGCGCAAGGCCGCCAGGGGGGCGCTGGAAGGGGACACGGGGCCCGGCAGGACGCGCTCCCGGCGCCGGCAGGGGGAGAGGGCCGGCGCCCAGGCCGCCGCTCAGCTGCCTCTCGACGACGCCGAGAACACCGGCGGCCACGCCGAGAACACCGGCGGCCACGAGGAGCTCCCCGGCAGTCACGAGGAGCTCCCCGGCAGTCACGAGGAGAACCCCGGCGGTCACGAGGAGAACCCCGGCGGTCACGAGGGGGCGCCCGGCAGGGCCGTACCCACCAACCGGCTCCGCGTCGTCGCCTTCGGCCGCAGGCTGGAGCTGGAGGCCGACGAGCTGAACCGCATCCGGCAGTCCGTCCTCAGCGGTACCGCCCCCGTCAATCTGCTGCGGCCCCGGGCCCGAAGACTCCTGCTGGACGCCCTCTGGTCGAAGTCCGGCGCAGCCGCCCGCGCCGGTGAGTACGCCGCCAAGGGCGACGCCGAGCTCGCCGCCGAGCTGCGCGGCGGCTTCGACGACGACATCACCACCGAAGACAGCTTCATCCACTTCCTGGACGCCTGGTGGCCCGAGCTGACCCCGCGCGGGGTGCTCGCCGCGATGGCCGACGAGCGGCGCCTCGGCCGCTGGTCCCGCCGCATCCTCAACCAGGGCGAGACCCGGCGCCTGGCCCGGTCGCTCAAGCGCCTCGGCCCCGACGGCAAGGGCCCGCTGTCCGTGCACGACGTGGCACTCCTCGACGAGCTGGAGACCCTGCTCGGCTCGCCGCCGCGCCCCAGGAAGCGGCGCGAGTACGACCCGCTGGACCAGCTCACCGGTCTGGAGGAGCTGATGCCGCAGCGCGAGGAGTCGCAGCGGGAGCGGGCCGAACGGCTCGCGGCCGAGCGCACCGAGTACGCGCACGTCATCGTCGACGAGGCGCAGGACCTGACGCCCATGCAGTGGCGGATGGTCGGCCGCCGTGGCCGGCAGGCCACCTGGACGGTCGTCGGTGACGCGGCGCAGTCGTCCTGGTCGGACCCGGACGAGGCCGGGGAGGCCCGTGACGAGGCGCTGGGCACCCGCCCGCGCCGCCGCTTCACCCTGACCGTGAACTATCGCAACCCGGCGGAGATCGCCGAGCTGGCCGCGAAGGTCCTCGCGCTGGCCATGCCCGGGATGGAGTCCCCGAGGGCGGTCCGCTCGACCGGGGTGGAGCCGCGCTTCAGCGTCGTGCGGGACGGGGATCTGCCCGCGACCGTACGGGCGGAGGCGCAGCGCCTGCTGGACCGGGTGGACGGCACGGTCGGCGTCGTCGTGGCGATGCACCGGCGCGAGCAGGCGGCGGGCTGGCTGGCCGGACTCGGCGAACGGGTGGTGGCGCTGGGCAGCCTGGAGGCCAAGGGCCTGGAGTACGACGCGACGGTGGTGGTCTCCCCGGCGGAGATCGCGGACGAGTCGCCGGCCGGACTGCGGGTGCTGTACGTGGCGCTGACGCGGGCGACGCAGCAGCTCACGGTCGTCTCGGCGGCGCGTGACGAGCCGGACGCGGCGGGGGTGCCGGACCTCCTGCGGGATTGATCCCCTCGGGATTGATCCCCTGTCAACTCGCGTGTCAACACGCGGGGGAGGAATCACTTCCCGGGGTGGTTTGTTAGCCTGGGGGTGGCACCGGTTCGATCCAAGCCCCCGGGCCCAACCTTAGTCGCTACGAGCGACCACTTGCCGCGAGGCGAGCATGGCGGGCCGGTGCCACCTGAACGACAGCGGGCCCTCACCCAGAGATGGGTGAGGGCCCGTTTTCATGAGGCGTTCCGAAGGCTTCGGGGCCGCCTTGGGGGCCGTTCACGGGGCGTTCCCGGGCCCAGCCCTCTCATATGATGGAAATCACTTTCCGTGAGCAGCGGGCTTTACCTGCTACCCGCTGGTAGGTGCGACCATCTACAGGCACTGCCGGACGCGTTCCGGCCGTGTGGCAATGAGGCTAGGGAAAGCAGAGGAACACGGTCATGGCAACGGCGCCGAGCGTCTCGTACTCGATGACGGTCCGACTGGAGGTCCCCGCGAGCGGTACCGCGGTCTCCCAGCTGACAACGGCCGTGGAATCCTCCGGCGGGTCGGTGACCGGTCTCGACGTGACCGCCTCCGGCCACGAGAAGCTGCGGATCGACGTCACGATCGCGGCGTCCTCCACGGGACACGCGGACGAGATCGTCGAGGAGCTGCGGGGGATCGAGGGTGTGACCCTCGGCAAGGTCTCCGACCGTACGTTCCTCATGCACCTCGGCGGCAAGATCGAGATGCAGTCCAAGCACCCCATCCGCAACCGTGACGACCTCTCGATGATCTACACCCCGGGTGTGGCGCGCGTCTGCATGGCGATCGCCCAGAACCCCGAGGACGCCCGCCGCCTCACCATCAAGCGCAACTCCGTCGCGGTCGTGACGGACGGCTCCGCCGTCCTCGGCCTCGGCAACATCGGCCCCATGGCCGCGCTCCCCGTGATGGAGGGCAAGGCGGCCCTCTTCAAGCGCTTCGCCGGCATCGACGCCTGGCCCATCTGCCTGGACACCCAGGACACCGACGCCATCGTCGAGATCGTCAAGGCGATCGCCCCCGGCTTCGCGGGCATCAACCTGGAAGACATCTCCGCACCCCGCTGCTTCGAGATCGAGGCCCGGCTGCGCGAGGCCCTGGACATCCCGGTCTTCCACGACGACCAGCACGGCACCGCCATCGTGGTGCTCGCCGCCCTGACCAACGCGCTGCGCGTGGTGGGCAAGGGCATCGGAGACGTACGCGTCGTCATGTCCGGCGCCGGCGCGGCCGGTACGGCCATCCTCAAGCTGCTCATCGCGGCGGGCGTGAAGCACGCCGTCGTCGCCGACATCCACGGTGTGGTGCACGCCGGCCGCGAGGACCTGGTCCAGGCCGCGCCCGAGTCGCCGCTGCGCTGGATCGCCGACAACACCAACCCCGAGGGCGTCACCGGCACCCTGAAGGAGGCCGTGGTCGACGCGGACGTCTTCATCGGCGTGTCGGCCCCGAACGTGCTGGACGGCGGCGACGTCGCCGCCATGGCCAAGGACGCGATCGTCTTCGCGCTCGCGAACCCCGACCCCGAGGTCGAGCCCGCGATCGCCCGCGAGACGGCGGCGGTCGTGGCCACCGGCCGTTCCGACTTCCCCAACCAGATCAACAACGTGCTGGTCTTCCCCGGCGTCTTCCGCGGCCTGCTGGACGCGCAGTCCCGCACGGTCAACACCGAGATGATGCTGGCCGCCGCGACCGCGCTCGCGGACGTCGTCGGCGAGGACGAGCTGAACCCGAACTACATCGTTCCCTCGGTCTTCAACGACAAGGTCGCGGGCGCCGTGGCGGGCGCGGTGCGCACCGCCGCCAAGGCGGCCGGCGCGTCCGCGGCGACCGAAACCTCCGTCTGACAGCTCGACGGGCGGGCCGGGGCCACCTCCCACGCCCGGCGCGTCGCGATTCGCCGGGCGTCACGGCCCCCTCTAGGGTGACGGACCATGAGCCCCGCCGCTCCACAGAGGCTCCGGGGAGTCTCACCGGGTCAACGGAACGTACACGGCGACGAGGCAGTGGCGCTTTTCGTGTGACTCCGGAGAGTGCCGGATTGGCTTTCCCGCCGCTGGTGGGGGCAGGATGCGTATTCGGGCGCGAGGGTCTGGCAGCAGACCCGGGTCCGGGGACTGTCCGAGGGCCCTGGCAGCATCGGCTTCGATCTCACGCCTTACAGGCAAGAAGAACACGGGAGTAACAACATGAACCGCAGTGAGCTGGTGGCCGCCCTGGCCGACCGCGCCGAGGTGACCCGCAAGGACGCCGACGCCGTGCTGGCCGCTCTCGCCGAGACGGTCGGCGAAATCGTCGCCAAGGGCGACGAGAAGGTCACCATCCCCGGCTTCCTGACCTTCGAGCGCACCCACCGTGCCGCTCGCACCGCTCGTAACCCGCAGACCGGCGACCCGATCCAGATCCCGGCCGGCTACAGCGTGAAGGTCTCCGCGGGCTCCAAGCTCAAGGAAGCCGCCAAGGGCAAGTAACACCCCCAGGCGACACACAGGGGCGGCCACCCGGGTCCGGGAGGCCGCCCCTGGTGTTTCCCGGGGCTTCCTGGGAGCCCCGGGAAGCCGGCGGGGCCCTCCGGGGGCCCTGGACGCGACGACGGCCCCGCTCCTCCTCGGAGCGGGGCCGCCGGTGTCCGTGCCGACAAGGTCAGACGAGCGCGCCACCCGGCAGCTCGACCTTGGCGCCCAGCTCGATGAGCTTGGCCATGAAGTTCTCGTAGCCGCGGTTGATCAGCTCGATGCCGTGCACCCGGGACGTACCCTGCGCCGCCAGCGCCGCGATCAGGTACGAGAAGCCGCCGCGCAGGTCGGGGATGACCAGATCCGCGCCCTGGAGCTTCGTCGGGCCCGACACGACCGCCGAGTGCAGGAAGTTGCGCTGGCCGAAACGGCAGTCGGACCCGCCCAGGCACTCCCGGTAGAGCTGAATGTGCGCACCCATCTGGTTGAGCGCGGAGGTGAAGCCGAGCCGCGACTCGTACACCGTCTCGTGGACGATGGACAGACCCGACGCCTGCGTCAGGGCCACCACCAGCGGCTGCTGCCAGTCCGTCTGGAAACCGGGGTGTACGTCCGTCTCCAGCGCGATCGCGTTGAGCGAGCCGCCCGGGTGCCAGAAGCGGATGCCGTCGTCGTCGATCTCGAAGGCGCCGCCGACCTTGCGGTAGGTGTTGAGGAAGGTCATCATCGACCGCTGCTGCGCGCCGCGCACGTAGATGTTGCCCTCGGTGGCCAGCGCCGCGGACGCCCAGGAGGCGGCTTCGAGACGGTCCGGGATCGCCCGGTGCGTGTAGCCGTCGAGCCGGTCGACACCCGTGATCCGGATCGTCCGGTCGGTGTCCATCGAGATGATGGCGCCCATCTTCTGCAGGACGCTGATCAGGTCTTCGATCTCCGGCTCCACCGCCGCGTTCGACAGCTCGGTGACGCCCTCGGCCAGCACGGCCGTCAGCAGTACCTGCTCCGTCGAGCCGACCGAGGGGTACGGCAGCCGGATCTTGGTGCCGCGCAGCCGCTGCGGGGCCTCCAGATACTGGCCGTCCGCCCGCTTCTCGATCGTCGCGCCGAACTGGCGCAGCACGTCGAAGTGGAAGTCGATCGGCCGGCCGCCGATGTCGCAGCCGCCCAGACCCGGGATGAACGCGTGGCCGAGCCGGTGCAGCAGCGGGCCGCAGAAGAGGATCGGGATGCGCGACGAGCCCGCGTGGGCATCGATGTCGGCGACGTTGGCACTCTCGACGTGCGTCGGGTCGAGGATCAGCTCGCCCGGCTCGTCACCAGGACGTACGGTCACCCCGTGCAGCTGCAGCAGTCCCCGTACGACGCGCACGTCGCGGATGTCGGGCACATTGCGCAGCCGGCTCGGGCCGCTGCCGAGAAGCGCGGCGACCATGGCCTTCGGCACCAGGTTCTTCGCGCCTCTGACGCGGATCTCGCCCTCCAGCGGGGTGCCGCCGTGGACAAGCATTACATCGTCTGTGCCGGTCATGGATCTCGCGTTCCCGAGTGGGCGGGCAGGTGGCCAAGGGATAAGCGTAAGGGGCGGGGACCCATGTCCCGTAAGGCCCAGGGGGCGCCGGGAGGGTAAAAGAACCCGGCGTGACACGTACGGTGGAGTGCCGCTCGCGCAGGGTTACCGCTCCGTATTTTCCGGGGCGTGCGCTCCCGCTGACGCCGTGCGCCTGAGCTGCGTTCCCGCACACTCTGCCGCGTGGGCCCCGCCGAAGGCGAATATGCGGGATCATGTCTCGCATGACCGAGGTGTCCTCGCTCACAGGGCGGCTGCTCGTCGCGAGTCCTGCCCTCGCCGACCCGAATTTCGACCGCGCGGTGGTCCTCCTGCTCGACCACGACGAGGAGGGCACACTCGGCGTGGTCCTCAACAGGCCCACCCCGGTGGGCGTCGGCGACATCCTGGAGTCCTGGGGTGACCTGGCGGGCGAGCCCGGCGTGGTCTTCCAGGGCGGCCCGGTCTCCCTCGACTCGGCGCTCGGCCTGGCCGTCATCCCGGGCGACGACGGACCACTCGGGTGGCGCAGGGTGCACGGCGCGATCGGCCTTGTCGACCTGGAGACCCCGCCGGAACTCCTCGCGCGGGCGCTCGGCTCGCTGCGGATCTTCGCCGGATACGCGGGCTGGGGCCCCGGCCAGCTGGAGGACGAGCTCGGCGAAGGGGCCTGGTACGTCGTCGAGTCGGAACCGGGCGATGTGTCGTCACCCCGGCCGGAGAACCTGTGGCGCGCGGTGCTGCGCCGGCAGCGCAGCGAGCTGGCCATGATCGCGACGTATGCGGACGATCCGTCGCTCAACTGACCCGCCGGAGCGAAACCCGCGCCGCGCCCCGGGCGTGTCCCCGGCGTGTCCCCGGCGTGCGTCCGGCGTGCGCTCGGCGTGGGCCCGGCGTCCGTCCGGCGTGTCCCGGGTGTCTCCCCGGCGTGTCCTGGGCGGGTGCCGGTGGTGTGCCTGGCGCCACCGGACCCAGCGGCTCCGGGAGGCGCCGGTCCTGGGTACCCTTGGCGGTCATGAGCACTCTTGAGCCCGAACGCGGGGCAGGTACGGGCACCCTCGTGGAGCCGACGCCGCAGGTGTCGCACGGCGACGGCGACCACGAGCGCTTCGCCCACTACGTCCAGAAGGACAAGATCATGGCGAGTGCCCTCGACGGCACTCCCGTGGTGGCACTGTGCGGGAAGGTCTGGGTGCCGGGGCGCGACCCCAAGAAGTACCCGGTCTGCCCGATGTGCAAGGAGATCTACGAGTCCATGGGCCCGGGTGGCGACAAGGACAAGGGCAAGGGCGGCAAGGAGAGCGGCAAGAAGTAGCCGGTCCTCCGTCACCGACGGCCCCCGGGGCGCGCGCACACGCGTGTCCCGGGGGCCGTCGTGCATGGGGAACCGTCGTGCATGGGGAACCGTCGTGCATGGGGAGCCGTCGTGCATGGGGAGCCGTCGTGCATGGGGAGCCGTCGTGCATGGGGAGCCGTCGTGCATGGGGGCCCGGCGGCGCCGTGGGCACGACTCCGCCGCTGCCCGGAAACCGCTTCACCCCCTTCCGGCAAAGGGCAGTTGAATGCCCCACGGGGCGGACGTGCCGAACTCCCGCTGAATTCAGCGGATGTGAGCGGCATGGCGATCGGACCGCGTCCCGCGAGGGGCGGTTGACGCGGACGGGATACCTTCCGGCGGGATTCTCCCGCGCATCCTGATGCCCCGACCAGGGATCCGGTTACGATGCGCCGCATGACAGTTATCGGTATCCGGCCCGCCGTAGCGGAGGACATCCCCGCCATCGTGGACCTGCTGGCCGACGACGAGCTGGGGGCCGCGCGCGAGTCCCCCGACGACTTGCGCCCGTACACAGCCGCGCATGAGCGGTTGCGGCGCGACCCGAATCAATTCCTCATGGTGGCCGTACGCGACGACATGGTCGTCGGCACCCTCCAGCTGACCGTCATCCCCGGCCTGTCCCGTCGCGGCAGCACCCGGTCGGTCATCGAGGCCGTACGCGTGCGCGGTTCGGAGCGCGGCCGGGGGATCGGCCGGCAGCTGATCGACTGGGCCATCGAGGAATCCCGCCGCCAGGAATGCCAGTTGGTCCAGCTGACCTCCGACATGGCCCGGCAGGACGCCCACCGCTTCTACGAGCGGATCGGCTTCACCGGATCCCATGTCGGCTTCAAACTCCCGCTCTGACCAGCGCAGACCTTCACAAGCGAGGACCGGCACCATGGATCTCATCCCGGACCCCCGGCAGACCTGGCCCGCGCCGTGCGGCGGGGACCGGTTCCCGCTGGACAGCGAGACCCTGATCGAGGCGAGCCCCGGCACGGAGGGCGTCGCCCAGTGGTTCCGTACGACCGTCGGGGCGGCGACAGGGCTGCCGTTCGCCGGCGACCGGCCCGGTGCGGGCGGCGCCGACGGAGGGACCGGCGACAACCGGATCGTCCTGGAGATCAGCCCGGACATCGACCGTGAGCTGGGCCCCGAGGGCTACCGGATCACCGTCGACGGGTACGAGATCCGCATCGAAGGCGGCAGCGCGGCCGGCGTCTTCTGGGGTACGCAGACGCTCCGCCAGATGCTCGGCCCCGACGCGTTCCGCAGGGCACCGGTCCTCCCGGGGCGCGAGTGGACCGTGCCGATGACCGTCATCGAGGACGCGCCCCGCTTCGCCTGGCGGGGGATGATGCTCGACGTGGCACGCCATTTCCTGCCCAAGGACGATGTCCTGCGCTGCCTCGACCTGCTCGCCGCCCACAAGCTGAACGTCTTCCACTTCCACCTCACCGATGACCAGGGCTGGCGCGTCGAGATCAAACGCCATCCGAAACTGACGGACATCGGGGCCTGGCGCTCACGTACCAAATGGGGACACCGCGCCTCCGAACTGTGGGACGAGAAACCACACGGCGGCTACTACACCCAGGACGACATTCGCGAGATCGTCGCGTACGCCGCCGAGCGGCATATCACCGTCGTCCCCGAAATCGATATCCCCGGCCATTCGCAGGCCGCCATCGCCGCGTATCCGGAACTCGGCAACACCGATGTCATCGACACGGCCTCCCTCACCGTCTGGGACACCTGGGGAATCAACGCGAACGTACTGGCCCCCACCGACAACACCCTGCGTTTCTACGAAGACGTCTTCGCGGAAGTGCTCGAACTCTTCCCCTCCCCCTTCATCCACGTCGGCGGGGACGAATGCGTCAAGGACCAGTGGAAGTCCTCGCCGACCGCCCAGGCCCGAATCGCCGAAGAGGGGCTGGCCGACGAGGACGGGCTCCAGTCCTGGTTCATCCGGCACTTCGACACCTGGCTGACCGCGCGCGGCCGCCGCCTCATCGGCTGGGACGAGATCCTCGAAGGCGGGAGCCGGGTCACCGAGCAGGGGATACGGGCGCCCGGAAGCGGGACGACGGAATTCGGCCTGGCGCCCGGTGCGGCCGTGTCCTCGTGGCGCGGGTACGGGGGCGGGATCGCCGCCGCCCGGGCCGGGCACGACGTCGTGATGTGCCCCGAGCAGCAGGTGTATCTCGACCACCGCCAGGCCGCGGGTGACGACGAACCGATGCCCATCGGATACGTCCGCACGCTGGAGGACGTCTACCGGTTCGAGCCCGTACCCCCGCAGCTCACCGAGGACGAGGCCGTCCATGTCCTCGGCACCCAGGCCAACGTCTGGACCGAGGTGATGCAGGACCGGTCCCGCGTCGACTACCAGGTCTTCCCCCGGTTGGCCGCCTTCGCCGAGGTCGCCTGGTCGGTCCTGCCGGCCCCCGCCGAACGCGACTTCGCCGATTTCGAGTGGCGCATGGAGGAGCACTACCGGCGCCTGGACGCCCTCGGCGTCGAATACCGGCCACCCGGGGGGCCGTTGCCGGGGCAACGGCGGCCGGGTGTCCTGGGCCGCCCCATCGAGGGAGTGCCCCCGAACGTGTGAGCCCGGTGGAAGGCGCCTGCCCCGCACCGGTGACGCGCGGCCGTGGTGAACCGCGCGATCCGTGGTGAACCGCGCGGCCGTGGTGAACCGCGCGATCCGCGCGGTCCGTGGACAAGTCGTACCAGGACCGCCCAGGAGCGGCATTGCGCAGGTGGCGGCGGAGAAGGGGGAAGGCGGACCTTCTCCCTGTCGGCGGACGGAACCGTCCTTCGTGGACCCTCGCGTCGGACGGCCCGGAAGATGTGCCAGAGTTGCCACGTCCGGGCTGTGAGCACGTACGGTACGGCCACACAGCCGGGACACCGGGACACCGGAAAGGGGCAGCTGGGTTGACCACGCACGCACCGCAGACGGCGCAGTCCGTGACGTTGCCGACCACGCTCGACCAGGCCGTGGCGGCGCTCACCGCGATGCCCGCCGCCGTGCCCGTCGCGGGCGGCACCGATCTGATGGCGGCCGTCAACAAGGGGCAGTTGCGGCCCGCCGGACTCGTCGGCCTCGGCCGGATCAGCGAGCTGCGCGGCTGGCACTACCAGGACGGTCACGCCCTGCTCGGCGCCGGGCTCACGCACGCGCGCATGGGAAGACCGGACTTCGCGGCCCTCATCCCCGCGCTCGCCGCGTCCGCGCGCGCGGCCGGCCCGCCACAGATCCGCAACGCGGGCACGCTCGGCGGCAATATCGCCACCGCGGCCCCGACCGGCGACGCGCTGCCCGTGCTGGCCGCCCTGGAAGCCGACCTGGTGATCGCGGGCCCCGACGGTGCCCGCCGCGAGATTCCCGTCTCGCACCTGCTGGCCGGCCGCGAGATGCTGGCGCCCGCCGAGCTGATCGGCTTCGTCCGGGTGCCCCTGCTGCACGCCCCGCAGGTCTTCCTCAAGGCGACCGGAAGGACCGGCCCCGGCAGGGCCACCGCCTCCGTCGCCGTCGTGCTCGACCCGGCCCGGCGCGGAGTGCGGTGCGCGGTCGGCGCCATCGCGCCGATGCCGCTGCGCCCGCTGGAGGCGGAGCGCTGGATCGCCTCACTGATCGACTGGGACGGCGCGCGGGGGCTCACCGTGGAGGCGCTCGCCGCCTTCGGTGAGTACGTCGCCGCCGCCTGCGTCCCGGACCCGGCACCGCCGGCCGACGGGAGCGAGGCGCCCGCGCCGGCGCCCGCCGTACTGCATCTGCGTCGTACCGTCGCCGCGCTGGCCCGACGGGCACTGGGGAGGGCGCTGTCGTGACCACCGAGGACCATTCCGGTCAGGGACCGGATTTCGGTTCGGGTCCGGATTCCGGAGCGGACTACGCCGCCGAATACGGTGCGGAGTACGGCGCCGGCTACGGGTACGGCTCCGGGGCCGCGCACGGGCAGGGCGGCTGGCAGCCGGTCCCGCAGGGCGGTGAGTACGACGGCGAGTCCACGGCGTTCGTACAACTGCCCCCCGAGGACACCGAGGACGCGCCGCTGGCCGCGCCGGGACACGGCTATGTCCCGCCCATGATCGTGCCGTTGACGCCGGCGGACCCGGCGGCGGGCAGTTGGGTGGCGCAGCAGCAGGAAGCGGCCGGTGGTGTGCGCTGGCCGGAACCGCGGCAGGACGACGGGCAGTACGGCGGACAGTACGGCGAGTACGCCGAGTACGGCGCGCGGGAACGGGCTCCGTACGGCCACGGCGGCTATGACCCGCAACTGACCGGGCAGTGGGCCTTCGGCGACATGACGGGGGACGGCGGGGGCTCCGCCGGACCGGCCGCGCAGACCGCCGAGGCCGGACAGACCGCCGCGACCCCGCCGGCCGCTCCGGCCGCTCCGACCGGGGAGTGGTCGATTCCGGTCGCCCAGGGAGATCTCCCCGATGAATCGGGTGAGTTCAGCACCTCGGTGCCGGCGTCCCCGTGGGGTGGTGGCACTCCGCCGGCGACCCTGCCGGGCGGCGCGGCGGCGCCCTGGGCGACGCCGCCCGAGCCGGTTTCCGTGGAGTCCGTGGCTGAGGTCGCGGAGGAGGAAGAGCCCGAAGCCGTGGCGCCGGAAGCCGACTTGGCGCCCGAGCCCGAGCCCGAGCCCGAGCACGAGTCCGCTGCCGGGTCCGAGCCGGCCCCTGAGCCGGAGGCTGCGGCCGACGCCGACGCCGATGCTGGACCCGACGCCGAGGCCGACGCCGGGCCCGAAGCCGTCGCGGAAACCGAGGTCGAGCTCGTACCGGAGCCGGAGCCGGAGCCGGAGCCTGCATCCGAGCCCGAGCCCGAGCCCCAGCCGCTCACCAGCAGCACCGACAGCGCCGAACACCCCTCCGGCTCCTACGTCCTGCGCGTCAACGGCGCCGACCGCCCGGTCACCGACGCCTGGATCGGCGAGTCCCTGCTGTACGTGCTGCGCGAGCGACTCGGCCTCGCCGGGGCCAAGGACGGCTGCTCGCAGGGCGAATGCGGTGCCTGCAACGTCCAGGTGGACGGCCGCCTGGTCGCCTCCTGCCTGGTGCCCGCCGCCACGGCGGCCGGCTCGGAGGTCCGTACGGTCGAAGGTCTCGCGGCGGACGGCGAACCCTCCGACGTGCAGCGGGCGCTGGCGAAGTGCGGTGCGGTGCAGTGCGGTTTCTGCATCCCCGGCATGGCCATGACCGTCCACGACCTGCTGGAGGGCAACCACGCCCCCACCGAACTGGAGACGCGTCAGGCACTCTGCGGCAACCTCTGCCGCTGTTCGGGCTACCGTGGAGTCCTCGACGCCGTGAGTGAGGTCGTCTCCGAACGGGCGGCGAGCGCGGAGGCCGCGGCGGCGGCTTCCGAGGAAGCCCGCAACTCGCACCAGGCACCGCCCGGTACGGGGAGCACCCAGCCCTCGCACCCGCACTCGCACGACGGAGGCATGGCGTGAGCAACGACGCGGCCACCGAGGCCCCGGCGCTCGACGGCCCCCAGCCCGAGCCGCCCGCGCTCGGTCTCGGCGCATCCCTCTCCCCGGCCGACGCGCGCGCCAAGGCCGAGGGCACGTTCCCGTACGCCGCCGACCTGTGGGCCGAGGGGCTGCTGTGGGCCGCGATCCTGCGCTCCCCGCACCCGCATGCCCGGATCCTCTCGATCGACACCTCCGCCGCCGCCGTCATGCCGGGCGTACGCGCCGTCGTCACCCATGAGGACGTCCTGGGCGACTCGGCGTACGGCCGCACCGTCGCCGACCGGCCCGTCTTCGCCTCGGACGTCGTACGCCACCACGGCGAGGCGATCGCCGCGGTCGCCGCCGACCACCCGGACACCGCGCGGCTCGCCGCCGCCGCCATCGCCGTCGAGTACGAGGTCCTCGACCCGGTCACGGACCCGGAGAAGGCGTTCGCCGCCGAAACGCTGCACCCCGACGGCAACCTGATCCGCCACATCCCACTGCGCTACGGCGACCCCGAGATCACCGGGGACGTGATCGTGGAGGGCCTCTACCGCATCGGCCGCCAGGACCCGGCGCCCATCGGCGCCGAGGCCGGTCTCGCCGTACCCAGACCCGACGGCGGCGTCGAGATCTACACCGCCTCCACCGACCCGCACACCGACCGCGATCTGGCCGCCGCCTGCTTCGGCCTGGACCCCGACCGGGTGAAAGTCGTCGTCACGGGCGTCCCCGGCGCCACCGGCGACCGCGAGGACCCCGGCTTCCAGATCCCCATCGGCCTGCTCGCCCTGCGCACCGGCTGCCCGGTCAAGCTCGTGGCGACCCGCGAGGAATCCTTCCTCGGACACGCCCACCGCCACCCGACCCTGCTGCGCTACCGTCACCACGCCGACGCCGAGGGCCGGCTGGTCAAGGTCGAAGCGCAGATCCTGCTCGACGCGGGCGCGTACGCGGACTCCTCGTCCGAGTCGCTGGCGGCGGCGGTGGCGTTCGCCTGCGGCCCGTACATCGTTCCGCACGCCTTCATCGAGGGCTGGGCCGTACGCACCAACAACCCGCCCTCCGGCCATGTGCGCGGCGAGGGCGCGATGCAGGTCTGCGCGGCGTACGAAGGCCAGATGGACAAGCTGGCCGCGAAGCTCGGCCTGGACCAGGCCGAGATCCGGCTCCGCAACGTCCTCGCCACGGGCGACATCCTGCCCACCGGCCAGACCGTGACCTGCCCGGCGCCGGTGGCCGAACTACTCCGCGCCGTACGCGACTTCCCGCTGCCCCCGCTCCCCAAGGACACCCCGGAGGCGGCCTGGCTGCTGCCCGGCGGCCTGGAAGGCGCGGGAGAGCCGGGCGCGGTCCGGCGCGGCGTCGGCTACGCCCTCGGCATGGTCCACATGCTCGGCGCCGAAGGCGCCGACGAGGTGTCCACGGCCACCGTCAAGGTCCACGACGGCGTCGCCACGGTCATCTGCGCTGCCGTCGAGACCGGCCAGGGCTTCTCCACCCTCGCCCGCCAGATCGTCCAGGAGACGCTGGGCGTCGAAGAGGTCCACGTCGCCCCGGTCGACACGGACCAGCCCCCGGCGGGCCCGGCCGCCCACGGCCGGCACACCTGGGTCTCGGGCGGCGCGGTCGAGCGGGCGGCGAAGATGGTCCGTACGCAACTGCTTCAGCCGCTGGCGCACAAGTTCGGGATGTCCACCGAGCTGCTCCAGATCACGGACGGCAAGATCACCTCCTACGACGGGGTGCTGTCCACGACGGTCATGGAGGCGATGGACGGCAAGGAACTGTGGGCGACGGCCCAGTGCCGCCCCCACCCCACCGAGCCCCTCGACGAGTCCGGGCAGGGTGACGCCTTCGTCGGCCTGGCCTTCTGCGCGATCCGCGCCGTCGTCGACGTCGACATCGAACTCGGCTCGATCCGGGTCGTCGAGATGGCGGTGGCGCAGGACGTCGGCCGCGTCCTCAACCCGGCGCAGCTCGCCACGCGTATCGAGGCGGGCGTCACGCAGGGCATCGGTACGGCTCTGACGGAGAACCTCCGCACCACCCGTGGCGTGATCCGCCGCCCGGACCTCACGGGCTACGCCCTTCCGACGTCCCTGGACGCCCCGGACATCCGCATCGTCAAGCTCGTCGAAGAGCGTGACGTGGTGGCCCCCTTCGGCGCGAAGCCCGCCAGCGCGGCCCCGGTGGTCACCTCCCCGGCGGCGGTGGCCTCAGCGGTCCGAGCGGCCACGGGCCGCCCCGTCAGCCGCCTCCCGATCCGCCCCCAGGCGGCGGTGGCCGCGCCCTGACGGTCGGGCGCTGACGGTCGGGCCCTGACGGTCGAGTGCTGACGTTCGGGCGCTGATGCCCGCGCCGTGACGGTCGGGCCCCGGTGGTCGGGCGGTCGGGCCCGGGCGGTCGGCCCCCGGGGGCCGGGCCCCGGCGGTCGGGGCGCGGGCAGAACGCAGGGGCGGCCCCGGTGGCCGATGCCACCAGGACCGCCCGTCCCTACCTCGCTCGCCGCCGCGTCGCACGGGGACCGGAGGCCGTGACCGGAATCGAACCGGCGTTACTCGCTTTGCAGGCGAGCCCCTCAACCACTCGGGCACACGGCCGTGCTGTGCTTCGCTCCTGACCGTAGGCCGTACGCGTCGTCACGCTCAAGACATGCGGGCATCACGCAACGCGACTGCCACACCGCGTTCATGGTGCGGGCGGGGGCGGTCTGTCCGCCGACAGGGCCCAATGGCCGCTATGCCCCTTACGCTGTTTACTCTGTGCTGATGAACGTCCTGGAGCCGAGCGACACCGCTGTCGCTCCCGCCGAGCCGGCCGCCGCCGTCACCCCGCCGGTATCCGGCGAACCCACCGAGCGCGCCGGTGTGCTGGGCCCGGTGCACCGCGCTCTCACCATCGGCATCCTCGCCGTCGTCCTGCTCATCGCCTTCGAGGCGACCGCCGTCGGCACCGCGATGCCGGTCGCCGCACGGGAGCTGGACGGCATCTCGCTGTACGCGTTCGCGTTCTCCGCGTTCTTCACCACCAGCCTCTTCGGCATGGTGTTCGCCGGGCAGTGGGCCGACCGCAGCGGCCCCCTCGCACCGCTCGCCGCCGGGATCGTCACCTTCGGTGCCGGTCTGGTCCTCTCCGGCACGGCCGGCACGATGTGGCTGTTCATCCTCGGCAGAGCCGTCCAGGGGCTCGGCGGCGGCCTGGTCATCGTCGTGCTGTACGTCCTCGTCGGCCGCGCCTACCCGGAACGGCTGCGGCCCGCGATGATGGCCGCGTTCGCCGCGTGCTGGGTGATCCCCTCCATGATCGGGCCGCTCGCCTCCGGGGCCGTCACCGAGACGTTCGGCTGGCGCTGGGTCTTCCTCGGCCTCCCCGTCCTCGTCGCACCACCGCTGCTGGTCGCGCTGCCCGCGATCCGGCGGATGGCGTCCGGCCCCGCCGACCCCTCGGCGCCCGCCGCCTTCGACCGGCGCAGGACACGGCTCGCGCTCGGGATCTCGGCGGGAGCCGCGCTCCTCCAGTACGCGGGTCAGGACATCCGGCCGCTCTCCGTGCTGCCCGCCGCCGCCGGGCTGGCGCTGCTCGTCCCCGCCGTACTGGGCCTGCTGCCCCCCGGCACCTGGCGGGCGGCGCGCGGGCTGCCGTCCGTGGTGCTGCTGCGCGGTGTCGCCGCCGGGGCGTTCGTGTCGGCCGAGACCTTCGTCCCCCTGATGCTGGTCGTCGAGCGCGGCCTGTCGCCGACGATGGCCGGGTTCTCGCTGGCGACCGGGGGAGCGACCTACGCGCTCGGCTCGTACGTACAGTCCCGGCCCCGCCTGGAACCGTACCGGGAGCGGCTGATGGTGGGCGCCATGGTGCTGGTCGTCCTGGCCATCGCGGTGGTGCCGAGCGTCCTCTTCGCGTCCGTACCGGTATGGATCGTCGCCGTCGCGTGGGGCTTCGGCTGCTTCGGCCTGGGCGTCGTGAACTCGTCCACGGGCGTGCTGGTGCTGAAGCTGTCGCCGCCGAAGGAGGCGGGCACCAACACCGCCGCGCTCCAGATCGCCGACGGCCTCTCGAACGTCCTGCTGCTGACGGTCGGCGGCGCGGCGTTCGCCCTGCTGGGCGGCGGCGCGGTGGGCGGCCACGAGGCGGCGGACGCGGTGGCCGGCGCGGCGGCCTCGGCGGGCTCGCACCCGGGAGCCTTCGTGGCGGTGTTCCTGCCGATGGCGCTGGTGGCGCTGGCGGGGGTGTGGGTGGCGACGCGGGTCCGCCGAAGTACCTAGTACCAGTCCGACCCCACGCGAAGGTACCGTTTTGGTATGGCGATGAACGTGCGTCTTCGTGACGACCAGACCGAAGCCCTCAAGCAGCGCGCGGAGCAGGAGGGCACCAGCATGCACGCGATACTGCTGCGGGCCGTGGACGATTACCTCACCAGGACCGCGCAGCAGGCGATCGTCAGGAAGACCGCGAAGGAGCAGGCGGCCAAGTGGAGCGAGCTCATGGAGCGGCTCAAGTGACCTGCGTGTATCTGTCAGCGGAGGACGGTCTGATCGTCGCCGACCACGCCTGCGGCGACATGCGGGTGGTGGTCCGGGATGTCGGCCTCCTGGAGTCGGCCGTACATCGTCCCTCCGCCGCCATGTTCGGCGAAGAGGCGTATCCGGACCTGTTCGACAAGGCCGCCGCACTCCTGCAATCCCTGGCCATCAACCATCCGTTGTTCGACGGGAACAAGCGCACGGCGTGGCTGTCCTGTATGACGTTCCTGGCCATGAACGACGTCCAGCTGCGCCCCGACATCGACGCCGCGGAGCGGCTGGTCATCGCTGTCGCGACGGGGGAGACGGACGAAGTGAAGGCCATCTCGGAATGCCTGCGGGAACTGCGCGACCCCGCGATGTGAGAGCTGTCGCACCCGCCCGTCCGTGGCCCATTTCGTACGAGGATCGCGCCGGGCCCCCGGTAGGGTGGCCCGGTTGTCGTACGTAACCCCTCACGTCCGAGCGTCCGAGCGTCCGAACCGGAGACCGTGACTACTACCGCCTCCTCCCACCACCTCTCTCCCGCCTTCCCCGGCCGCGCCCCCTGGGGCACCGCCAACAAGCTGCGCGCCTGGCAGGAGAGCGCCCTCGGCCGGTACCTGGAAGTACAGCCGCGGGACTTCCTCGCGGTCGCGACCCCCGGCGCCGGCAAGACCACCTTCGCGCTGACCCTCGCCTCCTGGCTGCTGCACCACCATGTCGTGCAGCAGATCACCGTCGTCGCCCCGACCGAACACCTCAAGAAGCAGTGGTCGGACGCGGCGGAGCGGATAGGGATCCGGCTGGACCCGGAGTACAGCGCGGGACCGCTCAGCAAGGACTACCACGGCGTCGCCGTCACCTACGCCGGTGTCGGAGTCCGCCCCATGCTCCACCGCAACCGGTGCGAGCAGCGCAAGACCCTCGTCATCCTCGACGAGATCCACCACGCCGGTGACTCGAAGTCCTGGGGCGAGGCGTGCCTGGAGGCGTTCGAGCCCGCCACGCGGCGGCTCGCGCTGACCGGGACGCCGTTCCGGTCCGACACCAACCCCATCCCCTTCGTGGCGTACGAGGAGGGCAACGACGGCATCCGGCGTTCGTCCGCCGACTACACCTACGGGTACGGGAACGCCCTCGGCGACGGCGTCGTCCGGCCCGTGATCTTCCTCAGCTACAGCGGCAACATGCGGTGGCGCACCAAGGCCGGCGACGAGATCGAGGCCAAGCTCGGCGAGCCCATGACCAAGGACGCCGTCTCCCAGGCCTGGCGCACCGCGCTCGACCCGCGCGGCGACTGGATGCCGAACGTGCTGAGCGCCGCCGACCGCCGCCTCACCGAGGTCCGCCGGGGCATCCCGGACGCCGGCGGGCTGGTCATCGCGAGCGACCAGGACTCGGCGCGCGCGTACGCCAAGCTCATCCGCGACATCACCGGGACGAAGGCGACCGTCGTCCTCTCCGACGACACGGGCGCGTCGAAGCGGATCGACGAATTCAGCGCGAGCGACGACCGCTGGATGGTCGCGGTCCGGATGGTGTCCGAGGGCGTCGACGTACCGCGCCTGGCCGTCGGCGTGTACGCCACCACCATCTCGACCCCGCTCTTCTTCGCGCAGGCCGTGGGCCGCTTCGTACGGTCCCGGCGGCGCGGCGAGACCGCGTCCGTCTTCCTGCCCACCATCCCCGGGCTGCTCGGCTTCGCCAGCGAGATGGAGGTCGAACGCGACCACGTACTCGACAAGCCGAAGAAGGACGGCGACGAGGACCCCTACGCCGAGTCCGAGAAGGAGATGGCGGAGGCCGAGAAGGAACAGGACGAGGACACCGGGGAGCAGGACACGCTGCCCTTCGAGGCCCTGGAGTCCGACGCCGTCTTCGACCGGGTCCTCTACGACGGCGCCGCGTTCGGCATGCAGGCGCACCCGGGCAGCGAGGAGGAGCAGGACTACCTCGGCATCCCGGGGCTGCTCGAACCCGACCAGGTGCAGATGCTGCTCCAGAAGCGGCAGGCCCGGCAGATCGCGCACAGCCGCAAGAAGCCGGACGCCGAGGCGGACCTGCTGGAACTGCCCGCCGAGCGGCGGCCCGTGGTCTCCCACAAGGAGCTGCTGGAGCTGCGTAAACAGCTGAACACGCTGGTCGGCGCGTACGTCCACCAGACCGGCAAGCCGCACGGGGTGATCCACACCGAGCTGCGCCGGGTGTGCGGCGGGCCACCGACCGCCGAGGCGACGGCGGGGCAGATCCGGGAGCGGATCTCGAAGGTACGGGAGTGGGCCACCCGGATGCGGTGAGCTCCGCCGCTCGCCCGCCTGTCGTCGCTGTGGCCGCTGCCGGATCCGGTGGCGGCCACACCCGTTCAGCGAACGCTCCACCCCCCTCGCGGGCCTGTCGCAGCCGCACCCGAATGTGGATCAATTCGCCATCTCCGCCCGGATTCTGGACGGGCCCTTCCGCTCAGCGGTGCCGCTCGCTAATGTCCCCGCAAGGTGAACGCGCCATGGCAAGGCTGCCGCGGCGCGCTGAACGAGAGGGCGTCGTGACCGCGGAGACCTCCCAGACGCTCGACCGGGGACTGCGTGTCCTCAAACTACTGGCCGAGACCGATCACGGCCTGACCGTCACCGAGCTGTCCACGAAGCTCGGGGTCAACAGGACCGTCGTCTACCGGCTGCTCGCCACCCTCGAACAGCACGCCCTGGTCCGCCGCGACCTCGGCGGCCGGGCCCGGGTCGGCCTCGGTGTGCTGGGCCTGGGCCGTCAGGTGCATCCCCTGGTACGGGAAGCCGCCCTGCCCGCCCTGCGCTCGCTCGCCGAGGACATAGGCGCCACCGCCCATCTGACGCTCGTGGACGGAGCGGAAGCCCTGGCCGTCGCGGTCGTCGAACCGACCTGGACCGACTACCACGTCGCCTACCGGGCCGGATTCCGCCACCCGCTCGACCGGGGCGCCGCGGGCAGGGCGATCCTCGCCGCGCGGGGCCGCGTCCTCACCGAGCCGCTCTGCACCCTCACCCACGGCGAGCTGGAGGCGGGCGCCAGCGGCGCGGCCGCCGCGCTGGTCGGGGTGACCGGGCTCGAAGGCAGTGTGGGTGTGGTGATGCTCGCGGACGCCGTCCCCGAGCGGGTGGGCCCGCGCGTCGTGGACGCGGCCCGGGAGGTGGCGGACGCCCTGCGCTGAGCCTCGCTATAGATTGACATCCGTGTTCTCTCGTCTCTCGCGCCCCCGTGCCCTCGTTCTCTGCGCCCTGCCGATCGTCGCGCTGTTCGTCGTCGTCGGCGTCGCGCCCCTGCCGTACGCCGTGGCGCAGCCCGGGCTGACGGCGGACGTCCTCGGCGCCGACCAGGGCCGGCCGGTCATCACCATCACCGGAGTACCCACCCGGGTGACCGAGGGGCAGCTGCGGCTGACGACCATCGAGGCGACCGGGCCGTCCGCCGACGTCGACTTCTCCGACGTCGCCGACGGCTGGTTCCGCGCGGACCGGGCCGTACTGCCGCGCGAGGCGGTCTACCCGTCCGGGCAGTCCGACCAGGAGGTCGAGAAGCACAACCTCCACGACATGGCCGAGTCGCAGAACTCCGCGACCGAGGCGGCCCTCGGCTTTCTGGGCAAGGACCCGAAGACCGTCCACGTGAGTCTGCATCTCGCCGATGTCGGCGGCCCCAGCGCCGGGCTGCTCTTCGCACTCGGCATCGTCGACAAGCTGGACGGCGACGGCGCGGGCGGCGATCTGACCGGGGGACTCACCATCGCCGGTACGGGCACGATCACCGGCGGCGGCGAGGTCGGCGCGGTCGGCGGGGTGGCCCTCAAGACGCAGGCGGCGGGCCGCGACGGGGCGACCGTCTTCCTCGTCCCGAAGGCGGAGTGCGGTGCCGCCAGGTCCGAGCTGCCGAAGGGTATGCGGCTGATCCCCGTCACCACCCTCAAGGGCGCGGTGTCGGCCCTCAGGTCGCTGGGGCGCGGCGAGCGGGTTCCGGGCTGCTGAGCGGACCGCTGAGCGGGCTGTCGACCGGCCCGCCGGGCGCGCTGTCGGACACGCGGTCCGTCCCGCCGGGACTCCCCACATCGTTCAGGCCCCGCCAGACCGGGAAGACGAACGGGCTCAGCGTCGCCAGCAGATACGCGCCGCCCATCAGCAGCAACGCGGTCCGCACCCCGGCCCCTTCGACCAGCAGGCCGGCCGTCAGCCCGCCCAGCGGCATGGTCAGCTCGCAGCCCGCGGTGAGCGCGCCGGACACCCGGCTGCGCAGGTCCAGCGGGACGCGTTCGTAGATCACCGTCGTCAGGATCGGGTTGAGCGCCCCGCTCGCCAGCCCGGCCCCGGCCATGACCACCGCGAGCGCGGCCGTGGAGTCGGAGAGCCCCGCCGTCGCGAAGCGCGGCGCTCCGCACAGCAGCATGCAGACGGCGAAGACGGCGTGGCGTGAGTAGCGGTGCCCGATCACCCCGTACAGCAGCGCGCCCAGCAGTCCGCCGGCGCCGGACACGGCGGTGAGCAGGCCGAGGACGGTGGCGCCGCCCAGATCCCGCTCGGCGTGCACGGGCAGCAGGACCGCGCTCCAGCCCTGGTCGATGCCGTTGGTGACCATCACCATGAGGACGACGGCCAGCAGCAGGCGGGTGCGGAGCAGGAAGGCGTATCCCGCGCGCAGTTCGGTGCCGTACGTCCGCAGGGAGACCGGCGCCGTGTCCTCGACCGGCTCCGCCGCCCGGATACCGCGCAGTCCCGCCGCGATCAGCAGCGCGGAGAGTCCGAAGGTCGCCGCGTCCGCCAGCAGCGCCCCCGTCGCGTCGGCCAGGGCGATGAGCAGGCCGGCGAGGGCCGCCCCGGCCATCCGCGCCCCGCGCTCGACCGCGTCGAAGAGGCTCGCGGCGCGGGGGAGGGTGGTGCCGGCGTGGCTGGTGAGATCCGGCAGGAGGACGAAGCGCGCGGTTTTGCCCGGTGTGTGGACCAGACCGTTGACCGCGACCAGCGCGCAGAGCATCCAGAATTCCAGCACGCCCGCGTGGTCCAGCAGCGGGATCGCGCCGACCGCCGCCGCGCACACCAGGTCGGAGGCGATGGAGACCCGCCGGCGGCCGATCCGGTCGATGACCGGGCCGCCGATGACCGCGGAGACGATGATCGGCAGTGTGGCGCAGAAGGCCACGACGCCCGCGCGGCCCGCGCTGCCGGTGGTCTGCAGCACGAACCAGGGAATGCCGATCATGGACAGGGCCGTCCCCGCGGCGGAGACGGAATTGGCCGCCAGGACGGCCGCGAGCGGTGTGCGCCGGCCCCACGCCGCGGGCTCTCCGCCGCCCTTCACGCGTCCCCCCGTCGCGGTCATGCGAGCCGGGCCCCGGTGAGCGCGGGGCGGTTGACGAGACGCAGCCCCAACTCGACCAGCAGCCAGCCGACGCGGACGCGGATCGCGGTACGGGGAGCGACGCGGGGTGCGGGCCGGGGCGTGGCCGCCCGCCGCAACTCGGCGGCGCGCAGCGTGTGTAAGACGAGGTGTATGTCGGGATGCATGAGGAGCGTTTCCTTCGTTCGGTGGTGGGTGGTCAGTCGTTCGCCTGCGGAAAGGCGTGCAGGTGGACCCGGATCCGGGCCGCGTCCTCGGTGCCTTCCGGGAGTGCGAGGTCGCTGTAGTCGCCGATGACGCCGTGGATCCGCTGGGTCAGCTCGGCCAGCAGATCCGGGGTCAGACGGAGGGTGAAGTCACTGAAGTCGGCCTTGGCGGTCCAGACGAGCGGCCAGTCCTGCCGGGTGCCCAGCCACGTGCTGAGCTCCTGTCCGTGCATGGTCACGAGCTCGTGCAGGAAGGTGTTCATGGCGCCGCGCACGGCGGGGTCGGCGTGGAAATGCAGGGAATCGTCGACGACCGTCCCCTGCTGCGCCGCCTTCCACCAGCGCTCCCGCCCCTTGCCGAGCTCCGGGTCGTCCTCGACGAAGCCGTACGTGGCGAGTTGGCGCAGGTGGTAGCTGGTGGCTCCACTGGACTCGCTGAGCCGGTCGGCCAGTTGGGAGGCGGTGGCGGGGCCGTAGTGGCGCAGGGCGGCCAGCAGCCGCATCCGCAGGGGATGCGCCAGGCCGCGCAGCGTGCGCGGGTCGAGGGTGAGCGCGCCGTCGAGGAAGGGGGATGTCCTGGGGGCGGCGGGGGAGCCGGCGGGGGAGCCTGCGTCAGAGCCTGTGTCGGGGGCGTCGGGCATGTCCTCAGCGTAAAGTTGCAAAGAAACCGTTGCAACGGATTAATCGCGACGGGCCCTTCGCGCCTTCCTACTCCCGGCCGGAGTCCCCCGCCGCCTGCTCCACCAAGGGGATGATCCGCAGCGGTACGGCGTTCTCCATGACGATCGCCGTGGACGCCCGCACGATCCCGTCGAAGCCGACCACCAGGTCGATCACCCGCTGCAGATCGGCGTTGGAGCGGGCCACCAGCCGGCAGAGCATGTCACCCTGCCCGGTGGTGGTGTGCAGCTCCAGCACCTCGGGGACGGTCGTCAGATGCGCCCGCACATCCGCGCCCTGCCCCTGCTTGATCTCCAGCGTGGCGAAGGCCGTGACCGGATAGCCGAGGGCGGCCGGGTCGACGGTCGGACCGAATCCCCTGATGACTCCGTTCGACTGCAGCCGGTCGAGCCGCGCCTGCACGGTCCCGCGCGCCACCCCCAGCCGGCGCGACGCCTCCAGCACCCCGATGCGGGGCTCACGCGCCAGCAGCACGATGAGCCTGCCGTCCAGTCCGTCGATGCTCATGCCGGTCCCCTCCCGTGGCCCGGCCCCTTGCCGTGCCGCCGTGCTGTCCTGCCGCTTGTCCTGTCGCGCTGTTCTGCCGCGCTGTCCTGTCGCATTGTCCATGGTCATCATGTGCAGATGGGTCGGCTGATTGCGCCATACGCTGTGCATATTGTCCAGTGGAATCCCGAACTATTGCGCACCTTGTGGAACGGCGGGACGCTGAGCCCATGGCTGACACCTCGATGAACCTCGACACCGCCCCCGACACCGCGCGCGAGGCAGACCCCTTCCCGGTCAAGGGCATGGACGCCGTCGTCTTCGCCGTCGGCAACGCCAAGCAGGCCGCGCACTACTACTCCACGGCCTTCGGCATGAAGCTCGTCGCCTACTCCGGACCGGAGAACGGCAGCCGCGAGACCGCGAGTTACGTCCTCACCAACGGCGGCGCCCGCTTCGTGTTCACCTCCGTCATCAAGGCGTCCACCCCGTGGGGCCAGTTCCTCGGCGAGCACGTCGCCGAGCACGGCGACGGCGTCGTCGACCTCGCGATCGAGGTGCCGGACGCGCGGGCCGCGTACGCCTACGCCACCGCGCACGGCGCCCAGGGCGTCCAGGAGCCGTACGAGGTCAAGGACGAGAACGGCACGGTCGTCCTCGCCGCGATCGCCACGTACGGCAAGACCCGGCACACCCTCGTCGAGCGCTCCGGCTACGACGGTCCGTACCTCCCGGGCTTCCGCGCCGCCGACCCGATCGTCGCGCCCCCCGCCAAGCGCACCTTCCAGGCCATCGACCACTGCGTGGGCAATGTCGAGCTCGGCAGGATGAACGAGTGGGTCGGCTTCTACAACGAGGTCATGGGCTTCACCAACATGAAGGAGTTCGTGGGCGACGACATCGCCACCGAGTACTCCGCGCTCATGTCGAAGGTCGTCGCGGACGGCACCCTCAAGGTGAAGTTCCCGATCAACGAGCCCGCGATCGCGAAGAAGAAGTCGCAGATCGACGAGTACCTGGAGTTCTACGGCGGGGCCGGCGTCCAGCACATCGCGCTCGCCACGAACGACATCGTCTCCTCCGTACGGACCATGCGGGCCGCCGGGGTCCAGTTCCTCGACACCCCCGACTCGTACTACGACACCCTCGGCGAGTGGGCGGGCGAGACCCGGGTGCCCGTCGAGACCCTGCGCGAGCTGAAGATCCTGGTCGACCGGGACGAGGACGGCTACCTGCTGCAGATCTTCACCAAGCCCGTTCAGGACCGTCCGACCGTCTTCTTCGAAATGATCGAACGACACGGTTCGATGGGCTTCGGCAAGGGCAATTTCAAGGCGCTCTTCGAGGCGATCGAGCGCGAGCAGGAGAAGCGCGGCAACCTCTGACGCGAAGCGCCCGGGAACGCGGCGCCCCCGCACGCGGCCGACCGCCGGCGGCCCTACGGAAACCGACCCGTGGGGCCGCACCGCGTTCGCGCGCCGTTACGCGGTGACGGCCGAAGCTGACGGCGTGGGCGTGGGCTTCGGCGTGGACGTGAGCTTCGGCTTCGGCGTGGGCGCGGGCTTCGCGGACGGTACGGCGGTGGCTCCGGACCCCGTGTCCGCCCCGGCGTCAGCCCCGGTGTCCGTCCCGGACCGCGCCGGTTCCTCGTCCCCGTACATGTCCTCCGGCCCGCCCTCCGCCGGTTCCCCCAGCGTGTCCCGCGCCTCCCGTGCCCGTGGCGCCAGCAGCGGCGAGAACACCGGATTGGTGCGCAGCGCCTCCTCCAGGTGCCGGCGGGCCTGGCCGTACATCTCCAGCGACCGTTCGATCTCACCCCGGTGGTACGAGAACAGCGCGCTCCGCAGCCCCTGATCCGTCGCCTTCTTCGCGTACGTGAGCGCCTCCTTGCCCTCACCCGCCCGGTACAGCGCCCAGCCCAGCGCGTCCGCGACCCACATGTTCCGGTGCCCGCGCCGCCACTGCGCCCGCAGCCGCTCCACCGCCGTCCGTGCCTCGTCGTGGTCGGCCTCGAAGCGGGCCAGCACCACTTCCTCGTCCACCCCGTGCTCCCGCGCGAGCGCCGCCCGGTCGCGCAGCGCCGCGTACTGCGTCCGCGCGTCGCCGTCCAGGCCCAGCGAGTCGTACAACTCGCCCAGCTCCAGCAGGTACGCGAGCTCCGGCAGCTTCTCCAGGGCCAGCTGGTAGGCGCTGAGCGCCTCGTCCGTCCTGCCCACCGCGGCCAGCGCCCTCGCCCGCCCGGCGAGCGCCCCGGGGTGGTCGCGTACCGCCGTCAGGGCCGCTCCGTACTGCCCGAGCGCCTCCTGCGGCTCACCGCGCTCCCACGCCAGATCGCCGCTCATGCGCAGCGCCTCCGCCTTCTCGGCGGGCGATCCGGCGCGCGCCACCGCCTCGGCCGCCTTCGCCGCCGCGTCCTCGCGCCAGCCCCGGTCGCGGTAGACCTGCGCGGCGAGTTCCAGCACGGCCGAGCCGGACCGCAGTTCCTTCAGCCTGTCCAGCGCCTTGCCGGCCGCCGCGTAGTCGCCGAGACCGCTGTACGCGTCGATCAGCACCGGATACGCCGTCCATCCGGCGGGCCGCAGCGCGCGTGCCTCCTCGCCCCACTTCTTGGCGGCGGCGAAGTCGTGCCGGGCGTTGGCGAGCGAGGCGAGGCCCACCAGCGCGTCCGGATTCCCGCGCGCGCCGGCCGCCACGGGCAGGGCCAGGGAGCGCCGCAGCGCCCGGCCGGCCTTCGGGTAGTACGCGGAATCCGCCTGCCGTGCTCCCCGTTCGACGTACGCGGAGCCGAGCGCCGCCCATGACTGCCCGTCCTCGGGGTGGGTGCGCAGCCACCGTTCCCGGTCACGGATGAGCGCGGTGAGATCCGCGAGCGCGGCGGGCGCCCCCGCGTCGGCCGCGGCCATCGCACGGGCCTCAGGGCCCGGCGCGGACGGACCCTGCTCCTTGTCGGGTACGAACAGCAGTACGCCCGCGACCAGCACCGCGCCCACTCCGGCGGCCAGCGCCGCCCTCCTGACCTGCCGGACCTGCTCCGTCTTCATCGCGTTCATACTGATTACTGTGCGTCAATATGAAGAGCACACCCGTCCTTGTGGCGTGGATCGCAGACGGGTTCACACCGATGGCCCCCGGGTGCGAGTCTGGGATCATGGACGATCTTCTCGCACGGCTGCGCGCCGGGCTCCCCGCCGAAGCCCTCATCACCGACCCGGACATCACGGCCTCGTACGCCAAGGACATGGCCGGCTTCTGCGAGGCCGGCAAGCCCGCCGTGGTCGTCCTGCCCCGCACGGTCGAGCAGGTCCAGCACGTCATGCGGACCGCGACCGCGCTGCGCGTCCCCGTCGTACCGCAAGGCGCCCGGACAGGACTGTCGGGCGCCGCCAACGCCTCGGACGGGTGCGTCGTCCTGTCCCTGACGAAAATGGACCGGATCCTGGAGATCAGCCCCGTCGACCGGATCGCCGTCGTCGAGCCCGGCGTCATCAACGCCACTCTCTCCCGCGCCGTCGGCGAACACGGCCTGTGCTACCCGCCGGACCCCTCCAGCTGGGAGTCGTGCACGATCGGCGGGAACATCGGCACCGCCTCCGGCGGGCTGTGCTGCGTCAAGTACGGCGTCACCGCCGAATACGTCCTCGGCCTCGACGTCGTCCTCGCCGACGGCCGCCTCCTCACCACCGGCCGCCGCACGGCCAAGGGCGTCGCCGGATACGACCTGACCCGGCTCTTCGTCGGCTCCGAGGGCAGCCTCGGCATCATCGTCAAGGCCGTCCTCGCGCTCAAACCCCAGCCGCCCCAGCAGCTGGTGATGGCAGCCGAGTTCGCGTCGGTGGCCGCCGCCTGCGACGCCGTCTGCGCCATCATGGAGCGCGGCCACACCCCGTCCCTCCTCGAACTCATGGACCGGACGACCGTCCGCGCCGTCAACGCCATGGCCGGCATGGGCCTGCCCGAGACCACCGAGGCCCTGCTGCTCGCGGCCTTCGACACCCCGGACCCGGCGGCCGACCTGGCCGCCGTGGGCGAGCTGTGCACCGCCGCCGGCGCCACCGAGGTCGTCCCGGCGGACGACGCGGCCGAGTCGGAGATGCTGCTCCAGGCCCGCCGCCTGTCGCTCCCCGCGCTGGAGACCGTCAAGTCCGCCACGATGATCGACGACGTGTGCGTACCGCGATCGCGGCTCGCCGCGATGCTCGACGGCACCGCCGCGATCGCGGAGAAGTACGACCTCACCATCGGCGTCTGCGCACACGCGGGCGACGGCAACACGCACCCGGTCGTCTGCTTCGACGCGGCGGACCCCGACGAGTCCCGGCGGGCCCGCGAGTCGTTCGACGAGATCATGGCGCTGGGCCTGGAGCTGGGCGGCACGATCACCGGCGAACACGGCGTGGGCGTCCTGAAGAAGGAGTGGCTGGCACGGGAACTGGGACCGGTGGGACTGGAATTGCAGCGGGGCATCAAGCAGACGTTCGACCCCCTGGGCCTGTTGAACCCGGGCAAGCTGTTCTGAGTCCGCACGGGGGCGCGGAGCCCCGGGCTACGCGGCCCCGTCCCCGGATCCGTCGGACGGCCACGGGTCGCGCAGCCACAGATCGTCGGCGGGGGAGGGGGCCTGGACCGGGGCCAGCAGCTCGGCCAGCCCCTCCTCGATGCCGAGCCGCTCGCTCTCCGTCCCCGGCAGCACGATCCGCAGCGTCCGCTCCACCCACGCGGACACCGCCATGGACGGCGCCTCCAGCAGCGCGTCCCCGTCCGGCGAGGAGAGCGCCAGACAGATGACCGCGCGCCCGCCCACCTTCGTCGGCCAGATCCGGACATCGCCCCGCCCGCACGGCCTGAACACCCCCTCCACCAGCAGCTCGCGGGCGAAGGTCCAGTTCACGGGGGTGTCGGAGCCGATGTGAAAGCTGATGTGCACGGCGTACGGATCATCCGTGCGGTAAGTCAGCCGGGCCGGGACGGGGATGCTGTGCTCGGACGACAGCACCAGACGCAACTCCAGCTCGCGCTCCACCACGGTGTACATGAGCGGCACTTCCTTTCCTGGCGAGGGGCCCGCCGTCGGGCCTCACCGGATGAGAGGGCCTGACGGCGGTTTCATGACGCGACTTCGGGCGATAACTTTCCGCGACCATGCGCGATGACTCTCCGTGACGTAGGCGGCCGGCTTCCCGGAGCGGGTCAACCCCCCTCCCCGCCCGGGTTCTTGTTGATCGAATTCGTCATGCGGGGCAAATACGACGCGGTACCGTTCTGATGTCGGCGCAGAATGGAGATCTGCATGACCCCCACGTTGACCAACACCGGCGCTTTCATCGCCCGCGCGCGTAAGGCGCGGCGGTTGACGCAAAGAGAGCTGGCAGACCTTTCGAACGTCTCCTACAGCACGCTCACCAAGGTGGAGCAGGGAGTTCTGCCCGCCGGCCCCTCCGTGATCGGAGCCCTGGCGCGCGCACTGTCGGTACCCGTCACCGAACTGACCGGCCAGCCCTACCTGGACGAGCTGCGGCAGGACCAACTCGACGGTCTGATCCAGCCCATCCGCGAGGCGCTGAACATCTACGACCTGGGCCCCGACCCGGACGTCGTGCCGCGCTCCGTGACGGACCTGGAGGCGCACGCCGAGGAACTGTGCGCGCTGGTCAGGGCGACGCACATCAAGAAGGTCGCCGCCGAACTGCCCGGACTGATCGCCGAAGTCACCACCACGGCGCACGTGCGGGGGGAGGACAGGAGCTGGCGGCTGCTCGCCGGTACGTACCGCACCGCGTACGACGTGACGGCGAAGCTGGGCTTCCCCGACCTGTGCACCGTCGCGCTGGACCGCATGGACTGGGCCGCGCAGCGCGCTTCGGACGCCGTCGTGGGCGCGATGCGGCAGTACCTGCGGGCCCTGACCTACCTGCGGGCGAGCGACTACCAGACCGGGAAGCGGCTCGTCCGCCTGGGAATGGTCCAGCTGGAGCAGGCCGCTGCGAGCCGGGTGCGCGACGTCGTGGCCGGTCAGATCCACCTGGGGGCGGCGGTGCTGGCCGGACGGGACAAGGACGAGGCCGGCGCCGAGGGGCACCTCGCGGAAGCACAGCGCCTCGCCGACATCACCGGCCCGGCGGAGCAGGTGCACTGGCTGTCGTTCGGCCCCACCAACGTGGGGGCGCACCGGGTGAGCGTCCTCGCCGAACTCGACCGGTACCCCGAAGCGGTGCGCACGGCCGACAAGATGCGGATCCCGGACGACTGGCCGCCCTCCCGCCTCGCCCACCACTACGCGGAGGTCGCGCGGGCCCAGTTGTGGACGGGCAGCACGGAGGCGGCGTTCAAGAGCCTCGGGAAGGCCCGCAAGCTGGCGCCGCAGCAGACCCGGTATTCCCCTACCGTCAGGGAGACGTATGCCGGTCTGGAGTCCGCCAAGCGCCGCATGCCGGAGACCTTCAGCAACTACGGTGCCTGGCTCGGGATGTAACGGAACGTCAGGATAAGGCCGGAGCTATCAGTAAGGACTGATAGTTCCGGCCTTCGCACGCCGCGACGATGAGGGGGTAAGCACCCCGCGACCGCGTGAACGGCCCGGGGGCATGGTCAACGCTTCAGAGGAGCGTCAACATGCTGCACACCATCGTCCGTCTCTTCGAGCTTCTGTCCCGGCGGCCGGGTGTGCTCCACGCCGTGGAGGTGGCCTGATGGATCAGATCCAGGAATGCGGCGCCGTGGTGCTCCGCTGGAGTTCCCACCCGCGCTGCGTCGGGATGGCGCGTACGGAACTGCGCGAGGCCCTCGCCGGGTGGGGGCTGGCGGCGCTGGAGGACCCGGCGGCGCTGGTTCTGACGGAGCTGCTCACCAACGCCGGTCAGCACGCCCGCGTGCCGCGCGGCCGGGAGATCGAGACCCGGTTCCTCCGGGTGCCCGGCGGCCTGCGGATCGAGGTGCACGACGCGTCGTCCGAACGCCCGCGCCGGCGGTCCTCGGAGGCCGACGCCTGCGACGGACGCGGCCTGATGCTCGTGGCCGCGCTCGCGGACCGGTGGGGTGTCGCCGAACGGGGCGGGCCCGGGAAGCAGGTCTGGGCCGAGCTGTCGCTGACGCCCGCGCCCGACGGCGGCCTCCCGCCCGCGGAGGAGCCCCCGCGGGCGGAGAGGCCGCTGGCGGAGAGGCCGCTGGCCGCGCCCGCGCCGCCTACCGGCTCACATTGACGGCGAACCAGTCCACGCTCATGCCCGCACCCGAGCTGATGTCCGCCGACGGCGAGGTGCAGCCGCAGACCTTGTCCGGGTAGGAACCGCCGATCGCCACATCGAAGATGGCGAAGAAACCGTGGTCCACGGCGGCACGCCAGGTGGCCTCCGAGACCTCGTTCTGGTTCACCGCGAAGGTCTGGGTGCCGTCGAGGTAGAAGCGGAGCTGCTCGGCGGCGGTGTCCGTACGGTCCACGATCACGGAGTACGTGTGATAGCCCGTCTGGCAGCCGTCGCAGGGGCCCAGACCGCTGCTGATGCCGTCGGGATCGTGGCACTCCCCGGCCCACTGGCCGCAGTGGAAGGTCGTCGAGTGCTGGCTCAGCGCGTTGACGTCCTCCATGATGTCGAGCTCGCCGATGCTGGGCCAGTTGGTGGCGCCGGCCGGCCGGGCATCGGCACCCATGGCCCAGAAGGCCGGCCAGTAGCCCAGGCCGCTCGCCGGGTCGGGCTGCCGCAGGGAGGCGATGATCTCCACCTGGCCGCCGGCCGGTGCGCCGAAGTCGGTGCGCAGGGTCTCGACACGGCCGGACGTCCAGTGGCCGGAGGCGTCCCGGATCGGCTTGATGACCAGGTGTCCCGCGCCGTCCTGATAGACGTTGTCGGTGGAGTCGGTGGAGGTCTCGATCTCGCCGGTGCCCCAGTTCCCGGCCCCGCCGGGGTAGCTGGTGCCGATGTCGTACAGCCAGTCGGAGCGGTTCAGGCCGGTCCCGGCCGCACCGTCGAAGTCGTCCCGGAACACCGTCGTCCACTCCGCCGCATCGGCGGACCGGGCCACGGTGTCCGGCCGTGCGCTCGCCTCGGCGGTGCCGGGGGCGGCCGTGAGGCCGAGCAGTCCGGTCAGTGGAAGTGACAGCGCGGCCAGGAAGGTCAGTGCGCGCCGGCCCGGACGGCGGCGTGAGCGGGGGCGGGTCGACGCGTGGTTGTGGGGGTGGGTGTTGGCGTTGGCGTTGGCGTTGGCCTTGTCGTTGTCCATGGGGGGGTGAGGCTGCCTTCTGTCGGAGGGACGTCCGCGGTGGTGCCGTGGGGGTGCGGATGAGAGCGCTCTCACCTTGACTGTCATGCACATACCATGAAGCGGTCAAGTGGTCGGCGGCGTGTGCCGGCCTGGTCGCGGCGGCGCCGTGCGCGTACTGGTGTCGGGCTCCTCGTACGTCCTGGCGAAAAAGCGCCACCCCGGGGCCTGACGACCCGTCCCCCCCACGTCCGGTCCGCCGCTCGAACGTGGGCTTTCTGCCGGTCTCCTTCTTCAGGGACCCGCGTTCTTCGTTACTGTCTTCCTGGACAAGCGGAGGTACGCGCGCCCGGTCACCGCGGGACGTGCGCGGACCAACCGCGCACCGGCCGGCGCCGCGGCCCGACCACGCTTCCTTGACCGCGCCAAACATGCTGTGAATGAACGGAGTTGGGGTCATTGGCTACTCCTCCTGGTGACGGCGGGAACGTACCCCCGGAGGGGTTCTACCCGGACCCGTCCATCCCCGGGTACGTCCGGTACTGGAACGGCGCCGCCTGGGTGCCCGGTACGAGCCGGCCCGCGCCGCAGGACGGGCCGCGAGGCGGCGGGACGGACCCGGCACCCCCGGCGCCCCCCGCGCTCTCCCCGCCGTTCGCCGTCGACGAGACCGGACCGGTCTTCTTCGACGAGGACCCGGCGCGGGACCCGGCGCAGGACCCGGCGCGGGATCCGGCCATGGGCGGCGGTCAGGAACCGGCGTCCGCGTGGCAGGCCGACGTCTCGCGCCAGACCGGCTTCGGCGGCGAACGCGACCACCGGGTCTCCTGGGGCGCGGCCATTCCGGACCCCCGCGTTCCCGGCCCCGCGCCGATGCCCGGCGTACGGGCACTCGGCCCCGGCGCGGATGACGACGACCCGCTCAGCGAAGGCACGGTCGCGATCCGCGCCATGCGACGCGGCATCAGGCCCGCCCCCGGGACCGGCGCGGGCGCCACCGGCAGCGGTACGGATGACTCCGCCGCCGGTACGACACAGCCGCCCGCGCCCCGCGAGAACACCCCGCAGGCCGTCGACAGCACCATGGCCATCCGCGCCCTGCGGGCCGCACGCCGGGAGAAGGACAAGGACGCCGGGACGGCCGACCGTACGGGCCAGGCCGAGAACGCCCCGCCGCACCCGAACCGCGCGGCCGGCTCCGGGACTCCCGGCGCGAGCACGGGAACAGCGCCCGCCCACGCCCAGCCTCCGGCCCCGCTCCAGCAGGGGGCCCCGGTCACGCCCGGCGCCCCCGCCACGCCATGGGCGCGCTCGGCGCAACCAGTGCGGCCCGCGCACCAGGCGGCACCCCAGCCGGCCCAGCCCGCCCCGCCCCTGGCCGCCGGTGCGGCCGACCGGGCCGAGCCGCCCGTCGTCCCGTGGAAGCCGCCGGTCGAGGACCCGTTCCTGCAGGCGGCGCGCGCCCAGGCGGCGGCCAGGCCGGCCGGGCTCGGCAGGCGGTTCGTGGCCCGGCTGATCGACACCGTCGTCCTGGGAGCCATCGTCGGAGCCCTCGCCGTGCCGCTCTTCGCCAAGGCCCGTACCCACATCGACGACAAGATCGAGGCGGCCAGGCAGACCGGCCGCACGGTCACCGTCTGGCTGCTCGACGGGACGACGGCCGGCTGTCTCGGCGCCGTGATCGCCGCGCTGCTCGTCGTCGGGGTGCTGTACGAGGCGCTGCCGACCGCCAAGTGGGGCCGTACGCTCGGCAAGAAGCTCTGCGGCCTCGACGTACGGGGCATCGAGTCGCACGAGCCCCCCGCCTTCGGCGCCGCGCTGCGCCGCTGGCTCGTCTACGGCGTGCTGGGCGTGCTCGTCGTGGGCGTCGTCAACGTGCTGTGGTGTCTGTTCGACCGGCCGTGGCGGCAGTGCTGGCACGACAAGGTGGCTCGTACCTTCGTAGCGCGCTGACGGGCCGACCGGGCCGACGCGCTGACGGGCGGTCGGCCCGCGACGCGGCGGACCGCACCCGCCGTTCCTCCGAACGGCGGGTGATCCGTTGCGGGCCCCCGCCCGGCGCGGTGCACTGCCCCCATGAGCAACGACTCGCCGCCGCCCGGTCAGCCTCCCGAGGACGACCCGTTCCTCAAGAAGCCGCAGGAGCCGCCGCCGCAGGAGCCGCCGCCCTCGGACGGCCCGTCCCACGACTCCCCCTACGGCTCCCCGTACGGCAGCGGCGGCCCGAGCGGGCCTCCCCCCTATGACCCGGGCGGCTTCGGCGGGGGACCGTACGGCGGAACGGATCCGTACGCCGGGATGCCACCGCTCGCGCCCTTCGGCACGCGGCTCCTGGCCCGGGTGATCGACGCTCTGATCATCTTCATCCCGCTGGCGCTCATCTCCCTGCTCGCCGGGGGCCTGCACGCGACCAGGAGCGGCACCGGCGAGTGGGACAACTTCACCAATCAGGTGAATACGGGGACGCAGTGGATCTGGTCGGTCATCGCGATCGTCGCCTACGTCGGCTACGACACCCTGATGACGAAGAAGTACGGGCGGACCCTCGGCAAGCGCTGGCTGAAGCTGCGGGTGGGCATGCTGAACGACGGCGCGGTGCCGCCCACCGGCCCGTCGCTGACGCGCGCCCTGGTGCTCTGGCTGCCGGCCCTGATCTGCTGCTTCTGTCTCTGGTGGCTGCTCATCATCGTGACGATCCTGGCCAGTAAGCCGTACAAGCAGGGTCTGCACGACAAGGCCGCCAGGACGGTCGTGGTGTCAGCGGCGCGGTGAGCGCCGTCCGGCGCTGCCCCGGGGCCGTCCGTGGCGCGCGCCCCGGGGCCGTTCGCGGGCGCGCACCGGGTACGCGGGCTCGGGCGGCGGTCGAACCGTTCCGCGACGGCGCCTGTCCAGGGGCGCTCGGCAAGCGTGGCCGGGCCCGTGGCACCGTCGCGCGGGGGTGTATCGAAACATTTTACTCGTCAATGGGCTCGAATTGTGGGGTGGTTGTCCGAATATCACCCTGTCCGGATAACGGAGCCGAGTCCGCACATAGTGCAGTTGACTGGTTCAAGTCAAGGGCTGTCTTTTCTCCTTCAACTCCGGTCAAATGTCGTCACTTATGACGCGCATACGCGCGCGGAGCCGCCACCCCGGCCCGCAGCCCGCGTGCGCCGGGGAGGAAAACTTCAAGTGAGCAGCTATTCACGGGCGAGAAGAGCGTCGGCGGTGATCGTGGCCCTGGCCGCGACCGCCGCGACCGCCTCAGCCTTCACCACGGCACAGGCCAAGGACAACCCCGCAACCGGCCTCGCCGGCATCGAGCGCCATGACCCTGCGCCCCAGAAGGGCCAGGTCGAGCACGACCTGGATGGTCCGTTCAGCAAGCAGCAGGCGGAGCAGCGCCAGGCCGCCCTGGAGCAGGTCATCTCCGGCAAGGCCAAGGCCGAGAAGCGCGGTGCTTCCCAGGTCCTGAAGCTCGGCAACAAGAAGTACGTCGAGCTGGCCCGCGAGAAGACCGACAAGATCTTCACCATCCTGGTGGAGTTCGGCGACCAGGTCGACAACACCTCGACCTACGACCCGGACGGCCCCGACGGCCCGCGGCCGCCCGTCGTCAAGTACGGCGGTCATCCCGGCCCGGCGCACAACCAGATAGCCGAGCCCAACCGGAAGGTGGACAACTCCACCGCCTGGCAGGCCGACTACAACCAGGCGCACTTCCAGGACATGTACTTCGGCTCCGGCAAGGACAAGAAGGGCCAGGAGAAGAACTCCCTCAAGACCTACTACGAGAAGACGTCCTCCGGGCGCTACTCGGTCGACGGTGAGGTCTCCGCCTGGGTCAAGGTCCCGTACAACGAGGCCCGTTACGGCTCGAACTACTGCGGCTCCAGCAACTGCGCCAACGTCTGGGACACCGTGCGCGACGGCGTCGCGGCCTGGACCGCCGCCCAGAAGGCCCAGGGCAAGACCGACGCCCAGATCAAGACGGCCCTGGCCCAGTACGACCAGTGGGACCGGTACGACTTCGACGGCGACGGCAACTTCAACGAGCCCGACGGGTACATCGACCACTTCCAGATCGTCCACGCGGGCGAGGACGAGTCGGCCGGCGGCGGCGTCGAGGGCGAGAACGCCCTGTGGGCGCACCGCTGGTACGCGTACGGCACCGACGCCGGCAAGACCGGCCCGGCGGACAACAAGTCCGGCGGTACCCAGTTCGGCAACACCGGCATCTGGGTCGGCGACTACACGATGCAGCCGGAGAACGGCGGCCTCGGCGTCTTCGCGCACGAGTACGGCCACGACCTGGGCCTGCCCGACAACTACGACACCGCCGGCGGCGAGAACTCCACCGCCTTCTGGGACCTGATGTCCTCCGGTTCGTGGCTCGGCACCGGCAAGAACGAGATCGGCGACCTGCCGGGCGACATGACCGCCTGGGACAAGCTGCAGCTCGGCTGGCTGAACTACTCCACCGGCCAGGCCGGGAAGAAGTCGACCCACAAGCTGGGCGTCGCGGAGTACAACACCAAGGACCCGCAGGCGCTCATCGTCGACCTGCCCAAGAAGACCAAGACCACGACTGTGGTGAAGCCCGCCGAGGGCTCCAAGCAGTGGTGGAGCGGCATGGGCGACGACCTCAAGAACACCCTCACCCGCTCGGTCGACCTGACCGGCAAGTCCTCCGCGGCGCTCCAGCTGCAGGGCTGGTGGGACATCGAGGCCGACTACGACTACCTCTACACCGAGGTGTCGACGGACGGTACGAACTGGACGCCGATCGACGGCACGGCCGACGGCAAGGCGATCCCCCGTGACGCGGGCGACAAGCCGGTGCTGACCGGTGTGTCGGGCGCGTACAAGAAGCTCGTCTTCCCGCTGGACGCCTACGCCGGCAAGAAGATCGACCTCCGCTTCCGCTACCAGACGGACGGCGGTGTGGCGCAGCAGGGCTTCGCCGCGGACGCGATCACCGTGACCGCCGACGGCGCCACGCTGTTCAGCGACAACGCCGAGGGTGACGACGCGGGCTGGACCGCGAAGGGCTTCTCGCGCATCGGTGAGTCCTTCACGCAGGAGTACGCCCAGTACTACATCGCGGAGAACCGCCAGTACGTCTCGTACGACAAGACCCTTGAGGTCGGCCCGTACAACTTCGGCTTCTCGGCGCCCAACGACGGCAAGGTCGAGCACTTCCCCTACCAGCCCGGTCTGCTGGTCTGGAAGTGGGACACCTCGCAGGCGGACAACAACACCAGTCAGCACCCGGGTGAGGGTCTGATCCTGCCGGTGGACGCGCACCCGAAGGCCCTGAAGTGGGCGGACGGCACGCTGATGCGCAACCGCATCCAGACGTACGACTCGACCTTCAGCTGGTGGCCGACCTCCGGTCTGTCGCTGCACAAGGCGGACAAGCTGACCCGCGTCCTCCCGTCGCTCGGTGCCCCGGTCTTCGACGACCGGAAGAACACGTACTGGAGCTCGGAGAACCCGGCCGGCAGCGTCAAGGTCACTGACACCAACACCCAGATCTCCATCCTCGTCCCGTCGCTGCTTGGCGGTCCGATGACGGTCCACGTGGGCCCCAACCGGTGACCCATCAGAATTAACCGGAAGTAACCCCAGGTCACAACATGATCGGCCGTCGCCCTCTAGCGGGCGGCGGCCGTTCGTGTTTAGGTGCGTCCTACGGATCTCTTATTGACACGGCGTCTCACGACGTCACACGGGGGAGATGAAGGACATGGCAGGTGGAGGCTTCAGCAAGCTCCCGAACGGCCGAGTGGTGGTGGCACTGACCCTGCCCAGCCCGGCCGGAGAAGGCGCCACGGTGCGCGTCCTGGTGTACGCGGCGAATCGCGCCCGCGCGCTGACCAGACTGCGGAATCTCGGTCTGCGGGCCGTCTACCTCCGGGGCAACGCGGAACCACCGACACCGGACGAGATCACCGCCGTCCTCCATCACCCGGACGGCCTGCTCTGGCGGACGACCCCGGAGCGCAGGGAACAGCTCTGGCAGCCGATACGGTCGCTGCTGCGTCCCGCGGCGACGGCGGGGTGGTACTGAGCCCCAGGCCGGTGCCACGGTGCGCCCCGCCGGCGGCCCCGGGAGGCGGCGGTGCGTCCCGCCCGGCGATGCGCCCCGCCCGGCGATGCCCCCCTTCCGGCGGTGCCCCCTCCAGCGGTGAGCCCCTCCCGGCGGCCCCGGGAGGCGGCGGTGCGCACCCGGGGGGCTCAGCGCAGTACCGGCTCGCCGGTCAGCTCCACGCCCGCCGCCCGCAGCTCCGTCAGCGCGCGCTCCGTGGTCGGCGCGGCCACGGCCGCCGTCAGGTCCAGCAGCACGCGCGTGGCGAAGCCCTCACGGGCCGCGTCCAGCGCCGTCGCCCGGACGCAGTGGTCCATCGCGATGCCGACCACATCGACCTCCGCGACATCGCGCGCCCGCAGCCAGTCCGCCAGCCCCACGCCGTTCTCGTCGGCACCCTCGAAGCCGCTGTAGGCCGCCTCGTACGCGCCCTTGTCGAAGACCGCCTCGATCGCGCCGGAGGCGACGGCCGGGGCGAAATTGGGGTGGAAGCCCACGCCCTCCGTACCGGCGACGCAGTGCACCGGCCAGCTGCTGACGAAGTCCGGGACGTCCGGAGCCACGGCGAAGTGGTCACCCGGGTCGATGTGGTGATCGCGGGTGGCGACCACATGCCGGTAGCCGGCCGGCGCGCGGCCGATCAGGTCGGTGATGGCGGCGGCGACATCGGCGCCCCCGGTCACCGGGACGCTGCCGCCCTCGCAGAAGTCGTTCTGCACGTCCACGACGATCAATGCGCGATGCATGGCGGGTGTCCTCACTCGGTCGGATCGGAGAGGTGTACGGCCCTGACACCGCACACCGGCCTCTCACACGTACCCGGTCGCACGGCCCGGCTCACGCTTCCCCGGTCATGTACTCCGTCGGGATCACCGGCTCGCCCCGGGACAGCTGGATCGCCGACATCGGCAGCCCGGCGCGGGCCGCCCGGTGCCGGTCGCGTACGGCGTCCAGCGGCTCGTGCGCGACCACCTCGCCGCCCTCGACGAGCCGGACCAGCAGCTGCTGCTCCGCCAGCTCCGCCGGTACGGCGCCGGTGCCGATCACCTCGGCCTCGGCGTACCCCTCCGCGTCCCGCCGCCGCGCCGCCCACTTGCGGCCGCCGATGGACGTCTTCCCGCCCAGTGACTTCTTCGCCACCGGCTGGAGCGGGGCATCCGGCTCCGCCGACCGCGCGCGGGCGACGAGCTTGTAGACCATCGAGCAGGTGGGATGCCCGCTGCCGGTGACGAGCTGCGTGCCCACGCCGTACGTGTCCACCGGGGCCGCCGCCAGCGAGGCGATCGCGTACTCGTCCAGATCGGAGGTGACCACGATCTTGGTGTTCACCGCACCCAGCTCGTCCAGCTGCTGCCGTACCCGGTGCGCGACCAGCAGCAGGTCCCCGGAGTCGATCCGGACGGCCCCCAGCTCGGGTCCGGTGATGTCCACGGCCGTCCGCACGGCCTCCGCCACGTCGTACGTGTCGATCAGGAGGGACGTCCCCCGGCCGAGCGAGTCGACCTGCGCCCGGAAGGCGTCGCGCTCGCTGTCGTGCAGCAGGGTGAACGCGTGCGCGCTCGTGCCCACCGTCGGGATGCCGTAGCGGTAGCCGGCCGCCAGGTCCGAGGTGGTGTCGAAGCCGCCGATGTACGCGGCGCGCGCGGCGGCGACCGCGGACAGCTCGTGCGTACGGCGCGCGCCCATCTCGATGAGCCGCCGCCCGCCCGCCGCCGCCGACATCCGGGAGGCCGCGGCGGCGATCGCCGAGTCGTGGTTGAGGATCGACAGGATCACGGTCTCCAGCAGGACGCACTCCGCGAAGGAGCCCTCCACCCGCAGGATCGGTGAGCCCGGGAAGTACACCTCGCCCTCCGGATAGCCCCAGATGTCGCCGCTGAAGCGGTACGAGGCGAGCCGGTCGAGCGTCGCCTCGTCGACGATCGCCCGCTCCCGCAGAAACGTCAGGACGTCCTGGTCGAAGTGGAAGTTCTCCACGGCCTCCAGGACCCGTCCGGTGCCCGCCACGACGCCGTACCGGCGCCCCTCGGGCAGCCGCCGGGTGAAGACCTCGAAGACCGAGCGGCGGTCGGCCGTGCCGGACCGGAGCGCCGCCCGGAGCATCGTCAGCTCGTACTGGTCGGTGAACAGCGCCGTCGACGGCACCCCCACCCGTCGTCCGCCGCCACCCTTCTGAGGAAGCGCTTGGCGCCCTTCTCCTTTTTCCGGCAGCCCACGGTCCGCAGCGTTCATGGGAGGGATGCTACTCCCCGTACTCGTCAGAGTGACGATTTCTAGGGGCCCGTTTGTGCGACCGGCCCTTCCGGGTGGCAGCATGGGACACGTGAGGCTGTGCATCGCGGGGCGCCGAGCCCCGCACACCCCGGCAGAGAAGAAGGTCGTCCCGAACCGTGAGTGTTGCTCCGACTGAGATCGAACGCCCCGAATCGGCCGAGGAGACCTTCGCGGTCCCCGAACCCGATGTGCCGTGGGTGACGATCGTCCACAACGACCCGGTGAACCTCATGAGTTACGTGGCGTACGTCTTCCAGACCTATTTCGGCTACTCGAAGGACAAGGCGCACCGGCTGATGCTCGACGTCCACCAGAAGGGCCGCGCGGTCGTGTCCGCCGGCAGCCGCGAGGAGATGGAACGCGACGTGCAGGCGATGCACGGATTCGGACTCTGGGCGACCCTTTCCCAGGACCGCAACTGATGGCCGGCCAGTTCGAGGCGATCCCGGGCGGCGGAGCGGCCGTCGCCCTCGACGGGGTCGAGGTCTCGATCCTGCGCTCGCTCGCGGTGCAGCTGCTGGAGCTGATCGGCCCCGGTGACGAGCCCGCCGAGGGCGCGGACCCGCTCGCCGCGCTCTTCAACGAAGGCCCCAGCGAACCGCCCGCCGACCCCGCCGTCGCCCGGCTCTTCCCCAACGCCTACGGGGACGAGGACGACGAACAGCGCGAGTACTCCTCCGAATTCCGGCGGTTCACGGAGAACGACCTGCGCAGCCGCAAGCGCGAGGACGGCATAGCGGTCGTCCGCACACTCGACGCGCTCACCGCGGACGGCGAGGACGGCGTCGTCCTCGAACTGACCGCCGACGACTGCCTGCACTGGCTCGGCGCGCTCAACGACCTGCGGCTGACGATCGGCACCCGCCTGGAGGTCACGGACGAGGACGAGGGCGGCGACCTGTACCGCCTTCCGGACTCCGACCCGCGCAAGCCGATGGTCATGGCGTACCTCTGGCTGGGCGCCCTCCAGGAGACGCTCGTCGAGACACTGATGCCCTGACGGACCGTGGGTAACCCACCCTCTTCCGTACGCTCAAATGCCCCTCAGATCGGCATAACGATCCCGTCACCGGTCCCGCGACCTTTGCGGGGCCGGATGGAATTCGTCCCCTTTTCCCTGTGGCCCACGTCACATAATCATCCCCGGGCCGCCCCTGCCGCCGTGATAGATCTTCACGACCTCCCGGGGACGCCACCCCTGTCCCCGGAGGCGCTGACACCGGCCGACCGCCGGGAGCACTTCATCCATATATCCGGGGGGATCGGAAACGGCCCGCGGCCGAGCACGGCGCGGACCGGCATGGAGAAAGGGCGCACCACATGACCTCAGCGCAGGTCGACAAGGCTTACGGCGAGGGTGGCGGAGGCGGCGGGAGCGGCGCCGCGGGCGGCCCCACCGAGGAGGGCTACGAGCGCGGGCTCGGCAGCCGCCAGGTCCAGATGATCGCGATCGGCGGCGCGATCGGCGTCGGCCTCTTCATGGGCGCCGGAGCCAACATCGCCAAGGCCGGCCCCAGCATCATCCTCATGTACGCCCTCGCGGGTGTCGTGATCTTCTTCATCATGCGGGCGCTCGGCGAGCTGCTCCTCTACCGCCCGGTCTCGGGCTCCTTCGCGGAGTACGCCCGCGAGTTCCTCGGCCCCTTCTTCGGGTACGCCACGGGGTGGACGTACTGGCTGATGTGGGTGGTCACCGGCATGGCGGAACTGACCGCCGCCGCGATCTACATCCACTTCTGGTTTCCCGCGATCCCGCAATGGGTCAGCGCGCTGGTCTTCCTCGTGGTCCTCTTCGGCGTCAACCTGATCTCGGTGAAGATCTTCGGCGAGGTCGAGTTCTGGTTCTCGATGGTCAAGGTCACCGCCATCATCGGCATGATCGTCATCGGTCTCGGCGTGCTCACCCTCGGCTTCTCCGATGCCGGTGAGACCGCCAGTGCCTCCAACCTCTGGGCGCACGGCGGCCTCTTCCCGAACGGCATCGGCTCCAGCCTGATGACCCTCCAGGGCGTCATGTTCGCCTACCTCGCCGTCGAGCTGGTCGGTGTGACGGCGGGTGAGTCCGAGAACCCCGAGAAGACCCTCCCCAAGGCCATCAACACACTGCCCTGGCGCATCATCGTCTTCTACGTCGGCGCGCTCTCGGTGATCCTCGCGGTCGTCAGGTGGACCGAGTTCGAGGAGGGCACGAGCCCCTTCGTGCACGCCTTCGCGAAGATGGGCATCCCGCTCGCCGCGGGCATCGTCAACTTCGTCGTCCTGACCGCCGCGCTCTCCTCCTGCAACTCCGGTATGTACTCGACCGGCCGGATGCTCCGCGACCTCGCGGCCAACAGCGAGGCGCCGAAGGTCTTCGGCAAGCTGAACGCCCGCAAGACCCCGGCGGTCGGTATCACCCTCTCCGTCGCCCTGATGGGCATCGGGGTGATCCTCAACTACGTCGTGCCGGAGAAAGCTTTCGGCTACGTCACGTCAGTGGCCACCGCGGCCGGCATCTGGACCTGGATGATGATCCTCATCAGCCATATCCGCTACCGGCGCGGTGTGGAGGCGGGCCGACTGCCGGCCTCGCCCTTCCCCGCCCCCGGCGGCTCGCTGTTCAGCTGGGTCGCGCTCGCCTTCCTGGGCCTCGTCACCTGCCTCATCGCGTACGACAAGGACGCGCGCGTCTGCCTCTACGTGGCGGCGGTGTGGGCGGTCGGCCTGGCGGTCGGCTGGCAGTACCTGAGGCGGCGCGACCCGAGGATCGCGGAACAGGACACTCCGGAGTACGCCTCCGCCGCCGAGTAGTCCGACGGCGCGCAGCCGTACCCCGAGCCGCAACGCCCGACGGCCCCCGGAATCCGGGGGCCGTCGGGCGTGACCGCGTCAGCTCTCCGGGTCGGCAGGGTCGGCAGGGTCGGCCGGGTCGGCGGCGCCGGGCCGGCCGACTGCCCGGTCGCGGTCCACCGCCCGGCCCCGTGCCCCCGGCGCGGGACCGGGCGGTCCGCTTCCCGCTCCCGCCCCCGCGCCCCCGGCGGACCGCCCCTTATATTTCCCCCATGCTGACCATCTCCCAGGACCTGCGTGACCGGATCGTCGAGCACGCGCGGCGCGACCACCCCGACGAGGCGTGCGGCGTGGTCGCCGGGCCCGCCGGGACCGGACGGGCCGAGCGCTTCATCCCCATGCTCAACGCGGCCCGCTCGCCCACCTTCTACGAGTTCGACTCGGCGGACCTGCTCAAGCTCTACCGGGACATGGACGACCGCGACGAAGAGCCGGTGATCATCTACCACTCGCACACCGCGACCGAGGCGTACCCGTCCCGTACGGACATCACCTACGCCAACGAGCCGGCCGCCCACTACGTCCTCGTCTCCACCGCCGACACCGACGACGCGGGCCCCTTCCAGTTCCGCTCGTACCGGATCACCGACGGCGAGGTCACCGAAGAGGACGTCGAGGTCGTCTGACAGACTCGACCCGATCCCGACCGAACCAAGGCGGCAGGAGCCAGGAAGCCGGTGCGAAACCGGCGCGGTCCCGCCACTGTGACCAAGCCCCGCTTGGCAGCCAGGAACTGACCTGCCGCCCTTCTCCCACCACCCAGGGGACGCGGAAATCCCCCGGAGGAGGCCCAGCCATGCCCGTCCTGCCCCCGCGCGGCCGCGCGCTCACGCCCGCCACGCTGTCCGTCATATCCGCCGTACTGCTGCCGCTCACCCTCACCGCCTGTGGCGGCTCCCCGGGCCCGGCGGACCCGGCCGGCGCGAAGAACACCGCCGCGAAGCCCGCCCCCGGCTTCCCGTACACCGTCACCAACTGCGGCGTGAAAACCACCTTCCCGGCGCCGCCGCAGCGCGTGGTGACCATGAACCAGCACGTCACCGAGATCATGCTGGCGCTCGGCCTGCGGAAATCCCTCGTCGGCACGGCCTACCTGGACGACACCATCCTCCCCGCCTACGCGAAGGCGTACGCGAGCGTCCCGGTGCTCGCCAAGGAGTACCCCTCCAAGGAGAAACTCCTCGCCGCCGACCCCGACTTCGTCTACGGCGGCTACGCCAGCGCCTTCGCCGCCAACGAGGGCCGCGCCCGCGACGACCTCCAGGGCTCCGGCATCAACACCCGGCTCAACCTGGAGAACTGCGCCCAGGGCAAGACCTCCATGGACGACCTCTACCAGGAGATCGAAGAGACAGGACGCACCTTCGGCGTCCCCGACCGCGCCGAGCGCTGGACCGAACAGGCCCGTGCCACCCTCGCCGCCACCGCCGCCGGGCTGAAGGGCGTCGAGCCGCTCTCCGTCTTCGTCTACGACAGCGGCGACAAGACCGCCTTCACCGCGGGCGGCAAGGGCATCGGCAACGACCTCATCAACCGCGCCGGCGGCACCAACGTCTTCGCCGACCTCGACAAGTCCTTCGGCGACGCCACCTGGGAACAGGTCGTCGCCCGCAAGCCCGACGTCATCGTCATCTACGACTACGGCTCCACCACCGTCGCGCAGAAGAAGAAGCGGCTGCTGGAGGACCCCGTGCTGGCGGACGTACCGGCGATCAGAAACAAGCGGTTCGCGGTCATGCCCCTGTCCGACGTGGTCCTCGGCGTACGCGCCCCCGCCGCCGTCGAACGGCTCGCCGCCCAACTGCACCCCGAAGCCGCCGAGTAAGCCGCCCGCCGTGACCTGCCACACCCCGCCCGGCCCCGGGCGGCTGCGCTACACCCTGGTGCTGGCCTGCCTCGCCGCCGCGCTCGCCGCGGCCGTCGTGGCGGGCCTCGCCCTCGGCTCCGTACGCATCCCGCCCGGCCAGGTGCTCACCATCCTGACCGGCGGCGCCGAACCGAGCCCCTTCCGCACCATCGTGCTCGACGTACGGCTGCCGCGCGTCCTCCTCGGCGCGATCGTCGGCGCCGGGCTCGCCGTCGTCGGCACCGTCCTCCAGGCCCTCGTACGCAACCGGCTCGCCGACCCCTTCCTGCTCGGGATCTCCTCCGGCGCCTCCGCCGGAGCCGTCCTCGTCCTCGTCCTCGGCATCGGCGGCGGGATCACCACCACCGTCGCCATGCCCGCCGCCGCCTTCGCCGGCTCACTCCTCGCCCTGGTCCTGGTGTACGCACTGGCCCGGCAGGGCCCCACCATGACCGGCGGCCGGCTCCTCCTCGCCGGGGTCGCCGTCTCGTACATCCTCTCCGCCCTCACCACCCTCGTCCTGGTCGTCTCCGCCCGGCCCGAACACTTCCAGGAAGCGCTCTACTGGTCGCTCGGCGGCCTCGGCAGCGCCCGCTGGGGCACGCTCCTCCTGCCCGCCGTCGTCCTCGCCGCCGGGATCGCGCTGCTCATGACGCTCGCCAGACCACTCGACCTGCTGCTCGTGGGGGAGGAGGGCGCCACCGTCCTCGGCCTCGACACCGCACGCTTCCGCGCCGCCGTCTTCGTCCTCGCCTCCCTGGTCACCGGGGTGATGGTCGCCGCCAGCGGCGCCGTCGGCTTCATCGGACTCCTCGTCCCGCACGCCGCGCGCATGGCCGTCGGCGCCACCCACCGCGCCCTGCTGCCCGTCGCCGCGCTCGGCGGAGCCGTCGTCCTGGTCGCCGCCGACCTCGCCGCCCGTACCGTCGCCGCACCCCAGGACATCCCCGTCGGCGTCCTCACCGCCCTCACCGGCGGACCCCTCTTCCTGTGGCTGATGCGCCGCCGCCCGGAAGGAACCCCCGTATGACCACCCCCGTGACCGCACCGGCGACCACCCCGGCCGCCGGACTCCGCATCGAGGGACTGTCCTACGGCGCCGGCGGCCGCCACCTCGTCGACGCCGCCGACCTCACCGCCGCCCCCGGCGAGACCGTCGGACTCGTCGGCCCCAACGGCAGCGGCAAGACCACCCTGCTGCGCTGCGTCTACGGCACCCTGCGCCCCAGCCACGGCCGCGCCCTGCTCGACGGCGACGACCTGCACACCATGACCCCCAAGGCCCGGGCCCGGCGCGTCGCCACCGTCCCCCAGGACGGGCAGAGCGACTTCGAACTGACCGTCCGCGACGTCGTCGCCATGGGCCGCTCCCCGCACAAACGCTTCTGGGAAGCCGACACGGCGGCCGACACCGCCCTCGCCGACGCCGCCCTCGAACGCGTCGGCATCGCCGCCCTCGCCACCCGCGCCTTCCCCTCCCTGTCCGGCGGCGAACGCCAGCGCGCCCTCGTCGCCCGCGCCCTGGTCCAGCAGCCGTCCCTGCTCGTCCTCGACGAACCGACCAACCACCTCGACATCCGCTACCAGCTCGACATCCTCACCCTGATCAAGCGAGCAGGGACCACCAACCTGCTCGCCCTGCACGACCTGAACCTCGCCGCGTACTACTGCGACCGGATCTACGTCCTCCAGGCCGGCCGGATCGTCGCCTCCGGCACCCCGCACGACGTCCTCACGCCCGAGCTGCTCGCGACCGTCTACGGGGTGACGGCCGAGGTCAGCACCCACCCCGTCACCGGCGCCCGCACCGTCGTCTACCTCCCGCCGTCCACCTGACGAACACCCTGCGTCCAGCACGCGAGATCACCTATCGGGACGCCGACCGGGAATCGATACGATGACCGCATGGTTCCCCACGACGTGAGCGACCCGACGCCGAGCAGCCCCCTGCTCGTGGCGCGGCTGCACGTCGACCTGTGCCGCCTCGCCAGCGCCATCTGTCCCGACAGCGCCGCAGGCTGAGCGACGCCCCCGAGCGCAGCCACCCGCATACGCACCACCCACCCGCGCGGGGGCACGCGCCGCGCGCCCGCCACGCCACCGCCCGCCACGCCACTTCCCGACAGGAGCCCACGCCATGGCCATCGAGGTCCGCATCCCGACCATCCTCCGCACCTACACCGGCGGCGCCAAGGCCGTCGAGGGCGCCGGCGACACCATCTCCGAGCTCTTCGCCGACCTGGAGACCCGCCACGCCGGCATCCGGGAGCGCCTCCTCGACCCCGCCAAGGGCGACCAGCTCCGCCGCTTCGTGAACGTCTACCTCAACGACGAGGACGTCCGCTTCCTCGACGGCATCTCCACCAAGCTCGCCGACGGCGACAGCGTCACCATCCTCCCGGCCGTGGCAGGCGGCGCCCTCGCGGCGCACCCCGCCTGATGCGGTACGACTCCCCGCTGGCGGCGGTCGGCAACACGCCCCTGGTCCGGCTGCCCAGGCTGTCCCCCTCGGACGACGTCCGGATCTGGGCCAAGCTGGAGGACCGCAACCCGACCGGCTCGGTCAAGGACCGCCCCGCCCTCCACATGGTCGAACAGGCCGAGAAGGACGGACGGCTCACCCCCGGCTGCACGATCCTGGAGCCCACCAGCGGAAACACCGGCATCTCGCTCGCCATGGCGGCCAAGCTCAAGGGCTACCGCATCGTCTGCGTCATGCCCGAGAACACCTCACAGGAGCGCCGCGACCTGCTCGCCATGTGGGGCGCGGAGATCGTCTTCTCCCCGGCGGCGGGCGGCTCCAACACGGCCGTACGGGTCGCCAAGGAACTGGCGGCCGAGAACCCCTCCTGGGTGATGCTCTACCAGTACGGGAACCCCGACAACGCGGGCGCCCACTACGCCACCACCGGCCCGGAGATCCTCGCCGACCTGCCCTCCGTCACCCACTTCGTGGCGGGCCTCGGCACCACGGGCACCCTGATGGGCGTCGGCCGCTTCCTGCGCGAACAGAAGCCCGACATCAAGATCGTCGCCGCCGAGCCGCGCTACGACGACCTGGTCTACGGCCTGCGCAACCTCGACGAGGGCTTCGTCCCCGAGCTGTACGACGCCTCCGTCCTGACCACCCGCTTCTCCGTCGGCTCCGCCGACGCGGTCACCCGCACCCGCGAACTCCTCCAGCAGGAGGGCATCTTCGCGGGCGTCTCCACCGGTGCGGCACTGCACGCCGCGATCGGTGTGGGCAGGAAGGCGGTCACGGCCGGTGAGAGCGCCGACATCGTCTTCGTCGTCGCGGACGGCGGCTGGAAATACCTCTCCACGGGCGTTTACACGGCCGCCACCACGGAAGAGGCCATCGAAACGCTGCACGGCCAGCTCTGGGCGTAGCCCCGGGCCAGCCCTGGGCGTAGCCCCGGCACCACGCGCCACCCGTCGCGTACCCCCCGTGGCGCGACCCCCGTACCAGGAGCCCCCGGCGCCCCACCCGAACCGGGTGGGGCGCCGGGGGCTCCTGGGTTGTCGCACCGCATCGGGGCTCCCGGGCGCCGCGCCGCGCCACGCCCACCGGCCGACGTCCATCCGAACCGGTGACAGAGCAGGTGAGTTCGCACACATGGGGCTACCGCGGAGGAGCGACCAGGCGTTTCGCGCTTTACGCTCGACGAACCGCACGACCCCCGTCGCCCCCCTTCCACGCCACGGAGGTTCACGCTCCATGAAGCTCACCGTCGTCGGCTGCTCGGGCTCGTTCCCCTCCGCGGGATCCGCCTGCTCCAGCTACCTCGTAGAGGCCGACGACTTCAGGCTGCTCCTCGACATGGGTAACGGCGCCCTCGGCGAGCTGCAGCGCCATATCGGTCTCTACGACCTTGACGCCATCTTCCTCAGCCACCTCCACGCGGATCACTGCATCGACATGTGCGGGTACTTCGTCGCCCGCTACTACCGCTTCGACGGCGGCCGCTGCGGTGCCCTCCCGGTCTACGGACCCGAAGGCACCGAGCAGCGGCTCACCACCGCCTACGCGGACACCCCGACGGAGAGGTCGATGGCCGAGGTCTTCGACTTCCACACGCTCAAGCCGGGCTCCTTCGACATCGGCCCCTTCCAGGTCCGTACGGAGAAGGTCGCCCACCCCGTCGAGACCTTCGCCATCCGGATCGAGCACGAAGGCCGCTCGCTCACCTACTCCGGCGACACCGGAGTGTGCGAGCCGCTGGTCGAGCTCGCCGAGGACACCGATCTCTTCCTCTGCGAAGCCGCCTTCACCTACGGCAAGGAAGACATCCCCGACCTGCATCTCAACGGCCGGGAAGCCGGTGCCCACGCCGCGCGGGCCCGCGCGCGCAGGCTCGTCCTCACGCACATCCCGCCCTGGACGGACGCCGAGCGGAATCTGTCGGACGCCCGCGCGGTGTACCGGGGACCGTCGGAACTGGCCGTACCCGGCGCGGTCTACCAGGTCTGACCCGCCGTCCCGCACGGCCTGACCTGCCGCGTCCCGGACGGCCTGACCGGCCACGTCCCGCATGGCCTGACCGGTGGTCGGGCCATGCGCGAAGCCCCCGCCTCTGATCGCAGAGGCGGGGGCTTCGTCCGTACGGGGACGCCGGAGGCGTCCGGGTCCGGCGCTTACTTGGTCAGGTCCTCGATCTCCTCCTCGGGCTCCCGGCCCGGGGTGGTGAGGTTGAACTTGACGATCGCGTAGCGGAACACCACGTAGTAGATGGCCGCGAAGACCACGCCTATCGGAATGATCAGCCACGGTCTCGTCGAGAGGTTCCAGTTCAGCGCGTAGTCGAGCAAGCCCGCGGAGAAGGTGAATCCGGTATGCACGCCGAGCGCCCAGGTGATCGCCATGGACAGGGCGGTGAGGACGGCGTGGACCGCGTACAGCACCGGGGCGATGAACATGAACGAGAACTCGATGGGCTCGGTCACACCGGTGACGAAGGACGTCAGGGCCAGCGAGACCATCATGCCCATCACGGCCTTGCGGCGCTCGGGGCGGGCGGTGTGCGCGATGGCGATGGCCGCGGCCGGGAGGCCGAACATCATGATCGGGAAGAAGCCCGACATGAACTGACCGGCGGTCGGGTCGTTCGCGAAGAAGCGGGTCAGGTCGCCGTGGACGACATCGCCGGCGGCGTTCTTGAAGTCACCTATCTGGAACCAGGCGACGGAGTTCACGAACTGGTGCATGCCGATCGGGATCAGCGCGCGGTTGATCAGACCGAAGATGCCGGCGCCGACAGCGCCCAGGCCGGTCATCCACGTACCGAAGTCGGAGATGACGTTACCGATCGGCTCCCAGATCAGGCCGAAGATGACACCCATGATCACGCCGACGAAGGCCATGATGATCGGGACGAGGCGGCGGCCGTTGAAGAAGCCCAGCCAGTCGACCAGCTTCTTGCGATGGAAGCGCTGCCACAGGACCGCGGACAGCAGACCCATGATGATGCCGCCGAGGACACCGGGGTTGTTGTATGTCGCGGGGGTGTCCGCACCGGGGCCGACGATGGCGTCGGTGACCGGGAACGCCTTCAGCACGTTGCTGTAGACCAGGTAACCCACCAGCGCGGCGAGAGCGGTCGAGCCGTCGGACTTCTTCGCGAAGCCGATGGCGACGCCGATGGCGAAGAGCATCGGCAGGTTGTCGAAGACCGCGCCACCCGCGGTGGCGAAGACGGAGGCGACCTTGTGCCATCCGAGGCCGTCGTCGCCGAACACATCGGGCTGGCCGAGACGGAGCAGAATGCCCGCGGCCGGCAGCACGGCGATCGGCAGCTGCAGGCTGCGACCGACCTTCTGCAAGCCCTGGATCAGGCCGGATCCCCGCTTCTTCGCGGGGGCCGCCTGAGCGGTAGACGTACTCATTACATCCTCCATGGAGCACGAAGCGCCGCCGGAGGACCGATAGAGGGTGGACGGCGACGTCGCGGGAACGCGGACGCACAGCCGCGTGGTCTACACCTTTGATGGTGTAGACCAGTTGTAACACGGTAGGGATCGGATAAGGAACCCGCGAAAGCTGTGTCATCGGTCATAGTGGCTCAAGTCAGACAAAATGCCCCCGAATCTTGATTCGGGGGCCCGTGTCCAAGCGGCCGACCTCGGACAAAAGGCATCAACCGCCTGGCTGAACCGGGGTATTCCGCCGCTCGTTCTCCTCCGTGGGCCCCTCCGGGTCCTCCGCCCGCCGGCCCTCCGGGCCTTCTGCCAGACCTTCCGCCGGGCCCGCCCGCTCGGGACCCGCCCGCTCCGGGGACTCCCGCTCCGGGGACTCGTCCGGTCCGCGCCCCGGCGTCGGGAGATCGAACGCCGTGATCGCGAGACGGAAGACCACGTAGTACACGACCGCGAAGCACAGTCCGATCGGAATGATCAGCCACGGCTCCGAGTCCAGATGCCAGTTCACGACATAGTCGATCAGCCCCGCCGAGAAGCTGAAGCCCGCACGCACCCCCAGTGCCCAGGTGACCGCCATCGACACACCCGTCAGCAGTGCGTGCACGCCGTACAGCAGCGGCGCCGCGAACATGAACGAGAACTCCAGCGGCTCGGTCACCCCCGTCACGAACGAGGTCAGCGCGACCGAGACCATCAGCCCCATGACCCTTTTGCGGTGCTCGGGGCGGGCACAGTGCGCGATGGCGAGCGCCGCCGCCGGAAGACCGAACATCATGATCGGGAAGAAGCCCGACATGAACTGCCCCGCCGACGGATCCCCCGCGAAGAACCTGGTCAGATCCCCCTGGATCACCGTTCCTTCCGGCCCCGTCCGATCGCCCGCCTGGAACCAGAAGAAGGTGTTCAGGAACTGGTGCATGCCGACGGGGATGAGCAGCCGGTTCGCCACGCCGAAGACGCCCGCGCCCCAGGCGCCCAGACCGATCAACCGCCGGGCGAACGAGGTCAGCGCGTCCCCCACCGGCCCCCACAGCAGTCCGAACAGCACACCGAGGACGACGCAGATGAACGCCATCAGGATCGGCACCAGGCGCCGCCCGTTGAAGAAACCGAGCCAGTCCACCAGCCTCGTGCGATGGAAGCGCTGCCAGACGACCGCCGTGAGCAGCCCGATCAGGATGCCGCCGAGCACGCCCGGATTCTGCGGCACGCCATCGGGTGTCGCCTTCGTCACCGAGCCGCCGACCGGGAAAGCGCCCAGGACGCTGTGGTAGACGAGGAAGCCGACCACCGCGGCGAGCGCCGTCGAACCGTCGGCCTTCCTGGCGAAGCCGATCGCCACTCCGACGCAGAAGAGCAGCGGAAGACCGAACGCGCCGTCGAGGATGGCGCCGCCGCCGAGGCCGAGCACCTTCCCCGTCCGCTCCCAGAAGGCGCCGTGCTGATACGCGGCACAGAGGTTGCCCAGGCTGACCAGCAGACCCGCGGCCGGCAGGACCGCCACCGGGAGCTGGAGACTGCGGCCGATCTTCTGCAGCCCCTGGAACAGCCCGTTCCGCCACTTCCCCGGCGGCGCCGGCCGCCGCCCCGGCGCCCCGGCGATGTCGGCGCTCATCGGCGTCCTCCTCCTGCCGTGGAATCCGGTCGTGGATCCGGTTGTGGATCCCGTCGTGGATCCCGTCGTGGAACAAGACAGGTCTGAAAGCTGTTCGGAACTGGTGTAGACCAGTTGCGGTACGCTCCCCGGGCCCGGCTTCAGCAAGGACCGGTGATCGTCATCATGGAATACGCGCCGATTGCCCGCCCCTGAGGATGGTCCAACCGTGCGTTACCGTGGCAAAACGGGCCGGAGCTGGGCCAGAAGACAGCGTTTCAAGAGTCAGGGAGAAAGACATGGCCACCAAGGCTGAGAAGATCGTCGCCGGGCTCGGCGGGCTCGACAACATCGAAGAGGTCGAAGGCTGCATCACCCGCCTCCGCACCGAGGTCGTGGACCCCTCCCTGGTGGACGAGGCCGCTCTGAAGGCCGCCGGAGCCCACGGCGTCGTCAAGATGGGCACCGCGATCCAGGTCGTCGTCGGCACCGACGCGGACCCCATCGCCGCCGACATCGAAGACATGATGTGAACTGAACCACCCCGAGGGACCCGCTCCGCACCACCGGAACGGGTCCCTCACCCATGTCCCGATAGGCTCACACCCATGTCTCGAATCGACGGCCGCACCCCCGAACAGCTCCGCCCCGTCACCATCGAACGAGGATGGAGCAAGCACGCCGAAGGCTCTGTCCTCATCTCCTTCGGCGACACCAAAGTCTTCTGCACCGCCTCCGTCACCGAAGGCGTCCCCCGCTGGCGCAAGGGAAGCGGCGAAGGCTGGGTCACCGCCGAATACTCGATGCTGCCCCGCTCCACCAACACCCGCGGCGACCGCGAATCCGTACGCGGCAAGATCGGCGGCCGCACCCACGAGATCAGCCGCCTCATCGGCCGCTCCCTGCGCGCCGTCATCGACTACAAGGCCCTCGGCGAGAACACCATCGTCCTCGACTGCGACGTCCTCCAGGCCGACGGCGGCACCCGCACCGCCGCCATCACCGGCGCGTACGTCGCCCTCGCCGACGCCGTCGCCTGGGCCCAGGGCAAGAAGATCGTCAAGGCCGGCCGCCGCCCGCTCACCGGCACCGTCGCCGCCGTCAGCGTCGGCATCGTCGACGGCGCCCCCCTCCTCGACCTCTGCTACGAGGAAGACGTCCGCGCCGAAACCGACATGAACGTCGTCTGCACCGGAGACGGCCGCTTCGTCGAGGTCCAGGGCACAGCGGAGGCCGAGCCCTTCGACCGCAAGGAACTGAACGCGCTGCTCGACCTCGCCACCGCCGGCTGCGTCGACCTCGCCGCCCTCCAGCGCACCGCGCTCGAAGAAACCCTGACGAAGTAAGGCCCCTCCGGCTCCGGCCCCGGCCGCTGTCCGGCCAGGGCGCCGGTTCCGGTCCGTACGGTCCGTACGGGCACACGGCGCGACCGCGTGCCCGTACGCTTCCCGGCGGCGACCCCGGACCGCATGATCCCCGACCCCGTCCCGCGCCCGCACCGGCGGGGCACCGCACCGGCGGCACCGGTACCCGCGGCACCGATACTGGGGGGCATGACCCGCCTGATCCTCGCCACCCGCAACGCCGGGAAGCTCACCGAACTCACGGCCATCCTCGCCGACGCCGGCCTGCCCCACGACCTCGTCGGCGCGGACGCCTACCCGGACATTCCCGACGTCAAGGAAACCGGCGTCACCTTCGCCGAGAACGCCCTCCTCAAGGCCCACGCCCTCGCCGCCGCCACCGGCCTCCCCGCCGTCGCCGACGACTCCGGCCTCTGCGTCGACGTCCTCGGCGGCGCCCCCGGCATCTTCTCCGCCCGCTGGTCCGGCACCCACGGCGACGACACGGCGAACCTGAACCTGCTGCTGGCCCAACTCGCCGACATCGCCCCGCCCCACCGGGGCGCCCACTTCGCCTGCGCGGCGGCCCTCGCCCTCCCCGACGGCACGGAACGCGTCGTCGAAGGCCGCCTCCTGGGCACCCTGCGCACCACCCCCACCGGCACGGGAGGCTTCGGCTACGACCCGATCCTGCAGCCGGAGGGCGAGACGCGCACCTGCGCGGAGCTGTCGGCGCCGGAGAAGAACGCGATCAGCCACCGCGGCCAGGCGTTTCGCGCACTGATCCCGGTGATGCGCGAGCTGCTGGGCTGAGGCGCTCCCGTACGTCGAAGGGCGCGGAGCCCTCTTCAGGTTCCGCGCCCTTTCGCTGTGGGCCCGGTGGGATTCGAACCCACGACACACCGGACCTAAACCGGCGCCCTCTGGCCAGCTGGGGTACGGACCCGCAGCGTGCAGCTTACTGTGCTCCGCCACGACGGTTCGAGAACGTGACTGTCTGGCTGTGGCACGAGGGGCACAGGTAGCGCAGGTTCTCGATCCGGTTGTCCAGCCGGTCGCCGTTGATGTGGTCGATCTCCAGGACGAGTCTCCGGCCTTGCCAGGTGTCGTTGAGACCGCATGCGGCACAGGTGCGGGGCACCCCCACGTCGTCCATGGCCCGGCGCAGCAAGGCCGTCTTCGCTCGCGGGGAACCGGTCTCCCGGCGCTGGAGGATGTGATCCGCCGTCCTGCGGGACGGCGAGGGGCGGCCCGCCCCGTGCCCCTGCCCGGCGAAGTGGCCCACATCGATGCCGTACGCCTCGATGCTCCTTTTCAGGAGGGTGCGGCCCGAGCCACCGCTGGGGCGCCCCAACACCCTTATCACTTCCGCCAGGCTGCGCGACGCGGCTACGGCGGGAACGAGTTCGGCGCGGGGAATCAGCGGCCGAGTGCCATTCCCGCGCCGCCCCGTGAAATGAGCGGTGTCGATACCGAACCGGTCGAGCTTTCGCCGGAGATGGCCGTAGGCACTGTCGTAAGGCGCGACGCCCATGTGTTCCAGCATCCCTCTGATGCTGGTCGAATGAGCTGCGGCTTCTTCGAGGCGCTCCCGTGGGTAGGACTCAGGGCTGCGCGCCGGCAGTCGCTCGTCGACGAAGTGGGCCGTGTCGATGCCGTAGAAGACCAGTCGGTTGCGCAGATACCGACAGGGGCCACTGCCGAGCGGGGCGCCAAGCAGACGCATGAGATCGACGAGGCTCGTGGCTCGGGCGGCCGTGCGGATCAGCAGGTCGCGGGGGTACTTCTGGACGCTCACGTGGTTACCCGCCGCTTCCGTCCTCGGTAAGTATCGGTTACCGCATGGCAGTTGGGGCAGAGGAGGCGGAGGTTCTCCGGGCGGTTGTCCCACCAGTCGCCGTTGACGTGATCGGCTTCGAGTCGTAGGGGTTTGCCGTTCCACTCCGTGCCGGTGCCGCACATCGCGCACGACTCGTCCACTCCCGCGTTCAGGAGTTCGCGGCGCAGCCGGCTGCCGGGAATTCTTCCGTCCGACGGTGAGCCCAGGACCAGACGGTCGTTCGTCGCTCTTTTCGACCGCCCCCGCCGTGTGGTGGAGAAGTGCGACGTGTCGACTCCCAACGCGGTTATGCGACGGCCTATGTGGGCCTGATTGCCGCCCACCGGGCTGATTCCGAGTCGGCGTACCACCTCGGCCACGCTCGCCGAGCGTGCGACCAGTTCGCGTAGCGTTTCGTCGGAGTGGCGCACCCACTTGGTCCGGAAATGCGAGGTGTCTATGCCCGCCTCGGCCATCTTGGCCCGGAGATACCGTCGGCTGCCCGGCGTTGGTTCGCCTCCGCACCATTCCACCGCGTCGTCGTAATTCCCGGTCGCTCTCGCCGCCTCTTCCATGAGCGCATGGGTGTATCTGAGCGTCATCGTTCGTTCCCCTTCGCTCGCTGTGGCCGCGCGTTCGCGGCGTCGCACTGGGCAACGAACGGGAAATCGGATGGTCGCAGCCGGAAAACAGACCAGCCCGTCCCCCGCCGGAGTGAGCGGGGGACGGGCCGTTCCGGGGCGTCGGGTCAGAACCTCGGTTCGGGGGCCCGGGCCAGGACCAGGTCCGCCGCTTCCTGTTCCGTCTCCACCGACGGGGGCGAGCCGTCCAGTGGTTTCCGGGCCGTCTCCTTCATGCAGGCCACCGCGATCACGCCGACCAGCGCCGCCGCCATCGCGTAGTACGCGGGCATCAGCTTGTTGCCCGTGAGGCTGATGAGGCCCGTGATCACCAGGGGCGTCGTGCCGCCGAAGAGGGACGCCGAGAGGTTGTAGCCGACCGAGAGCGAGCCGTACCGGACCTGCGTCGGGAACAGCGCGGGCAGGGCCGCCGACATCGTGCCGAGCAGGCAGACCAGGGACAGGCCCAGCATCAGCATGCCGAGGGTGATCGCCGGGATGCCGCCCTGTTTGATCAGCAGGAAGGACGGCAGCGAGAGGAAGAGGAACCCGAGCATGCCCGCCATCAGCAGGGGCTTGCGGCCGAAGTGGTCGCTCAGTTTGCCGAACTGGCCGATGATCAGCATCAGCACGATCATGACGCCCAGCAGGATGAGCAGACCGTGTGTCTCGCTGTAGCCCAGCTCGTCCGAGAGATATGTCGGCATGTACGACAGCAGCATGTAGTCGGCGATGTTGTACGCGCCGACCAGCGCGACGCACAGGATCAGCGTCGGCCAGTACCGCCGGAAGATCTTCGCGAGATCGTCCTTCGTCGCGGCCCCCACCGGGTCCGCCGCCTCCGGGGCGCGCGCGTTCTCCTTCTCCAGTTTCCGGAAGGCGGGCGTCTCGTCGAGCCGCAGTCGCAGGTAGAGGCCGACCAGGCCGAGCGGGCCCGCGACCAGGAACGGGACGCGCCAGCCCCAGTTCTCCATGGTGCCCGAGCCGAGCGTGGCGGTCAGCACGGTGACCAGGCCCGCCGCTCCCACGTAACCGGCGAGCGTGCCGAATTCCAGGAAGCTGCCGAAGAAGCCGCGGCGTTTGTCGGGGGCGTACTCGGCGATGAACGTGGACGCTCCGCCGTACTCCCCGCCCGTCGAGAAGCCCTGGACCAGCCGGAAGAGGATCAGCAGGACGGGGGCCCAGAAGCCGATCGTGGCGTACGAGGGGATCAGGCCGATGGCGAAGGTGCCGACCGCCATCATGATCATCGTCAGGGCGAGGACCTTCTTCCGGCCGATCCGGTCACCCATCGGGCCGAAGATCATGCCGCCGAGCGGCCGGACGAGGAAGGCGACGGCGAAGGTCGCGAACGAGGAGAGCAGCTCGACCGTGTCGTTTCCCGACGGGAAGAAGACATGGCCGATGGTGACGGCGAGGTAGCTGTAGATGCCGAAGTCGAACCACTCCATGGCGTTGCCCAGGGAGGCGGCGTTCACGGCCCGCTTGACGGCGGCTTCGTCGGTGACGGTGATGTCGGACCGGCGCAGCCGGGGATTCTTCCGTTTTCTGATGGTGCGGAAGAGGGTGGGGTGCCGCTTGACCGCGGCGGGGTCGGCCATCTCGTCGTAGTCCTGGCCGGCCATGGCGGGGTCCTTTCCTCGGGGATGGCGGTCCAAGGAAAACTTCTGGCCACTCAGGGCGGTGGCAAACCGGAGTCCCACCGGGTGGGACTCCGGTCGCGCGCTACGTCACCTCAGAGCGCTGCGTCAGCCGGCGGCACGCCTGAGGTTCCGTCCGGCGGACAGGGCCTAGATGCCGAGATCCTTGATGATCTTGGCGACATGGCCGGTGGCCCGCACGTTGTACAGCGCTTGCTCGATCTTGCCCTCCTCGTCCACGACGAACGTCGAGCGGATCACGCCGGTCACGGTCTTGCCGTACATCTGCTTCTCGCCGAAGGCCCCGTACGTCTCCAGGACGGCCTTCGACGGGTCGCTGACCAGGGTGACCTTCAGGTTCTCCTGCTCGCGGAACTTGGCGAGTTTCTCCGGCTTGTCCGGCGACACGCCGATGACGTCGTACCCGGCGCCGGCCAGCAGATCGAGGTTGTCCGTGAAGTCGCAGGCCTGCTTGGTGCAGCCGGGGGTGAGCGCCGCCGGGTAGAAGTAGACGATGACCTTGCGCCCCTTGTGGTCCGCGAGCGATACGTCGTTGCCGTCCGCGTCGGGAAGGGTGAAGGCGGGGGCGGTGTCGCCGGGCTTGAGCCGCTCGCTCATGGTTCTCCTCGGTGAGGTCGGGATGTACGTGGCCGAGCGTAATCGGGGGTGCCGCCGGGTGCGGGGGCGGCGGAGCTGACAGACTGTCCATGTATCAGTGACGAAGGATTACCGGACACGACGACGGAGGCAGCGCGGTGTCGGATTCCAGGACCCCGGCGCAGATCGAGGCGGACATCGTCCGCAGGCGCGGGCAGCTTGCCGAGACGCTCGACGAGATCGGCGTGCGGGTGCATCCGAGGACGATCGTCGGCGATGCGAAGGCCAAGGTGGTCTCCAGTGTGGATCAGACGGCTGGGCGCGCGTTCATCGCCGTGAACAGGACGGTGGCCGGTGTGCGGGCGCAGTTCGTCGGGCCGGACGGCGGTCCGAGACTGGAGCGTCTGGTTCCGGTGGCGCTGGTCGCGGTCGGGGTGGTCGGGCTGCTCGCGGTGTCCGTACGGCGGCGCCGGGGCTGATCCCGGCGGCGGCTGGTCGGGGCTGCCGGACCCTGTGGCGTGGAACGCGGCCGTGGACCGGTAGGTTCTGGGGCGTGAGCGAGAACCTCCAGGTTGAGCACGGTAAACACGGCACGCACGGCACGCGCGAGAAGCTGCCCATCCGGATGCTGCATGACCGGGTGCTGGTCAGCACGGACGTCCCGGAGGGCGAGCGGCGTTCGACCGGCGGCATCCTGATTCCCGCGACGGCGGCGGTCGGCCGTCGACTGGCCTGGGCCGAGGTGGTGGCCGTGGGGCAGAACGTACGGACGGTGAAGCCGGGCGACCGGGCACTGTACGACCCCGAGGACCGCGCCGAGGTCGAGGTGCGCGGGGTGGCGTACGTCCTGATGCGGGAGCGCGATCTGCACGCGGTCGCGGCGGACCGGTTCGAGGGGTCGGAGGACTCCACGGGGCTGTATCTCTAGGGCGTGTCGCGAAGGCAGCGGCGTCCGCCCGGTCCCTGGACAGGGCGGTGTCCGCCCGGTCCCTGGACAGGGCGGTGTCCGCCCGGTCCCTGGACAGCGAGAAGGCCCGGTGACACTGGTCACCGGGCCTTCTCGCTGTCCTCAGGATGCCGGCGTGTTGTCCGCCGGCCCTCTTTTGCTAGCGTGGCAGGACCCCGACGAGACGCGCCGTACCGGGTGAGGGAAAGACGACGCACCTGTTGTCCGCGTTTCGTGCCGGAGGTGCCGTCATGGCCTGGGTTCTGCTTGTCGTCGCCGGTCTCCTTGAGGTCGGCTGGTCGGTCGGGATGAAGTACAGCGAGGGGTTCACCCGGATCTGGCCGAGCCTGTTCACGGGTGCGGGGATCATCGCGAGCATGCTGCTGCTGTCGCGGGCCGCGAAGACGCTGCCGATCGGTACGGCGTACGGCGTCTGGGTCGGGATCGGCGCGGCCGGTGCGGCGGTGCTCGGCATGGTGGTGCTGGGTGAGCCGGCGACCGCCGCCCGGATCTTCTTCGTCTGTCTTCTTCTGGTGGCCGTGGTGGGGCTGAAGGCCACGTCGGGTCACTGACGGCCGGCCCGTGTCAGCGGCCCCGGTTCCTCGGCGCCGGGGCCGGATCAGGGGGCCGGCGGCTCCGCTCCCGTGGCCGGGGCGTGGGACAGGCTGTCGGCGGCGCCCCCGGAGTCGTTCCCTCCGTTGCCCGCGTTGCTTCCCGTGCCCCCGTCGGCCTTCCCGCCGTCGGCGCTTCCTCCGCCGTTGCCGCTGCCGGTGCCGCCGTCGGTGGTGGATCCGCCCGTCTGGCCCTGGGATCCTCCCTGCGTCTGCCCGCCGGTCTGCCCCTGGTTCTGGCCTGGTGACGGCGGCTGGCTCTGGCCGCCGTCCGAGGTCCCGCCGCCGGTCTGGCCCTGGCTCTGTCCCTGCGTGGCGCCCTGGGTCTGCCCCGCGCTCGGTCCGGGAGTCTGGCCCTGCGCCGTGCCCTGGGTGTCCGGCTCCTGCGAGCCCTCGGGTTCGCCGGGTCCGTCCGACTCTTCCTCCTGCGGCGTGGCCACGTCTTCCGAGCCCTCCGCCGGTCGCAGGTCGAATTCCTTCGGGTCGGTGCCCTTGAGGGCGGCCGCCGTGTACTGGCCCCAGATCTGGGCGGGCGGTCCGCCTCCGTTGACCCTGACGAGGCCGAGTGCTCCGTACAGCGGTTTCTGCCGCGCGGTCGTCGGGTCGGCGCCCATGACGGCGACGACCGTGGCCAGGTCGGGGGTGTAGCCGGCGAACCAGGCCGCCTTGTCCTTCTCGGCCGTGCCGGTCTTGCCGACGGCGGGCCGTCCGGCGGACTGCGCGGCGGTGCCGGTGCCGCCCTCGACGACGCTCCGCAGCAGGGCTGTGGTGGTGTCGGCGGCCTCGCGGCTGATGGCCTGCTCGGCCTTCTGCCGGGGCAGCGTGATCTTCGTGCCGTTCCTGCTGACCTTCTTGACCAGGGTGTACGTGCCGTGTTTGCCGTGGTTGGCGAGGGTCGCGTACGCCTTCGTCATGTCCAGGACGCTCGCGGTGGCCGGGCCGAGCGCGATGGACGGGGAGGCGTTCAGGTCGGGGGTGTTCTGGGACAGGCCGAGGGCGACGGCGGTGTCGCGGACGGTGGCCGGGCCGACGTCCTCCGCCATCTGCGCGTAGACGGCGTTGACGGACTTGTCGGTGGCGGTTCTGACGGTGATGGGACCGTAGTCGACGTCGTCCTCGTTGGAGGGGGCGTAGCCGGTGGAGCCGTTCGGGCCCTCGACCAGGTGCTGATTGTCGCCGTCGTAGACGGTGTTCGGGGTGATGAGCCGGCCGTCCTGGGTCTCGGAGCCGTTCTCGACGGCGGCGGCGAAGACGAACGGCTTGAAGGTGGAGCCGACCTGGAAATCGCGGCGGGTCGCGTTGTTCACGTACTGCCGGGTGTAATCGATGCCGCCGTACATGGCGACGACCTGGCCGGTCGCGGGGTCGATGGAGGCACCGCCGACGCGGACGTTGCGGTCGGCCGCGCGGTCGTCGTCGAGGTGCGAGGTGACCTGGTCCTCGACGGCCTTGCCGAAGGCGTCCTGCTTCTTGCGCTGCAGGGTGGTGGTGATGCGGTAGCCGCCGGTGGCGAGGAGCTTCTCGTCGATGATCTTGTTGCTGGTGAGGTAGTCCTTGACGGCCTGGACGATGTAGCCGCGCTGTCCGGAGAGCCCGGTGTTGGACGACCTGATCTCGCCGGGGGCGGGGAAGACCGCCGAGGCCCGGTCGGCGCCGCTGAGCCACTTCTCCTTGACCATGCCGTCGAGAACGTAGTTCCAGCGCCCGAGGACGGCCGGCTTGTTCTCGGGGTGGACGACGACGTCGTATTCGCTGGGGGCGTTGAGGAGCGAGGACAGATAGGCGCCCTCGGCGGTGTTGATGTCCTCGATGTCCTTGCCGTAATAGGCCTGGGCGGCGGCCTGGATACCGTACGCGTTCCGGCCGAAGTAACTGGTGTTCAGATACCCCTCAAGGATCTGTTCCTTGCTCTCCTCGCGATTGAGTTTGATCGCGATGAAGAATTCCTTGGCCTTGCGGACGACCGTCTGTTCCTGGGCGAGATAGTAATTCTTCACGTACTGCTGGGTGATGGTGGAACCACCCTGGGTGCCCTTGCCGGTGACGGTGTTCCAGGCGGCGCGGGCCATGCCCTGCGGGTCGACGGCGGGCTCGTTGTAGAAGTCGCGGTCCTCGGCGGCGAGTACGGCCTGCTGGACGGTCTTGGGGACCTGGGCGAGCCGGACGTTCTCGCGGTTGATCTCGCCGTCGCGTGCGATCTGGCTGCCGTCCGCGTAGAGGTACACATTGGACTGGGCGGTGGCGGCGGCGTTGGCGGCGGGGATGGCGACGAGTTTGTAGCCCGTGATGAAGCCGCCGATGAGGACGAGTGCGCAGATCAGGAACGCGCCGAGGAGTATCCGCCAGGTGGGGAGGAGTCTGCGCCAGCCGGTGCGCTTGGGGCGCTCGGCCTTTGTGGCTTTCTTCTCCTTCTTCTCCCTCTTCTCCTTCTTTTCGTCGCCCTGTGCGTCGAAGGCGTCCGGCGCGGTGGGCGTGTCCTGCCCGAGCTGCGTGTCCTGCCCGTGCTGCGTGTCCTGCCCGTGCTGCGTGTCCTGCGTGTTCTTGGCCTGCTCGTCCTTCGGCTGGTCCTGCTCGTCCTGCTCGTCCTGCTCGTCCTGCGCGCTGTGCTGGCTGTGCTCGCCGTGCTTGTCCGGGGGGACGGGTGCGGAGCCGGTGTCCGTGGGATCGCGCGGGGGCCAGCCCTGCTGTGGTGACTCGTCGCTCATAAGTGTGAAGACTCCTCGGCCCCTGCCGGTGGTTCGCTTCCCGGCATAACGGTGTCGTATCAGGCGTTTCGCGCTGCGGTCCCATGAAACACGGCGCGGATGGACAGGAGACGCCACCCGGATATTCGGTCGCGACGGCCGACCCCCGGGGACTACGGTCGAGCGCTTTGGTGCTGGGCGGTGGGAAGGGGCTGTTGTGCGGCTGTACGCGGTGGTTGCCGCGGGTGGGTTCCGACGCCATGCGACGTATCGTGTGGCCACATTCGCAGGGGTGTTCACCAACACTGTTTTCGGTTTCATCGTCGCGTACACGTACACGGCTCTGTGGGACGAGCGACCGCACCTCGGAGGGTACGACCTTCCGCAGGCCATCACGTATGTCTGGCTGGGCCAGGCGCTGCTGATGACCTGCGCCATGCTGGGCGGCGGTTTCGAGGACGAGTTGATCGAGCGGATCCGTACCGGCGATATCGCCGTCGATCTCTACCGCCCCGCTGACCTGCAACTCTGGTGGATGGCAGGCGATTTGGGGCGGGCCGCCTTCCATCTGCTGGGGCGAGGGATCGTGCCGCTGGCCCTCGGCGCGCTCGCCTTCGATCTGGCGCTGCCGGCGAATCCGCTGACCTGGCTGGCCTTTCTGCTCTCCGTGGCGTTCGGGGTCCTGGTCAGCTTCTCGATTCGCTACCTCGTCGCGCTCTCCGCGTTCTGGCTGATGGACGGGGCGGGAGTCTCGCAGATGGCGTGGCTGGGAGGGATGTTCTTCTCCGGGTCGCTGCTGCCCCTGAACGTCTTCCCCGGTCTGCTGGGCGAGGTGGCACGGGCGCTTCCCTGGTCCTCACTGCTCCAGGTGCCGGCGGACGTCTTCCTCGGCCGGCGCACCGGGTGGGGGCTGGCCGGGGCGTACACCTTCCAGCTCGGCTGGGCGCTGGCGCTGCTGGCGGTCGGGCGAGTGCTCCAGTCGGCCGCGACGCGGAGGGTGGTGGTCCAGGGTGGCTGAGAACATCGCGGAGCAGGCGGCGCGCGCCGGGGTCTCCTCGCCCGCGCCGTCGGAGGTGTCCGGCGAGCCGTGGATTGCGCGGGCGTCGCGCTGGGACGTTCTGCGCGACGGCCTGCGGGCGTACGGCCTGATCGCGGCGATGTGGATGCGGTCCACGATGGCGTACCGCGTGTCCTTCGTCATGACCGCGCTGGGGAATTTCGCGGCGACCGGCCTCGACTTCGTGGGGATTCTGCTGATGTTCTCCCATGTGGATTCCCTGGGGGGCTACTCGTTCGGGGAGGTGGCGTTCCTGTACGGGACGTCCGCCACGGCCTTCGGTTTCGCCGATCTGCTGATCGGTTCGATGGACCGGCTGGGCCGCAGGGTGCGCGACGGCACGCTCGACAGTCTGCTGCTGCGGCCGGTGCCGATACTCGCGCAGGTGGCGGCGGACCGGTTCGCCCTGCGGCGGGTCGGCCGCGTCCTCCAGGGGTCGCTGGTGCTGGTCTACGCGCTGCTGGTGGTGGACATCGAGTGGACGGCCGTCCGGGTGCTGATGGTGCCGATGATGCTGGTCAGCGGTACGGCGATCTTCGCGGCGGTGTTTGTGGCGGGCGGGGCGTTCCAGTTCTGGGCGCAGGACGCCTCGGAGGTGCAGAACTCCTTCACGTACGGCGGGACAACCCTTCTCCAATATCCGCCGACGGTCTTCGCGAAGGACCTGGTGCGCGGGGTGACGTTCGTGGTGCCGCTGGCCTTCGTCAACTGGATGCCGGCGCTGTATGTCCTGGGCCGTGAGGCCCCGTTGGGGCTGCCACGGGCGGTGGCGTTCCTGCCGCCGGTGGTGGCGGTGGGGTGCTGCGCGCTGGCCGGGGTCGTGTGGCGGCTGGGGTTGCGCTCGTATCGCAGTACCGGGAATTAGGGCGACCAGCCGAGAGCCGGGTGGAGCGTGCATGAGCAGGGATACGGATACCGACGTGGATATGGGGGTGGACGTGGACGGGGCGGACGTGGACAGGGCCGGTGTCACGAGCAGGGCGGGTGTCACGAGCAGGGCGCGCGGCGTGACCGGTTCGGCTGATCCGGCCGGTGCGGATTTCATCGAACTGGACGGGATCGAGAAGGTGTTCGACGTGCGGCGCAGGGTGAGCCTGCTGCGCCGCGAGAAGCACCAGGTCCGGGCGGTCGACGGCATCAGCTTCACGGTGGCGCGCGGTGAGATGGTCGGCTACATCGGCCCGAACGGTGCCGGAAAGTCCACGACCATCAAGATGCTCACGGGGATTCTGACCCCGAGCGCCGGGCGGTTGCGGGTCGCGGGCATCGATCCGTCCCGGGAGCGTACGAGGCTGGCGCAGCGCATCGGCGTGGTCTTCGGGCAGCGCACCACGCTGTGGTGGGACCTGCCGCTGATCGACTCGTACCGGCTGATGCACCGGATGTACCGGGTTCCGGACGTGCGCTTCCGGGCGAATCTGGAACGCTGCGTCGAACTGCTCGATCTCGGGGAGCTGTTGAAGGTACCCGTACGGCAGCTGTCGCTCGGCCAGCGGATGCGCGGCGATATCGCGGCGGCGCTGCTGCACGACCCGGAGGTGCTGTATCTGGACGAGCCGACCATCGGGCTCGATGTGATCTCCAAGGCGAAGGTGCGGGGGTTCCTGCGGGAGCTGAACGCGGAGCGCGGCACGACGGTGCTGCTCACCACGCACGATCTGACGGACATCGAACAGCTCTGCCGGCGCGTGATGGTGATCGATCACGGCCGGCTGCTGTACGACGGTACGCCGGCAGGGCTGCACGAGGTGGGGGAGAGTGAGCGGACGCTGGTCGTCGATCTGGAGCGTGAGCTCCCACCGATCACCGTGCCCGGCGCGCGGGTGGTGAAGGTGGAGGGGCCGCGGCAGTGGCTGGCCTTCCCGGCGACGGAGTCCGCGGCGCCGCTGGTCGCACGGGTCGCGGCGGAGTATCCGCTGGTGGACCTGTCGGTACGGGAGCCGGACATCGAGGCGGTGATCGCCAAGATGTATGCGGACCGGTCGGCTGTATGAGGGTGGGCTCGCGGGCCTGGCGGCCTGGCGGCCTGGCGGGCCTGGCGGCCTGGTGGGCTGTGTGACGTGGGCCGCACTGTTGACTAGTCTGCTGGTATGACGAGTGAGCGGCCTGATACCCGTGCTTCCGATGCCGAGCGTGAACAGATCGCGGAGCGGCTGCGCGAGGCCGTGGCCGAGGGCCGACTCGACATGGAGGAGTTCGAGGAGCGCCTGGAGGCCGCCTTCACGGCGCGCACGCATGGCGAGTTGGCGCCACTGGTACGGGATCTGCCGGCGCCCGGTACGACGATGGATGTGACGGGCACCGACCGGTCCGGCACCGGCTCGCTGTCGGGCTCGGGCTCGGGTTCGGCTTCGGGGGCTGCCGTGGGCTCCGGCTCGGCGGCGCGTTCGAGTTCGGGCACCGGCGCCTGGGCGGAGCGGATCGGCCGGGAGCCGGCCACCTCCAACGGCGCCTTCGCGTTCTGGGGCGGCTTCGCCCGCAAGGGTGCCTGGACGGTGGGCCGCAACTTCACCGCGGTCGTTTTCCAGGCAGGCGGCGAGATCGATCTGCGCGAGGCCAGGTTCGCCGAGCGCGATGTCGTGATCCGGTGCTACACGGTCATGGGCGGAGTCCAGGTCACCGTGCCGCCGGACATGGATGTCGAGGTCAGGGGATTCGGCCTGATGGGCGCCTTCGGCGAGGCGGGCGGGGCGCGCGAGACGGAGATCAGTCCTGGTTCGCCGCGCGTGATCGTCACGGGATTCGCGCTGCTGGGCGGTGTCGGCGTGGAACGCAAGATCCGGGACGCGGAGAAGCGCCGCCTGAAGGAGGAGCGCAAGCGGCAGCGCCTGGAGAAGAAGGTGGACCGCAAGGAGCTGGACTAGGGAGCTGGACTGACGACGGGACGGCGGCGGCGACCTCCGGCGGTCCCCGCGTACCTCGGATCCCCGCGTACCTCGGATCCCGCACATCGCGGGCCCCCGCGTACCTCGGATCCCCGCGTACCTCGGGTTCCCGCACATCGCGGTCCCCGCGTACCTCGGTTCCCGCACATCGCGGTCCCCGCGTACCTCGGGTCCCGCACATCGCGGTCCCCGCGCACCTCGGGCCCCCGCGTACCTCGGATCCCGCACGTCGCGGGCCCTCGCCTACCTCGGGTCCCCGCACACCTCGCGCCCTCACCTACCTCGGGACCCGCTCACCTCGCTGCTCACGTCACAGCTGGGCCGGCGCTCTTCCCTCCAGGACCTGGAGATCGATGGCGCGGCCCATCGCGCGGTAGCCGGCGTCGCTCGGGTGCAGATGGTCACCGCAGTCGTACGCCGGACGGAGCCTGTCGGGGGCGTACGGATCGCGCAGCACCCGGTCGAAGTCGATGACCTCGTCATAGACGCGGCCGGACCGGATCTCGGCGTTGACCGCGGTGCGTACGGATTCGTTGGCCGCGTTGTGACGGGGGTGCCCGCCGGACGGTGACAGCGTGGACCCGACGACGCGCAGCCCACGCGCGTGCGCCTGCCTGGTGAGGTTCCTGAGTCCGGCGGTGATCCTCGCGGGGTCGCGCTCGCCGGCGCCGATGATGTCGTTGATGCCGAGGTCGATGACGACGACCTTGACGCCGGCCCGGTCGAGGACGTCGCGCCGGAAGCGTGAGACGCCCTTCGCGCCGCTTCCTTGCCGCAGCCGGTCGCCGAGGACGCGGTTCCCGCTGATGCCTTCGTTGACCACGCCGATCTGCTGGTCGCGCAGCCTGGCGGCGAGCGTGTCGGGCCAGCGGTGGTTCGTGTCGGTGCGGGAGCCGACCCCATCGGTGATCGAGTCGCCGAAGGTGACGACGGCGCCGCGCGCCGCGCGGTTGAGGACATCGACGGCGGTGAGATAGCGCCAGACCCTGGTCGGCTCGGTGTACGCGGTCCCGTCGAGGTCCTCCGTATGGTCGCCGTTCGCGAGGTACGAGGTCTGCAGCGCGCGCGGATGGAACGTGACGGGGCCGCCGGGCGCCGGGGTGTAGACCGTGACCAGCAGATCACTGCCGGGCCCCACCCGGAGCGGCGCGGGATCGCTGATGATCTGACCGCCGGGCGGGACGGTCACGGCTGTACGGCGGCCGAAGGTCAACTGCCGCATGGTCCCGGTGACGGCGGCGGCGCCCGTGCCGCTGCCGGCGGCCCCCTGTTGATCGGCCACGCCCACGGCGACCGAGGCGTGACCGATCAACAGGGGACTGGCGCTGTAGAGGTTGGAGAGGGTGATGCGGACACCGGTGCCGCCGATGCTGGTGTGGACGACGTTACGGATGGAACGCCCGGGGTGGCCCGTCGGTGCGCCCGGTTCCGCCCCGCCCGGTGCGGCGGCCCAGGTGCCGGTCCAGATGCCGGCCGAGGCGGGCGCGGCGGTCCCCACCGGCGTACGGGCCTGGGTACGGGTGTCCCGCGACGAACCGGCGGCCGAATCGCGCGGGTCCGGGTGCCCGCCGAGGACGGCGAACCCTCCGATGATGGCGGCGCATACCAGCGCGACGACTCCGACAAGTGCCCCGAGCAGGGCAAACCCGCGATGTCTGGTCATGGCTCCCGTGCCCCCCGTATCTGCCCCACAGCGACGTACAGCACACATCATCCGACATCACGCGGGAACTCGACGTCCGCCTCGGGAGTCCCCCTGGGAGAGAGAATGCCCATGGGCGGGTCATGGGCACGATGACGTACGCGGACGGGTGGACCGGATGGAAGACAGCAATCAGGAGAAAGCGGCGCGTGACGGCGGCGGCGCGGGCGGGACGGAGACGCCCGCACCGCCGTCCGGCCCCTTGAGCTCCTCCGGCCCCTTGAGCTCCTCCGGCCCGTCCGGCCCGTCCGGCTCATCGAGCGCGTCCGGTTCCTCCGGGGGGCGCTCCCGGCTGACAACGCTGGGCTCCTTCTCGTACACGGCCGCCGATGAGGAGAAGCGGCGCGGCGTCCGCCGGATGAAGACCACGGCCACCGCCCTGCTGCTGCTCGTCGCCCTGATCTACGCCCTCGCCACCTGGGGGAAGAACTCCGGCCTGGGCGGCTGGACCGCCTATGTGGCGGCGGCGGCCGAGGCGGGCATGGTGGGCGCGCTGGCCGACTGGTTCGCGGTCACGGCGCTCTTCCGGCGTCCGCTCGGGCTGCCCATCCCGCACACCGCGATCATCCCGAACAAGAAGGACCAGCTCGGCGCCTCGCTCGGCGCGTTCGTCGGGGAGAACTTCCTGTCGGCCGATGTCGTACGGGCCAGACTGCGCGCCCTCGGTATCGGCAGCAGGCTCGGCACATGGCTGGCCGAACCCGATCACGCCGACCGGGTCACCGCCGAACTGTCCACCGCGCTGCGCGGCGCGCTGACCGTCCTGCGGGACTCGGACGTCCAGGCGGTCGTCGGCGAGGCGATCACCCGCCGCGCGGAAGCCGCGGAGGTCGCCCCCGGTATCGGCAAGACACTCGACAAGGTCGTGTCCGACGGCGCCCACCACCGGGCGGTCGACCTGATCTGCTCCCGTGCGCACGACTGGCTGGTGCGGCACGGCGACTCGGTCATGGACGCGGTCCAGGGCGGGGCGCCGGGCTGGACGCCGCGTTTCGTCGACCGCAGGATCGGCGACCGCGTCTACAAGGAACTGCTGCGCTTCATCACCGAGATGCGTGACATGCCCGACCACCCGGCGCGCGGCTCGATCGACCGTTTCCTGCGCGACTTCGCGACCGACCTCCAGTCGGACACGGACACCAGGGCCCGGGTGGAGCGTCTGAAGTCGGAGCTGCTGTCGCGCCCCGAGGTCCAGGACGTCATCGCCTCGGCATGGTCCTCCGTACGAGCGATGATCATGTCCGCCGCGGAGGACGATCACAGTGAACTGCGCCTGCGGGCACGTGCTTCGCTGCTGTCCCTGGGGGCGCGGCTGGCGACGGACAGCCGGTTGCAGGGGAAGCTGGACGGCTGGATCGAGGACGCGGCGGCATACGTCGTATCGACGTACCGGGGGGAGATCACGTCCCTGATCTCGGACACGGTCGCGAGCTGGGACGCCAACGACACGTCGAAGAAGATCGAGGCGAACATCGGCCGTGACCTGCAGTTCATCCGGATCAACGGCACGGTGGTCGGCGCGCTGGCGGGGCTGGTGATCTACACGGTGGCGCACGCGCTGGGCGCGTAAGCCCAGTCGCGTATCCGCGCGGACCGGCCCTCCCGAGGGCGCGTACGCCCCGGGAGGGCCGGGCCCTCCGGACGGATCAGACGCCGGCCCGGCGGGTGACGGCCCAGGACGCGACGGCGACCCCGCCGGCCACGGTGAAGACGGCGGGCCAGGCACCGAGCTTCCTGGCGAGAGGGTGCGACCCGGCGAAGGCGGCCACATAGGTGGCGGTCAGCCCGACCGCGGCCTTCGTCCCACCGCTCTGCTGCCACTGACGCGCGGCCACGACACCTGCGGCCGCCAGCGCGACTCCACCAAGAGGACGCTTCTTGGTCCACCGGGCGATCCCGTAGCCCCCGACGATCCCACTCGCCGCCACGGCCGCCGCTGGAATCTTCGCCATCACTGCCACCTCTGTGTCGTCCTATGCACTGATCCGAACTCGACGGACCATAACGCCGCGCCGGCGGAACTCCTTCCCACCCGCTGAACGCACGGGACGCAAGAGAGCGGCACAGTGCGCTGGCACGCGACTGCTCCCTTCGGTCACGGGCAGGAAGCCCTCATACCTTGAACGTCCCCCGCCGCCGCGGCCATCGTCACCTGTCTTGTACGCAACTGCGTCTGGCGACCACCCGTCAGCCGCGCGCGCCACCAGCCTCGCACCGAGCGCCAGGGCAGAGGCTGCGCACCGGGCGGCCTGTGCCCTGGCGGGGACCACAGCGGTCCTGACCAGCAAGGCAGCACTGCCGCTGTCCCGGCTACCGCGTGCGGTCGCCGGCTCGCGTCCTGAGGGCGGAACAGGACAGTGGTAATACCGCAAGAGGCGCGTTCAATCTCATTGAGGCGCAGCCTTGTTGGTTGCGTACGTGGCCCCCTTGGGCTCGTACGTACCGGCTCACAGAAGGCCGCTCAGTGGAGAACAGGGTTGCACGAAATTGGTGATTTTGCACTATTAATTCCTATATTTGCCTAGTAGTGACCTGGCGGCTACTTTGCAGGGGTAAGTTTCGATGGAGATCGACCGAAAAATCAAAGAACGAGCTCGTTGAGACGAGCGGCATAAGGTGGTATAAGGAGAAGGTGCGCGAAGGAGATCGTAATAAGGCAATCGATGAGTCAATGGTGGCATTCAAGGAAGGACTGCGGCGACATAAGCAGCCGATTCAGGTAGTTCGTGAGTTTATAACTCATGGAACGTGCGCGGTTATCAATCAAGCTCAGCATGCTGAGCTGAGAGAGCGTGTTGCTGCCGAACTTGACGTTCACCCAAATCGAGATGTCTACACTGTCGGATCCGCAAAGCTGGGATTCAGCATCAAGCCTAGTCGTCGATACGGCCGGTTTAATGACGAGTCGGACATAGACGTAGCTGTAGTCTCACCGGATCTCTATAGCAGAATATGGCGAGAGACAAGGGCTTTCATCGAGTCGAAAGAACCTTGGGCTACCAAAAAATCTGACGAATTCAAAAAGCAGCATCTCGCCGGAAGAGTAAGTCCTAAGAACATTCCCAAGGCATCTCCGCTGATACCGACTGCAACTCGGTTGTGGGACATTGGTCGAAGACTCCAGAATGAGCGCGTGGCGGGGCCCTATCAGATAACATTCGCAATTTGGTTCGATATGGAAGTTCTCGAAAACTATCAAGCGAACACAGTGGCTGACTGTCAAAAAATTGAGGGACTATGAAAACCACCGCAACAAACAAAAAAGTACGCGAGCTCATGACGATGATTACGGAGCAAACCCTTATTGCACAACCCGAATTTCAGAGGCGTCTTGTTTGGACGAATCGCCACAAGCAGCTCTTTATTCAGACTGTAATAGAGGGAATGCCATTTCCTGAAATTTTCATTTGCGATGGACCCTATGATCTAGATACCGCAGCCGGAAGTACTTACCTTGTTGATGGGCAACAACGGGTCACGACTCTTTATCAGTACTTCACGGGTTCCGATCAGTTTAAGCCGGGAGGAACTGTAACTCCTTATGCTGACCTTGCAATCGAGCAGAAACGGTCATTTTTGAATTATGACGTTGTCGTAAGAGATCTTGGTCCATTGGCATCGGATGAAGTCAAAGAAGTTTTTCGCAGAATGAACTCTACAAATTACAGTCTTAATGCAATGGAGGTGAATAATGCTCGATTTGATGGCGCCTTGAAGAATGCTGCAGAACGAATGAGTGTGTGGCCAGTTTTCGATGAGCATCGAGTATTCAATGCTGCGGATATTCGGCGTATGACAGATGTTAGATGGTGTCTGGATGTCATCATTACGGTGATCTCGGGCTACTTCAGCCGCAGTGATGCGCATGAGGACTACCTGGAGCGCTACAACGATGCTTTCGAGGAAGGAAAGGAGGTAATTTCGAATCTAGCGGACTGTTTCGCCCTTTTGTCTGAACTGAAAGTGGATGACAAAAGTAGGGCGTGGCAGAAGAATGATCTTTTTACTTTGATTGTTGAGATTTACCGTCTTGGCGCCGATAAATGCAAAGATCAAGATGGTCTCTCCGAAGCGCTAAGGAAATTCTTTAGCGATGTGAGTAATGTTGCTGCGGGAGGTGCGCCTTCATTTTATGAAGATGCTCGCCAGTATCACACGGATGTAATCTCTGGAAGCAATGAAAGGGCTCGCAGGGTCCGACGTGGTGAAGTAATTCATGAAGTCATTTCCAGTTTCTTTAACGTGGCTAAGAAAAATGAAAATGAACGAATCGACGACTGAATATTCTGTGCTGATGCAGTTCGAGGGGTTTAATGCCCTGGCCTTCTGGGCGGGGCATTAAACCTCGCGCGATTGCTAACGCTCGCGGAGAGGAAGTAGTGCTAAAGCAGCACTACTTCCTCTCCATTGCCGAGGGGGCCTCATTCCCCTTCTACCTTCGATTCTCAGCCGGCGGCGATGGTCGAGTAAGTCCAGACATCCGCAGGGAGTTGCTGGTGAAGCTGCCAGACGATGCCCATGGGCTTGCTGCCCTCGTGCGAAGCGTAGTCGGCCGGACCGAGTAGCATCCACGGCTGGGCGCCGCCAATGTCTGTCTTCTTGTAGCGGCGCACGAAAAGCAGCACGTGTGTGCCAGCCTCTTGGTGAGACTGATAGCGGATGCCAGTAGGCGAGGTCTCCGATGTTTGATTCTGCGACTCCCAATGAAAGAGGGTGTCGCTCATCGCGTAGTCCTTGTACCGCGTCTGGGGAGAGAAGTCCTTCTCGTCCTTTTCCAGGGTGATGAGTAGGGCGTCGGTCTTGGCCCGGTCACACCAGCGCACACCTTCGCGGAAGTGGCCGGGCATCGAGCTTTCAAGCGTGGATTCGCCGAGGGCGGTGAGGATCTCTTCACGGCTGTAGGAGGCATGCACTCGCAGCGGAAGGTTGCTATGAGCGCCAGGAAGGGCGGGCGTGACATGGTCCAGGTGATTCAGGACGTGAGCGAGCACCTGCCGAAGCTCGCTGCGCGCGGCGTCCTGGTGACGGAGAGACGCGAGGCCAGTTTGGTATGTGTCGAAGCCGCCCAAAGGCCAAAGCGTGAAGAACAGCATGCGTGCGTAAGCGCGGTCCAGTTCGTTGAGTTCCTTGTACGACGGCGCATCGTCTTCCAAGAGACGTGTGTACGCAGCAGCTCGGGTTGGGTCGTCGACGTGAAGGAAGGCTGAGGCTCGCTTCAGCAGTGTGACCTCGCCGTCCGGCGCTACCTCGGGCAGCAGATTTGCGCGGCGAAGTAGGCCGGTCCAGGAATGATTGGCCCCTCGGTAAAGCTCTTTGATCTCGCGGCCACTCTCCGCCAAGTAGACGGAAAGACGACGTTCGCCGATGTGCCGCACTTCGTTGGCGAGCTGAGCCACATTCACGCCAATCTGAGTGCGAATGTTGTCAATGATCAAATCCTTGGCCTTCGGTTCAAGAATGATCTGACATCCCGAAGGAAGTTGAGGGAAGTCATGCTCGATGGCGGCGACAAGGCGGTTGCGGGTGAGGTTTGTGAGAGATCGGAACTGTTCTTCGAAGCGGAATTCCTTGCGGTGCTGACCGATGAAGTCCAGCACCGTAAGCACAGCCTTGCCCTCACAGCGACGTAGACCGCGTCCTAGTTGCTGCAAGAAAACGGTGGCGCTTGATGTCGGACGAAGGAGAAGCAAGGTGTCGACGTCGGGAATGTCGAGACCCTCGTTGAAGAGATCGACGGAGAAAATGACCTGAAGTTCTCCGGATCGAAGTGCGTCCAGGGCGAACTTTCGCTGATCGGCCGGCGTCTGACCAGACAGTGCGACTGCGTTGAGGCCTGCTTGTTGGAAGAATTTCGCCATAAAATGTGCGTGATCCACCGATACGCAAAATCCCAACGCGCGCATGCGGCCCGGATCGGCGATCTTTTCCTCAACGGCCTTCACAACCAGACGGGCGCGAGCGTCGTTTCCTGTGAAGAGGTTGCTGAGTGCCGTGAAGTCGTATGAGCCGCGCTTCCATTGGATTGCAGTCAGGTCGGTGGTGTCAGTGATCCCGAAGTAGTGGAAAGGCGAGAGGAGATCGTTCTCTAGAGCTTCCCAGAGGCGCATCTCTGCGGCGATTCGCCCATCGAAGAACTCGTCCTGGATGTTGAGGCCATCCATGCGTTCCGGTGTGGCCGTCAGGGCAAGAAGCTCAACAGGGGTGAAGTGCTCGACGATCTTGCGATAGGTTGCTGCGGTTCCATGATGGAACTCATCGATGACGACGACATCAAAGTGATCGCGAGCCAGTCCTTCCAAGGCGCGAGCATTAAGCGATTGGACGCTGGCGAAGACATGTTTCCAGGCCGACGGAATTTCACCGCCGACCAGCAGTTCCCCGAAGTTTGCCTCATTGAGAACGCCTTGATAAGTGCGCAGTGACTGCTCCAAGATCTCCTTGCGATGAGCAACGAAGAGAAGTCGCAGATCGCGGCCGAGCTTCTTGCGGAGTCTCCTGTAGTCGAGCGCGGCCATCACTGTTTTACCTGTACCGGTGGCAGCGACCAGCAGGTTGAGATGTCGATTATGGATGTCTCGTTCAACCTCAAGGCGCTCCAACATGTCCTGCTGGTGCGGATACGGTCGTACCTCCAGCCCGGACAAGGTGATACTCCTTCCGCTCGCGGTCATGGAGCCCCCACTGGCCTGTCGGAGCGCCTCGTCGAGGCGATCTCCGTGGAGAGCGGGGTCATACATCTCGAAGGCGGCTTCGCTCCAGTAGGAGTCAAAAGTGGCCTCGAATTTCTTCACCACGTCGGGAGTTGAGACTGATGAGAGTCGAACATTCCACTCAAGTCCATCGAGGAGAGCGGCTTTGGAGAGGTTTGAGCTGCCGACGTATGCCGTGTCGTATCCGGAGCTCCGTCTGAAGAGCCACGCCTTTGCGTGCAGGCGGGTTGAGCGCAGTTCATAGTTCACCTTCACTTCGGCGCCGAACTCCTGGATCAGTCGATCCAGCGCGCGGCGCTCAGTGGCGCCCATGTACGTCGTCGTGATGACCCGGATGGGCACCCCGCGCTCGCGTGCTGTGCGCAGTGCACCCTCCAGGACACGCAAGCCATGCCACTTAACAAAGGCACACAGAAGGTCCACACGGTCTGCGGTAGCCAGCTCCGCGCGAAGTTCGAACCCGAGGTTCGGATCCTCAGGGGCATTGGTGAGCAGGGCGGTGTCGGACAGAGGCGTGGCCGGGCGTATGGCGTAAACCCCGGGCGCCTTCTGCTCTGCGATGGCCATGAGTTGCCGCGGACCATCGGCAACCATGTCGACCCACTCTCGGGCGCCGGCCAAGGTACTGACCGAGTCGAGGATGTGGTTGGCCGCGTGGACTCGTTCGTCGGCAGGCAAGCCACGCAGGACGCGCCGGACGGTGTCGGCAACGTGCCGAGCCAGAATGTGGGGTGTGGACTCGATACCCACCGCGGCATCGATGGCCCGCCACCCTGTCCCCTCCAGATGCTTGAGCCGCTCTTCGAGCCGCAGCGTGATCAGCTGCTCGTAGAGGCCAGTTGCCGGGGCTACGTCGTCCAGCGCGTCTGTCATCCAAGAGTTCCTTCATTGAAGTCATTTGAAGCTGCATGCTCGCATGTGATTTTTGCAGCAGCCACTGACATTCCGGCGTTGAAGGAACTGAGGAAGGGTCTGCATCCCGGGCTACGCCACCCCGTGGCACTCCCGGTACGCCCGGCCCGAGCCGCACCAGCATGACGCGTTCCTGGAGGGGGGCCACGGGGTGGCTCGGCCTCGGGCCGCCAGGGTGGTGGCGTACTGGGGGAGGAGAGCGGGGTCGGCGGGGGTGGTGGACTCCGAGGCGGCGAAGGCTTCGTAGGAGGGGAGCGTGCCCGTGACGATGCCCAGGTTGGGGGTGCCCGTGGTGGAGAGGTCGCGCAGGGAGGATTCCAGCTGGGCGAGGTGGGCCTCGTGGGAGGGGTACTCGGCGGTCAGGGAGGGGTACGCGGCGAGGAGTTCCCGCAGTTCCGGTTCGGTCCATCGGAGGACCGCGACCGGGAAGGGGCGGGACAGGGCCGTGCGGTAGGAGCCCAGTTCGGCGCGGAGGCGGGTGATCTCGGCCTGGAGTTCGGCGGGGTTGTCGGAGCCGAGGGACCAGAGGCGCTTCGGGTCGTGGAGTTCGTCCAGCGTCACGGAGGCGGGATTGACACGGTCCGCGAGGCCGTCCCAGTCGTCGTGCTCCAGCCCCAGCATCCGGCGGACGCGGTGGCGGCCGATCAGCAGGGCGTGCGTCGGGTAGGGGACCTCCTCGCCCGGGTTGAGGAGCAGGTTGACGGCCGAGGTGAAGGAGTCGTGGGCCGCCTCCAGCTCGTCGTGGGCCTCCAGGGTCTCCGCGACGATCTCCCACGGCGCCGGGTCAAGCGGCGCCGCGGCGCGCAGGCCGTCGATGATCGCGCGGGCCTCGGCCTCATGACCGTACTCCCAGAGGTTGGCGGCCTGGAGGGCCTTCACCAGGTGGGGGTGGTCCGGGGAGGCCGCGAGGAGGGTGTCGTAGAGGCCGGTGGCGCGGTGGCGGTCGCCGGCCAGTTCCAGATGCGCCGCGGCCTGGAGGAGCAGGGGCTCGTGGTCCTCCGGGTACTGGGCCGCGGTGCGCAGCAGGCGCTCGGCTTCCGTGGTGTGGTCAGCAGGCATGTCGGGGCGCATGGACCACACCGTACTGCCGTACGGGGCCGGGGGCGGAGGGGTGGGGGAGATGAGGTCCGGGCCGGGCCTGTTCCCTTCGTCTATGGTCCTGCCGTGTTCAGACACCGTCCTCATTTGCTCTGGCTGTTCGTTCCCTTCGTGCTGTTCCTCGCGGCGCCCGCCTGGGTGAACCGGGTGGATCCCGTCGTCCTCCGGCTGCCGTTCCTCTTCCTCTGGCTGCTCGCGGCGACCCTCGTCACGCCGGCCGCCGTGTGGCTGGCCTACCGCGGTGACCGGCGGGCGCGTCGGCGGGCGCGGCCACTGCGGCGGGAGGACACGAAGTGAACGCGGTGATCGCGACCTCGGTCTTCGGGGTGTTCATGGTGGGGACCGTCGCCCTCGGGCTCCTCGCCGTACGGGGCGGGAGGAGAGGACAGGGACCCGGCGGAGGCAGGGGCGGGGGTGGAGGTGGAGGCGGGAGCGGCGGCGGGCTCGCCGAGTGGTCGGTGGGCGGACGCGGCCTCGGTGCCGTATTCATCTGGGTGCTGATGGCCGGCGAGGGCTACTCCAGCTTCAGCTATCTCGGCGCCGCGGGCTGGGGATACGACTACGGCGCACCCGTCCTCTACGTCGTCGCCTACATGTCCTGCGGTTACGCCGTCGGCTATGTGGTCGGACCTCTGCTGTGGAGCTATGCCCGCCGCCACGACCTGGTGGGCATCACCGACATGATCGCCCACCGTTTCGGACGCCCCTGGCTCGGCGCCCTGACCGCCGTGCTCGCGAGCCTCTTCCTGCTGCCGTACATCCAGCTCCAGATCACCGGCATGGGGGTGGTCGTCTCGACCATCTCGTACGGGGCGGTCAGCCTCGACCGGGGCTACTTCATCGCCTTCGCCGTGACCACCGGCTTCGTGGTGGTGAGCGGGCTGCGCGGCAGCGCGTGGGTCTCGGTACTCAAGGACGTGCTGGTCATCGGCTCGCTCGGCTTCCTCGCCGTGTACGTACCGCTGCACTACTTCGACGGGTACGGTCCCCTCCTTGACCGGCTGGTGGCGGAGAAGCGCGCGTGGCTGACGCTGCCGGGGCACGGCGACAGCGGCCTGGGCGGGGCGTGGTTCGTCACCACCTCGCTGCTCAACGCGCTCACCGTCGTGATCTTCCCGACGACCGTCGCCGGGTACCTCGGCGCGCGCGACGCCGACGCGCTGCGCCGCAACGCGATCTGGCTGCCCGCCTACAACGTGCTGCTCTTCGTGCCGATGCTGCTCGGCATGGCCGCCCTCTTCGTCGTCCCCGGCCTCACCGGGGCCGGCTCGAACCTCGCGCTCTTCGAGCTCGTCGTCGACGCGCTGCCCGCCTGGGCGGTCGGCGTCATCGGAGTCGCCGCGGCCCTCTCGTCGATCGTGCCGATGGCCGTGTTCATGCTGGTCATCGGGACGATGTGGGGGCGCAGTGTGTTCTCGCTGCTGCCGCGCTGGAAAGCGGAGGCACGGCAGAAGAGCGCCGCGCAGATGGTCGTCGTGGCGGTCGGCGTGATCGCGCTGGTACTGACCTACGCCGCTCCCCACACGCTGGTGCGGCTCTCCCTCATCTCGTACGAGGGGATGGCGCAGCTTCTTCCCTTGGTGCTCCTGGGGCTGGTGTGGCGGCGGCTCACGGCGGCCGGTGGGGTCAGCGGGCTCGCCGTAGGGGTCGGGGTGGTCTGCGCGCTGGTCTTCACCGACCACGATCCGGTGTGGGGGATGAACGCCGGGATCGTCGCACTCGCCGCGAATCTGGTGGTGGCGCTCGCCGTGACGTACGCCGGACCGCCCGACCGGGACGGCCGGGAGGACGGGGATGTCCTCGCTCGCGATCCCCTGACCGAAGAGGGGGAGGGGTACCGGGGCGCCGAGGGGGAGGGCGCGGCCGGCGAGCGTGCAGCCGGCGAGCGTGCAGCCGAATCCCACGGTCACTGAAGAGCGATCGTGTATAACGGCTGGAGTGGCTTGTGTCGTACGGATGTGTCGGCAGGCACGCCGATGTGTCGGCAGCCACGCCGAACGCCCGACGAGCTGGTTGAGCGGTTCGGGCCGACGAGGCGGATGAGCCGACGAGCCGCTTGAGCCGCTTGAGCCGCCGGGCCGGATGAGCCGACGAGCAGGATGAGAGATGAGAGGAGCAGGCCATGGTCCGCGGTGTGTTTCGCCTGCTGCGCCCCGCCGGGCTGTTCCTCTTCCTCCTCACCGAAGTCCTGCTCGTCGACGCCGGCAGCCTCTCCGCCGCCGTCACACTCGCCGCCACCGCCGCGGCCGGCTCCGCGCTCGCCTTCTGCGCCGTCATCAGCGCGCGTTCCGTGCCGGCCGTACCGCACCACCGGGTACGGACCGCCATCCGCGACCGTGAGCAGCGCACCGCCTTCCTGCCCCAGCGGGATCCTGACGCCTCGGGCCGTACCAGAGCCCGAGCCCCCGGCCGTCGCCTGCCGACGGCCGTGTAGGGGTACAGCTCTCTTTTCCAGCACCCCCGTTCCCGCACCCCCGCGCGGGTCGTCATGCCGAGCAACGACACTCATCCGGCACGACGAGACCCCCGGAGGGCTCACCATGCACGTCTTCGCCGACCTGGTCGGAAGCTTCGCCGACCTGCTCCAGCCGGTCTTCCACACCGGTGCCGCCGCCGCTGCGATCATCCTCTTCACCGCCTGCGTACGGCTCGCGATCCACCCCCTGTCCCGGGCGGCCGCGCGCGGCCAGAAGGCCCGTACGAAACTCGCGCCGCAGATCGCCGAGGTGCGCAAGGAGCACGCCAAGAATCCCGAGCGCATGCGGAAGGCGCTCATGGAACTGCACGCCGAGGAGAAGGTCTCGCCGCTGTCGGGCTGCCTGCCGAGCCTGCTCCAGATGCCGGCGTTCTTCCTCATGTACCACCTTTTCGCCAACCGCCGGATCGGCGGCCGGCCCAACGAACTGCTCGGCCACTCCCTCTTCGCCGCGCCGCTCGGCGACCGCTGGACCGACGCGCTCGCGCACGGCGGGCTGCTCGGAGGAGCGGGGCTGGTGTACGTGGCCCTCTTCGTGATCGTCGCGGGCGTCGCCACCTTCAACTTCCGGCGCATGAAGCGGCAGATGGCGACCGCGCCCATGCCCGTGATGCCGGCCGGCCCCGACGGGCAGCGGGTCCCCGGCGTGGGCGCGATGACCAGGATGATGCCGCTGCTCTCCTTCGCGACGCTCTTCACGGTCGGGGTGGTGCCACTGGCCGCCGCGCTGTACGTGGTGACCAGCACGACCTGGACGGCGGCCGAGCGGTACTTCCTCTACCGGGACGCGCCGCTCGCGGGGGCGCTGGCTCCCGCCGTGTAGGGGTCCTGGCGGGGGCCGTACGACCGGTCCGTACGGCACCCCGCGCCGCCGCCTCGCGGTCGGTCCAGGGTGTGAGCCGGGTCTTGCACAGTGATCGGATGTCTTGGAGGATCGGCCAGTCCGGACGATGGGCCGCGCCCGGTGTCCGGACTCCGCTCCACCACAGGGAGACATAGATCATGAAGTTGCTGCGTGTCGGTACGGCAGGGGCGGAACGCCCGGCGCTGCTCGACCAGGACGGGACGACCCTCCGGGATCTGTCCGGCCTGGCCACGGACATCGACGGCGCGCTGCTCGCCGACGATGCCGCGCTCGAACGGATCAGGGCGGCCGCCGCTTCCGGGGAGCTGCCCGCCCTTGACGGCGCCGGGCTGCGTACCGGACCACCGCTCGGCCGGATCGGCAAAATCGTGTGTATCGGACTGAACTACCACGATCACGCCACCGAGACCGGTGCGGATATCCCGGCCGAGCCGATCATCTTTTTCAAGGCACCGGACACAGTGATCGGACCTGATGACACGGTGCTCGTGCCGCGCAACAGCCGTAAGACCGACTGGGAGGTCGAACTCGCGGTCGTCATCGGGCGCACCGCCCGCTATCTGGAATCCGCCGAGGAGGGCCTGGCCCACGTCGGCGGGTACGCCGTGTCGCACGACGTCTCCGAGCGGGAGTTCCAGATCGAGCGCGGCGGCACGTGGGACAAGGGCAAGAACTGCGAGACGTTCAACCCGCTCGGCCCCTGGCTGGTGACGGCGGACGAGGTGCCCGACCCGCAGGCACTGGCGATGAAGCTCAGTGTGAACGGAGAGGTCAAGCAGGACGGCACGACCGCCGACCAGATCTTCCCGGTGGGCGAGATCGTGCGGTACGTCAGCCAGTTCATGACGCTCTACCCGGGCGACGTCATCAACACGGGGACGCCGGCGGGCGTGGCCATGGGCCGGCCGGAGCCGAAGCCGTACCTGCGGGCCGGTGATGTGGTGGAGCTGGAGATCGAGGGACTCGGCCGCCAGCGCCAGGAGCTGAAGGACGCGTAACGCGCCGCCTGCGGGCGGGCGCGCGGGCGGGAGCGCGCGTGAACGGGCGGGCGAGAGCGCGCGAACGGGCTGGTGTACGGGCGGACACGGGGCGTACGGGCGGGCGGGGCGTATGGGGCGTATGGGTGCGCGCTCCGGGTGGAGTGGTTCGTATGCCTGCCGCTCCTGCCCGCCCCGGCGCCTCCCGGCAGTGCACCATCGCGACGGCTGTCTCGAACTCCCTTAATGCTGGGCTGTGTTGATGGCGCCCGCTAGAGTTGTACGGTCATCGGTCGGCGCGACCACGCCGGGTAACGACGGTGACGGTGACGGTCGGGGCGACGGCGTAGCCGTGGCTGGGCTGGGCGAACGGGGAGAGGGGCTGGATCTCGCGATGGCGAGTGGACAGTACAGGGTCGATCTGAATGCGCTGGACGGCGTGGTGACCAAGCTCAACGCGGTGATCGCGGATTTGGGCGAGGCGCATACGAGTTCTTGTTACAGCACCAACTTGGCGGCGGGGGCGCTCGGTGTTGTTTCTGTGCCGGGAGCAAAGTTTACCGAGGCAGCCGCTTTGCATATTGCCCATGACGAGATGAAGAAACATCTCGAAGAGATCGTCGATCATATTCATGGGCTGGTGGATGAGTTCGGTACGAAGACGAGGAAGACGCACGGTGCGTATCAGGACCAGGACGCGGCTGTGAAGGCGTCGATGGCGGGGGGCGAGTAGGTCATGGCGGGTGGCGGCGCGGTGGATGACTTCACGTACGACTATGTTCCGGCGGAGAGGTGTTTCAACGAGTCGCACACGACGGATTTCGCTGGTCTGACCATGGATCAGATGAAGGCGATGGTCGTGGGGGCGAATCCGGGTGAGGTGCACAACGTGGCGACCGGCTGGGGTGATGTGAACACCAAGCTGGTCGGTGAGGGTGGTGGGGGTGGTGTCCGTCAGGCGTTCCTGGCGGCGGTGGACGAGGTGCTGGAGCACTGGGAGGGTGACGCGGCGGACGCGTTCCGGGCCCGGGCGCAGGTCATCGGGGTGAAGATCCAGGACGGTGCGAAGTACGCGGAGTACACGTCGACGGCGATGCGCAGTGCGGCGACGGTGCTGGAGACCATCAAGCCCGAAGTCGAGGCGATGGAGAAACCCGGCACACTGGACAGCTGGGGCGACACCATCTCGGATGGTTTGAGCCGTGACGATGCCGGCCTGAAGGCAGACCAGAGCAAGGGCATGTCCACGCAGGATGCGCTGGACAGGAACAAGGACGACCTGTCGGCGGGCAAGGAAGCCCAGCTGCGGATGGCTGTGAAGATGGAGCAGCTGGGGGCGGCCTACGCGTCGCAGGCGAAGGCGATGGGGTCGTGGCGCAAGGGGGGAAGCCTCAAAGATGACGATGACTATCCCGGTGATCCCGGGGGTATCGCGCCTGTTCCGATCGTGGCGGTTCCTACGGAGGGTGGTCCCCGGTTGGTGGGGAGGGCTCCTGCTGGTGGGGGCGTTGCCGGGGGCGGTACGGGGGGTTCGGCTGTTGCTCCGTCGCCGAATTCTCCGCGGCTCGGTGGCGGTATCGGGGGCGGTTCGCCGTCCAGGGGATCTTCTCCTTCCGGTGTCGGTACGGATGTGGACGGCATCGTGTCCGCGGGTCCTCGTGGGGGTGGTGCCGGGGTCGGTCCCGGGGGCGGTGCCGCAGGCTCCGCGGGGGTGATCGGTGGCGGGCCCGGTAGTACGGCGGGTGCGGGTGCCGGTCTCGGCGCGGGGGGTTTCCCGGGTGTTCCCGGGGTCGGTGCCGGTGTCGGGCGTGGTGGTTCCGTCGTCGGCGGGTCGGCCGGTACCGGCGCGGGTGCCGGGCGGCCGGGGATGGGTGCCGGTGGTGGTGCCGGGGCGGGTGCGGGGCGTGCGGGAGCGGCCGGCGGCCGGGGTCCGCTGGCCCGTGCGAAGGGCGGGACGGTCGGTGCGGCCGGCGGCAGGCCCAGCCCGGCGGGCGGGGCCGGATCCGGACTGCACGGCAGCCGCGGCGGCAGCGCCGAAGGCCGCAAAACCTCCGGAACCTCCAACGGCGCCCATGGTCCCGGAGCCACCGGCAAGGGACGCGACAAGGACAAGAACGGCAAACAGCGCCCCGACTACCTCGTCGAGGACGAGGAAACCTGGGTCACCCAGCAGAACGTGACCCCCCGAACCATCGAATAACCACCACCCCGCCACCACCACAAGCGATCATGAAACGGGGCCCACCCCACCACACAGGTGGGCCCCACCGGGCGGGCAGAGAGGACAGACACAGCATGGTGCTCACGCGGACGCTGCGCATCCTGGGCAGCGCGGCAGCAGCGGGAGCGCTGCTCCTCACCACGCCACCCACCGCGACCGCGGACCAGGTACGGAACGACCAGTGGCCGCTCCAGGCCTTCGACGCCGACAAAATCTGGCAACTCGCCACCGGCAAAGGCATCACCGTCGCCGTCATCGACGACGGCGTCGACGCCCACCACCCCGACCTTGCGGGCAACATCCTCCCCGGCAAAGACTTCATCGACGGAGGCTCCACGGAGCCCGATGGAACCGATCACCATGGCACTTCTATGGCTGGAATCATCGCCGGTCATGGCCATGGACCCAACGGTTCAGAGGGGGTCAAAGGCCTGGCCCCGGGAGCGAAGATCCTTGCTATCCGAGATTCAGGGCTAACTTCTTCCCCGTTTACCGAGTCAGTTCGATACGCGGTGGACCACGGCGCCTCTATTATCAGTATCTCGCAGGCTGCTAACCCTCCAACCAAGCAGGGTGCAGAGGCGATTGCCTATGCACTCAAGAAAGATGTCCTGGTCGTGGCCTCAACCGGCAACGACGGCACCGGGGGAGATCTGCCGATCTATCCCGCCAGCTATCCAGGTGCGGTAGCCGTAGGCGCGGTCGGGAGCTCTGGCGAGATCTGGGGGAAGTCGAACTTCGGTCCGAAGACCATGCTGACCGCCCCTGGTGTCGACATCGTTGCCGCCGGTGGGGTCAGCTCTGACTACAACGAGGGTGACGGGACCTCCAACTCCGCCGCCTACGTCTCCGCCGCCGCCGCCCTCCTCCGGGAGAAGTTCCCTGACCTCACCGCCGGCCAGATCGTCAACCGCCTCACCAAAACCGCCGGACTCCCCTCCTCGGCCAAGGGCATCAAACTCCCCGACGAGAAATACGGCTACGGCTACATCCAGCCCCTCGCTGCCCTCAAGAACAACATCCCGCCGGGCCCGGCAAACGGCCCCCTCATCATGCCCGCGCCCACGAACGCGTCCGAGCCTGCCGCCCCCGGTGCGCAGGCGGCGGATGACAGCGAGTCCAGCGGCGGCCTGACCACCTCGGCCGTCCAGGGGCTGGCCACGGCGGGGGTCGTCTTCCTCCTCGTCGTGGGCGGTGTCACCCTGCTTGTCGTCCGGAGCGGGAAGCGCAAGCGCCGTGCGGCCGAGCAGCGGAACCAGCAGTCTGTGTACGGGAGTTACTCGCCGCACCAGCCGCACCAGCCGCACCAGCCGCCGTATCCGCCGCAGCCGCCGCAGCCGAACTCCGGCTCCGGCCCGTACCAGCAGCAGTCCCCGCCCTCGGGGCCGCCGAACCAGCCGCCGACCGGGTACAACCCGTACCAGCAGTAGAACGCCGCGCCGGACAGGCCCCCTGCGGCCTTCGCCTGCGCCCAAAGTGCTCTGCTGGTTCTGTCGTGCATCAACTGACCTATTGATGCAGGCAGTTGAGATACCAGTCAGGCCGCTGGTACGTTCGTGCGAATTCGTTACGAGGGCGTCGACTCGGCAAGGGGCAGTCGCGGGCAGGAAACCCTCGGAAGAGCGGCCCCGGTCCGCCGCCTCGATGCGGCGACGGCCAGGCGGCGTTCTGCCCGTGAAGTGACGACGGCCTCGTGGCGAAGCTGCACGTCGCCCTCAGTTGTTGAGGGTTCCAGGGGTCTGACGGGGGTTGTGCTGCTGTGTCGATCATGCTGCCGGACGAGGTCGAGTGGGTCCTGGAGATGCTCGGCTACAACTGGCCGACGGCGGACGAGGACAAGATGTTCGAGTCCGCGGGGGTGTGGCGGACGTTCGCGGCGGACGTGCGGCAGTTGCGGGACGCGGCGGGGAACGCCGCCTCGAATGTCCTCAAGCACAACGCGGGCGAGGCGATCGACGGGTTCCGTACCGCCTACCAGAAGTTCGATCATGGCTCGGACGGGTATCTCGCGGACGCGGCCGAGGCGGCGGAGATCATCGCGGGTGTGCTGGATGCCGCCGCGTATCTGGTGATCACGTGCAAGATGATGGTCATCGCCCAGCTTGTCGCACTGGCCTTCGAGATCATTGCCGCCCAGGCCGCGGCGCCTTTCACGTTCGGTCTGTCGGAGGTGGGCGCGCTCGGTGCGACGCAGGTGACGCGGCTGATCGTGCGGCGGATCCTGGACGAGCTGAAGGACGCGCTGGTCGAGGCGATCGTGGAGACGATGAAGGAGCCGGCGATCTCCGCGGTGGAGGCGATGGTCAGTGACCTGATCGCCCAGTCGCTGAACGTCAGCTTCGGTGCGCAGCGCGGTATCGACGTCGGTCGTACGGCGTCGGCGGGCGGGGAAGCGGCCTGGGAAACCGCCAAGCAGACGCCCCAGACCTTCACGGAGGGGGTACGCGACAGCCTCGGCCAGAAAGCGGGACACAGCGCGCGCCACGCTGTCGACAGCCGGTTGGGCGACGGCCACGGCGACAGCGGTGACGACAGCGGCGACGACGGCGGTGACGGTGGCGGTGGCGGTGGCGAGAGCGGCGGATCGCGAACCGACGGGGAGGCGGCCGCGGATCGCGCGACAGCATCCTCCCCGGGCTCCCCGGGCTCCCCGTCCACGTCGTCCGATACGTCAGTACCCGCGTCCGCGTCCGTGTTCGCGTCCGCGCACGCGAACACGGACAACAGTGCGGAGACTGGCGTCGGCATATCCGCCGATACGGACTCCGGGGTAACCGTCTCGGCGGATGCCGGTACCCGCTCCGCACCGGACCCGGGGCAGGACAGCCCGATCTCCGCTCGTACCCCGCTGCCGGCCAGCCTCTCGGACTTCGACGAGCCGTCACCTGGCACCCGGGGCTCCCATGGCGCCGCCAACGGCTCCGGTCCGACCGGAGAATCCCCCTCGCACGGCTCGGCGGTCGGCAATCCCGTCTCCTCACCCACCCCGCACAGCACGCCGACACCGGCGTCGGGCGTCCCGGGTGCGCACCCCCCGACCGGCGACGGACGCGGCGGCATCAGCATGTCGGTGGACAATCTGGCCGCCACCGCTCCCACCGCCCATCACGACCCGACACCCGCATCCTCGTCTACGCAGAGCACCCCGGAAGCGCCCACCGGTAGGCGCCCTGACGGAAGCAGCCCGATCCTCAACGGCCCTCATCCGGCGGGTGGTACGGGCGGCAGTACAGGGGGCGCGCGGCCGGAGGCGGGAGGGGCGCCCCCGCATCAGTCACCCACCGCCCCCAGGACCGGTCCGCCACCTTCTCCGGCCCCCGCTGCTTCCCCCAGCCCCGCGCCCTCGATGCCCCGCGGCGCATTACCCGCGACCGGTTCACCGTCCACCAGCACCCCGGCGCCCGCCGGTAGTTCACCGTCCACCAACACCCCGACCTCCCCGGGCGCCCCGACCTCCCCAGGCGCCTCGACCTCCCCAGGCGCCTCGACCTCCCCGGGCAGCCCGCCCTCCACCAGCACGCCGCCCACCGCCGGGAGCGCAGGCGCCCCAGGCGCGCCGGGTCGTCCCGGTCACGGAGCGCCGAACAGCACCCCGGGGACTCCGCAGAGCCCGCAGCCTCCCCAGAGCCCTCAGCGCAGCCCCCAGCAGTCCGGCCATCAGCCTTCGACGCCTCCCGCGACTGCCGTCCCGCCCCCCGTCCACCTCACGGTCACCCCGCCCGCCGCAGGACACCCGACGCCGCATGCCCAGGAGCACCGGAGCGATCTTTCTGAGCGTCCCCCGGCCTCGGCGACCCGGAGCGCCACCCAGCCCGGTGGCGTCACGCACCCCACCCGCGACGAGCAGAACGCCTTGGACCGGGCGGTGCCGCGCGACGAGGACGGCAACCCCACCCGGCCGCCGGATCCGGCGGCCGGGCCCTGGGTCCGGCACATCAACGGCGATGGCCCGGACACCCCCGGGCGTAACAACAACTGCGTCGACGTGGCCCTCTCCACACTCGACACCTACTCCGGCGCCCCGACGGCGGCCGGGGCCCGCACCCCCGACACGACCCCCGACGGGTATCCGTCCGACCGTGGTGAGGCCGGCGGCCGTGACCGTGTCGAGCGCACCCTCGGCGCCCGCTTCAGTGATCTGGGCGACGGCACCCGGGCCTACAACAGCCTGGAGCGCACACTCCGCAACGCCGGTCACGGCTCGCAAGCCGTCATCATCACCCAGGACAACCACGGCCGTGCCCACGCCTGGAACGCCGTCAACCACAACGGCACCATCACCTACATCGACGCCCAGACCGGTCGCACCAGCCGGTCCCCGATCCACAGCGGCAGCAACGGCGTCTTCGCCCTTCCCGTGGACGCCAACCGCACGCCGGTCCCCCCTGCCCACACGCCCGCCGCGACCGCCACGCACGCGACGGACGCGCGCTCCCGCCCCGCACCCGAAGCCCCCGGCCGCCGCGCACCGGACGCCCCCGCAGGCGCGGCGCCGGGCAATGGCAAGGATCCTGATTCCGATGCCGAGGCTCTACGCCAGGCCGGACTCTCACGACTTCGAGATCCGGAGACCATCGACTCGTTGCCGCATCACGGCATGTTGCCTATGCCGGATCAGCAGAATCTGCGTCGGACCAACGACGTCCGGCAAGTCGACATGGACCACGTTCATCGGCAGCTCAACGAATGGATGACACCCGTTCCCGTCAAGGCTGACGACGGGACGGGAAAGATGGTCATTCCACTCGTGGACGTGATGCAGAGTAGCCGGCCGTCAAAACCGGACGATCCTTCCCATCAGTCGGTCATCCTTCGCCACAGTGATCTCAAGGAAAAGCTTCCGGGGTTTGAGCATATGAATCCCGGAGAGCGGGGGGCAGTCATCGCGTCCCTTGCCCGACTGAGCATCAGTTTTCATGAATCGCATGCCGTGGGCGCGAGTCCGGAACCTTCTGATGGTTATCCGTCGCATGGTTCCGAGGTGCATCGAGGGACGAAAAAATGGCCTGCGAGGAATCGCGATGATGCTGACCTCAAGGAAGCCATCAAGAAGGCATTCGAAAAAGACAGTATACCTACAATGCTGGAGTCCTCCGATCACCGGCCGGATTTTTCGGGCCGCAATTATGCCGCCATCGAAGTGCACGATCCGACGACGGGGGGCATAAGTTGGGTGGTCGACAGCTCCTACCCCAATCTTGATGGAGGGGCCGGGAAGCACTCGGAAGGCAACATACTTGACTATATTGACCATCTGAATTCTGGGCGCGACGCCGGGCAGGAGTATGTCCCCATCAGCCTCTTCACGGACCGGGAGCCGTGTGGCAAGGGGCGGGGATATGCGAACTGTGCGAGAGCCCTCTCCAACCGCATTTCCGGAGTGGATGTCTTCTATGGGACCGGATACCGGAAGGAAGCCGAACTCGTAGAGAATGCCGATCCCAAGGAGAATCGCAAGAAGAGGAATGACCAGGACCTGGCCCGTAATCTCGCCGCACTTGGTAAGGTGTGGGTTCGAACGATGACCGAGGGAGGCTTGTATTCCTCGGAGAGTTCCCCGAAGGCGGGGAAATGAGGGCATGGGGTCTATATGGTGGCTGAGGCATCCCGGTGCGGTTATGACGAAGCGCGGAACGCGATTATGGAGTGGGTGTCCGATTCCGATCCGAAAAGTGGAAGGCTCTTCCTCGACGGGGAATCCATGTCCGGTAAGAGCCGACTGCTGGAGGAACTGCCCGAGCAGGCGGCCAATGCCGTGCTCGTCGACGCGGCCGGGCTTTCCGCCGAGGAGTTGACGGATCGTGTGATGCGGGCCGTCGGTGTCTCGTACGGATCGTTCCGTGATCTCTTCGATCTCGAATCCGACATGGAGGAGCTGGAGGAGCAGCGAGTCGTCCTCCTCGCCAATACGCAATGGTCGGGAGCCACCCGTACGACGGTCGAGCCCCGCCGGATCATGAACCCGGTGGTCAGTACCTTCGCTTCGTACTTCCGGCGCACGGGAGTCCGGTTCGTCGTCGAGGTGGACAGCTCCGTGGAGAGTCTCCACGAGGGCGCCGAGGCGGTGCTGCTGGAGAGCGAAGGCGCGGCGGTCGCCTTGCCGGACGGGACGCGCGAGCCCCGGCGGCTCTCCGCGCTGCGGGCGCTGGCGCTGGCCGAGCCCCGGCGGGTGCGCTTCGAGGAGTGGGCCGCGCTCTGCGCCGTGCTCGGACACGACATCGACGAGGCCGAATTGCGGATCCTCGCAAGTGACCTGACGCTGCTGTGTGTCGACGAGGAGCCCGAGTTCCCGGTGCGGTTCGCCCGGGAGTCGGTGGCGCGTCGGATCCGGCGACAGATGCCGGCCGAAACCTTCCGCGCGTGTCAACAGACCATCGTCCGGAGGCTGTTCGGCAGCGGATTCGGCAGCGGTCTCGATGGCGGTCTCGATGGCGGCTTCGACGGCGGGGGCGGCGATCCGCTCGCTGCCTACGCGGTCAGGGCGCTGCCCGCCCACGCCGCCGCGGCCGGTCTGTTCGAGGAGTTCCTGGCCGACCCCCGCCATCTGGTGCGGTGCGAGTACACCGCCGTGCTGGAAGGGCTGGGAGCGGCCTTCCCGGACGGTATTCCGGGAGGCTCCCTCGCCGCGCGGCTGCACTACCTCCACCGCTTGGGCCCGGCCCCCGCCTCTCAGGAGGAGTGGGTCTCCCTGCTGCACCACAACGCGCTGTGCTGGGACGACACGGAACGCGCGGAGGCATTCGCGTCGGCCGCCGGGCCGCTGCCGTGGACGACACCATGGACGAACTGGCGGCCCGGCGGGTCCGGCCGCATCCCCGCGACACGGACCTGGACAGGCGCCATCGAGTACCTGCGCGCCGATCCCGCGAGCGGGCGGGTGATCAGTACGAACGAGGACGGTACGGAACTCCCCTGGGACGCCGCCACCGGAGAGCTGGTGGAGGGGCAGGGGCCGGAAGAGGGGCGAACGCCGGAGCCGCATACGTCCGTCCCGCCGCCCCTCTGGCGGCCCGACGTGAACAGCCGCGAGGTGCGCCTGGAGCTTGTCGCCGATCCGAGCGTGACGTGGACGCTCCCCCTGGCGGGCGCCACGGACGCGGTGGCTGTCGGCGAGCTGGTGGTCCTCGGCGGCACCGGGTCCGTCCACGCCGTGCGGATGGACCCGGAATGGGCGGCCACCCACACCGCGCCCAAGGCCCTGCCCCAGGTCGATCCGTACGGTCGCGTCACGCCCCGCCCGTGTGACGAGGAAGTCCGCCATGCTTCCCGGGCCCGCCTCACGGCTGTCTTCGGCTCGGAGAACGTCCCCGTACTGAGCGATGACCGGCTCCCCGCCGGACTCACCCACCGGAGCACCCGCGACTTCCTCACCCACACCGGATTCCCCGCCGTCTCCGGCTTCTACAGCCTCGACACCGTGAATCTGGGCGTCACCGGACTCCGGGAAGAGCCCTGGCAGGGCACCCGGTCGTACGAGACACCGCAAGGCGACGGGCCGTTCTACCGGCTCGGGACCTGGATCGGCGGCGATCTCTACCTCGATGGCACAACCGGCCAGATCCTCCGTCAGGCCACCGGCGATTCCCCGGACGCCGCCTGGCCCGGTGACCCGTTCGTCGGCGCTACGGCGGCCCAGTTCGCGGCCATGGTCGCCCTGCAGTGGGAGTACATGCTCGCCTACACGCAATCCGGCGGCGCGGATTCCGCGGATGTCCTCACCGAACTCGGCGCCTGGCTCTCCGCCATCGATCCCGCCGCCGCCTCGTCCCGCTCCTGGCAGCACGTACAGGAAGCGGACAACTTCCCCTACCTGTAGGCCCGCGACGGCCCTGACGGCGGAGCTCCGCCGTCACGGCCCGTCGCGCGGTCTCCGGGAGGAGCCGCGGGTCAGCCGCGCGGCAGGCGGTCCAGCGCCTCGACCGCCAGGGCGTGGTCCTCCGCCTGGGGCAGGCCCGAGACCGTGACGGTGCCGACGATGCCCTGGCCCTGCACGGTGATCGGGAAGGAACCGCCGTGCGCCGCGTAGAGCTCCGGCGCCAGACCCGAGGACTCCTCGAACGTCGTGCCCTCGGCCCGGAAGCGGGCGCCGACCAGGAACGAGCTGACGCCGTAGTGCGCCACGACGCGCCGCTTGCGCTCGATCCAGGAGTCCTGGCCCACCGAGGACCCGGGCAGCGCCGACCGGAACACCAGCCGGTCGTCCAGGTGGATGTCGACCGTCACCGGCAGCTCGCGCTCCCGCGCCAGCTCGGCCAGCAGACCGCCGAGTGTCCAGGCGTCCTCGTGGGTGAAGCGGCTCAGGACCAGGCGCGCCTCCTGGGCCTCGATGTCGGCGACGGTGACCGGCGGGGCGGCCGGTGGTGTGACCGGCGGGGTGTTCGCGGGGGTGCTCATGCGTGGGTCTCCATCGTGATCGTGACGCCTTCCCGGGCGGAGCGGCGGGCGGCCTCCAGTACGTCGAGCGCCGCCGCGGCCTCGTGAGCCGTCACCGGCGGTGTCGACCCCTCGCGCAGGGCCTCGGCGATCCCGGCGTAGTACGCGGGGTAGTCGCCCGGCTCCGTCTCCACCGGCTCACCGCCGCCCGTGACCGGCGACTCGCCCGCCCCGACGCGGCCCCACAGCGACTCCGGCTCCACGCCCCAGCCGGTTCCGGAGTCCGTGCCCGGCCGCTTGCCGTCGCGCAGGTCCGCCTCCTGGGGGTCCAGGCCGTACTTCACATAGCCCGCCGCCGAGCCCAGCACCCGGAAACGCGGGCCGAGCTGGGCGGTGGTGGCGCTCGCGTACAGGTGGGAGCGGGCACCGCTCGCGTGCGTGATCGCGATGAAGACGTCGTCATCGGTCGCGGAGCCCGGACGGCGTGCGTCCACCTCGGCGTACACCCGGACCGCCGGGCCGAACAGCGTCAGCGCCTGGTCGACGATGTGGCTGCCCAGGTCGTACAGCAGCCCGCCGATCTCCTCGGTGGCCCCCGACTCGCGCCAGCCGCCCTTGAGCTGCGGACGCCACCGCTCGAACCGGGACTCGAAGCGCTGTACGTCGCCCAGCTCGCCGGCCTCGATGAGACGGGCGAGCGTCAGGAAGTCGTTGTCCCAGCGGCGGTTCTGGAATACGGAGAGCAGCAGTCCGCGCTCCTCCGCGAGCGCGGCCAGCTCACGGGCCTCGGCCGCGCTGCCCGCGATCGGTTTGTCCACGACGACCGGGATGCCGGCCTGGAGGGCGGCCGTCGCGATCGGGACATGCGTCTTGTTGGGGGAGGCGATGACGATCAGGTCGAGGTCGCCGGCCCGCTCCCACAGCTCGTCCGGCGAGGCCGCGAACCGCACGTCCGGGAACTCGGCGCGCGCCTGCTCCCGCCGCTCCGGGCTGGAGGTGACGACCGTGTCGAGGACAAGGCCCTCGGTGGCGGCGATGAGCGGGGCATGAAAGACGGAGCCCGCCAGGCCGTAGCCCACGAGTCCGACGCGCAGAGGGGTGCCGGTACCAGTCATGCGCCCACTTAAGCAACGCTGTTGCCAAAGTGCAAGGGCGGTGGACAATGGCCGGTGTGAACAGTGGCGACGGTGCACAGGAACGCAGGGTTGACGCGCGGTTGGACATCGCGGCGGGCGTCGCGGCGGGCAGCATGGCGGACGCCACGGCCGGCGCCGCGTCGGGATCCGGCGCCAACCTCCCCGTACTGCGCGGCCACAACGCGGCGCTCGTGCTCGACCTGCTCCGTACGGCGGGCGCGGGTGGCATCAGCCGGCTGGAGCTGGCCGAGCGCACCGGCCTCACCCCGCAGGCGGTCAGCAAGATCACCGCCAGGCTGCGGACGGAGGGCCTGGCGGCGGAGGCCGGACGCCGGGCCTCGACGGGCGGCAAGCCCAGGACCGTACTGCGGCTCGTTCCGTCGGCCGCGCACGCGGTCGGCCTGCATCTCGACCGGGACGAACTGACGGCGGTCCTCGTCGATCTCGCCGGTACGCCGGTCCGGGCCCGGACCGTTCCCTTCGACCTCGGCGCGGGGGCGGAGCGGGTGGTCGACGCGGCGGCGGCCCAGGTGGAGACCGTACGAGCGCACACCGGGTCTCGTCGCGGACAGCCGCTGGGCGTCGGGGTCGCGATGCCTGGGCCCCTCGACCACGCCACCGGTGTTCCGGGGCGTGTCACCGGCTTTCCGCAGTGGGACGGCTTTCCGCTGCGCGAGGTCCTCGCCGCCCGCCTCGGCCTGCCCGTGGTCCTCGACAAGGACACCAACGCCGCCTCCCTCGGGCTTTCCCTGCGCGGGCCCGGTGACTCCTTCGCGTACCTCCATCTCGGTACGGGCCTGGGCGCCGCCCTCGTCCTCGGTGGGGCGCTGCACCGGGGGGAGCGCACCGGGGCGGGGGAGTTCGGCCACCAGGTCATTCAGCTCGACGGGCCGGTGTGCGACTGCGGCAACCGAGGCTGTATCGAGGCGCTCTGCCTGGCGGCGGCGGGCCGTGGCGATCTGGCGGAGGCGGCGCGGGTGCTGGGCGCCGGGGCGGCGAACCTGGTCGGGCTGCTGGACATCGACCGGGTGCTGCTCGGCGGGCGCACGGTCGCGGCGAACGAGGAGTGTTTCGTACGCGGTGTGGGCGCCGCCGTCGCCGAACGCTCCCGGGGCGCGGTCGTCCCGGTGGCCGTCGCGGAGGGTGGCGCGCACCTGGTCGCGGAAGGGGCGGCGCAGCTGGTCCTGGCCCCGGTGTTCGGGCACCGCCGGGGTGCGGAACTGGGCCGTTGAGGCGTATTTGTCATACTTTCAGGCTGTTCGGGGGTGCGACATCCGGTCAGGTCCGGCGGCTCGTGGCAGCGTCGGACGTGCTCCGACCCGACCGCCTCGCGATCAGCAAAGGCCGTGCCCACCATGCGACTGCGTCACACCCTCGCCATCGGAGTCACGGCAGCCGCGACGATCGCGCCGACGGTGCTGCCCGGGCTGCTCCCGCCCGCTCAGGCGCGGGATACCGGCCGGACGTGCGGCAGGGCGTCCGATCCCGACTTTCCGATCAGGACCCGGATCCATGGCGGACCCACCACCTACCGGCCCGGGGGCGGCGCCCGGAAGTGGTCCCTCGATCTCACCAACACCACGGACGAGGTGTGCCGGGACATCCACCCCGTCATCGTCGTCGTCGACCGTGACCGCGCCCTCGACGCGTCCCAGTTCACGCTGGAGATCACGGACGACAAGGGGCACTGGCGGGCCATGTCGCTGGCGAAGTCCGACGAGGACGAGACCATCGGCGTCCTCGACGACGGTTCCGCCGGATTCGCCGTGCCCGCGGGGAAGACCGTCACCGTCCGCGCGCGACTGGCCTTCGCCGCCGATACGCTCCCCAACGAGATCCTGGTCAACGCCGCGACCGTGCAGCGACGGGGGGACGACGGCGACTGGGTCGGTGAGTCGAACGCCTACCGCTTCACGGTCCGCCAAGGCGACGCCGACGCGGATGCGGATGCGGATGCCCATGTGCACGCGGATACGGACGTGGACGCGGACGCCGACTCCGCTGCCGAGCCGGAGGTCACGGACGGTCCCGCTGTCGACGCCGGGCGGGATGCCGGCGGCCGTACGCCCGCGCCCTTCCCTGTCGGCACGCCGACGCCCACCGGCCCGGGCGGCCACCCGAGTGCTTCCGCCCCGCTGCCTGCCGTCAGCCCTGCCGCCACCCCCGACGACCCCACCGCTCCGGACGACCCCACCCGTGAGGACCCCGGCCGGCCTGTCCGTACGCCCGGTCCCGACCGCCGGCGATCGGCCGACGCGTCGCGGGCGCCCGTGCGCCCGCCGGTAACCACGGCCCCCGCCACCCCCGGGTCCTCCGCGTCCGCCACGACCCCGGCGCCCTCCACCGCTGAGACTCCCGGCCTCTCCTCCACCCCCGGCCTCTCCTCCACCCCCGGACGCTCGTCCGCCCCCGCGCCCGCCATCACCCCCGCGTCCCCCGCCCTCCCCGAGTTGGCGGCCACGGGCCCCGGCGACCTTCCCGGCCGTGCGGCGGCCGCCGCCGCTGTCCTCCTCGCCGTCGGAGCCGCCCTGGTCGCCGGTGTGAGGCGGCGTGAGGCCGGAAGGCCCTGAGCCCCGCCGTGCCCTCCCGCGCACTTCCCCGTACCTCCGCGCACTTCCCGTACCTCCGCGCACTTCCCGTACCTCCGCGCACGTCCCCGTACCTCCGCGCACCCGCCCGCCGCCCCCGTGCGAACATCCCCCGGTGGACTACCCGAACGACCAGGCACCTGGCGCACCCGTACGCTTCGGCATCCCCGAACACGGCCGTATCCCGAAGTACTACGCGGTCAAGGCCCATGTCGCCGTCCTGATAGAGGAGTTGGGCGAGGGCGGTGCGCTGCCCACCGAGCGGGATCTCGCCGTACGGTACGAGGTCTCCCGCGAGACCGTGCGCCAGGCGCTGCGCGAACTCCTGCTGGAGGGACGGCTGCGCCGACAGGGGCGCGGCACCGTCGTCGCGGGGCCCAAGCTGGAGCAGCCGCTCTCGCTCGCCAGTTACACCGAAGGCGTCCGCCGCCAGGGCCGTAAGCCGGGCCGGAGTCTCATCTCCATCGACCGCTTCCCGTGTCCGCCCGCGCTGGCCGCCGAGACCGGCATCGGGCGCGGCGAACCGGTCTGGCACATGGAGCGGGTCCTGCTCGCCGACGACGAACGGGTCGGCCTGGAGAGCACCTACGTCGCCGTGGCCCAAGCGCCCTCCCTCGGAACGGAGTTCGACCCCGACTCGTCCTTCTACGCCTATCTCCGCGACCGGCTCGGGGTCGCCTTCGGTGACGCGGACGAGCGGATCGAGACCGTCCTGGCCACCCCGCGCGAGGCGCTGCTCATCGGCACCCCGCCGGCCCTCCCGATGCTGCTGCTCCACCGCGTCTCCCGCGATACGGCGGGCCGCCCGCTGGAACGCGTGCGCACGCTCTTCCGGGGCGACCGCTTCAGCTTCACCACCCACCTGGACCGGGTCCGCGACTGAGAGCCCGCCGCACGGGCACCCTCGCGCACCTTGCATAACGGCGACATAACGGGTCTGGTCCAAACTTGCGGGCCCGTTCACCCTCCCGTCGCCGTCCGGACCGCCACCGGTCACCACCCCCGAGGAGCGTTGCCGTCGTGAGAGTCATCGTCGTAGGAGCCGGCGTGGTGGGAACCATGCACGCCTGGCACGCAGTGAACCGCGGCCACGAGGTCGTACAGATCGAGCGGGAGACCGAGGCGCGAGGAGCCTCCCTCCGTAATTTCGGGCAGATCTGGGTCAGTGGCCGCGCGGGCGGCGAGGAGCTGGAGACCGCGCTCCGCGCCCGTGAGCTGTGGGAGGAGATCGGCCGGCGCGTACCGGACCTGGGCTTCCGCGCCTGCGGCTCGCTCACCCCCGTCCGCACCGAGCTGGAACTCGCCGTCGCCGAGGCCGCGATCGCCCGCCCCGACGCCGCCGCCCGCGGCTACAAGCTGCTCACCGCCGACGAGGCGCGCGCCGTCAACCCGGCGCTGCGCGGCGACTTCACGGCAGCCCTGTGGTGCGAGCGGGACGCGGCCGTCGAGCCGCGCACCGCCCAGCTCGCGCTCAAGAAGGAACTGCTGGCGTCCGGCCGCTACACCTTCCTCGGTGGCCGTGAGGTCCGTGAGGTCATCGGTGAGCGCGCGGTCCGCGACGACCACGGCGACGTGCACACCGGCGACGCCGTCATCCTCTGTACGGGTGCCTGGCTCGGCGGCCTCGTCCGCGAGCTGGTCCCGGACCTGCCCGTACGCCGCGTACGCCTGCAGATGATGCAGACCGACCCGCTCGGCGAGGAACTCACCACCTCCGTCGCCGACGCCGACAGCTTCCGCTACTACCCGGCGTACGCGAGCGAGGCCCTGGACGCGCTCAACACCGGCCAGGCGCAGGCGCCCACCGCCGCCGAGCACCGGATGCAGCTGCTCATGGTGCAGCGCCGGGACGGCGGGCTGACCATCGGCGACACGCACGAGTACGAGCACCCCTTCGCCTTCGACCTGCTCGACGACCCGTACGAACACCTCACCGAGGTCGTCGAGTCGTTCCTCGGCCGGCCGCTGCCGAAGATCCGGCGCCGCTGGGCCGGGGTGTACGCACAGTGCACCGACACCTCCCGCGTGGTGCACCGCCAGCAGGTGCGTGACGGGGTGTGGCTGGTGACGGGCCCCGGCGGCCGTGGCATGACCTGCTCGCCCGCCATCGCCGAGAAGACCGCGAACGAACTGAACTGGTGAGGAAGTTGACCGAGATGACTGAGCAGACGGCGCAGACGGCGCAGACGGCGCAGACCGAGCAGGCGGCGCAGACCGAGCAGGCCGAGCAGACCGCCTCCGCCGGGAGCACCGGCATCAGGCTCGTCGTGCTGGACATGGCGGGGACGACCGTCGCCGACGGCGGCCTGGTCGAGCAGGCGTTCACGGTGGCGGTACGGCGCATGGGCGCCGAGCCCGAGACCATGATCGACTACGTGCGCGCCACCATGGGCGAGTCCAAGATCTCCGTCTTCCGCCACCTCTTCGGGGACGAGGAGAAGGCCCAGCAGGCCAACACCGCCTTCGAGACGGCGTACGGCGAGCTGGTCACCGCCGGGCACATCGCCCCCGTTCCCGGCGCCCGCGAGGCCATCGAGCGGCTGCGCGCCGAAGGCCGGACGGTCGTCCTGACCACCGGCTTCGCCCGGGTCACCCAGGACGCGATCCTCGCCGCCCTGGGCTGGCAGGACCTGGTGGACTTCACCCTCTGCCCGGCCGACGCGGGCGGGCGCGGACGTCCGTACCCGGACATGGTCCTCGCGGCCTTCCTGCGGTCGGGCGCGGTCGACGGCGTCCAGCGGATCGCGGTCGCGGGCGACACGTCGTACGACATGCTCAGCGGTGTGCGGTCCGGTGCGCGCGTCGTCGCGGGCGTCCTCACCGGCGCCCATGACAAGGGGCAGCTGGAGGCCAACGGCGCCACCCACGTCCTCGGCTCGATCGCCGAGCTGCCGGACCTGCTCGCCCGGGTGGAAGCATGACCGCAGATGTCGGTGCGGGTACGGGCCCGCGCGACGCGGGTACGGGCCTGAGCGACGCGGTCACCGCCAAGGTCCTCGTGATCGGTATCGACGGGGTCCTCCTGGACCGGGTCGCCGACGCCGACGCCCCGCGCCTCACCGGGCTGATGGCGGAGGGGCTCACCGCGCGCAGCGGTCTCTACACGCTGCCCATGGCCGAGACCATGTCCGGGCCCGGCTGGTCGACCCTGGCCACGGGTGTCTGGCCCGACAAGCACGGCGTCAAGGACAACACCTTCGTCGGCAAGCGGTTCGACGCGCACCCGGACTTCCTGACCCGGATCAAGGACGCGGCGCCCGCCCTGCGCACCTACGCGGCCGCCGACTGGGAGCCGCTCACCTCCACCCTCCAGAACGGCCCGGTCTTCTCAGCGAAGATCGACAAGCGGCTCAGCCTGGAGGGCGACGGCAACGGGTACGACGTCGAGGACCCGAAGATCGCGACAGCGGCCGCCGCCGAACTGCGCGACGGGGACCCGGACGCCGCCTTCGTCTACTTCTGCGAGGCGGACGAGGCCGGCCACCTGCACGGCGCCGCCAGCCAGCAGTACCTGGACGCCATCGCCCGCGTCGACGCGCGGATCGGTCAGCTGCTGGACGCGCTCGCCGCCCGTCCCGCGTACCACCGGGAGAACTGGCGGATCCTGGTCGCCACCGACCATGGCCACACCGACGCGGGCGGCCACGGCGGCTCCTCCGACGCCGAGCGCTCCACCTTCGTGATCGCCACGGGCGCCGGCATCCCGGCGGGCTCGGTCCGCGACGACGTCAAGCTCGTCGATGTCGCCGCCACGGCCCTCGCCCATCTCGGAGTCCCCACGACCGGTCTCGACGGCGTTCCGCTCGACATCCGGCACCAGGACGACTTCGAGGAGCTCGGCCGGCCGGAGTCCGGCTTCACCCACACCCCGCCCGCCGGCTGGTCCGTCGACAACTCCCGCATGGGTACGGGCGGGGCCGCCGTCTGGCACGGCTGGACCTTCACGACCGATGCCTTCTGGAGCCGTGCGGAACGCGACCAGGGGCGCGAACTGAACGTGCGCGCCCGGGGTGTCTTCGCCGTCGCCGACTCCGGCCGCTGGGCCGCCGAGCCGCGCACGGCGGCGTTCGACTCCACGCTCACCGGTCCCCGCAGGCCGGTGACCGGCGGGACCACGCGGTATCTGCGATTCCGGACGCACTACCGCCACGAGGCCGGGCAGCGCGCCGAGGTGCTCGTCTCGTACGACGGATCCCAGTCGGCCGTCGTGCGGAGCTACACGGCGGACGCCGTGGCCAGGTCGGAGAGCATCCCGCTCCAGGTACCGGCCGGCGCGACGCAGGTGCGGGTCGGTTTCCGGTACAGCGGGGACGACGCCTGGTACTGGGCGCTGGACGGCGTCCAGCTGGACTGAGCCCACGGGCCGGAGTGAGCCCATGGGCCGGACTGTGCCCGTGGGCCGGACTGTGCCCATGGGCCGGACTGTGCCGTGGACGGCCGCTCCGTCCACGGCACGCCGTGGTTAGGCTGGGCGAGCCGGACGATCCCGATATCCGATCGGACAGTGCCGACAGCGGATCAGTGGATCAGCGGATTATTGGCCACCGCAGAGCGGAGAACAGTCCAGTGCCCGAGCGCAAGCCGATCGAATCCTGGCTCACCGACATGGACGGCGTCCTCATCCACGAAGGGGTTCCGATCCCGGGCGCGTCCGATTTCATCAAGCGGCTGCGGGAGTCGGGCAAGCCCTTCCTCGTTCTGACCAACAATTCCATCTACACCCCGCGTGACCTCCGGGCCCGGCTCTCCCGGATGGGTCTCGACGTGCCGGAGCAGAACATCTGGACCTCGGCGCTGGCCACCGCCCGGTTCCTGGAGGACCAGCGGCCGGGCGGCACGGCGTACGTCATCGGGGAAGCGGGCATGACCACCGCGCTGCACGACATCGGTTACATCCTCACCGACCACGAGCCCGACTACGTGGTGCTCGGCGAGACCCGTACGTACAGCTTCGAGGCCCTGACCAGGGCGATCCGGCTGATCAACGGTGGCGCGCGGTTCATCTGCACCAACCCGGACGAGACCGGCCCCTCGAACGAGGGCCCGCTGCCCGCCACCGGCGCCGTCGCCGCGCTGATCACGAAGGCGACCGGCAAGGCCCCGTACTTCGCGGGCAAGCCCAACCCGTTGATGATGCGGACCGGACTCAACGCCATCGGCGCGCACTCCGAGACCAGCGCGATGATCGGCGACCGGATGGACACCGACGTGCTGGCCGGTCTGGAGGCAGGGATGGAGACCTTCCTCGTGCTGACCGGTGTCACGACCCCGGCCGACATCGACCGCTACCCGTACCGGCCTTCGTCGGTCGTTGACTCGATCGCCGATCTCGTCGACCGGGTCTGAGCGTGTCCGAGCACGTCAGGGCGGTGTGCGAATGGTATGGGGGCCGGTAGCCGTGCGCTGCGGATGCGGAAACACACCGGGCGGGTGAGTCTGGACGCATCAGGAGGTTAACGATGCGTTCAGGATTGCTCGCTCTCCGTGCCGTGGGGGCCCTCACCGTCCTGGTGGCGGCCCCCGTCCTCGGCGCCACCGCCGCTCAGGCCCACGACTCCGTACGGGTCACCATCACCCCGTCCGCCATCGCCGCCGGCGGTGAGGTCGCGATCCGCGTCGAGGGGTGCAGAAGCCACTCGGGCGTGGCCGCGTCCCCCGTCTTCGTCGCCAACGCGGAGCTGTCGGGCCGGGACGACGGCCGTGACTCGCCGCTCTTCGGCGACACGACGATCAAGTCGTCGGCCCGCCCCGGCAGTTACGAGATCAACGTCAGCTGTGACGGGCACGGCCACTCCGGCTCGGGCACCGTCCAGGTCATCCACCATTCCCGGCCCGATCATGATGGGCGGCCCGACCATGACGAGCGGCCGGGCCACCACGAGACGCCGTTCGCGCCGGTACGGGCCGGCGGCGGCGGTACGGCGACGCTGGCCGCCGACAAGCGGGAGGCCGCCGAAGCGGCGGGCCCGGGCACCCCGCACGCGGTGATCGGCCTGGTCCTGGCCGGGGTGGCGGCGGTCGCCGTGGCCTTCAGGAGCGTACGGCGGCAGCGCACGGCCGCGCGGGACGCGGACTGACATGTCCGACGGGGACCGCTCGGCGGGCACCGGCAGGCTGATGACCGGAGTGGCCTGGGCCGTACTGCTGCTGGGGTTGTGGCTCTGGGGCCGCGACGCCACCGAGGGCGCCGGGGAGTCGGCGCCCACCACCGGCGACGTGGCGGCCGTCGGCCGTCCGCTGGGGGTGGCGCTGCCACCGGCCCGCACCCCGCTGGAGCCGGCGCGGCCGGAGCGGGTGGACGTCCCCTCCATCGGGATCACGGCCCCGATCGTGTCCCGGGGGCTCGACGGGGCGGGGGCGGTCGACCCGCCGCCGTACGAGACCCCGCAGACGGTCGGCTGGTACGGCGACGGTGTCCAGCCGGGCGCGAAGGGCACCGCGGTCTTCGTCGGCCACGTCGACACCAAGACCAAGCCCGCCGTCTTCTACGGGCTCAGCGCGGCCCGGCCCGGCGGGAAGGTCCGGGTGGCCAGGTCCGACGGCACGGTCGCCGAGTTCACCATCGACGACATCCAGGTCTTCAGCCGGGATCACTTCAACGCGCGGAAGGTCTACGGGCCCCGCGAGAAATCCCGCGCGGAGCTGCGGCTGATCACCTGCGGCGGAACGTTCGACCGGGCCGCCGGCGCCTACACGGCGAACGTCGTGGTGTCGGCGTACCTGACGGGTGTGAGCGAACCGCGCGCCGGCTGAGCGCCTGTCGAGACGAGAGAAGCCCCCTCACGTGATGTGAGGGGGCTTCTCCTGCGCGTGCGCCGCCAGGGACTCGAACCCCGGACCCGCTGATTAAGAGTCAGCTGCTCTAACCAACTGAGCTAGCGGCGCCTGCTGACCTGGAGAACTCTACCCGATCGCCACGCATGATCCCGACCATTCGATGGGCGCTGCGGCCTGTCGGATAGTCCTTTCTTCCCTTTGATCCGTCAAAATGCGATTTGTCCGGACAGTTTTGACACCGGCGCCCGCGCCGCCGCGTCCCAAATTTCTTGATGAGTGTGGAGGGGATCGCATGACCGTCCCGGTCTTCGAGGAGTACGAGCCCGCTCGTGACTGCTCCTGCCCCGGATGCGCCCAGCAGCGGCGCGATCTGGCTCGGGGGCTGCCGGTGCGGGCGGGTGGTCACCCGGCCGCGCACGGCGCCAGGCGGGCGCTGGTGCTGGCGACCGCCGCGGGGATCGCCCTCAGCGCGACCGGTGCGGGCGTGGCGCAGGCGGCCGGACCGTCCGCCGGTCCGCCGCCGGGCCCGCTGACGGGCCAGGCCCGCATGGACGCCGCCCCCGGCCCGGTCCTGGATCCGGCCCCCGGTCCGGCCCCGGACGACGGCGGCCGGACCCCGCGCCCGGCCGCCGAACCGGGCGCCGATCCGGTCGAACCGGGCGCCGAACCGATCGTCGAGCCCGCCCCCGAGCCTGGTCCCGAATCCGGCGTCGCTCCCGTGGGCGATCCGGCGCCGTCGACGCCGCAGGGCGGCAGCGGCCCGCTGAACGGACAGCCGCTGCCGGGCCCGGGTTCCAGCCGGCCGGTGCTGCGGAAGTCCACCCGGGCCGAGATCATCAACCGCGCCAAGCGGTGGGTGAACGCGAAGGTGCCGTACAACATGGAGAAGTACTGGTCCGACGGGTATCGCCAGGACTGCTCCGGCTACGTCTCGATGGCGTGGAACCTCGCGGGCAACGAGTGGACGGGAAGCCTGGCGCAGTACGGGGTGAAGATCACGCGGGAGGAGCTGGAGCCCGGCGACATCCTCCTCTTCCACAACCCATCCGACCCGAACAAAGGTTCGCACGTCACGATCTTCGGTGGCTGGACCGACTACACGCACTCCTACTACGTGGCGTACGAGCAGACCCCGCCGAGCACCCGTTCGCAGTCCACGCCGATGGCGTACTGGAACAACTCCGCCCAGTACGTGCCCTACCGCTACAAGGGGCTGACCGAGCAGGATCCCGGCGGCGGCGGCAGCGGGCCGGGTGCGGAGACCGGCGAGCGGGCCGCGTATCCGGGGGCGGGGTCCTTCGGCCCGGGCGCCGACAACGCGTACGTGCGGCAGCTCGGCGAGATGCTGGTGGAACGCGGCGGGCGGCGTTTCTACAGCCAGGGCCCGGGGCCGCGCTGGGGCGAGGCGGACCGCAGGGCGACCCAGGCGTTCCAGCGCGCGCAGGGCTGGCGCGGCGCGGACGCGGACGGGCTGCCGGGGCCGAACACCTGGCGGTACCTGGTCGACGGCCTGGGCAAGGACATCCCGCCGGCGGGCGCGGGCGGCAGCGGGGCGAGCGGCCGCGCCACCACACGGAGCGAAAGAGGCGCCGGGGGCGGGAGCGGAAGCCGAGGAGACACGGGGACGGCGCCGGCCTTCCCGGGCGCCCGGTACTTCCGGCCGGGCGCGGCGGGGCCGTACGTCGAGCGGCTCGGCAGGCAGCTCGTGAAGAAGGGCTTCGGCCGGCATTACACCTCCGGTCCCGGAGCGCGCTGGACCGAGGCCGACCGGCGCAACGTCGAGGCCTTCCAGCACGCCCAGGGCTGGCGCGGTACCGAGGCGGACGGGTACCCCGGCCCGCACACCTGGCGGCGACTCTTCGCATGACGGAGGCAAGGATGACGACGACCGTGCAACCGAGCGACGACGGGCCGCCGTCATGGGGCGCGTCACGCGGCGAGCCGACGCGACGGCCCCGGCCCGAACCGGGCTGTCACGTCTATGTCCCCCTCGCGGACGCGCTGGTGTCCCCGGGCGAGGCCGAGGACCGAGGCGTAGCCGGGAGCCGTGAAACGGCCGGGGACAACGACGCGGCCGCGGTCCACCGCGGCAGTGCCCATGACGGCGGCTACGACGGCGACGGCGGCTACCACGGCGATCAGGAACTGAGCGGCCCGAAGACCGAGTTGCTGGATCCGCTGCCGCTGGATGCGCTGCCTCCGGGCCCGCTGCCGCTGGAGCCGCTGCCTCCGGGCCTGCTGCCGCTGGAGCCGCTTATGGGCACCGCGCCGGGCCCGGCGCCCGCCGGCCCCTGGCCCCGGCAGCCGGAATTCCGGGGTACGGCCGGCGGCGCCGAGACCGCCCGCTGGACTCCGCTCATCGTCGGCGAGAGCACCCAGGAGATCCCCGTACACCTGCTCTTCCGCGAGGAGGCCGGGGCCCGGGAGGGCGCCGGGGACCCGCTTCCCGTCAGGCCCACCGTCATCGGGCGGCGGCGGGGGACCGGGGAGCAGCCCCGGGTACGGCGGGTGTCCGCCCCCGAGCCCGGGCCGGCCGGGCCGTCGCGTTCCGTCCCGCCGGTCGATCCGAAGCTGGGTGAACGGCCGGGGCCCGTTCTGCCCGGCTGGTCCGCCGCGCTCGTCGGTCTCGGGGCGCTCCTCGGGTGCGGGGCGGTGATGTGGTGGGCCGGGGCCGTACCGGACGCCCTGACGCGGTCGTTCGGGATGGTCCCGGCCCCCTACCGGGGTATCGGCCTCGGGCAGCGGGCCCTGCTGGTGCTCGGCGTGCTGGTCATGGTCCTGGCCTTCGGCGGACTCGGCCGTGGCCAGGTCGGGCGGGCGTGGGTGCTGACCCTCTTCGGCGAGTACCGGGGGAGCGTGCGGCGTACGGGCCTGCTCTGGGTGAGCCCGCTGCTGCTGCGCCGCCGGGTGGACGTACGGCTGCGGCACTGGCGCGGTGAGCCGATGCCGGCGGTGGACGCGAACGGCACGGCGCTGCGGGTCGTCGTGCTGGTGGTCTGGCGGGTGAGGGACACCGTACGGGCGGTCCTCGGCGTCAAGGACCACGAGGAGTACCTGCGCGAGCAGGTGGAGGCGGCGACGGCGCGGGTGCTCTCGCAGCTGCCCGCCGACGCGTTCCACGACGAGGGGCCGACGCTGCGGGACGCCGAGGCGGTCGGCGACGCGCTGACCCGGATGCTGGCGGCGGAGTGCCGGCCCGTCGGCGTGGAGATCTTCTCGGCCCAGCCGACGCGGATCGAGTACGCCCCCGAGATCGCGGCGGCGATGCGGCGCAGCCGGATCGCGGTGATCGACGCCAGGCACCGGGACGGTGTGCTGACCGCCGTGGTCGACTCGGTGGAGGACACCGTTCACCGGCTGACCTCGCGCGGACTCGTCGAACTGGACGACTACGAGCGCAAAGCGCTGGTCAAGGACCTCACCGTGGCCTTTTACACAGGTCGGCAGGGGGCCGGGGAGAGAGCCTGACAGGTCTGGGCCGCGCTTGTTATGGACACGGTCAAGTTCCGTTAATACTCTACGACTTGGTCTAGACCGCAGAACCGCTCATCTCGCACGCGGCCGGTACGCGTTCGGTACGCGTCCCGTACCTGTCGCGGCACACGTGTACCTGTCGCAGCACACGCACGGCTCACCGAACTCCCCACGTTCTCTGGAGCGAAGCATGCGAAAGAAGATAGGCGCGGCCGTGGTCGGCCTCGCGGTCGCGGGCGTTTCCCTGCTCGCCACCGGCAGCGCCAGCAGCCACGGCTACACCGACCAGCCCCTCAGCCGCCAGAAGCTCTGTGCCAACGGCACGGTGACCAACTGCGGCAACATCCAGTGGGAGCCGCAGAGCGTCGAGGGGCCCAAGGGCTTCCCGGCGGCGGGTCCCGCCGACGGCAAGATCTGCTCCGGCGGCAACAGCCAGTTCGCGCAGCTCGACGACCAGCGCGGCGGCACCGGCTGGCCCACCACCAAGGTCACGGCGGGCCAGAGCTACCAGTTCCGCTGGCAGTTCACCGCCCGGCACGCCACGACGGACTTCAAGTACTACATCACGAAGAACGGGTGGAATTCGTCCCAGCCGCTCACCCGCGCGGCGCTGGACACCCAGCCGTTCCTGACGGTGCCGTACAACAACCAGCAGCCCCCGGAGACGCTCTCGCACTCGGGCACGATGCCGTCGAAGTCGGGCCGGCACATGATCGTGGCGGTATGGACGATCGCTGACACGGCGAACGCGTTCTACTCGTGCTCGGACGTGCAGTTCTGATCTGAACGGCGTCTCGGGGGTGGCGGGACGGCCGGTCCGCCACCTCCGAGACGGATATATCGGACGCGACAAATATGGCCGGAACCGTCAACTCGACTGGTGTGGCCGCGTGTTCATCTTCAAGGGGTTTCCTGACGACGCGATGTGCGGGAGCATTCCGGCGTCGGTCATCGCGCGTAGACCCGTGCGGCGGCCGCGTTTCACGTGCTTCCCCCCATTCTCGTCCGGAGGTTATCCGTAATGCGCAGACGCCTGGCGCTCCCGCTCGCCGCAGCCATACTCGCCCTTCCCGCCATGCTGTTGACGTCTGGTCAGGCCTCCGCCGCACCCGCCGACAAGCCGCAGGTCCTGAGCGGCTTCACGCAGGAGTCCGCGGCCAGCTACAACTCCTGGGTCGCGGCCCGCGGGAATCAGGGCGCCTGGTCGTCCTACGGCTTCGACTGGTCCACGGACTACTGCTCGACGTCGCCCGACAACCCCTTCGGCTTCCCCTTCCAGACCGCCTGCGCCCGCCACGACTTCGGCTACCGCAACTACAAGGCGGCCGGTACCTTCCCGGCCAACAAGGCGCGGCTGGACTCCGCTCTCTACGCGGACCTGAAGCGGGTGTGCGCGGCGTACTCCGGCGTCTCGAAGGCGTCCTGCGACGCGACGGCGTGGACGTACTACCACGCGGTCGACATCTTCGGTAAGTCCGTCGTGGTCGACGGCGCCCGCTCCGTCGCCTGAGGCACCGGCCCCGGGGCACGCAAGCGGGACAAGCAGGAAGGCCCCTCGCTTCCGCGAGGGGCCTTCCCTGTCTGTGCGCCGCCAGGGACTCGAACCCCGGACCCGCTGATTAAGAGTCAGCTGCTCTAACCAACTGAGCTAGCGGCGCCTGCTGACTCGAAAATAATACCCGGTCTCCGGGAGTGCTCCGGACCAGGGCGTGCGGCAGCCCTGCGAGGCCCGGAACGCGGGGCCCCCGGGGCGCCGGGCCCCCGCGCTCAGAGCGTCAGCGAGAGCGCCATCGGCGCGGCCCCGCGGTGCAGGGTCTCCGCCGCCGCGCGCAGCCGGTGCGCGTGCTCGACCGGGAGGGAGAGGGCGAGGCAGCCCACGGCGGACCCGGCCGTCAGCGGGACCGCCGCGCAGACCGTGCCCACCGCGTACTCCTGGAGGTCGAGCACCGGGACCGTCGGCGGCTGGCTGTCCAGCCGGGAGAACAGCAGGCGCTCACTGGTGATCGTCCGGGAGGTGAAGCGGGCGATCTTGTGGCGGTCCATGTGGTCCCGGCGGGCGTTCTGGTCCAGCTGGGTCAGCAGGCACTTGCCGACCGCGCTGGCGTGGCCGGTGGAGCGGAAGTCCACCCACTCGTTGACCGCCGGGGTGAGCGGGCTGTCCGCGATCTGGGTGACCTTGATCTCGCCGTCGATGTACCGGCTGAGGTAGATCGCCGCGCCGACCGCGTCGCGCAGGCCGGTCAGGGCTTCCTGGAGCTTGGTCTCGACCGCCCGCTGCCGGGCGGCGCCGGAGCCGATCAGGACCAGCGAGTCGCCGATCACATAGGCGCCGTCCGCGACCTGCGTGACGTATCCCTCGCGCCGCAGCATGGAGAGCAGCGGAGCCAGCTGCCCGGCCGGCAGCCCGCTCTCGCGGGCGATCTGCGTATCGGTCACCCCGCCGCCGTGCCTGGATACGGCCTCCAGGACGCGCAGGACGTAGTGCGCCGAGCGGGTCGGCGCGGAGGTCGGCTCCGGCTTCAGCACCACGGTTCCCCCTAGCAGGTTGTGACCGCAAGCTCACGCGACACGATAGCCGCGAAGGGCTCGTCGTGGAGGGGCTGTTGACAACTGCGGAGGTGCGGCCCCACCGCCGTAGGCTGGGCCGCACCGCGCTGGCATATGCCAGCGGCACACTTACGCGGCGGAAGATGAGGTCAGAGCACCGCGCCGAGGAATGCGCGCGTCCGTGCGTGCTCCGGCTCCGTCCTGCTGCGGGCGGTGAGGAGGCCGGGGACGGTGAGAAGTCCGCCGACGGCCGCCGTGCGGCCGAGGAAGCTCCGGCGGGACAGGTTCGGGAAGTCAGCCATGGATTCGCCATCTCTCCAGTGGGGGTGAGCGCTGCGGGCAATGGGGTGTGCCTGCCCGATCGGCCTGTTCGATGCCGGAGGAGGGGGGTGTAATCGAACAGTGTCCGGAGAGTGACCTTTCCGTGGCCCGGAACGACCGGGCGTGTGGGGTCGCGAATGCCGGGCAGGCTGCGGGGATGACAGACCGTTATGTGGAGGTATCACTCGACAAGCGCGGCGTGAAGTGCACCGCGAAGCTCCTCGACGACCGGGCTCCGGTCACCTGCGCGGCGGTATGGGAGGCGCTGCCGCTGGGCTCCGACGTCTACCACGCGAAGTACGCGCGCAATGAGATCTACGCGCTCTTCCCGGCCTTCGCCGCCGAGGAGCCGCCGCTGGAGAATCCGACCGTGACCCCCATCCCCGGCGATCTCTGTTACTTCACCTTCTCCGAGACGGAGTTGGGTGCGTCGGCCTACGGATACGACGAGAAGGCCGTGCGCGGCCGCCGTACCGTCGTGGACCTCGCCCTCTTCTACGAGCGGAACAATCTCCTGATCAACGGGGACGCGGGCTGGGTACCCGGCATCGTCTGGGGCACGGTCGTGGACGGCCTCGACCGGATGGCGGACGCCTGCCAGGATCTGTGGCGGGCGGGCGCCATCGGCGAGACGCTCAGCTTCCGCCGGGCGTAAGGGCCTGGGCCGGGGGCTCAGCTCCCGGCCGCCCCTGGCTCCCGGCCGCCCCTGGCTCCCGGCCGGTTGCTCAGCTCCCGGTCGGTGCCGGGATCCGGGCCGCGTCCGACTCGTACAGCGCGTGCGCCGCGCGCAGCACCAGCGGGTCCGCGTGCCGGGCCCCGACCAGCTGGAGTCCGATCGGCAGCCCGTCCTCATCCACCCCGCACGGCACGGTCGCGGCGGGCTGCTGCGTCAGGTTGAAGGGGTACGTGAACGGTGTCCAGCCGGTCCAGCGGCGCAGCCCCGACCCCTGGGGCGTCTCCCGCCCCGCCTCGAACGCGGTGATCGGCAGGGTCGGTGTGACCAGTAGGTCGTACGACGCGTGGAAGCGGCCCAGGCTGCGGCCCAGGGCCATCCGCGCGTCCACGGCGGCCAGATAGTCCAGCGCGCCGGCGCGCGTACCCGCCGCGACGATCTCCCGCAGCCCCGGATCGAGCAGCTCCCGCTGCTCCTTGCTGAACGGCTGCGTCAGCCGGGCCGCACCGCTGAACCACAAGGTGTGGAAGGCCTCCACCGGATCGCTGATGTCCGGGTCGGCCTCCTCGATGTACGCGCCGAGCTCGGCGAGCCGGCTCACCGCTCGGCGTACGGCCGCGGCCACCACGGGCCGCACCGCGACCTGGCCGCCGAAGGACGGTGAGTACGCGATCCGCAGGCCCTTGACGCCCTCGGCCAGCGAGCCGCTGACGGGCGGCGCCGGGGCCAGCTGCGACCAGTCCCGGGCGTCCGCGCCGCTGATCACATCCATCAGCAGCGCGGCGTCCGCCGCGTCCCGGGTCATCGGCCCGGCGTGCGCGAGCGTGCCGAACGGGCTGGACGGATAGAGCGGCACCCGGCCGTACGTCGGCTTCATGCCGAAGATGCCGCAGAAGGACGCCGGGATACGGACCGAGCCGCCGCCGTCCGTCCCGATGGACAGCGGGGCCGCGCCCAGCGCCACGGCCGCCGCGCTGCCGCCGCTGGAACCGCCCGAGGTCCGGGTCAGGTCGTACGGATTGCGGGTCACCCCGGTCAGCGGCGAGTCCGTGACGCCCTTCCAGCCGAACTCGGGGGTCGTCGTCTTGCCGACGAGCACCGCGCCGTGCTCGCGCAGCCGTGCCACGGCCGGTGAGTCCTCGTCCCAGGCCGCGTCGGGCCGCACCAGCCGGGAGCCCCGCAGGGTGGGGGCGCCGCGCTGGAGGATGAGGTCCTTCACCGAGACCGGAACCCCGTCGAGCAGCCCCTGCGGCTCCTTTCGGCGCCAGCGCCCGGTGGACGCCTCCGCCTGGGCCAGGGCGGTCTCCGTGTCCACCCGCACGAAGGCGTTGACCAGCGGCTGGACCGTCTCGATCCGTTCCAGGACGGCGCGGGTCGCGTCGAGGGGCGAGAAGTCGCCCTTCTCGTAGCCGGCCAGCAGCTGGCGCGCGGTCAGGTCGGTGAGGAAGGTGGGCGTGGAATCAGTCATGCATGGGGACGTACCCACGTTTCTTGTCCACCACGTTCGGGAGCGGCTTTCCGGCCGCCCAGAGTTCGTACAGATCGACGAACTGGGCGCCGAGCCGGTCGCGCCAGCCGACCGTGTCGCCGCTCATGTGCGGGGACACGATCACGCCCGGAACGTCCCACAACGGGCTGTCGGGGCCCAGCGGTTCCCGGTCGAAGACATCGAGCGCCGCGCCCGCGAGCCACCGGTTGGACACGGCGGCGACGAGATCGTCCTCGACGACGAGCTGTCCGCGCCCCACATTGATGAACCGCGCGGAGGGCTGCATCAGACCGAAGAGCCGCGCGTCGAACATCCCGCGCGTCGCGTCCGTGAGCGGCGCCGCGCAGATCACCCAGTCGGCGCGGGTGAGCAGCCGGTCCAGCTGTTCTGGGCCGTGCACACCGGGGCGTGCCGTACGGCCGGTCACGGCGACCGTCACGCCCAGCGCGCGCAGCGTCGTCGCGACGGCACGGCCGATCGGGCCGGCGCCGACGACGGTCGCCCGGCTGCCCGCGACCCGCAGACCCTCGCGATGGCGCCAGCGGCGCTGGCGCTGGAGCTCCAGGGTGCCGGGAAGGTCCTTCGCCATGGCGAGTACCAGCCCCGCCACGTACTCGGCGATGGGGCCCTCGAAAATACCGCGCGCGTTGGTGACGACGGTGTCGGACGCGATCAGTTCGGGGCAGAGGAGCCGGTCCACGCCGGCGCTCGCGGTGTGTACCCAGCGGGGCCTGGGGCCCTCGCCCGGCCAGGCGTTCCGTACCGCGTCGGAGGTGAAGTCCCAGGCCAGGAGCGCGTCCGCGTGGGGGAGTTGGGCCGCGAGGCCGTCTTCGTCGGCGTAGCGGATCTCCGCCCGGCCGGTCAGCCGGCCGAGCCGGGGCGGAGGATCGGCCCGCAGGACGAGCAGGACGGGTGCTGGCATGGGGAGGGCCCTTCTGCCGGGGGGATGTGCCGGTCTGCCGATGCCGGGGGATTTCCCCCGGGAAAATTCCGTGCAACGTCTCAGATGGGCGGATTGACCACGCTCGCATCCGGCTCCTACCGTCGTCAACAACGACCTTTGAGGGGGCCAGTTGCACGTCTCCTTTCTCGATGGACCGCAGCCGCAGCGTGGTGTCGGCGTGGTCGCCCCATTCGATTTCGCGCTCGATCGCGAACTGTGGCGCTGGGTGCCGGACGACGTCTCGTTGCGGGTCACCAGAACGCCGTACGTACCGGTCGAGGTCTCCCTGGACCTCGCCCGGCTGGTCAGTGAGCACGAGACCCTCGGCGAGGCGGTACGGGCGCTCGGGGCGTCCGAACCCGAAGTCATCGCGTACGCCTGCACCTCGGGCAGTTTCGTCGGCGGACCGGCCGGCGAGCGCGCGATGTGCGAGGCCATGACCCAGGCGGGCGAGGTCCCCTCGGTCACCACCTCCGGCGCGCTGGTCGAGGCGCTGGAGTACCTGGGCGCCGGGCGGATCGCGCTGGTCACGCCCTATACGGAGTCGGTCACCGAGTCGTTGGAGGAGTACCTGGGCGAAGTCGGGGTAACGGTCACGGGTCGCGCTTTTCTGGGACTGACCCGGCACATCTGGAAGGTGCCGTACCGCTCGGTCGTGGACATGGCGCGGCAGGCCGTCGCCGGGTCGGCCGACGCGCTCTTCATCAGCTGCACGAATCTGCCGACGTACGACGTGATTCCGCAGCTGGAGGCCGAGCTGAGGATGCCGGTGCTGTCCGCCAACCAGGTCACCATGTGGGCGGCACTGCGCAGGCTCGGGGCGCACGCGGTCGGCCCGTACCAGCGGCTGCTGCTCGATCCGCCCCCGGCGCGGGCGGTTCCACGGGCGCGGATGCTGCCGGTCGAACCGGTGCCGATCCTGCCGCCGGAACCGGTGCAGGCCCTGCCGCCGGAAGAACAGGAAGGATGGACATGACGACCGTCGGACTCCTCTATCCCGGGCATTCCGCCGAGGATGATTTCCCCCGCATCGAAGTACTGCTCGACACCGACATCAGACTGCCCGTCTTCCACACCGACATCGGGGAGGACGCCCACCGCGTGGACGCGCTGCTGAAGATGGGCGCGGACGAGCGGCTCGCGGAGGGCGTGGAGGAACTCCGTCTGGCCGGCGCGGAGTCCGTGGTGTGGGCCTGCACCAGCGGCAGCTTCGTGTACGGGTGGGAGGGCGCGCGGGAACAGACACGCGCCCTGGCCCTGGCGGCCGGGCTGCCCGCGTCGAGCACGTCGTTCGCCTTCGCCCACGCCGTCCAGGCACTGGGTGCCGAGCGGGTCGCCGTCGCGGCCACGTATCCCGAGGACGTCACCGGGCACTTCACCGCCTTCCTGAAGGCGGCCGGGGCGGAGGTCGTCGCGGACCGCGCGAGCGGGATCGTCACGGCCGCCGAGGTCGGCACCTGGGAGAAGGACCAGGTGCTGGAGTTGGTGCGCGCGGGCGACCACCCCGACGCGGAGGTCGTCCTGCTGCCGGACACGGCCCTGCACACCGCCGGATTCCTCCCCGAGCTGGAGGAGGCGGTCGGAAAGCCGGTGCTCACGGCGAACCAGGTGACGGTCTGGGAGGGTCTGCGGCTGGCGGAGCGCAAGGCGTGGGCGCCGAAGCTGGGGACCCTCTTCGCGACCCGGGAGTAGGACGGGGAACCGGGCCGGCCCGGAGACCCCGACCGGGAGACCCCGACCGGGAGACCCCGACCGGGAGACCCCGACCCGGAGGGGCTGGGCAGCGGCAGGGCGCGGGGCCCGGCTCGGGAATAAGCGGAGACACCCTCCCGTTGAGGCCCTTCTGTACGTACTTCACGCGCAGAAGGGTCTGACCGGTGGACGACGCGAGCCGAGGCACGACGGACGAGATTCGGGGCACGGCGATCGGCACCGCGCCTGTGCCGCTGTCGGTGCTGGACCTGGTCACGGTGGGCGTCGGCTCCACCGCCGCGCAGTCCCTGCGGACCAGCGTCGCGATCGCGAAGCTCGCCGAGCGCCGTGGCTTCCACCGCCACTGGATCGCCGAGCACCACTCCATGCCGGGCGTCGCGTCGTCCTCCCCGGCGGTGATCCTCGCCCATCTCGCCGCCCACACCGAGCGCATCCGGCTCGGTTCGGGCGGCGTGATGCTGCCCAACCACGCGCCGCTGGTCATCGCCGAGCAGTTCGGCACCCTGGAGGCGCTCGCCCCGGGCCGCGTCGATCTGGGCCTGGGCCGCGCACCGGGTACCGACGGGGCGACGGCGGCGGCGCTGCGCCGTACCGACCGGGACGAGGGCGCGGACGACTTCCCGCAGCAGCTCGCCGAGCTCACCCGCTTCCTGGACGACGACTTCCCGGACGGGCACCGGTACGCCCGGATCCACTCCGTGCCGGGCCCGGTGCAGGGTCCGGCCGGCCGGCCGCCGATCTGGCTGCTCGGCTCGTCCGGCTTCAGCGCCCGGCTGGCCGGCGTGCTGGGCCTGCCGTTCGCCTTCGCGCACCACTTCTCGGCGCAGAACACCATCCCGGCGCTCGACCTCTACCGCCAGTCCTTCCGCCCCTCCGAGACCCTCGACGCGCCCTACGCCGTGATCGGCGTCGCGGCCCTGGCCGCCGACGAAGAGCGCGAGGCCCGGCGCCAGGTGCTCTCCGGCGCGCTCTCCATGATCCACCTCCGCACCGGCCGCCCGGGTCTGATCCCGACGCCGGAGGAGGCGGAGGCGTACCCCTTCAGCACGCTGGAGCAGGAGTTCGTGGACGGCTGGATGAGCAACATCGTCCACGGCACGCCGGACGCGGTCCGCGACGGCCTGAACGACCTCCAGAAGCGCACGGGAGCCGACGAGTTGATGATCACGGCGAACGCCCACGGTGGCGAGGCGCGGCTGCGCAGCTACGACCTGATCGCGGACGCGTACGGCCTGCCGACGGCCTGACCGGCATCCGGCGCCGGCCCGTCGCGAGGGTCCGGCACCGGTCGATTGTCAGACCCCCCTCGTAGCGTTTCCCTCAGTTGGCCGCGGCGCGAAGAAGCCGCGGTCACCCGGGGGGAGAGGTCTGCCATGTCGCGAGCCACGACGTATCTGGAGCTGTCGCAGGACGGCGCCGGGGCGCACAAGTTCTACGAGGTGACCGTGGAGGGGACGGCCGTCTCGGTGCGCTACGGACGGATCGGCGCGGACGGACAGACGCAGACCTCTTCCTTCCCGACCGAGGAGAAGGCGCGGGCGGCCGCGTCGAAGAAGATCGGCGAGAAGGTCCGCAAGGGGTACGCCCCGGCGGTCCTGGGACATCGGGCGGCCCGGTCGGTGACGCGCCGGCAGGTCACCTCGGCGCCCTCCACGGCCCGCGCGGTCGCGCCGGTGCTGTGGCGCTTCCGCACCGGTTCGCCCGCCTTCGGTATCCACATCGACGAGGACCGCTGCTGGGTGGGCAACCAGGCGGGCGATGTCTACACGCTCAGCCACGGCGGCGAGGTACTGGCCCGCTACGCGCTGCCCGACGGCGTGAAATGCCTGGTGGCGGACGACTTCTGGATCTACGCGGGGTGCGACGACGGCACGGTGTACGACCTGTCGTCGAAGCTGCCGTTCGCGGCGTACGACATCGCGGCGGACGTCGACATCTTCTGGCTCGACATCCGTGAGGGCGTGCTGAACGTGTCGGACCGCGACGGCGGTCTCACGGTCATCGACCACGAGGACGAGTACCAGTGGGCCCGCAAGTCCGCCGGCGGGCGCGCCTGGATGGTGCGCGCCGACGAACGGGCGGTCTACCACGGGCACGGCAGGGGCGTCACGGCGTACGAGCCCGGTGGTACCGGGGAGTTGTGGCACACACCGACGATGGGCGGGGTGCTGTTCGGCTGGCAGGAGGACGGGTCGGTGTACGCGGGCACCGCGCGCCATGTCGTACAACGGCTGTCCAAGACGACCGGCGCGGTCGAGGCGACGTACCGCTGCGACGGCCCGGTGTACGCGTGCGCGACGGCGCCGGGCGGCCGTTACGTCTTCGCGGGCGACAGCTCCTCGTCGGTGTACTGCTTCGACGCGGACGGCACCCGGCTGTGGAAGCTGGGCACGGGCGGCGGCTCGGCGCTGTCCATGCAGTACCGCGACGAGAAGCTGTACATGGTCACCACGGACGGCTCCCTGGTCTGCGTCGACGCGAGCGCCGCCGCCATCGCCGCCGCGCAGCAGGGCACGGTCCCGGTCGTGGTGGACGTCAAGTCGGCCGCCGCCCTTCCGACGTACACGCCCGCGAAGACCGTGCGGACGGTCGCGCCGTCGGCGGTCCCGGCCGGAGGTGTGGTCGTGGAGTGCGTGAGGGAGGGCGGCCGGCTGCGCGTCCATGTGGTCTCGGGCGGCTTCGAACCGTCATGGAATGTCCAGTTCCCCCGGGGGGTACGCGAGGCGGGCACCCGTTACGTGGTGGACGCCCTGCACCCGGCCTCGGCCGGCTTCTACCGGGTGCGCGGGGAGATCAAGCGGCTGCTGTGAAGCCGGCCGAGGCCGGCGGCCGGACCCCGACGCGGCGTCGGCAGGTCCGGACTGGGTGCCGGCCAGGACAGGGTGCCCGGCAGGCCCCGACGCGGCCTCGTCAGGATTCCTGGGGGCCGGCGGCGATCATTTCCGCGACGCGTTCCGGGGCCACCGGACGGGAGAAGAGCCAGCCCTGGCCCGTGTCGCAGCCGATCCGCTGGAGGCGGGCCGCCTGTCCCGAGGTCTCCACGCACTCGGCCGTGACCGTCAGGCCCAGCCGGTGGGCGAGCTGGACCATGGCCTCGACGATCGTCTCGTCGGCCGGACTCGGGTGGACGCCCTCGTCGTAGCGGAAGCCGCGGACGAAGGAGCCGTCGAGTTTGAGCACGGAGACGGGCAGCCTGCTGAGATACGCGAGGTTCGAGTAGCCGGTGCCGAAGTCGTCGATGGCGATCCGTACGCCCATGTCGCTCAGCGCCTGGAGCGCCTGGAGCGGCCGGCCGGCCGAACCCATCACCGCGGACTCGGTCAGTTCCAGTTGCAGCAGATGCGGCGCGAGACCGGTCTCGGCGAGGATTCCGGCCACGTCCGCGACCAGGTCGGAGTCCCAGACCTGGCGGACGGCGACATTGACGCTGACGAAGAGCGGCCGGGCGCGCGGGTGGTCCCGCTGCCACTGCCGGGCCTGACGGCAGGCCGTACGCAGCACCCACCGGCCGAGCGGCACGATCGAGCCGTCCTCCTCGGCGATCCCGATGAACCGATTCGGCGCGAGGGTGCCGAACTGCGGGTGGTTCCAGCGGACCAGCGCCTCCACGCCCCGGACGATTCCGTCGGCCATCCCCACCAGCGGCTGGTACTGGACCACGAACTCGTCGCGCTCGATGGCCGGGCGCAGGGTCGAGGAGAGCGCCTGGCGGGTCATCCGGTGAGCGTTGCGCTCCGGGTCGAAGAGCGTCCAACGGGCCTTGCCGTCGGCCTTCGCCCAGTACAGCGTGGTGTCGGCGGCCTGCATCAGACCGGTCGGCGTCGTGCCCGCGGCGGCCCGCTCGACGACGCCGATCGAGGCCGACACCGACAGCCGCTGCCCGGCCAGGTCGAAGGGGCGCTGGAGTGAGGTGAGCACGGAGCCGGCGAGGTCGGCGAGCTGTTCCGTACCGGTGGAGTCCTCGACCAGGATCGCGAATTCGTCCCCGCCGAGCCGGGCGACCAGATGGCCGCCGCTGCGCGTGTAGCCGTCGTGGTCGGCGCATTCGGTGAGCCGCCCGGCGACGGCCGCCAGCAGCCGGTCGCCGGTGCGGTGGCCGAGCGTGTCGTTGACGGCCTTGAAACCGTCGAGATCCAGGTAACAGAGGCCGATCCGCCCCGTCCCGCCCAGGCCGTGGCCTCCGCTGCCGCCGAACGGCCCGTCCCCGTAGGGCCCGTCCCCGTAGGGCCCGTCCCCGTGGGGCCCGTCCCGGTAGGGCCCGTCCTCGTCGTACGAGGCGTCCTCCAGCGCGGCGGCGAGCCGCTCGAAGAACAGGGTGCGATTGGGCAGCCGGGTCACCGGGTCGTGCATCTGGAGGTGGCGCAACCGGGCCTGGAGTTCCCGCCGGTCGCTGACGTCGGCGACCGACAGCAGCCCGCCGCCGCTCTCCGGGAGAGGGGAGACGGTGATCTCGGCCCAGAGAGTGTGCCCGTCGGCGTGCTTGAGGCGGCGCGTACAGCGGAAGGGGGAGCGCCCGCCGCGCAGTACCTCGCGGTACGAGTGCACGGTGCGGGTGTCCGAGGCGAGGTCGACGAGGTCGGCCGCGGCCTGTTCCTCCAGGGCGCCGGGTCCGGTGCCGAGGAGCGTAGCGAGCGCGTCGTTGGCGCTGACGACCGTGCCCTCCCGGTCGAGGACGGCCATGGCGAGATGGGCGGCCTGGAACGCGGCACGGTAGTCGCGCGTCTCGGCGGCGGCTCTGCCTTTGGCATGACGCTCCGTGACCAGTGGGTGTCCGGTGCCGGACGCCGCGACTGCCGCGGGGTGCGGCCCTTCGGAGGTTCCGCTCACGGCTCGCTCCCGCAGTGCAGTCGTGTCGTACAGGGTGGGTCGGAGGGGGGTCGGGGTCAGCTCGGGACGGTCGGCCAGGGGAAAGTGTGCCGATCATAGAGGCAGGCCGGGGGGCCATTCCAGCTCCGTGGCGGGGAGCCGGACGGCGGAAGCCGCCGCGATGTCATCGGATGATCGTTTCTGCTCGCGCCTGGCCCCGCTCGGCGCTGTCGTGATCGATGTGACTTTCCGTGAAATGCCGGGGTGTCGCAGCCCCGGCCTCGTCGCCGTCGCGCGCCGGAGGCACGGCGGGCCGTCGTCCGAAGCGGTCCCGCGCGGGGAGATCCGGAGCGATCACCCGGGTGGGGCAGCGGAACAGGGCGTATCACCACAAAATCACACAAGGTGGTGGTGTCCCCCCTTCCGCAGTCGGAGGTCGATGTGGAGCGTCCGCACCCAACCGGGGGAGCACGAAGGCCCCGCCTGCGCAGGTCCGCGGCCGCCTTCTCCTCCCTCATGGCGCTCGCCGCCACGTCCCTGGTCGCCGGGCCCGCCGTGGCGGAGGCCGCCGGAGGGCCCTGCGCTCTGCCCCGTACCCCCGCCCATCACTCCCTCGGCCTCGACAGCTGGAACACCGCATACCCGCGCCCGGTCCGTGCCCTCGACGCGGTCATGATCTTCCTGTCCTTCCCGGACTCCACGCCGGTGACCGACCCGGCGGAGCTGGCGGCCGACCACTTCCCCGCCACCAGCCGCTTCTACGAGCGGGCCTCGTACGGGAAGTTCGCCCTGCGCGCCCACCCCCAGCTCCGGTGGCTGACGATGCCGCACGCCTCCACCTCGTACGGCATACGCCGCGACTGGGACCCCGCGCGGCGCGCGGCCTACCTGCGGGACGCCCTGAAAGTCGCGGATCCCCGGGTCGATTTCTCCCGTTACGACATCGTCTACCTGGTGGCCGACCCGGACGCGCCGGGCGTCGACTCCGATGCCACGAAGGTGGTCAACTTCGACCGGCCGATGAGGGCGGACGGTACGGACCTCAAGCGCATCGTCACCGTCTTCGAGCGGCATCCGCCCGACCGCAACGTACTGGCCCACGAGACCGGGCACGTCTTCGACCTGCCGGACCTCTACCACCGGCCGTCGGACGGCAAGGGCGACTGGGACACGTACGTCGGGGACTGGGACGTCATGGGCAGCCAGTTCGGCCTCGCCCCGGATCTCTTCGGCTGGCACAAGTGGAAGCTGGGCTGGCTGGACCGGCGGCAGGTGCGCTGTGTGGGCCCCTCCGGCACCAGCATGCTGACGCTGGAGCCGATCGCCGCCGCGCCGGACGCCGGCGGCGTCATCGGGACCAGGCTCGCGGTCGTCAGGACCGGCGAGGACTCCGCTCTCGCCATCGAAGCGCGCGGCGCGACCGGCAACGACCTGCGCACCTGCACCGAAGGGGTGCTGATCTACCGGGTGCGGAGCGGAACGGCGTCAGGCGGCGGCCCGGTCAAGGTGGTGGACACCCACCCGTACGGCGAGAGCTGCCCGGGCAGGTCGGTGTACCCGCCGCTGGCGGACGCGCCGCTGGGGATCGGTGAGACCTTCACGGTGCCGGGGGAGCGGACCCGCGTGGAGGTGGCGGACCGGACACCGACGGGCGCCTGGACGGTCAAGATCACCACGGGGATGTGAACGCGCGGCCGGGAGAGCGCCTGTGGGGATGGCGGGGATGGCGGGATGGGGGGTTGGCGGGGATGGGGGGATGGCGGGGATGGGGGGATGGCGGAGGCGGGCACGCGGTGGTGCGGACATGAGAGAAGGCCCCTCGCTCTCGCGAGGGGCCTTCTCCGTCGGTGCGCCGCCAGGGACTCGAACCCCGGACCCGCTGATTAAGAGTCAGCTGCTCTAACCAACTGAGCTAGCGGCGCCTGCCTGACGTCGTAGACATTAGCACCCGGATCGGCGCCAGGAAAAATCGATATTCGGGTGACTCGCGACCCCCCGGCGATTCCGCCCTCACCTGCTGCTTTGTTGCCCGCTCATTTCAGCGACGCGTATTTCGCAAGATCACTTCTCAGCGCATGTCCGCCTCACTAGGGTCCACGTGTCCCCGCGGCCTTTCGATTCGAAGGACACCACCCAGTGAGACAGACGCCCCCCGGCAGACACAGACTGCCGGCCATCGTCGCGGCCCTGGCGGTGCTGACGGCGACCCCGTCCGCGGCCGCCCTCGGCCATGACGCGACCACCGCGACGGACAACGTTGTCAGCTCCGGTGCCGCCCGTACCGCGCCCGGCGCCCGTACCGTCACCCTGCTGACCGGCGACCGGGTGACCGTCACCCCGGGCGGCAGCGGCCCCGACACCGTCACCGTGGCGGGACCGGACGGCCGGCGCGGCGATGCCCGGATCATCACGCGGGACGGCGACACCTACGTCTACCCGTCGGCCGCCGACCCGTACGTCGCGGCCGGGCTGCTCGACCGGAACCTCTTCAACGTCACCCGGCTCATCGCCGACGGGTTCGACGACGCCCACGCCGACGGCATACCCATGATCGCCGGCTACGGCTCGGAGGCCCGCCGCAGGTCCGCCGCGTCGGCCCTGCCCGAAGGCGCGACCGGCGTCCGCGCCCTCACCAGCATCAACAGCACCGCACTCACCGCGGACCGCGACCGGACCGAGAGCTTCTGGTCCGGCCTGACCGCCCCCGCCACGCGGGCGGAGTCCGCCAGGGGCGCCGGCGCACCGGCGCTGGCCGGCGGCATCACGAAGCTGTGGCTGGACGGCAAGGTCACGGCCGACCTCGCGGAGAGCACCGCGCGGATCGGCGCCCCCGAGGTCTGGGCCCAGGGCAACACCGGCAAGGGCGTGGACGTCGCCGTCCTGGACACCGGCTACGACTCCGGACACCCCGATCTGGCGGGCGCCGTCAGCTCCTCCGTGAGCTTCGTGCCCGGTGAGGGCATGAACGACGTCGTCGGCCACGGCACCCACGTCGCCTCCACCATCGCCGGCAGCGGAGCCGCTTCGGGCGGCGCCGAGAAGGGCGTCGCCCCCGGCGTGAAACTGCATGTGGGCAAGGTCCTGAGCGACTCGGGCAGCGGCCAGGACTCGTGGATCATCAGCGGCATGGAGTGGGCCGCCCGGGACGCCGGCGCGCGCGTCATCAGCATGAGCCTGGGCTCCAGCGAGGCGTCCGACGGCACCGACCCGATGAGCCGGGCGGTCGACGAGCTCAGCGCCGAGACGGGTGTGCTCTTCGCCATCGCCGCCGGGAACTCCGGATCCGCCGAGCACACCGTCGCGTCCCCCGGCGCCGCGTCCGCCGCCCTCACCGTCGGCGCGGTCGACTCCCAGGACGTCACCGCCGACTTCTCCAGCCGGGGTCCGCGCCTGCGCGACGACGCCATCAAGCCGGAGATCACCGCGCCCGGCGTGAGCATCCTCGCCGCCCGCTCGCAGTACATGGCGTCCGGCACCGGGTCGTATACGACGATGAGCGGCACCTCCATGGCCACTCCGCACGTCGCGGGCGTCGCCGCCCTGGTCGCCGCCGAGCACCCGGACTGGACGGGCAGCCGTATCAAGGACGCCCTGGTCAGCAGCAGCGCCCCCACTCCGGGCAACCCGGTCGACGCCGGCGGCAACGGCCGCGTCGACGCGGCGGCCGCCACCGGCGGCACGCTGTTCGCCACCGGGACCGTCGACGTCGGCATCCACCCGCGGGGCAGCGCGCCCGCCGGGACCGTGGCCAGGACGGTGGAATGGACCAACAACGGCGACACGGCGGTCACCGTCGATCTCCGGGCCGACGCCCCGGACGCGCCGCGGGGCCTGTTCACCGTGGCGGACCGGCAGCTCGTCGTCCCGGCCGGCGGCAAGGCCTCGACGACCGTCACGACCCACCTCGACGCGGCCCCGGCGGGGAACCGCTACACCGGCCAGGTCATCGCGTCGACCGGCGGCGACAAGGCCCTCACCAGGACCCTGATCGCCGTCAGCACCCGCGACGAGGACCGCCACCTGCGGGCGCGTATCACCGACCGCGCCGGCGACCCGGTCAGCGTCCTGGTCAACTTCCAGCGCAAGGGCGAGGAGTACGCCTGGGCTCAGTACAGCGACGACGAAGGCCTCTTCGACGCCATCGTGCCGTCCGGCACGTACGCCGTCTGGGCCTGGGTCGCGGTCGAAGGCACGCACGGACCGTCCTCGGCCGGTCTGGCCCTGCTCTCCGCCCCCGCCGTCGAGGTCCGCGCGGACACCGATGTCGTCCTGGACGGCACCAAGGTCCGGCAGACGCGCGTCGTGACGCCCAACGCCTCCACCGACAGCGATATCCGTGTCGACTTCAGCAGGGGCTTCGGCGACGGCTCGGTCCCGGCCACCGAAGCCCACACGGTCGGCGACGTCTTCGACAGCCTGTGGGCCCTGCCGACGCCCAAGCCCGCCAAGGGCGACGTCGTCTACACCGCCCGCTGGCGGATGCAGCAGCCGCAGCTCAGCCTCATCTCCGGCGACCAGAACTTCGACGACCTGTGGATCCAGCCCGGGTCCGCCATGCCGTCCGACGGCGACCGCACCCTCCCGGCCGTCTACGCCGGGAACGGCCTGGCGGCGGACTACGCCTCGCTGGACGTGCGGGACAAGGTGGCCGTGGTCACCGGGGCCCCCGTCTCCGACGACCTCGCCCGGGCCGACCTCGACCAGGTGCAGGCGGCACAGCAGGCCGGAGCCGCCCTCCTGGTGATCGTGAACAACGCCGACGGCAGGCTCCGCCAGGCCGTTCGCCGTACCCCGCTGACGGTCGCGGGCCTGTCGCGGACCGAGGGCGAGACCCTGATCAGCCGCATCCGGCAGAGCCCCGGCGGGTCCGTCCCGATGCGCGTCGTCGGCCACGCGAAGACGGAGTATCTCTACGACCTGGTGCGCTCCTGGCACGGCGGGATCCCGCAGGACCTCGTGTACGCGCCGACCGAGCGGCAACTCGCCCGCGTCGAGGTCGACTTCCGCAACGATCCCGCCGTGGAGGTCGACGAGTTCCGCTACGACATCCAGCCCTACCTCGGTGTGAAGGTCGGCAGCACGCGACTGTCGCGCGCCGGAGCGCACCGCACCGACTGGGTCACCTCGGACAAGAACGTGGCCTGGATGGAGGACGCCGAGGCCGTCTACCAGTCGTACCAGTACTCGGATCTGATCACCTATCCGGCCGGGAAGACCACGGACGTCCAGTGGTTCGGCCCGATGGAACGGCCCCGTATCAACAGCAGCCAGCCGCTGCCGCGGCGCACCGGTGACTCCCTCCTGGTCTACGCGCCGGGCTGGGGGGACAGCGGGGAGAACCACGCGGGCGTCGTCGGAATCGGCACCACCACGCAGGAGACCGAGCTGTACCGGGGAGACACCCTGGTCAGCGGCGGGTCCGGCTACGTCCTGAGCGCCGACGTACCGGCCGCCAAGGGCACCTACCGCCTGGTGACCACGACCGAGCGCACCGCCGGATATCCGTACTCGACCGCCACCCGCACCGAGTGGGGCTTCACCTCCGCAGCCCCCAAGGCGGGAGAGACCCAGCAGCTGCCGCTCGTCCAGATCGACTACCGCATCCCGACCGCGTCCGACGGCACGGCGAAGCGCGACGCCGAACTGCTCGTCACTCCCTCGCACATCCCGGGGGCCTCGGTCGCCGCGGTGCGCACCGACAAGGTCGAGCTGTCCTACGACGACGGCCTGACCTGGGAGAAGGCCACGCTGAGCAGCTCATCCCGTGGCGCCCTCACCCGCCTGCGGGCTCCCGCGACGGCGACGTTCCTGTCCGTACGGGTGCACGCCTCCGACGCCCGGGGCAACACCGTGACGCAGACCATCACACGGGCGGCCGGCATCGGCTGACCCGCCGCACCGGTCGCGCGGACCACTCGCGCGGCCCGGTCGCGCGGCCCGGTCGCGCGGACCACTCGCGTCAGGAGCATGACCGGGGCAGCCGGCTCACCAGGCCGGCTGCCCCGCGCCGCGCCCCGCCGCCGACCGGTGCCCCGGCGGGCACTCCCACCGGTGACCCGACCGGTGTCCCGGAGGGCGTCCCGGCTGTGGACGCCGGCGCCCGGGCCGCCCGTACGCACGCCCAGAGCAGCACATCGGGCCCCGGCAGCCACGGATCGCGGGTGTCCGGGGCGACCACCCAGCGCGGGCCCGGACCGCCGACGGGCGCCAGCGGCGGTACGGTCACCGCGTCGCCGTTGCCGTGGCAGAGCAGCGGTGGCACGGCCTGATCCCCGCCGGTCCCCGAGCCGCCCCACTCCTCCCAGGCGAGCAGCGACGGCAGCCGCTGGGCGGTGCCGGGCGCGGCGAAGAGCAGCGTCCGCCCCCGGTAGGTGGCGACGGGACCCGAGCCCGGGCCGTCGGACCAGAGCCTGGCCAGCATGCGCCGGCCGAAGACCTCGGGGACGTTCACCACGTCGAAGGCCGAGCCGCAGGGGAGTACGACGGGCGCTGTCGGCCGGGCGGCCCACAGGGTGAGCGTGGAGCGGGGGTACGGTCCCGCCGAGGCGAGCCAGTCGGCGCCGGCGGGCGTGACCCGCGCGGTGTGATGGCGGCCCTCGTCACGGAGGAGGCCGAAGACGTCGCTGCGGCGCTCCTCGTCGATCGTGCGGGGGCTCAGGGTGGATTCGTCTCTTCGCCATGCGCTCATGCACCAGGTCTACCCGGAGTAACGGTTCTGTTCCTGAGAGTTCGCGGAAATCAGGACAGGGCGGCACGGGTCGGGGTAACCTGCGCCACGGCATATGCCAGAAGGCTGAGCCGGATGACGAGTCGGCCGGCCGGGACCGCTCCCGTGCGCTCTACTTCCCCGCCGGCCCGTCGCCCCGCAGCAGGTCCCGGCCGAACTCGACCATCTTCGTGGCATAGTCCTCCGTCCACCGCGCCCGCTCCGCGATGTCCGCGGCCGTGAGCCGGTCGAAGCGGCGCGGATCGGCGAGCTGGGCGGCGGCGACCGCCTGGAACTCCACGGAGCGCTCCGTCGCGGCCCGGAACGCGAGCGTCAGCTCGGTCGCTCTGGTCAGCAGTTCCGCCGGATCGACGATGGACTCCAGGTCGAAGAAGTGCTCGGGGTCGGCCTGTGCCTCCGAGGGTTCGAAGAGCAGCGGTGCCGGCCGCAGTCGCCGCTCGCTCCGCTCGGGATCCGCCATGTGTGTTTCCTCCTGCTCGTTCCTGTGCGGGCCCTGACGTGTGTGAGGAGACCCCGCCCCAGGGAGGACGGCGCCGCTTCTCACACGTCCCGGGCCACCGTCCATTGTCCCGCCCGCCGCAAGTGGGCCTTCAGGGGGCGCCCGGGTCCCCGCATGCGCGGGGTCGCGTGCGCGGCCCCGCGGACCCCGTAAGCGCGCGACCCCCCGGCGCGTACCGGCCCCGACCCGGCCCCGGTCACGGCTGCCATCTCACCCGGTGTTCGGACAGCTGGGCGAGGACCGCGTGGTTGGCCTCCCAGCCGTCCGGGAATTTCACCGTCACCCCCAGCTGGACCGGCTCGGTCGACGGATGCTCGTCCAGCAGCTCCGCCACGCCCGCGCGGCACACCACCACACAGGCGTGCCGGTGGCGGGAGGCCAGCACACACAGCCGGCCCGTCTCCAGGTGGAACGCCGTCGCGTCGGGCCGGCCGGAGAGCGGGTGGAGCACCACCGTGATATCGAACTCACGGCCCTGGAGGCGGTTCGCCGTGTCCACGGCCACCCCGCTCACGCCCAGCTCCGCGAGGGCCGCCCGGACCGCCGCGGCCTGGTCGCGGTGGGCTGTACCGACCGCGATCCGGTCGGCGGTCACCGGCACCGGGTCCGGCGACCGCTCGCTGGTCGCCACGCCTCCCCGGTCCAGCATCCTGCGGACGACCAGGGCCACGGCCCGGACCGCCTCGGGGTCCGTACGGGGCGTGCGGCGGGCGGGCAGCTCCAGCAGGCCCCAGCCCGACGCGGCCGCCTCGTCCAGCACCCGGTCCGGCCCCGAGCCGTCGGACGCCACCCCGAAGGCCAGCCGCCGGTCGCCGTGGCCCGTGCCGCTGCGGAACGGGGTGTACGGGTAGAACGCGCCCGACACCAGGGGCGCGGCGGACGCCGGCAGCCGCCAGGAGACCGGCAGCCGGTGCTGGGGCAGCTCCGGGTTGTGCGCGAGGAGCGTGGAGACCGCGCTCGCCGACGGGTCGTACGACAGCCCCGCCCACTGGTCCGCGCCCACCACGCTGAACGGGTCCAGCTGGCCGGGGTCGCCGACGAACAGCGCCCGCTCGAAGAGCCCGGCGACGGCGAGCAGGGCGTCCGAACGCATCTGGTACGCCTCGTCGACGATGGCATGCCCCCAGGGCTCGACGCCCTGCACGTGCGCCCACTTCGCGGCCGTCGAGATGACGACGTCGAGGCCCGCCAGATCCGCGGCCTTCGCGGACTTGCGGACGTTCGGCATCTCGTCCAGGGCCTTGTCGTACGGGTCGGGGTCATTGCTGTGCAGCCGGCCGACCGGCAGGTCCGGCTCCTTCTCGGCGAGCCGGGCCACCAGGTCGTCCACCTGCGCGTTGGTCTGCGCGACGACCATCAGCGGCCGCCCCGCCGCCGCCAGCTCCCGCGCGGCCCGCACGACGAGCGTCGACTTGCCGGCGCCGGGCGGCGAGTCGACCACGACGCCCCGGTGGGTGCCGTGGAGGGTGTCGCGCAGGATCGCGTCGGTGGCGCGGCCGGCCGCCGCTCCCGGGTCGAACGTCACAGGAAGTCCTCCTCGGTCACCAGGTCCTGAGCGGGGATCAACGGCGCGGCTTCCGCCGTCTCCTGACCGGCCGGCGGCCCGCCGTGGGTCCAGGGGGTGTCTTCCGGGTCCGGCAGCTTCGGTCCGCCGCGCTGGTCGTGCTCGAAGAGCGTCCAGGCGATCCGGTCGCCCTTCTCCGGTACGGAGCCGGGCGCGGGCTCCTTGCCCCGGCCCATGCGGTCCGTCAGCCGCAGCACCACCAGCATCCCGTCGGACCCGTCGGACCCGTCGAGCCCGTCGGTGGACGACACGAACTCCGCCGTCTGCGGCTTGCCGTCGAGCGACCGGAACACCTTCGCGCGCTCGCCGCCCAGCTGGGGCCGGTCGTCGGTGCGGACCGTGATCAGCGGGCGCGGGGACGGGCGCTTGCTCTCGCTGTACGCCATCACCACCTCCGTCACCTCGCCCAGGAACGCCTCGCCGGAGAGCCTGCGCCCCGCCAGCACCAGCGGATCGTCCAGCGCCTCCTGCGCTTCCAGCCGCGCCTGCGCCGTCTCGCGCGCGGCGAGCTTCCGCGCCGCCGTCACCGCGTCGTCCTGGCGGGGCTGCGGCGGCTCCCCGGCGCGCACCCGGTCGCGATGACCGGTGAACGACCAGCGGTCGGGCGTCCAGCGGTCGGCCACCCGCGCCCCCTCCGGCAGCTCCCGGAGCAGATCCAGACCCCGCCACACCGCGTCCCAGGTGGGCCGCATGACCCCCGCGAGCAGTGCGCGGATCTCCCGCTCGGCGGCGGTCAGCCGGGCCAGCCGCTCCTCCGCCGCCGGGCCGTCCTCCGCCGCCGCGAGGGCCTGCCGCGCCCGGTCGTAGCTCTCGATCGCGGGCGCCAGCAGCCTGTTGTCGAAGGCCGGGTCGGTGGCGGGCCCGGCCGGCGGGCACCACAGCTGCCCGGCCCTGTCCCGCTCCAGCTCCGCCCGCAGCGCGGCCTCGGCCCCCGAGGAGCCCTCCGGGGGATCGATCCAGGAGAGCAGCGCCCCGAGGTGCTGGTCCTCCAGGCTGGACTGGCCGGTCGCCCAGTGCCGGTTCAGCAGGTCCGTCGTCGCGAGCAGCAGGGAGGAGCCCGGCACCCGGGCGCGCTCGCCGTAGTGGGTCAGCCAGCGGCCGAGCAGCGGTACGCGCGGCGGCGCGGGATACGGCGTGTCCGGGTCGTCCTCGGCGGTGCGCCGGAACCGCATCGACCGGCCCAGCAGCCGTACGAAGTCGACGCCGGGCCGGCTCGGCACGATCAGCTGCGGTGCGTCCGCGCACAGCTCGGCCTCGACCCTGACGCGCTTCCCGGTCTCCGGGTCGGTCTCGCTCCGCTCGGCGGGCTCGACGACGTCCGCGTACGCGTCCAGGTACGGCAGCACGGCGTCCGCCAGCTCGGCGAGGAACGCGAACCGCAGATCGCGGTCGCGTGGCTGAGCGACGGTCAGCAGGCGGGGCGCGTCCCGGTCCGTTCCGACGAGCGCGCCGAGCGGGGCGCCGGCCTCACCCGAGGTGGTGAGCGGCACGAGTACGAGCGGCCGGTCCGGGATCCGCCGGTGCCGGACGGTGGCCAGGGGCTGGGCCTGCCCGCTCGTCACGGCCTCCAGCCGCGCGAGGGTACTGATCAACGACATCCGGCACCGCCTTCCGTACGAGGCGCGGGAACCGGGCCCCGGCCGCCGCCCGGCAGGCCCCCCAGCACCTGAGCCCGCAGCTCCGCCGCCCTGCGCAGCGCCGCGACCGTCGGGTCCTCCGGGTCGCCCGCCTCGCCCCGGGCCGCCGCCAGGACCGCGCCGACCGTCGTCAGCCCGCCCAGCTCGCCCCGTACGCTCCGGCCCAGCGCCTCCACCGCACCCTCGGAGCGGGCGCGGCCCCGGCAGTGGAAGGCCAGTTCGCAGGCGGCCAGGCACTCGGGGGCGTACGCGGCGGAGACCGACTCGACCGCCGCCGTCAGCTCCTCGCCCGAGCGCTGCCCGACATCGAAGGTGGTGCCTTCGGGGAGCGCCGCCGCGATGTCCTCGATCCGGGTCAGCCTGGTGAGCTGGCGGCGCGTCACCGACAGCTGCTTGCGTACGTCGACGACGGAGGCGGCCGGCAGGTTGGAGAAGTCCTTGGGGCAGACCAGCAGCACGCGGTGGCCGACCTCGGCGCCCTCGGTGTGGACGGCGACCCGCTCCAGCGCCAGTACGTACACGGCGGCCTGCCGGGCGGCCGCGCCCACCTTCGCCGCGTCCGCCGAACCGTCGATCATCGGGAAGGATTTGATCTCCACGACCGTCCACCGGCCGTCGGGGTGCACGACCACGGCGTCCGGCTCCAGGTAGGCCGGGGACCCCGCGACGTCCAGGGCGAGCAGCGGGTGGTCCAGCAGCGCCCAGGACCCGGCCTCGGTGGCCTCGCGCAGGGCCAGTGCCGTGCGGGCCGTGCGGCCTTCGGGGCCGGCCGCCGACAGGTCGGGGACGAGGACCTCGCCGGGCGTGGGCGCCGGGGCCTCGCCGCCGAGGCGCTCGGAGAGCAGGCGCATCAGTTCCGTACCGCCGTCGGCCTTGACCCTGGCCTCGAAGGCGTTCCCGCGCATGAAGGCGAACTGGGACTGCCCGAACGGGGCGGGCGAGCCGAGCGCTGTCGCGAGCGCCGCTTTGTCGACCCCGGCACCGTCCAGCAGCGCGCGCCGCCGGCAGCCGGGGTTGGCGGCGAGGGCGGCCAGCGCACGGGCGTCGAGCGGATGCGGCGCCACGGCGGGGCCGCGCAGCTCAGCGAGCCGTCGCCGGAGAGTCGTCTGCGGAGGAGGTGCTGGTGCGGGTCCGCTGCCCAGGGAATCGCTCACCCGCCGAAGTCTCCCACCCGCCACTGACAATCGGGGGTGTACGGGTCTCCGGGGACAGCGGGGGCGATGTACGGGACGACGGGGACGACGGGGACGAGTGGGACGTGCGGGACGAGGGCAGCGCCCACGGGAAGCGGGCCGCCGCCGTGGCCCGTATTCGGTCGGTGGCCCGCAGCGCGGGCCCCGTCAGCAGAGCCCCCGCGACCATGACGGCGGCACCCGCGACCGCGTCCAGGAAGTAGTGGTTCGCCGTCCCCATCACCACCACGGTGATGGCGAGCGGATAGGCGAGGCCCAGCCACTTCACGAAGGGCGTACGGGCGTGCCGCCACAGCAGCACCCCGCACCACAGGGCCCATCCGACGTGCAGGCTCGGCATCGCCGCGTACTGGTTGGTCATGCCGCCGAGACCGCGCGGCGCGCTCGCCTCCGTCCCCCACCAGCCGTAGGAGCTGTACTGGGCCATCGTGTCCACGAAGCCGTGTCCGGCCGCCAGCAGCCGGGGCGGGCAGGTGGGCATGAGCGTGAAGCCGACGAGGCCGAGGAGGGTGGAGAGCATCAGCCAGGTGCGGGCGGCCCGGTAGTGGGCGGAGCGGCGGCGGAAGATCCACACGAGGATGGCCGGGGTGACGAGGTAGTGGAGTGCGGCATAGGCGAAGTCGGCGGGTATACCGAGGGTGGGCGTACTGGTGAAGAGCCGGTTGAGCGGGTGCTCGGCATTGAGGAGGAGCGCCTTCTCGACGCGCAGGATCGCCAGCCCGTTGTCGATGGCCGTCGACACGTCGCCGCGCGCCCGCAGGCGGCCCGCCGAGTACGCCCCGTAGACCAGGGCGATGAGCATCAGCTCAGCCCACCAGCGTGGCCGGGGGCGTGACCGGTGGTTCGCGCTGGCGCTGTACGGCATCCGGACGATCTCCATCATGTCTTCATGCGGCTTTGGGCCGCCGTTCAACCGTACGGGGCAAACGATCAGGCCATTCGACCGGGTCTCTCTTCGTATCCGCACGTATCCGTAGGCGGGAACCGCACTCCCGACGCTGAGGGGGACGCCGGGATCACCCTGGAGGTTGCCCGTCGTTCAGGTAGGTGATGATGGAGCGGCACCCGTTGTGAACTTCAGGGAGAGCCTCCATGGCACCGCGCATCCTCCTCGCCCGGCACGGACAGACGGCCTGGTCGCTGTCCGGTCAGCACACCGGCAGGACGGACATTCCGCTGCTCGACGAGGGCCGTCGCGCGGCCAAGCTGCTGGGCGAGCGGCTGCGCCACGAGCCCTGGTCCGGGCTGGCCGGGGCGGAGATCCGCACCAGCCCGCTGGTCCGCGCGAGCGAGACGTGCGAGCTCGCGGGCTTCGGCGACCGTGCCGAACCGTGGGACGCGCTGATGGAGTTCGACTACGGCGCGTACGAGGGCATGACGCCGGCCGAGATCAAGGCGGGCCGTCCCGACTGGTTCATCTGGCGCGACGGCGTCCCGGACGGTGAGAGCCTGGCGCAGGTCTCCGCCCGCGCGGACGAGGTCGTCGACCGGGTGCGCTCGGCCGACCGTGACGTCCTGGTCTTCGGGCACGGGCACATCCTGCGCGCGATCGGCGCGCGCTGGCTGGGCGAGGACATCTCGTTCGCGGCCCGCATCCGGCTCGACCCGACATCGCTCTCGGTCCTCAACTGGGCGTACGGCATGCCCGCGATCGAGGTCTGGAACGACACGGGGCACCTGGCGTCCTGACGCCGTCCCCACGGCCCGGCCCCCCGGCGGGGTTCATCTCCGGGGGTCCGTGGAAGCGTGGCGGTCCAGGAAGGCTCCCACCTCAGGCAGCCGCCGCTGCGGCAGCAGCAGCCGCACCGTGGCCGCGATCCTGGCGTGGATACGGGACGACTGGACGTCGCCCAGCGCGTCGAGCACCTGGTGCCCGGCCGCCGCCGCCTCGTCGTGGGATCCGGCGCGGGCCAGATCGGTGGCCAGATCCGCCCGGTAGAGCGCGAGATTGCGGGCGAAGTGCGGGTCCTGAAGGACCGTCGCGCGGTACGCGTGCCGGGCCGCCCGCGCCCAGTCACCGAGCGTCGCGTGACAGTGCGCCTCCAGCGCCTCCAGTTCGGGCTCACCGAAGAAGGACATCCACTCGGGGTCGGCGTCCGAGGGCCCCCGGTCGAAGAGCCCGTGGGCCAGGGACAGGGCCTGCTCGCACCCCGTACGGTCTCCGAGCCCCGCCCAGCCGCCCGCCTCCCGCAGGGCGAGCAGCGACAGCAGCCGCGACGAGGACAGCCGCCTGCCCGCGCGCCGGCCGGCCTGCGCGGCCCGTACCGCCTCGCGGTACCGGCCCGCGTCCTTGGCCAGGAACGACGTATTGCAGAAGGCGTGCGCCTCCAGCGCCGGATCGCCCGCGAGCCGCGCGGTCGCCAGTGCCTCCGCGTAATGCGAGCGCGCGTCGTCGAAACGGCCGGAGTCATGGGCGAGCCAGCCCACCGAGATGGACAGCTCGCCCGCGCCCGCGTGCAGCCGGTCGGCGGTGGACCGGCGGGTGGCCGTGCCCGCGTCGAGCAGCGCGTACGCGGCGCGCAGTGGCCGCGACGCGCGCTGGTAGAGCCCGTCGGCGCCGTGCCGGTCGTCGAGCAGCCGGATCCGGCGCACCGTCTCCTCGACGGCGCTCACCTCGGCCGCGCCGACGCGCCGGGGCACGGGCACGGCCGAGGCCATGGCGGGTGTGCCGCCGAGGCCGAGGGTGACGATCGCCACCGTGGCGGGACCGCTCTTCATGAATGCGCGGCGCAGCACGTCGCTCTCCTCGCCGGTGTCGCCGTGGTGCGTGGTCGGGGGAGCCGGTGCCTGGGGGGCCGGGACGGGGGCGACCTCCGCCCCGGTGCCGGCGGCGGCCTCCGCCCCGGTGGACCGCGCCGCCCGGCCGCGTACCTGTTCGCGGGCCGAGAAGCCCAGGTCCGTCAGGGTCCGGCCGGGAAACATGTGCAGGAAGACCCGTTCGTACGCGTAGTTGGGGCAGCGGATCTCGCCGGCCTCCACCCGGCCGATATACCGTGCGTCGCAGGCGACCTGTTCGTCGATCTCCCGCGCGGCCCTGCGTACGGCGGCGGCGAACTCACCCGGTGAGCGCCGGCCGCGCAGTTGACGGAAGGCGTGGTTGGGAACTGCCCGAGACGACGCCATGGCCGAGCCCTCCTGGTGCAGCCGGTGGTGCTGCCGGTCGCCCGGCGCCCTGTGGCGGTGGTGCTGGCGGTGGTGCGGTGCGTGCGTGGGGGTGGGTGCGTGCGGGTGCTGACGGGTGGTGTGGGGTGGTACCGGTGACGCGGGCTGTACGGGTGTCGCCGGCGGCGCGGGTGGTGCCCGACTCCGGCCGGCCCGGCGGAGCAAGAACGTACCCGCTGTGATGGGTCGCACACACAGGGTTTCCCAACAAATCGGATATCACGCCCCCGATCTGCCATGAAGTGCCATCCTTTGCGGCGGCGTGCCGCCGTTGCCGTTGACGCCGTGGCGCGTTGAACCCCATGGAGACGCTCAACGCGTCTGCACTCGACGAGGAGGGGTCCCCTTGTTGGAGTTGGAGTTGGAGGTCGGTATGGAGCCCAGCGGCGGGTCGCGGACGACTGATCGGTCCACGGCGGGTGGCATGCCCGCCGGGACCGCCAGGGACACCGGCGACGCCCCTGACCTGGTGACGGTCCCGGCCCGGCAGGGCCTGGAGGCGGTCGACATCCTGCGGCGCGGCGCCACGCCCGCGGTGGGGCCCGTCCTGCACGACGGGTCCTGTGACACGCTCGGCTTCCTGGTGCCGCCGGGTACGGCCGCGGGGTGGGACATGCCGGGCAGTGCCTGTACGCAGACGAACGGGCGAGGCGCCCGCATCCCCGCCGAGCCGCCGGTCACCGGGTCCGGCTGGCTGCTGCCGCCCGAGGCCACGGACCCGGTCACGGACCCGGCGGTGCTGCGGAAAGCGCTGCGCGAGGCGGCGCGGATGATCGAGGCCGCCGACCGATGTCGGTGAACTGACGAGCGGGCCGGGCCGTCCCCCCACGGGGTGGCGGTAGCGGCAGCCGGTCGATAATGGCCAGGTGGCCAAGAACAGACGACGTACGCGAAGCGCTTCCGAGGCCGGGGCCGAGGCCGTGGCCGAGACGGTCGACAGCGGACTTGCCGAGCTGACCCCGGACCGCGAGCGCCCGCGGGCCTGGACGCTGCTGCTCGACGGCGCTCCCCAGTCCCACGTCGACCTCGACGACCCGGCGTACCTGTCCTTCGAGTACCAGCGCAGACTCGGCCATGTCGCCGACCTCGTGGCCCCGGCGAACCAGCCCCTGCAGGTCGTGCATCTCGGCGGCGGCGCCTTCACCCTCGCCCGCTACATCGCCGCCGGTCGTCCCCGCTCCACCCAGCAGATCGTCGAAGTGGACGCGGCTCTCGTCCAGTTCGTCCGCCGACGACTGCCGCTGGACCCCCAAGCGCGGATACGGGTCCGCTCCACCGACGCCCGCGCCGGGCTCGGCAAGATCCCGGACGGCTGGGCGGATCTGGTGATCGCGGACGTGTTCAGCGGCGCCAGGACCCCGGCGCATCTCACCAGCGTCGAGTTCCTCGCGGAGGTGCGGCGCGTCCTCAAGCCGGACGGCCACTACGCCGCGAACCTCGCGGACGGCCCGCCGCTCGCCCATCTGCGCGGCCAGATCGCCACCGCCGCCACCGCCTTCGGGCACCTCGCGCTCGCCGCCGACCCGACGGTGTTCCGTGGCCGCCGCTTCGGCAACGCCGTACTGCTCGCCTCGGACCGCGAACTGCCCGTCGCCGAATTCACCCGCCGTGTCGCGAGCGATCCCCATCCGGGCCGGGTGGAACACGGCCGGGCGCTGGCCGACTTCACCGGCGGGGCGGCCGTGGTCACCGACGCGGCCGCCAAGCCTTCGCCCCTGCCGCCGGACGGCACGTTCAGCGGCTAGGTGTTCTGTCCGGGGAGGTGTGGGCAGGTGACCGCCACGGCACCCGGACATCCCTGGTCGCCGCAGTAACCTGCTCGGATGTCGATCGACTTGTTCGCCGGGATCTACGTCCGGGACTACGAGACCGCGAAAGCCTGGTACGCGCGGGTGCTGGGCTCCGAGCCGGCCTTCCTCCCGTCCGGCACGGAAGCGGTGTGGGAGCTCGCCGAGCACCGGTATCTGTACATCCAGCAGAACGCCGAGGACGCGGGTCACGCCGTCCGGACGATCCTCGTCGACGATCTCGACGCCCGCGTCGCCCGGATCGCCGACCGGGGGATCGAACCCGCCGAGCGGGAGACGTATCCCGACGGTATGCGCAAGGCGGTGTACCGCGATCCCGACGGCAACAGGATCGGCTACGGAGGGCCGCCTCGGTAACGCTGTGGCCGGGGGCCCGCAGGCCACCGGCCGGCGGACGCCGCCCGGTGCCGGCCCCGGCGACTCGCCTCCCCGCGCCACCCGGATGGCGTACGGTGCCGCCCATGCCCAGTGTGCTCGTCGTCGAGGACGACCAGTTCGTGCGCTCCGCCCTCATCAGACACCTGACCGAGGCCTCCCACACCGTGCGGAGCGTCGGTACCGCCCTGGACGCGCTGCGCGAGGTGGCCCATTTCCGGTTCGATGTGGTCATTCTCGGCCTCGGCCTGCCCGATCTCGACGGGTCGGAGGCGCTGCGGATGCTGCGCCGGATCACCGATGTACCGGTGATCATCGCCACCGAGCGGGGCGACGAGTCGGAGATCGTCCGGCTCCTCAACGACGGCGCCGACGACTACCTCACCAAGCCGTTCTCCGTGGAGCACCTGTCCGCCAGGATGGCGGCCGTCCTGCGCCGCTCACGGTCCGTTCCGGGTGGGGCCGTGCCCCGGCGGATGATCCGGGTGGGCGGGCTCACCATCGACCCGCCGCGCCGCCAGGCCGAACTGGACGGGGTCCGTCTGGATCTGACCCGGCGGGAGTTCGACCTGCTGGCCTTCCTCGCCGGACGCCCCGGGGAGGTCGTACCGCGCCGGGAACTGCTCGCCGAGGTGTGGCGGCAGTCGTACGGCGACGACCAGACCATCGACGTCCATCTGTCCTGGCTGCGTCGCAAACTGGGGGAGACGGCCGCCAGGCCGCGCTATCTGCATACCTTGCGCGGCGTCGGGGTGAAGCTGGAGCCGCCGCCGGTCGCGGAGCCGCCTTCCCCGAGCACCTCCTGAGAATCCAACGACCGTACCAAAACGGGTGTTTGTCCGGATCGGGGCGGCTAGCGTGCCGCCGTACCCCCGATCCACAGAGGCAGGCACGTGATGGGCAGCAGGACACACCAGCGCAGGGTGAGCGGCCGGAGCAGGGCGGTGATCGGCGTGCTCGTCACGGCGGCGCTGGCCGGCGGCGCGGCGTTCGCACTCAGGGATACGGATACGGATACCGATGCGGGCGGGGCCGCCGGCGCCGCCGGAGGCTTCGCGCCGTACGTCGACACCTCGCTCCGTCCGGCGATCGACCTGGTGGACACCGCGACCAGGACCGGTGTGAAGGACTTCACGCTCGGTTTCCTCACCTCCGGTGGCGGCTGTGTCCCGCTCTGGGGCGGTGCGGGCGATCTGGACGGAGACCCGGTGGCCGCCCAGATCGGCCGCCTGCGCGCCGGCGGCGGTGACGTACGGGTCTCCTTCGGTGGCGCGTCCGGCAGCGAGCCGGCCCTCAGCTGTCCGTCCGTCCCGGCCCTCGCCGCGGAGTACGGCAAGGTCGTGGACGCGTACCGGCTGACCAAGGTCGACTTCGACATCGAGGGCGCGGCCCTGACGGACACGGCGGCCAACACGCGCCGGGCGCGGGCCGTCGCACGGCTCCAGAAGTCGCACCCCGGTCTGGACGTCTCCTTCACCCTGCCCGTGATGCCGGACGGCCTGACCCGGCCGGGGGTGGATCTGATCGCCGACGCCAGGAGGAACGGCGTCACCGTCGGCACGGTCAACATCATGGCGATGGACTACGGCGCTTCGTACAGCGGTGACATGGCCACGTATGCCGTCCAGGCCGCGACCGCGACGCAGGCGCAGGTCAAGGGCGTGTTCGGCCTGTCGGACGCGGCCGCCTGGAGGGCCGTGGCCGTCACCCCCATGATCGGCGTCAACGACGTGAACACGGAGATCTTCCAGGTCGACGACGCCAGGCGGCTGGTCGCCTTCGCCGCTTCCAAGGGTCTGGGCCGGCTGTCGATGTGGTCCACGGCCCGCGACAGGCAGTGCCCGGGTGGCGCGCGTGACACCGCGGACCCGTCGTGCAGCTCCGTCCCGCAGGAGCCGCTGGCCTTCATGAGCGCTTTCGGCTCGTACGCGTGAGACCGGCCACCTGAGACCGTTCCCCCCAGACCGTTCCGCTCAGGCCGGCCGCGAAGGAGCAGCCACGCAAAAAGATCATCCCCTACCCGTAGTCCCGGGTAGGGGATGATCTTTCAAGGGTGAGTAACGGGACTTGAACCCGCGACATCCTGGACCACAACCAGGTGCTCTGCCAGCTGAGCTATACCCACCATGCCCGGTCTTTTCCCTGACCGGTCGAGAAAAAGTGTACAGGGTCTGCGGGGGTGCTCGCGCCGCTATAAAGGCGCGAGGTGTCAGCCGCCTATTCGGGGGGCAGGACGTGCTTCGCGGCGATCTGCTTGGCCGTGTCGGAGTCCGGGCCGGGCTGCGGGACGAAGACCGCTTCCCGGTAGTAGCGCAGCTCCGCGATGGACTCGCGGATGTCCGCGAGCGCACGGTGGTTGCCACTCTTCTCCGGGCTGTTGAAGTAGGCGCGCGGGTACCAGCGGCGGGCCAGCTCCTTGACCGAGGAGACATCGACGATCCGGTAGTGGAGGTAGTTCTCCAGTGCCGGCATGTCGCGGAAGAGGAAGCCGCGGTCGGTGCCGACCGAGTTTCCGCACAGGGGTGCCTTGCCCGGCTCCTTCACATGCCGGCGTACATACGCCAGCACCTGCGCCTCGGCGTCGGCCAGCGTGGTGCCGCCCGCCAGCTCGTCGAGGAGGCCCGAGGCGGTGTGCATCTGCCGCACCACCTCGGGCATGGTCTCCAGCGCCGCGTCCGGCGGGCGGATCACGATGTCCACCCCTTCACCGAGCACGTTCAGTTCCGAGTCGGTGACCAGTGCGGCCACCTCGATGAGTGCGTCGTCCGCCAACGAGAGCCCGGTCATCTCGCAGTCGATCCACACCATGCGATCGTTCATGTGTCTTACCCTACGGGGCGCTCCGCTGACCGGGCAGACTCGGACGGCCCGGACCTGTCGCGTACACGTCGAAACCAGGCTTGCCGTGCTCCGCGACCGCTGTGGGCGCCGTCCCTCCGCCGGGCCCGCCCGCGCCGCCCGCCCGCCGGGAGTGCACGGACGCCTGGGCCGGTACGACCGGCTCCATGGCTCCCGGCGCCACGGGCTCGCCCTGCGGGCGGCGTGCCCGGTAGGCGGACCGGTAGGCCGCGGGTGAGGAGCCCAGCTGGCGCCGGAAGTGGCCACGCAGCGCCACCGGGGAGCGGAAGCCGCAGCGGCCGGCGACCTCGTCGACCGAATAGTCGGAGGTCTCCAGCAGCCGCTGGGCCTGCAGCACCCGCTGGGTGATCAGCCACTGGAGCGGCGCGCTCCCGGTGAGCGAGCGGAACCGCCGGTCGAAGGTACGGCGGCTCATGTACGCGCGGGCCGCGAGCGTCTCCACGTCGAACTGCTCGTGCAGATGCTCCAGCGCCCAGGCCACGACCTCGGCGAGCGGGTCGGAGCCGATCTCCTCAGGTAAAGACCTGTCGAGGTAGCGTTCCTGACCGCCGCTGCGCCGTGGCGGTACGACGAGTCGGCGGGCGAGTGCCCCGGCGGCCTCCGCACCGTGGTCGGTCCGGACTATGTGCAGACACAGATCGATTCCGGCCGCCGTGCCGGCGGACGTGAGCACGTCGCCGTCGTCGACGAAGAGCTCGCGCGGGTCCACGTGGACGGACGGGTAGCGCTTCGCGAGCGTCGGCGCGTACATCCAGTGCGTGGTGGCCGGGCGGCCGTCCAGCAGGCCGGCGGCGGCGAGCACGAACGCGCCGGTGCACAGACCGACGATCCGCGCGCCCTCCTCATGGGCGCGGCGCAGCGCGTCCAGTGCCTCCGGTGGTGGCGGTGATGTGATCGACCGCCAGGCCGGCACGACCACCGTGCCCGCCCTGCTGATCGCCTCCAGGCCGTACGGCGCTGTGAGTTCGAGACCGCCGGTGGTGCGCAGCGGCCCGTCCTCCCCGGCGCAGACGAGCAGGCGGTAGCGGGGAACCCCGGCGTCCTGGCGGTCGATTCCGAACACGGAGAGCGGGATGGAGCTCTCGAAGATGGGGCCGCCGCTGAAGAGCAGCACGGCGACGACTTCCCGGCGGCGACGCCCGGAAAGCTTCCTTGCTGACTCCGGTGCGGCAGTGGAGTCCTGGCTCATGGCGCTAAGCCCCCCTCGGTGTTCGCGTCTCCCCGTTCTTGTCGGGCCTCTCGCTCTTGCACGATTCCCCTCGGTTTTGCACGGGTCCCCAGTCTTCGCTACTCATGATCGAATCTACTGCGTCCCGTGGTGCCGGCGTGACAAGTTCTCCAACCGCCACTATGTCGACAAGGCAACTTGGCGCGAAGCATTCGATCACGAAGCGTTCCACTCACGGGCCTTGAGTGGAAGTGGGCCTCACACGCATGGCCCGTCCCCGTAGGGTGCGGGAGACCGGTTCGGTCCTTTCTCCGCTGGTGGCAAGGGGGTTGGCGGACCATTTCGGCAAGGGCTCCGCCCCTGCGTGAAGTTGGCTGAAAAGCGATGGGTGCGTCTGTGTGAAGCACGCGGTCCTCATTCAATCCCCCGGCGCACTTCCCTTGCCCGCGTACGAGCCGGAATGCGCCCCCCGGCGTCCCCGGAACCGCCGGCTTTCAGCCGTACCGTACGTCTGTACGGCGGGGCCCTGGCCGCCCGGGCCCCGCGGCTTCCGGTCTCCTCCCCGGCCGGCTCGCCGGTCCGCTTCAGGTCCGCGCCCGGTCCGCGCCCGGTCCGCGCGTCGCGGGGCGCCGGCGGGGGCCCGAGCGGTCCACGACGCGGTCCCGGGACTCTCTCGGGCCGGCGGGGCGCGACGCGGGGCCCGGTGAGGGGCGGAGCGGGTCGGCGGCGGTGTGGTGGCCGTGCGGTGGAGCCGTGTTGCCGGCGTGCCGGACAGCTGTAGTGGCCATCCGGCATTGCGATCCTGCGCGGCCTCGTGCATGCTCCCTTGAACGCCTGGTGCGGGGCGTCAGTCCCTGGGCATGAAGAGGAGTGCCGCCGTACCCTTCGGGGTATGGGGTTGGGAAGATGATTCCCGGACACAGCTCAGCCCGTCACGCCCATCGTTGTTCCACCCCAACAGGATCTCTTTCGCCGAGACACCAATGGCCGGTCACGAAAACCCTGAACCCGCAGACCGCAAGCAGGTAGCCGACCCCTTGTCGGGCCTGCAGGCGGCGGAACAGACGCGCGCCTCCTGCGATCCCGCTTTCCAGCACGGAGTGGTCGTCGGCTTCGACGGCTCCACCTCCAGTGAGCGGGCGCTCGCGTACGCCATCGGCATGGCCAGGCGCCTCGGCTCCGGTCTGATCATCGTCCATGTCGCCAACAGGCTGCCGACCACGGTGTGGGCGGGCTGCGAACCCCCGGTCTTCGTGGACGTACCGGATCACCGTACCGAGGTCCTCGGCCTCGAACTCGCCTGCGCGGACTACCTCGCCGAGGTGCCGTGGATCCTCGTGGAGCGCGGCGGCGACATCTGCCACGAACTCGAAGAGGTCGGCCAGGAGTACTCCGCCGACGCGATCGTCGTCGGATCCACCCACGGCATCGTCGGGCGGATCTTCGGCTCGGTGGCGGGACGGCTGGCGCGGCGCGCGCAGCGGCCCGTCGTGGTCATCCCGTAACCCCGCCGCCGGCATACCGCTCGCCGTTCGCGCATCGCCTCGATTCACGCCGCCCCCGGTTCGTCGCGGGTTGACGTGGGAGCGCATCCGATACCCAGCTGAGAGCCCGTCAATTCCCTTACGTGAAAAGTGAATTAACTCACTCCCAGAGGTGCATCATGTGCCGGTGAAGGGTACATAACGGTCGCTGGTACACAGCACACCACGCACCTCATGAAGGGAGCCCGCCGTGGACAACGACGTCTCTGCGGGAAGCGCTACCTCGACTTCGGTTCTCGGCCATCTCGCGCTGGGACTCACCCTGCTGGCCTTCGGTATCGGCCACACCGGCGCCATCAAAGGAGTGACGGCGGGCGACGCGGTCACGCTCGCGCTGTACGTCGGCGGGATCGCGCTCTTCGTCGCCGGACTGCTCGCCTACCGCGCGGGCGAGTTGTTCTCCGGTTCGGCCTTCGCGGCCCTCGGCGCCTTCTGGTTCACCTGGGGGATCGGGGCCGGTCACCAGGTCACCGCGGACGCGGTCGGGTTCTTCCTGATCCTGTGGGCGCTGCTGGCGCTGAGCCTCACCCTCGGTGCCGCGTCCTCGGGCCCGCTCGTGCAGGGCACGTACGCGCTGTTCGGCGTGGGGCTCGTGCTGCTCGCGATCGGTCAGTTCGCCGACAGCACGGGAATCATCAAGGTGGGCGGCTGGTTCGCCGTCCTGGCGGGACTCGCCTCCTGGTACGCGGCGACGGCGGCGCTGGCCAACTGGCCGGTCGCGCTGCCGGGTCACCGGGCTGCCGGCCGGGGAGTGACGGCCACCGGCTGAGGTAGACACGGGCCGGCGTCTGGCGCCGGCTCCGTCGGAGAGCGTCTCCTGTGCGCCGGGTGGTCGCACGGGAGACGCTCTCGCCACGGAAGAGGCAGGACGGCCGCGGCGCGACCACCCGACCGCGTGACTACTCGACGGTGACGGACTTCGCGAGGTTGCGCGGCTTGTCGATGTCCCGGCCCAGCGCCAGCGCCGTGTGATAGGCCAGCAGTTGGAGCGGGATGCCCAGCAGGATCGGGTCCAGCTCGGTCTCGTTCTTCGGCACGACGATGGTGTGGTCGGCCTTCTCCTGCGGCTGGTGCGCGACCGCGAGGATGCGACCGCTGCGGGCCTTGATCTCCTCCAGCGCCGCGCGGTTCTTCTCCAGCAGGTCGTCGTCGGGGACGATCGCGACCGTCGGCATCGCGGGCTCGATCAGGGCCAGCGGACCGTGTTTCAGCTCGGAGGCCGGGTAGGCCTCGGCGTGGATGTACGAGACCTCCTTGAGCTTCAGCGACGCCTCGCGGGCGACGGGATAGCCGCGCACCCGGCCGATGAACATCATCGACTTGGCCTCCGCGTACTCCCCGGCCAGCTTCGCGATGTCGTCCTCCGTCTCCAGGATCTCGGCGATCTGCGCGGGCAGCTTGCGCAGCCCCTCGATGATCCGCTTGCCGTCGGCGACGGACAGGTCGCGGATCCGGCCCAGGTGCAGCGCGAGCAGCGCGAAGGAGACCACGGTGTTGGTGAAGCACTTGGTGGAGACGACGCAGACCTCGGGGCCCGCGTGCACGTACACCCCGCCGTCGGTCTCCCGGGCGATGGCCGAGCCGACGACGTTCACGATGCCCAGCACCCTCGCGCCCTTGCGCTTGAGTTCCTGGACGGCGGCGAGCACGTCGTACGTCTCGCCCGACTGGGACACCGCGACATAGAGGGTGTCGGGGTCCACGACCGGATTGCGGTAGCGGAACTCGGAGGCGGGTTCCGCGTCCGCCGGGATACGGGCCAGCTCCTCGATCAGCTGCGCGCCGATCATGCCCGCGTGGTACGAGGTGCCGCAGCCGAGGATCTTGATCCGGCGCACCCCGCGCGCCTCGCGGGCGTCCAGGTTGAGGCCGCCCAGGTGCACGGTGGAGAAGCGGTCGTCGATCCGGCCCCGGAGCACCCGGTCCACGGCGTCGGGCTGCTCCGAGATCTCCTTGTGCATGTACGTGTCGTGGCCGCCCATGTCGTACGACTCGGCCTCCCACTCCACGGTGGTCGGCGTGGCCGAGGTGCGCGAGCCCTCGGTGGTGTACGTACGGAAGTCGTCGGCCTTCAGGGTGGCCATCTCGCCGTCCTCAAGGGTGACGACCTGGCGGGTGTGGGAGACCAGCGCGGCCACGTCGGAGGCGACGAACATCTCCTTCTCGCCGATGCCGAGGACGACCGGCGAGCCGTTGCGGGCGACGACGATCCGGTCCGCGAAGTCGGCGTGCAGCACGGCGATGCCGTACGTGCCCTCGATCAGCTGGAGCGCCTGGCGGACCTTCTCCTCCAGGGTCGGGGCCTGGGAGCGGGCGATGAGGTGGGTCAGTACCTCGGTGTCGGTCTCGGAGAGGAACACCACCCCGTCCGCCTCCAGCTTCACGCGCAGCTCGGAGGCGTTGTCGATGATGCCGTTGTGGACGAGGGCGACCTTGCCCTCCGGGTCCAGGTGCGGGTGCGCGTTCTCGTCGCTCGGAGCGCCGTGGGTGGCCCAGCGGGTGTGCGCGATGCCGGTGGTGCCGGCGAACCGCTTGGGGACGCGGGCCTCCAGCTCGCGGACCCGGCCCTTGGCCTTGACCATCTTCAGCGTGGCGGCCTTGCCCGCGGCCGGCTTGCCGGTGATGACGATGCCGGCGGAGTCGTACCCCCGGTACTCCAGCCGCTGCAGGCCCTCCAGCAGCAGCGGAGCCACGTCACGCTTTCCGATGTATCCGACGATTCCGCACATACGGTGTCTTCCCCTTCTGATTTACGGTCGGCCCGCACTGCTGTCAGCCGTAGACGATGCGGCGCAACTGCCGGAGCGAGAGCTCCGCGGGCGCCACCGCGCGATGCGGCAACTCGGCCGCGATCCGCTCGAAGATCTCCGCGTTCACCGCGCCACCCGACTGCATCTCGCGGTGGCGGCGGCGGACGAACTCCTCGGTCGTCTCGTCGAAGTACGCCAGCACATCGAGTACCACCCGGGCCGCCTCACCGCGCTGGAGCGAGGTGCTGCGGACCAGATGGTCGATGAGGTCGTCGTACGACGGGCGGCGTTCGAGCACCTGTTGATATTGCTGGCGCGCGAGGTCCTTCGCAACATTTCTGCCCGATATCGGGCAAGGATCGCCGGTTCGAGGTCGAAAATGGAGCCGAATTGCGGACTGAAGGGGACTGAAGCGAAGTGAAGCGGACCGAGGCTGATCAAAGGGGAGAAAAGGCGCCGGGTGTGCTCTCGGTGTCCGGGTGTGCCCTCGGTGTCCCGGTGAGGGGGTCGGGAGTCAGCCGGCCTTCTTCGCGTTCTCGATGGCTTCGGCCAGAGCGTCCAGGATCGGTGCGCACTTGGCGTACGAGAAGATCGGCTCGGTGGTGCGCGGGACGACCTGGCCGGCCTTGACCGCCGGGAGCCGCGCCCAGGTCGGCTTCGAGGTGAGGGCGGCGGGCTGGAGGGCCGAGGTGCGATTGTCCATCATGATGATGTCGGCGTCGTACTTGCCGACGTTCTCCCAGCTCAGCTCCTCGAAGAAGCCCTGTCCCGACACCTTGGGCTCGACGAACCTCACGCCCAGCTGCTGGAAGTAGAGCGTGTCGGCGGACGTCTTCGCGAGCGAGACGTAGAAGAGGTCCTGGCTGGCCGAGGCGACCAGTACCGTGATCTCGGGCTTGGACTTGGCGGCCGCGCGCAGTCGCGCGGCGGCCTTCTCGAAGCGGGCCTTGGCGTCCGTGACCTCCGGGGCCTTGAGGTCGGCGCCGAGGGATTCGGCGAGCTCCGCGTGGCGCTGGATCGCCTGGGGCATGGTGGTCTCCGCCGCCCACAGGGCCACGCTCGGGGCCAGCTTGAGGATCTTGTCCTTGGACTGGTCCGGCACGTACCAGAGTTCGTTCTTCAGCCACTGCGCGGTGACCAGCAGGTCGGGGCTCAGTGCCGCGTACCGCTCGACGTTGAACTCGCCCCAGGCGTTGCCGAGTATCTCGACCTTGCTGATGTCGAGGTCGCCGGCCTGCACGTCGGGCTTGCCGTCTGCGGTCCTGGTCGGGCCGAAGACGCCCTTCACCTCGACGCCGTAGTCGTGCAGCGCGGCGGCGGTGCCGGTGAAGGCGACGATGTTCTTCGGCGTGCTCCCGGCCTTCGCGGTCACGCCCCGGTCGTCCTTGAACGACCAGGGGCCCGGCTTCGCGGCGCCCGAGTCCGTGGAGCCGCCGTTCGCGTCGCTGTCGCCGTCGCCGCAGGCGGCGAGCGCGGCGGCAAGGCCGACGGCGCCCCCGGCGGCGAGCAGGCCGCGACGGGTGAGGGGGGAAACTCGGGCAGTGGGCATGGTGGGTCCGCTTTCGTACGTGCCGGGGGCCGGGGGACGGCCGACGGGCCGTCGAAGGCAGGTTAGCCTAGCCTTACCTACTCGTCGGCGCCGCCCCGGACCAATGGCGGCACAGTCGGCACAGTCGCGACCGGGTGATCGCTGACTCGCCGCTGCCGCGGATTCGCCGGCGTTCGAAGCCATTCCGTCGGTCTGACGATCGCGCCGTACTGACGGGTGGGCGACGTGCCCAGGTGAACTGGCGGCACATCAAATTTCCTTGCGGAGTAGGCGACTTGGGGGGAAAGGGGTGCGCGCAATGGAGTTTCGCCGCGTGTGTCGCCGCCCGCCGGATGTCGTCGCATCGCCCTGGTCTGCGCATCTCATAAAAGAGCGACTTTGAAATCGCCCTGATGTGCTCCTGATCCAGGAGGTCTCTCCAGGGAAACCTCGAATCTCGCTCCGGCACATGATTTTTCTGTGTCTTTTTGATCAGTGCGGCTCTAATGTTGTCGTCACACGCCGCTCGCCAGGGGGCGAAGGGGGGAGGGGAATTACATGGGACTCAAACTCAGCAGAGCCGCTGTGGGAACGACCGCTGTTGTCGCGCTTCTGACAGGGGCCGACAGGCATGGCCGCCGCGGCTTCCGCAGATGAAACGCCGAGTGATTCGGTGGTGAACACCACCCCGCCGACGCAGCCGGAGGAGTCCCTCACTGAGCTTCCGGCGGGCTGGACGCCCGGCGACGAGGCGACCGGCAACCCTTCGGAGATCTCTCCGAGCAGTCAGTACTGCGAGCCCGTCGACGCTCCGGCTCGCAAGACGACGAACAGCAACTACGGGGTCTACCGACTCAAGACGACCGGTACCAGCTACCGCTACTACACCAACTGTTCGACGACTCCGAAGAGCACCGTGACCAGCTACGCGCCTTACAAGAACGGCTGGTACCTGTGGGAAAGCTAGACATTCCGGCCTTCGGTCCGATGCCTCGCGTCCGAGTCGCATTCCTCGGCGTCTTGTCGTGCATCGCCGGATTGAATGCGTGCACTGACAGCAGCACTGCCTCAAAACCTGATGCGGTGACTTCTGCTACGGCTGATGCCCCGGAGTACACGGGAAGCAAGTCAAGCGAATCTGCCTCCGTGGCGCCGACCCTCCCCGAAGGGAAGGTCCTGGCCTCGGTTGATGTCGGCAATGGCAATCAGGAAGTCGAGATACCGGGGGAGTTCATTCGGGACCGGTATCGATCGCCGTGAACTGTCAAGGAGCGGGAGTGATTACCGTTACTCTGCAGCCGGTGGCACTCGGTTTCCCCCTCGAATGTACTGCGGGCGAAGTCAGCAGCACCTACAACCAGATCGATCTCAAGAGTCGTGGAAAGGAGGCCTCGATCAAAATTGAGGCTCCTGGCGACGTCCACTGGTCCATGACTGTCGGCCAGTAGACGACCCCGTGATCCCGTGATCCGGGCAATCCGCGATGTATGCGGTGACCGCTCTTCCCCTCGCAGTGGGGCGAGGCGGGGCAGATGCTCTCACCTCGACCCTGAGGCGGCGATCACGCTGATGAACCGCCACATCACCCGGCCGGGCCGTCCGCAGACCCCGTTGCCGTCCAGCCCGTTCACGCAGGCGGCCCGGGCCCGGTCGGCGGGCACAGCCTGTTCCGGGTCCCGGTCGGGGCCCGGAACGCGCCGTCGTGCTCAGACATGGCGGTGCGGCGGCTGAGGGCTGTCGCGTGGATGATCAGCCGGTCAGGCCCAGTTCGCGGGCGATCAGCATGCGCTGGACCTCGCTGGTGCCCTCGCCGATCTCCAGGATCTTGGAGTCGCGCCACATCCGGGCCACCGGGTACTCGTTCATGAAGCCGTAGCCGCCGTGGATCTGGGTGGCCTCGCGGGCGTTGTCGACGGCGACCGTGGACGAGTACAGCTTCGCCAGCGCCGCCTCCTTCTTGAACGGCTCGCCGAGGACGAGCCGGGACGCCGCGTCCCGCCAGCCGATCCGCGCCATGTGCGCGCGCATCTCCATGTCGGCGATCTTGAACTGGATGGCCTGGTTGGCGCCGATCGGGCGCCCGAAGGCGTGCCGCTCCCTGGCGTACGTGACCGACTCGTCGACGCAGCCCTGGGCCAGGCCCGTCGCCAGAGCGGAGATCGCGATCCGGCCCTCGTCGAGGATGCGGAGGAACTGGGCGTACCCGCGACCCTCCTCGCCGAGCAGATTCGCCAGCGGGACCCGTACGTCGGAGAAGGACAGCTCGCGGGTGTCCGACGCGTTCCAGCCGACCTTGGAGTAGGGGGCGGCGACGGTGAAGCCGGGGGTGCCGGAGGGGACGATGATCGCCGAGATCTCCGGGCGGCCGTCGTCCTTGCGGCCGGTCACCGCCGTGACGGTGACCAGGCCCGTGATGTCCGTGCCCGAGTTGGTGATGAAGCACTTGGTGCCGTTGATCACCCACGCGTCGCCGTCGCGGACGGCCGTGGTGCGTGTGCCGCCCGCGTCGGAGCCGCAGTCCGGCTCGGTGAGCCCGAACGCGCCGAGCAGTTCGCCCGAGCACAGGCGCGGCAGCCACTCCCGCTTCTGCTCCTCCGTACCGAAGCGGTAGACGGGCATGGCGCCCAGCGAGACGCCCGCCTCCAGGGTGATCGCCACCGAGGAGTCCACCCGGGCCAGCTCTTCGAGGGCGATGCCGAGGGCGAGGTAGTCGCCGCCCATGCCCCCGTACTCCTCAGGGAAGGGCAGGCCGAACAGCCCCATCCGTCCCATCTCGGCGACGATCTCGTACGGGAATTCGTGCCGCTCGTAGAAGTCGCCGATCTTGGGCGCCACCACTTCGTGGGCGAACTCCTCGACGGTGCGGCGCAGTTCTTCGTGCTCGGCGGAGAGCCGGTGGTCCAGGGACATCGGTGGGTCACTCCTTGGGGGACTGTGCCGGATTCGCCGACAGCGCGCGGACGGTGCGGGAGGGACTGGGGCGGCCCAGCCGCTCGGCCAGCCAGACGCTGGTGGCGGTGAGCCGGCCGAGATCGACGCCGGTCTCGATACCGAGACCCTGGAGCATCCACACCAGGTCCTCGGTGGCGAGATTCCCGGTGGCGCTCTTCGCGTACGGGCAGCCGCCGAGGCCGCCGGCCGAGGCGTCCACGGTGGTCACGCCGTGCTGCAGCGCGGCGAGGGTGTTGGAGAGCGCCTGGCCGTAGGTGTCGTGGAAGTGAACCCCGAGGACATCGGTCGGCACCCCCCGCTCGTTCAGCCCGGCGAGCAGCGCCCGCACATGGCCGGGAGTGGCGACGCCGATCGTGTCGCCGAGGCTCAGCTCGTCGCATCCCAGGTCCAGCAAAGCCTTGGCGACCCTGACGGCCTGACCGACCGGGACCGGGCCCTCCCACGGGTCGCCGAAGCACATCGAGAGATAGCCCCGGACATGGATCCCGTCCGCGCGGGCCTTGGCGACGACCGGCGCGAACATGGCCAGCGACTCGTCCACCGTCCGGTTGAGATTGGCCCGGGCGAAGGACTCGGTGGCGCTGCCGAACACGGCGATACGGCGGGCGCCGAGGGCGACGGCACGGTCGAGTCCGCGTTCGTTCGGCACGAGCACGGGGAGCGCGACCCCCTCGGTCTCCGCGAGGCCGCCGAGCAGCGGGAACAGCTGCTCGGCGTCCGCCAGTTGGGGTACCCACGAGGGGTGGACGAAGCTGGTCGCCTCGATGGTGGTCAGCCCGGCGCCGGCGAGGCGGTGGATGAACTCCGCCTTCACCTCGGTCGGCACGACCCCCTTCTCGTTCTGCAGGCCGTCGCGCGCGCCCACCTCATGGATACGGACCCGGGCCGGCAGGCCCCGCGCGGGTACGGCCATGGGCAGTCCCTCGGTCATGACTCCTCCTGCGGGGTCTGTGGGGCCTGCGGGGTCTGCGGGGCCTGTGGGGTCTGCGGGGCCGGCCCTCCCGGTGTCTCGGCGTCGGCCGGTGCGATCACCGCGAGGACCTGGTCCATGGCGACCGTGGAGCCGGGGGTCACCTCCAGCCCGGTGACCGTGCCGTCGTGCGGCGCGGAGATGACGTGTTCCATCTTCATCGCCTCGACGACGAGCAGGCTCTGCCCGGCGGTGACCTCGTCCCCGACGGCCACCTTGACCACGGTGACGGTGCCGGGCATGGGCGCGGTCAGCGAGTCCGGGCCGCCTGCCCCGACGGCGCCGCGCAGCGCGGCCTCGACGGGGTCGTGGTCCCGCACGTGCCAGCTGTCACCGTCCCTGCCGAGCCAGTCGCCGGCCCGGTGGAAGGTGTGGGTCATGCCGTCCACCGTGACCGTGACCCGGGCGGGCTCCACCCGGAACAGGTCCGTGGGCCCTACCTCGCGGGTGACGGGTTCACATCCGGGGACGCGCAGCGGGTGCGCCACCGGCGTGGGCGTACCGCCGAGGCGCCAGCCGCTCGGTACGGAGAAGGGGTCCACCCAGCCGGACCCCGGTCCCCCAGGTGGCAGCAGGTCCGCCTGACGGACCGCCGCCGCCGCCGCGTAGACCTCGGCCGGCACCTCGGTGGGCACCAGGGCCTCCATCTCGCGTTCGACCAGGCCCGCGTCCAGATCGCCCGCCACCACGGCCGGGTGCGCCAGCAGGCGGCGCAGGAAACCGGCGTTCGTGGGGACGCCCAGCGTGACCGTCTCCGCCAGGGCCGCCCGCAGCTTGCGCAGGGCCGTCGCGCGGTCGGGGCCGTAGGCGATGACCTTGGCGAGCATCGGGTCGTACGTGCTGCCGACCTCCGTGCCCTCACTGAGGCCCGAGTCCGTCCGTACGCCGTCGCCGGCCGGCTCGCGCAGCGCCAGCACCGTACCGCCGGAGGGGAGGAAGCCCCGGGAGCCCTCCGCCACCGACACGGTCTCCGCGCAGATCCGGGCCTCCACCGCGTGGCCGGTGAGCGTGATGTCCGCCTGGGTGAACGGGAGCCGCTCGCCGGCCGCGACCCGCAGCTGCCACTCCACCAGGTCCAGACCGGTGACGAACTCCGTCACCGGGTGCTCGACCTGGAGGCGGGTGTTCATCTCCATGAAGAAGTACGACGACGGGTCACCGCCCGGCACGATGAACTCGACCGTCCCGGCGCCCGTGTATCCGCAGGAGCGCGCCGCCTGGACCGCCGCCTCGCCCATCGCCGCGCGGGTCGCCTCGTCCAGCAGCACCGAGGGGGCTTCCTCGATCAGCTTCTGATGGCGGCGCTGGAGCGAGCACTCGCGCTCGCCGAGGTGCACCACGTTCCCGTGGGCGTCGGCCAGGACCTGGATCTCGATATGGCGCGGACGGTCCACCCACCGCTCCACCAGCAGCGTGTCGTCACCGAAGGACGAGCGCGCCTCGCGCCGGGCCGCCGCGATCTCCTCCGCGAGCGCCGCCTCCGCGCGCACCAGCCGCATCCCCTTGCCGCCGCCGCCCGCCGAGGGCTTCAGCAGCACCGGCATACCGATCCCGGCCGCCGCTTCGGCGAGTTGAGCGTCGCTCAGCCCGCTGCCGGAGGAGCCGGGTACGACCGGGACCCCGGCCGCCCGCACGGTCTCCTTGGCACGGATCTTGTCGCCCATCAGGTCGATGGCCCCGGCGGGCGGCCCGATGAAGACCAGTCCCGCCTCCTCGCAGGCCCGCGCGAAACCCGCGTTCTCCGCGAGGAAGCCGTAGCCCGGGTGGACGGCCTGCGCGCCGGTACGGGCGGCGGCCTCCAGCAGCCGGTCGACGCGGAGGTAGCTCTCGGAGGCCGCCGCCGGGCCGATCCGTACCGCCGTGTCCGCCTCCCGGACGTGCCGGGCGTCCGCGTCCGCGTCGCTGAAGACCGCGACCGACCGGACCCCGAGCGCCCGCAGGGTGCGGATGACGCGGACCGCGATCTCGCCTCGGTTGGCGATCAGAACCGTGTCGAACATGCCCACCCTCATTCCGGCCTCCGTACCCGCCTTCGCACCCGCCGTCATTCGCGGGGTCGTTCTCGCGGCCGTTCCCGCCGTCATCGCGCGCCTCACATCCGGAAGACGCCGTAGCCGGGGGCCGCGCCGTCCCTGCGGGGCAGCGGGGCGTTGGCACAGGCGGTGAGCGCCAGGCCCACCACCTGGCGGGTCTCCAGCGGGTCGATCACGCCGTCGTCCCAGAGCCGCGCGGTCGCGTAGTAGGCGTTGCCCTGGGTGTCGTACTGCGCGCGGATCGGGTCCTTGAAGGACTCCTCGTCCTCGGCGGCCCACTCCTCGCCGCGCCCCTCGATCTGGTCGCGCTTGACCGTCGCCAGGACGGAGGCGGCCTGCTCGCCGCCCATCACCGAGATCTTGGCGTTGGGCCACATCCACAGGAAGCGGGGGGAGTAGGCCCGGCCGCACATCGAGTAGTTGCCCGCGCCGTACGAACCGCCGACCACGACCGTCAGCTTCGGCACGCGCGCGCAGGCCACGGCCGTCACCATCTTCGCGCCGTGCTTGGCGATGCCGCCCGCCTCGTAGTCCCGCCCGACCATGAAGCCGGAGATGTTCTGCAGGAAGAGCAGCGGGATGCCGCGCTGGTCGCACAGCTCGATGAAGTGCGCGCCCTTCTGGGCGGATTCGGAGAACAGGATGCCGTTGTTGGCGACGATGCCGACCGGATGACCGTGCACCCGGGCGAAGCCCGTGACCAGGGTCGTCCCGAATTCGGCCTTGAACTCGGCGAACCGGGAGCCGTCGACCAGCCGGGCGATGACCTCCCGGACGTCGTACGGGGTACGGGAGTCCACCGGCACCGCTCCGTACAGCCCCGCGGGGTCCACCTTGGGCTCCTCGGCCGGCTCGACCGACCAGGGGAGGGTGCCGCGCCCGGGGAGGGTGGAGACGATGGTCCTGACGATCCGCAGCGCGTGCGCGTCGTCCTCGGCGAGATGGTCGGTGACCCCCGACGTACGGGAGTGGACCTCGCCGCCGCCCAGCTCCTCGGCCGTGACCACCTCACCGGTCGCCGCCTTCACCAGCGGCGGACCACCCAGGAAGATCGTGCCCTGGCCGCGCACGATCACGGCCTCGTCGCTCATCGCCGGGACGTACGCCCCGCCCGCCGTGCACGACCCGAGCACCGCCGCGATCTGCGGGATGCCGGCGCCGGACATCCGGGCCTGGTTGTAGAAGATCCGCCCGAAGTGGTCCCGGTCGGGGAAGACCTCGTCCTGCATGGGCAGGAAGGCGCCGCCCGAGTCCACCAGATACAGGCAGGGCAGGCGGTTCTCCAGGGCGACCTCCTGGGCACGGAGGTGCTTCTTCACCGTCATGGGGTAGTACGTGCCGCCCTTGACCGTGGCGTCATTGGCGACGATCACCACCTCGCGGCCGCTGACCCGGCCGATCCCGGCGATCACCCCGGCCGCCGGGGCCGCCCCGCCGTACATCCCCTCGGCCGCCAGCGGTGCCAGCTCCAGGAAGGGCGAGCCGGGGTCGAGGAGGGTGTCCACGCGGTCCCGGGGCAGCAGCTTGCCCCGCGCGGTGTGCCGGGCGCGGGCCTTCTCGCCGCCGCCGGACCGGGCCGCGGCCAGCCGGGCGCGCAGACCGGCGGCCAGCTCCTCGTGGGCCGCCTCGTTGGCCCGCCAGGACGCGGACGCCGGGTCCGCGGCGCTCGCCAGCACCGGTGCCTGCTGCATCGCTCGTAGCTCCCTCGCTGGTCGGTAAGGTCCGCCGGGCCCGCCGTGCGCGCCGGTTAGTGAGCGTTAACGTCCTGCCTTTCAGGTTAACGACCGCTAACGACCCTGTCTAGAATGATTTCCCATGAGCACCAGGACCGCGGCTCCGACCCGCCGCGAGCAGATCCTCAAGCAGGCGGCACGCCTCTTCGCCGAGCGCGGGTTCCACGGGGTCGGCGTCGACGAGATAGGGGCCGCCGTCGGTATCAGCGGCCCCGGCCTGTACCGCCATTTCGCGGGCAAGGACGCGATGCTCGCCGAGCTGCTCGTCGGCATCAGCGGGCGGCTGCTGGACGGCGGGAAGCGGCGCGTGCGGGGAGCCGCGGAGACCGGGGCGGCCGCCGATCCGGCCGCCGTGCTGGCCTCGCTGATCGACGGGCACATCGACTTCGCCCTGGACGACCGTCCCCTGATCACGCTCCACGACCGGGAGCTGGACCGTCTCAGGGAGAGCGACCGCAAACTGGTGCGGCAGCTCCAGCGGCAGTACGTGGAGCTGTGGGTCGGGGTCGTACGGGAGCTGTATCCGGACGTACCGGAGTCCGGGGCGCGCGGCGCCGTGCACGCCGTCTTCGGCCTGCTGAACTCGACGCCGCACCTCGGCTCGTACGGCAGCGGTCTGCCGGGGCGCGCGGCGACGGAGTCCCTGCTGCGCAGGCTGGCGCACGGCGCCTTCGCCGCCTTGGGGGATGCCCCGGGGGAGGAGCGCGAAGACGCCGGGCGCGCCTGACGTCAGGCGGTCCTGAGCTCCGCCAGCCGCAGGGCCAGGGTCTCGACGGGCTGGAAGGTCGCGCCGAGCAGGGCGACATGCTTCCAGTGCAGACTTCCGTCCGGGCCGATCAGGAAGACCGCGCGGCGCAGCCCGATGCCGGGAGCGGCGATGCCGAAGGCCCGCGCGACCGAGCGGTCGGTGTCGGCGAGCAGGGGGATCCGCAGGCCGTACTTGCGAGCGAAGGCCTCATGGCTGTCGACGCCCTGCGGGCTGATGCCCCAGACCTCGGCCCCGAGGTCGGTGAAGGTCTCCAGGCCGCTGGAGTACGAGCAGAGCTGCTTGGTGCAGACGCTGGTGTCGTCCCCGGGATAGAAGGCGAGGACCAGGGGATGCCCGCGCCGTTCGTCGAGGCGGTAGTCCCGCCGGACGAAGGTGCCGCCGTCGAGCTGACCGCCCGGCAGGGTGAAGGGGGATACCGGACGGCCGAGACCGGTTGATGCTGCCACAGGACACTCCCTGGCTGTGTGGAACCTGGCTGTGTGGAACCTGGCTGTGCGGAACCTGGCTGTGCGGAACTTGGCTGTGCCGAACGTGGCTGTGTGAAATTCGGCGGTACTCAGCCGCGCGGACTCGGTGGGGGAACTCAGCTGTGCCGAACTCCGCTGTGTGGAACGTACTCCGTACGTATTCGGTGCCCGGCCCGTCATGGATTGCTCCCCCGACGAGCGGCGGCGCGCGTACCCCTGACGGCACAATGGGCTCATGCCGATACCGACCCGTGCCGCTCTCGTCGACCACCTCGTCCGTACCCGCATCGCCGGTGACGTCGCCACGCCACGCGACAACAATCTCGCCCACTACCGCAGCCTCGCCAACGGCGACCGCCACTACTGGCTCGGTCTGGAGCTCGGCGACCGCTGGACCGACGAGCAGGACGTGCTCGCGGTGATGGCCGAGCGGTGCGGGGTCGGCGACGATCCGCAGCACCGGGCCGGGCAGGACACCATCGACCCGGAGCTGACCGTCGACGGCCTGGAGCGGATGGCCGCCCGGCTGCGCAAGGCCGCCGCCGGCGGGGAGCGCGTCCTGTTCGCGACCGGCCACCCGGGCGGGCTGCTGGACGTCCACCGGCAGACCGCGGACGCCCTGCGCGCGGCCGGCTGCGAGATCGTACGGATCCCGGGTGGGCTCATGGCGGACGAGGGCATGGTCTTCCAGTTCGCGGATGTCGCGATGCTGGAGCGGCACGCGACCCTGTGGCACACGCACTCGCCGGAGCCGATGCGGGCGATCCTGGACGGCCTGGAGCGCGCGGGCAGACCGCTGCCCGATCTGGTGGTCGCGGACCACGGCTGGGCGGGGTGCGCGGGGCAGCGCGGGCTGGACTCGGTCGGTTACGCGGACTGCAACGACCCGGCGCTGTTCATCGGCGAGGCGGAAGGCACCCTGCAGGTGACGGTTCCGCTGGACGACCACGTCACCGACCCCCGCTTCTACGACCCGATGACGCGGTATCTGCTGAACGAGGCCGGCCTGCTCTGACCCGGGGGGCCGGTCCCGGAGCTCCCGGCCCACTGTCCCTGGCGAACCGGTCCCGGCGAAGCGAGCCTGGCGAAGCGACCCCGGCGCACCGGTCACTCCTGGCCGTGCGGGACACGGACCGCGCCCTCCTGGATCACCGAGATCGCGAGCCGGCCGTCCCGGGTGTAGATCCGTGCCTGCCCCAGGCCCCGCCCGCCGGAGGACGACGGGGAGTGCTGGTCGTACAGCAGCCACTCGTCCGCGCGGAAGGGACGGTGGAACCACATCGCGTGGTCCAGGCTCGCGCCCACCACGTCGCCCACCGCCCAGCCGCCCCGCCCGTGCGCCAGCAGGACCGAGTCGAGCAGCGTCATGTCGGAGACATAGGTGGCCAGGCAGACGTGCAGCAGCGGGTCGTCCGCCAGCTTGCCGGCCGTACGGAACCACACCTGGGAGCGGGGTTCGCGCGGCTCTCCCGCGGTGGCGTACGGCGGGGCGTCCACATAGCGCAGGTCGACCGCCGCCCGCGCCTCCAGCAGCCGGTCCACGACACCCGGATCGACGAACCGGTCCGCGTGGCGCGGCAACAGCTCGGCGGCTGTCGGCAGCGTCTCCGGGTCCGGCGCGGTGGGCATCTCCGACTGGTGCTCCAGGCCCTCCTCGTACGTCTGGAAGGACGCGGAGAGGTGGAAGACCGGCCGTCCGTGCTGGACGGCGACGACCCGGCGGGTGGTGAAGGACCGCCCGTCCCGGATGCGGTCGACGGAGTAGACGATCGGGGCGCCGGGGTCACCCGGCCGCAGGAAGTACGCGTGCAGGGAGTGGGGCGCGCGGTCGTCGGGGACGGTACGGCCGGCGGCCACCAGCGCCTGCGCCGCGACCTGGCCGCCGAAGACACGGGGGATGACCACGGAGCGGCTCAGGCCCCGGAAGATGTCCCGCTCGATCCGCTCCAGGTCGAGCAACCGGAGCAGATCGGCGAGGGCGTCGGGGCCGGCCGGGGCGTTTGCCCCGGCGGTCACAGCCCCATCGACTTGGCGATGATCATCTTCATGACCTCGCTGGTGCCGCCGTAGATGCGGTTGACGCGGTTGTCGGCGTACAGCCGGGCGATCGGGTACTCGTTCATGTACCCGTAGCCGCCGTGCAGCTGGAGGCACTTGTCGATGACGCGGTGCGCGACCTCGGTGGTGAAGAGCTTCGCGGAGGCGGCCTCGGCGGCGGTCAGCTCGCCCAGGTCGTGCGCCTCCAGCGCGCGGTCGACGACGGCCTCGGCCGCGTCCACCTCCGCCTTGCAGGCGGCCAGCTCGAACTTCGTGTTCTGGAAGGAGGCGACGGTCTTGCCGAAGACGGTCCGGTCCTGCACGTACGCCTGCGCGAACCGGACCGCCGCCGCTGCCTGCGCGTACGCGCCGACGGCGATGCCCAGGCGCTCCTGCGGCAGGTTCTGGCCGAGGTAGAAGAAGCCCTTGTTCTCCTCGCCGAGCAGATCGCCGACCGGGACCTTGACGTCGGTGAAGGACAGTTCGGCGGTGTCGGAGGTCTTCAGGCCCAGCTTGTCGAGCTTGCGGCCGACCGCGTATCCCTCGGACTTCGTGTCCACGACCAGCAGCGAGATGCCGAAGCGGCGGTCGTCGGGGGTCGCTGCGGCGGTGCGGGCGCAGACGATGACGCGGTCCGCGTGGACCCCGCCGGTGATGAAGGTCTTGGCGCCGTTGAGGATGTAGTGCGTGCCGTCCCCGGAGAGCGTGGCGGTGGTCTTCATGCCGGCCAGGTCGGAGCCGGTGCCGGGCTCCGTCATGGCGATGGCGTACATGGTCCGGCCGCTGACGAAGTCCGGCAGCCAGCGCTTCTTCTGCTCGTCGGTGGCATAAGCCTTCAGGTAGGGCAGGCAGAGCGCCACATGGACGCCGGAACCGCCGAAGGAGACGCCCGCGCGGGCGCACTCCTCGGAGATGACCGCCTGGAACTTGAAGGACTCCTCGCCCGCGCCGCCGTACTCCTCCGGCACCTCGATGCCGAAGATGCCCAGCTCGCCGAGCTGGTGGTAGAAGTCGCGGGGCGCCTGGCCGGCCGCGTACCACTCGTCGTAGACCGGGACGACCTTGGCCTCGATGAAGGCGCGGATGGTCTCCCGGAACGCCTCGTGGTCCTCGTTGTAGACGGTACGGCGCACGGAAGGCACTCCTTTGCGGCTCAAGCCGCCGCCGCTCTCGCGGGGCGGTCGCTCGCCATCGGGGCTGCTCGGTTGATGGCTTCGGCTCGTCCTCCAAGCACTCCTCTAAGCGCTTGCTCAGATTAAGTTACCGAGCGGTTCGGGGAGCTGTCCAGAGGGCGGTGCGGCGGCCGGTGCGACAGGCGGCGCGGTGGGCGCGACAGGCGGTGCGGCGGGCGGTGCGCCGGCGGCGGTGGCCGGGGCGGCTGTCACGCACATCACAGTCGGCGTAGCGCGAACCACAGCTCCATCCGTACGTCGGCGTCGTCCAGGTCCGTGTCCAGCAGGGCCGCGCAGCGGGCGATCCGCTGGCGGACCGTGTTGCGGTGGACGGCCAGGGCCGCCGCCGTACGGTCCCAGCCGCCGTGCAGCGACAGCCAGGCGCGCAGCGTCTCGATCAGGTCCGGTGAGCCGGCCAGGGGTGCGAGCAGGGTACGGGCGTGGGCGGTCGCCTCCTCGGGGGTGACCAGCCCGTCCAGTCCCGTCTCCCGGTGGCGTACGAGGCCGGCGCGGGCCGCCTCCGCGCGGCGCAGCGCCCGGCCCGCCCGGGTGTCGGCGACGGCCAGCTCCGTGGCCCCGGCCGGGGCGCTGACACCGAGGGTCCAGCCGGGCTGGGGGGTGACCTCCCGGTCGGTGACGATCCGGACGGTGCCGGTGTCGCCGTCCGTCTCCACCAGCGCGCTGCCGAGCGCCGCCGCGAGCGCGCCCGCCGCGAAGGGGGTGTCGCCGCCCCGCGCGTGGACCACGGTCCAGGGGCCCGGGCCGAGCAGGGGCGCGGCCCTCGCCGCCTCGTCCGGCGAGGCGGCCAGCAGCAGCCGTACGAGCGCGGCGGAACGGCCCGCCTCGGCGGCGCCCTGGTGGGGCGCGGTCAGCAGGGAGAGCAGGACGACGGCGACCCCGGTGAGGGTGTGGTCCCCGGCCTCCCGTTCGCGGGCGGCCACGCCGAGGACCAGGCCCTGGCCGCCGCCGAGCGCGTAGGCGGCGAGATGGGCGCCGTCGGCGGAGTCGCTGGCGGAGGTGGGGCCGGTGGGACCGGTGGGACCGGCTGGTCCGGGGCCTCCAGCGGGGCCGGTGGGGTGTGCGGGGGAGCCGCGGCCCGTACGGACCACCCGGGCGAGACGGGCCAGGGCCGTCCGGGCGCCGGGGGACGGGGTGCGGCCGGTGGTGTGCAGTTCGGCGCCGTCCGGCCCGAACAGGACCGCGTGGCCACCCAGCCGTACCGCCAGCTGGTGCAGGACGGCAGACACCGGGTCCTGGCGGGCCGCCGCCGCTGCCAGCCCCTGCTGGGCCTGCGTCACCCGGCGCAGTTCGCGGTGGCGTGCCTCGGCCATCAGCCGCCACACCGCGCGCGCCACCGCCGTGAACGGTGTCCGTGGCGGCACCTCCAGCAGGGGCAGCCCGTGCCGGTCGCACGCCTCGACGAGGGCGGTCGGCACCGTGTCGTACACCGGCCGCACCCCGAAGCCGAGCGCCGCGGCGCCCGCCTCCATCACCCGCGCCACGTAGGTGTCCGCGTGCGCGTCGGCGAGCTGGACACCGGCGGTCAGCAGCAGCTCACCGCCGAGCAGGTACGGATACGGGTCGGCCATCTCCGAGGTGTGCACCCAGTGGATGACGCGTGCCGCGTCGCGCCCTTCGTCGTCCGGCGGCCCGGCGATCCGGCGCAGACCGAGATCCGCGTCCGCGAGCAGTGCGGTCAGCGGGATCGGTGGGGTAGGCGGGGAAGCGGCGGGGTTCGGCATGGATGTTCCATCCATCGGCAGCGTCAGGAGCGGATGAAACGTACACTTCAGCGCTGCTTTCCGGCCACCTACCGTCGTGACGCACGAGATCAGCACGGCACCAGGCGGGACGGAGGAAGCCCATGGCGGTGGACCACACGGTGATCGTCGTCCATCCGGCCGGGATGCTCGCCATGGGGTGGTGGGGCATGCGCCGCGCCCGCTCCTCGGCGGTCTGCCGTGGAAGAGCGGCACGGTGCACGGGGCGCCGGCCTCGGTGATCGTGGGCGGCCTGGCGGTCATCTGCCTGATGGGCGCGTACGGCATCCTCGCCAACGAGCCCGTCTCCTACGGGCATCCTCGCCAACGAGCCCGTCTCCTACGGGCCGCTCTCCTCGCCGGCCGCCTACGTCATCGTCAGCCTGGTGACGAAGCCCACGGACGAGGCGGTGCTCGCCGCCCGGCGCCAACGCGTGGCCGGGGAAACTGCCGACGACGGGCTGCCCGCGGAGACCGCCGTGCCCGTCTCCTGACGCCCCGGTCGGACCCTTGTCGGTGGTCCGGTCCATCCTTGGCGGAGCGAACGACAGAGCGACCCGGAACAACCCGGAGCAACCCGGAGCAACCCAGAGCAACCCAGAGCAACGCAGAACAGCCGTACCCACCCAGAGTCGCAGGATCACAGCCCGGAGAGGCCCGACGCATGAGCAGCAACGGATACGTAAACCCGGACACCGGCCCGCGCGGGCCCGTCGACTCGTCCCGTATCCCCCGGTACGCGGGCCCGGCCACCTTCGCCCGGCTACCCCGGCTCGACGAGGTCGGCGCCGCCGATGTCGCCGTCGTCGGCGTCCCCTTCGACAGCGGTGTCTCCTACCGGCCCGGCGCCCGCTTCGGCGGGAACGCGATCCGCGAGGCGTCGCGCCTGCTGCGCCCCTACAACCCGGCCCAGGACGCCTCGCCCTTCGCGCTCGCGCAGGTCGCGGACGCCGGGGACATCGCGGCCAACCCGTTCAACATCGACGAGGCCGTCGACACCATCCAGGCGGCGGCCGACGATCTGCTCGGCACCGGCGCCCGCCTGATGACCCTCGGCGGCGACCACACCATCGCCCTGCCGCTGCTGCGCTCCGTGGCCAGGAAGCACGGTCCTGTCGCGCTGCTCCACTTCGATGCCCACCTGGACACCTGGGACACCTACTTCGGCGCCGCGTACACCCACGGCACGCCGTTCCGCCGGGCCGTCGAGGAGGGCATCCTCGACACCGAGGCGCTCTCCCACGTCGGCACGCGCGGCCCGCTCTACGGCAAGAAGGACCTGGACGACGACGCCAGGATGGGCTTCGGGATCGTCACCTCGGCGGATGTCATGCGGCGGGGCGTGGACGAGGTCACCGACCAGCTGCGGCAGCGCATCGGGGACCGCCCGCTGTACATCTCCATCGACATCGACGTGCTCGACCCGGCGCACGCGCCCGGCACCGGCACCCCCGAAGCCGGCGGGCTCACCTCCCGGGAACTCCTCGAAATCCTGCGGGGACTGGCCTCCTGCCACCTCGTCTCGGCGGATGTCGTCGAGGTCGCGCCCGCGTACGACCACGCCGAGATCACCTCCGTCGCCGCCTCCCACACGGCGTACGAGCTGACGACGATCATGTCCCGCCAGATCGCCGAGGCGAAGGCGGCCGGGGTGAACGCGGCCCCGGCCTCCCCGACTCCGCGGGCTTCCCAGGCGCGGGCCAAGTGAGCCACGACCACCACCACGACGACATGCCGCGGCTGACCGCCGCGCAGACCGCCGCCGCCCTGGACCCGCCGGACGGGCGCCACGGCGGTGACCTCGTCATCGAAACGCTGCACGGCCTCGGCGCCACCACCGTCTTCGGGCTGCCCGGCCAGCACGCGCTGGGCATGTTCGACGCCCTGCGCCGGTCCGGTCTGACCTATGTCGGGCTGCGGGTGGAGAACAACGCGGGCTTCGCCGCCGACGCGTACGGCAGGGTCACCGGCGAGGTCGCCCCGCTGCTGCTCTCCACCGGGCCCGGCGCGCTCACCGCGCTCGCCGCGCTCCAGGAGGCGTCCGCCGCCTCGGCGCCGGTGCTGGCCGTCTCCAGCCAGGTGCCGACCGCCGGCCTCGGCGGCGGACGCCACGGCTACCTGCATGAACTGCGCGACCAGCAGGCGTCCTTCCGCGACATCGTGAAGTCCGTGCACCCCGTCCGTACCGTCTCCCAGATCCCGTCGGCCATCGCCGCCGCCTGGGAGTCCGCGCTCACCGCGCCGCACGGCCCGGTCTGGGTGGAGATCCCGCAGGACGTGCTGCTCGCCCCGACGTCGCTGCCGGTCGTGACGGCGATGGACGCGACCCCGCGCGAGCTGCTGCCCCGCCCCGAGCTGACCGCCGTCGCGGCACACGCGCTGTCGGGCGCGGCCCGGCCGGTGATCATCGCCGGCGGCGGAGTCGTACGGGCCGACGCGTCCGGCAAGCTCCGCGCGCTCGCCGAGAAGCTGGACGCGCCGGTCGTCACCACCTTCGGCGGCAAGGGCGCCTTCCCGTGGGAGCACCCGCTGTCCCTCCAGTCCTGGCTGGAGGACCGGCACACCACCGACTTCCTGGAGGACGCGGACGTGCTGCTGGTCGTCGGCTCCGGGCTCGGCGAACTCTCCTCGAACTACCGCACGTTCCGCCCCCGCGGCCGGGTGATCCAGATCGAGGCCGACCTCGGGAAGCTGGAGTCCAACCACCCCGCGCTGGGCATCCACGCCGACGCCAGGATCGCGCTGTCGGCGCTGCTGGAGGCGGTGAGCGAGCGCCACGACCCGGCCGCCGCCGGGTCCGTCCGTGCGGTGCTGGCGAAGGTACGGGCCAGGATCGACGCCCAGGGCCTCACGCTGGAGCGGCAGGTCCTGAGCGCCGTACGCGACGCGCTGCCCGCCTCCTCGCCCAGCTTCTGGGACATGACGATCCTCGCCTACTGGGCCTGGTCGGCCTGGCCGGGGCCGATGCACTCGGGTCAGGGCGCGGGCGGCCTCGGCTACGGCTTCCCCGCCGCCCTGGGTGCCGCGGCCGCCGACCCTACGACACCGGTGCTCGCGGTCTCGGGCGACGGTGGCGCGATGTACTCGATCGCGGAGTTGGCCACGGCCCGCCAGTACGACCTCCCGGTCACCTGGCTGATCGTGGACGACGGGGGCTACGGCATCCTGCGCGAATACATGACGGACGCCTTCGGCGAGTCCGCCGGCACGGATCTCTCCCGGCCGGACTTCGTCGCCCTGGCGGAGTCCTTCGGCGTCCCCGCGATCCGTACGACCCCGGAGTCGCTGCGCGAGGACCTGGCAGGGGCCCTGGCGGCCCCGGGCCCCTCGGTCGTCGTCCTCCCGGCCCTGCTCCGGATGTTCGCCCCGACCCATCTCTGACAGACCCACCTCCGAGTAGCCGTATCTCAACCGACCGTGGAACGTGCGGGTCGAACAGGGCTCCTGGCCGGGTGATCTTCCGGCGGTTCGAAGATCGCAGTGTGGGCGGCTGCTCTGGTGGGCCAGGACTGCCTGCCGAGCAGTTCGTTCTTCAACGTCGAGAAGAACGACTCCGCCAGGGCGTTGTCCCAGCACTGTCCGGTGCGCCCCACGGGCAGGCGGACGTTCAACTGCGCCGCGAGTGAGGCGAGTTCGTGACTGGTGTATTGACGGCCGCGGTCGGTACGCGCTCTGTCGGTCGACGGGTGCGGCAGGCGGTGGTGAGGGCGTCGGAGACCAGGCTCGTGCGCAGGTGGTCGGCGGTGGCCCAGCCGACGACGCGGCGGGTGGCGATGTCGATGACGGTGGCCAGGTAGAGCCAGCCCTCGTCGGTGGGGATGTAGGTGATGTCGCCGCACCAGCGCGTGTCAGCGCCGGCAGGGTTCGGCTGGAAGTCGCGTAGGACCAGGTCTGGGCGGATGGCCGCCTTGGGGGCCGGGATGGTGGTGCGCTGGCGCGCTGGGGCCTGAGCGGCGGGCGTAGTAGGCGGCACGGGAGACCTTCAGCAGCTCACATGCTCGTGTGAGCTGTGGCCTGCCTGCTTCTCCGCCTCGATGAAAGCCGTGGCTCGCTTGAGGACCTCCACGTCCTCGCGCAGACGGCGGTTCTCCCGCCGCAACGCGGCCAGCTCGTCACGTTCGTTGCCGGTCAGGCCATCCCGCTCGCCGGCGTCGACTTCTGCTTGCCGGACCCAGTCACGCACCCGGGTCTCGACCAGGTCGAAGTCCGCCAAACCGGAGCAAGCTCAAAACGCCAAGCTCATGGCCGGGCACGCACGAGTCTGTCCGGGCCGACCTGACGGTCCAGGCGGTGTCCGGCGGGCCCCGCCCCCTCTGTTCGGGTGAACCGGAGACCGGTCGGTCGTGTGGGGACGTCGTACCGGCGTGGCGTGGTCTTCGGTGCGGGATACAAGGCGAAACCCTCACGGAAGGCTCCTCCATCTCATGCGTCCTCGATTCCTGCTCGCCACCACCCGCGCGGCGACCGCTGTCGCTGCCGGTCTGTCACTGGTCCTGACCGCACCTGCCGCCTCCGCCAGACCAGGCGGCGGTGATCACGGGCCCTGGGTACTGCGGAGTGCCGCACAGCGCACGGACGCCAAGGCGTTCCGTTCGCTGTGTGGCAAGCAGAAGGAGGGCAGACCCGAGCGTCGTACCTTCCCGCTGTTCGAGCACGGTAAGCCCTTCACCGCGGTGCAGGACTTCCAGCGACTGGACAAGAACGGCACGGTGTACTGGAGCGGTCACGACCCGAAGAATGTCCAGAAGACCATCTCGGTGTCCGTGATCGGAGCCTGCGGCAAGGGGCCGGTCACGCTCTCCGGCACGATCGAGGCCGGCTTCCGCCAGTACGCCTATGAGCCGCTGGCGAAGCGGCCGGGCTGGTACGTGCTGAAGGAGATCGACTCCCTGAAACTGCCGCCCAACGGGCACGGTGTCGACACGGTCGACGTCCGCGCGACAAAGCCGTACGAGCGATACAAGCCCGGTACGAGGGCCGCCACGCCGAACAATCCGGCAGCCATCGACATCGTCGCGGCCTACACCCCGGCCACTGTCGCCGAACTCGGCAGTGTCTCGGCGGTCGTGGCCCGTATCAACTACGGCGTGAACCAGCTCAACAGGGCGCTCGCGGGCAGCAATGTGCCGGCCAGCGTGCATGTCATCAACACCTACGAGACCGCGGCCACCGGGGTCCCTCGCGAGAACGTGAACACGCTGCTGAGCATGATCAGCAGCCCGACAAACACGGTCCTCGGCAGTACGGCCGCGACCCAACGGCTGCTGTACGGCGCCGACCTGGTCGCGTTGTTCGCCTCCGTCCCCGCGGAGGACAGTTCCGGGGCGTCCGACCTGCCCACTCCTGGCCCGTCAGCGGCAACCTCCGGTGCCGCGTTCTCGGTCACCAGCATTTTCTCCGTGACGGCATGGGAGAACCTCGCACACGAGATCGGCCACAACTTCGGCATGCAGCACGACCGCCTGACGTACGTGAGGCAAGGCTCAACGCCGCCCGCGGGCTCGTCCAACTACGGCTGGATCACGCCCAACGGACAGCACCGCACGCTCATGGCCTACTCCAGCGCCTGCCCCCAGGCGTGCAACGTCGTCAACGAGTACTCCAACCCCGACAGGTTCTGGGGCAACCAGCCTCTCGGCGACGCCATGAACAACAACGCGGCCGTCGCACGGCAGAACGCCGACATCCTGGCCGCCTACCGTGCCCCCACGAGGCCCCTGAACCGCCACTCCCTCACCGTTTCCGTCACCCCGAACACCGGCGGCACGGTCAGGATCAGCGAATTCGGTCCGTACGATCCCAACACGCGGGTCACCGTCAGCGCCTTCCCCAACCCCGGCTACCGGTTCGACGCCTGGGCGGTCGACGGCGTGGAATTGGCGGGCAGCAATCCGAGCTACGAGATCAACATGAACGCCAACCGGACCATCAACGCGCTGTTCGCCCCGATCGGGTCGTAGACGTCTCCCACGTCTCAACAGCCCAGGGCAGAGCCATGGCACGATCGTGCGCCGGCCGCGATCGCGAAGCAGATACCCGGTACGGCCGGGCTGCGTTGCCACCTCAGCCGGCGTCGCCCCCGTGTCGTAAGGAAGCCTCTCGGGCCGAACGAAAGGTGCCCAAGGACCCCGGCCGAGAAGTCCGTTCCAGCGGTCGTCGCAACGCCCCGGTTCAGGGGGATGCGATGCACTTCGAGAGCCGGGAGTTGCGGACCGTGGCTCAGAAGCCGTATCTCAACCGATCATGGAACGTGCGGGTCGAACAGGTTTCCCGCCGGGGTGATCTTCCCGTTGTGCGCGCATGAAAAGACAGGGCCTCTCGGTAGCTCGGGGATGCGAATCTAACCGAGCAATGCCGGGAGGCCCTGGTGTCGTTGATGTACACGTCCGAGCCCGTCCAGTTCAGCTCGGCCACACCATCGTGTGATTGCCTCGCGCACGTGTACGGCAATGCGGCCGATCATCCCGACCGGGTGCGCCGGTACCCGCCGGACATGACGGACGCGGAGTGTGAGCGCGAGGGCCGTGAGGCCGAGCCCACGGCGGGAATCATCGACGCGCAGTCGGTGCGGGCCGGCGTGACGGTGCCTGCCGCCTCACGTGGCTACGACGGCGGGAAGAAGGTGCCCGGGCGTAAGCGGCACATCGTGACCGACACGCTCGGTCTGCTCCTGGTCGTCGCGGTCACCGCCGCGAACATCGGCGACCGGGACGCCGCCGTGGGCCTGCTGGGGCGGCTGCGCCCGGCTGCACCGCGACATCACCCTGCTCTGGGCAGACGGCGGCTACACCGGCTCCCTCGTCGATTGGTGCCGTCAGAAACTCGCGCTGACCTTGCAGATCGTCAAACGCACCGACGACATGACAGGGTTCGTGGTGCTGCCCAGGCGCTGGATCGTCGAGCGCACGTTCGCGTGGCTGACGCATTCGCGCCGGCCGGCCCGGGACTACGAGACGTTGCCGGCCAGCAGCGAGGCGATGATCCGGTGGTCGATGGTCACGCGGATGAGCCGACGCCTGGCACGGCCACGGGCCGTCGGCCGACGCTGAATGCCCCCGACGCCTCCTGCCGGATCCACCCGCGCTCCGCCAGACGCCGGGCCTTCGAGCGCACCCCCTCGACCTTCGCCGAGGTTGTCTCCAAGCCCAGCTGGACCGTGATCTCTCTCTTCCGAGCCAGACCATGCCTGACCAGCGGAAATCAAGCGATCATGTCCGGTTGAGATACGGCTTCTGACAGACCCACCTATGACAGACCCCCCTCTGACATGGTCCTGTTTCCCTGACTCTCACCTGCCGCCGACCGACCCCGCGCAACTCGGTGCGGAATGCGTACAACCATTCGCCCGTGTTCGGGTGTCATGTCAGCGAGCGCGCCCCTGAGCGCGCTCGTCGACGCTTCAGGGGGGCGGGAAACCTTCATGACTCACCAGCGAATATCCCGGCGTGCCCGTGGCGCGCTGTCCGTGGCGGTGGCCGCGGGCGTGCTCGCCCCGGTGGCCGCCGGGGCGGCGCCCGCGGTGGCGGCGGCGCCGGCCGTGGTCTGTACCTCGGGCAAGGCGGGGCTCGCCGCCACGTTGTCCAAGGACATCACCGCGGCACTCAAGGGCAGGAAGTCCACCACGGCCCTGGCGGTCTACGACCGCACGACCAACACACGTTGCGCTCTGCGCGCCACGCAGAAGTTCGATTCGGCGAGCGTGGTCAAGGTGACCGTGCTCGCGACCCTGCTCTGGGACGCGAAGAAGACGAACCGCTACCTGACGCAGCGCGAGATCAGCCTCGCCACGGCCATGATCACCAAGTCGGACAACAACGCGACCAGCGCCCTGTGGAAGCAGCTCGGCCTGACGAAGATCAAGGGCTTCCTCAAGGCGGCGGGCATGACCAGGACCGTCCCCGGGACCGGCGGCTACTGGGGGCTCACCCAGATCACCGCCGACGACGAGCAGCGGCTGCTCACCCTGGTGACCGCCAAGAACACCGTGCTGAGCGACAACGCGCGCGCGTTCATCCAGGAGCGGATGCGCAAGGTCGTCGCGTCCCAGCGCTGGGGCGTCCCGGCCGGCGCCCCGAAGACCGCCACCGTCGAGCTCAAGAACGGCTGGCTCTCGCGGTCGACCCACGGGTGGCGCGTGCACAGCGTCGGCGCGTTCACCGGCAAGGGGCACGACTACCTGATCAGTGTGCTCACTGACGACAACAAGACGATGAACGACGGCGTCAACACCATCCAGGCGGTCGCCAAGGCCGTCCACAAGGACCTCAACCCGGTGGCCGCCAAGGCCAGGACCGCTGTCCACCAGGTGCCGGCGACCCCGTACGAGGCGGTCCCGGCCACGCCGGAGAAGTCGGCCAGGGAAGCCGTTCCCGCCAGTCGCTGACCCGTGGGGTCCGCCGGAGGCCGGGGGATTCGCGCCCCCGGCGGACCCGGGCTCGCACAACGCGGTTCACTGACTGCGGAGTTGGCCCCGGGTCGGCCTGGATCCGGCCTGGATCCGGCCTGGATCCGGTATCCGAGCCCGGTCTGGGTCGGCGTCCGAGCCGGACCGGTGCCGGGCCGCGTACGGCCCCGGGCCGGACGCGGGCGCGGCGCTTCGGGTAGTGCCCACGAGGCGTTCAAGGTCAAGCAAAGACCGATGTGTTCGCTGTATCTACCATCTTTCTCCACATCTCCCGCTTCCTTTGCTTCCCTGATGTTCATCTTCTGCCCGTTTTCGAACGCCAATCCGGACATTGACGCCTCGTTAACTCTCCCTGGTGCGTCGCCCCTCGGCACGCGCGTAGAGGGTGGGGAGAGAACAACACGTGGCATCCACACAAGTGGTGTCCCGGATACCTGAGGTGGACGGCGGCGATACGCCCCGTCGGTCGCATGTCGCCAAGGGCATCGGAGACCGGATCTTCCGCGGGCAGCTGACAGCCGCCGGAATCGCGGTGCTGGCCATCATGGCCGCGGTGGGGCTGTTCCTGCTCCTGCGGGCCGGTCAGGCGCTGCGGGTCCAGGGCTTCAGCTTCCTGACGACCGAACAGTGGCAGCCCGACGCACAGAACTTCGGCATCGCCGCCGTCCTCACCGGCACCGTGCTGATCGCCGCCGTGGCGGTCGTCATCTCCGTGCCGCTGGCGGTCGGTACCGCGCTGTTCATCTCCGAGGTGGCCCCGCGCCGGCTGCGCCGCACCCTGGTCGCGATGGTCGACCTGATGGCGGCGGTGCCGTCCGTGGTCTACGGCCTGTGGGGGCTCTTCTTCTTCCAGGGCCATGTGATCGGGCTGTCGCGCTGGCTGTCCAGCTGGTTCTCCTGGGTGCCCTTTCTCAAGGTCGACGGCGCCGAACCGGGGGACCCGCTCTCCTCGGCCAGTGTCTACACCGCCTCCACCTTCGTCGCCGGAATCGTCGTCGCCATGATGGTGGCGCCGATCATGTGCTCGGTGATGCGCGAGGTCTTCACGCAGGCTCCGGCCGGTGAACGCGAGGGCGCCTTCGCCCTCGGCTCGACCCGCTGGGGCATGATCCGCTCGGTGGTACTGCCCTACGGCCTGGGCGGCATGATCGGCGGCACCATGCTGGGGCTCGGCCGGGCACTGGGCGAGACCATCGCCGTCTACCTGATCATCTCGCCGGTCTTCACGATCCAGCCGCACATCCTGCAGACCGGGGCCAACTCGGTCTCCTCGCTGATCGCCCTGCACTACGGCGACTCGTCCGAATTCGGCATGTCGGCGCTGATGGCGGCCGGCCTGGCGCTGTTCCTGCTCACCCTGCTGGTCAACTTCACCGCCTCAACCATCGTGGCCCGCTCGCGGTCCGGCGCACAGAGCGAGGGATGACGAGATGACTGTCCTGCTGGACAAACCCGGCGCCACCGCGACCACCGCGGCCGCCACGACCACCGCGACCACCGCGACCACCGCGACCACCGTTCTGCCCCCTCGCCCGGCGGACGGGAACGACGCTCCGGAGCAGCGGCGCGGCCTCGGCGGCGTCAGCCGTGGCGAGGTGCTGAACCTCGCGGGCGCCGCCGTCACCGGTCTGTGTACCGCCGTCCTGCTGTTCGGGCGGCTGGCCCCGCTCTCCGGAGCCCTCGGTTTCTACGTCGTCGCCTACCTGGTCTTCCTCGGCGCGTACGCGCTGCTGGCCTGGCTGGAGGACGACGGTCCCGCCGTACGGGACCGGCTGATGACCGTGGTCCTGTGGTCCGCGGCCCTGCTGCTCTTCACCGGCCTCGTCATGGTCGTCGTCTACACGTTCTGGCGGGGGAAGGACGCCCTGCCGCACCTCAACTTCTTCACCGAGGACATGACGCGGGCGGGGCCGCTCGATCCGATCAGCGTCGGCGGTATCGCGCACGCCCTGATCGGCAGCGTGATCATGATCGCCATCGCGCTGGCGATCACCATCCCGCTCGGCGTCGCCTGCGCGGTCTACCTCAACCAGATGCGCGGGCGCTTCGTCCGCTTCGTACGGACCGTGGTCGAGGCGATGACGGCGCTGCCGTCGATCGTGGCCGGTCTCTTCGTCTACGCGACCTGGATCCTCATCCTGCACTTCCCGAAGTCCGGCCTCGCGGCGGGTCTCGCGATCAGCGTGATGATGCTCCCGATCATCATCCGGGCCTCGGACGTCGTGCTGCGGCTGGTCCCCGGCAACCTCACCGAGGCCGCGGAAGCGCTCGGCGCGCCCCGCTGGCGGACCGTGTGGCACGTGATCCTGCCCACCGCGCGCTCGGGCCTGGCCACCGCGGTCATCCTCGGCACCGCCCGGGGTATCGGCGAGACCTCGCCGGTGCTGCTGACCGCCGGTTACACCGCGAGTCTGAACGCCGACCCGACCGACGGGCCGATGATCTCGCTGCCGCTGGCCGTCTTCACCTTCGTCAAGTCCCCCGAGCCCGCGATGATCGCCCGTGGCTTCGCCGCCGCCGCGGTCCTCATGGCACTGGTCCTCGTGCTGTTCACCATCGCCCGGGTGATCGGTGGTCGCGGCCCCGGCCAGCTCACCAAGCGCCAGACGCGCCGCGCCGCCCGCGCCTCCCGCCAGGACGTCGCTCGCTTCGACGAGATGGACGCCCCGGTCCCTTCGCTGTTCGCCCCCGCCGGTACACCGCTGCCTGGAGAGAACCCCTGATGGCCCGCCGCATACCCTTCCCGGTCGCGCTGTTCGCGGCCCTTGTCGCCGTCCTCGTATCCGGGGTGTTCGGTCCCGGCGTCCAGCGTGCCGCCGCCGCGGACGGCTACGTGCCGCTCTCCGGAGCCGGCTCGACGTGGGCGTTCAACGCCGTTGACCAGTGGCGCAAGAACGTCAAGCAGTACGGCATGGAGATCCAGTACGCCCAGAACGGCTCCTCCGACGGGCGCCGTCAGTTCCTGAACGGAACGGTGGACTTCGCGGTCTCGGACATCCCCTTCCAGACCCACCCCACCGACGGGTCCGCGCCCGAGAGGCCGGCAGCCGGTTCATACGCCTACATGCCGGTCGTGGCCGGCGGCACGGTGTTCATGTACAACCTGAAGGTCAGCGGCCAGCGGGTGACCAACCTGCGGCTCTCCGGCGCGAACGTCACCAAGATCTTCACGGGTGCGATCACCACGTGGTCCGATCCGGCGATCGCCGCCGACAACCCGGGACTGAAGCTGCCGGCCAAGAAGATCGTGCCGGTGGTGCGCTCGGACGGCTCGGGCTCCAGCGCGCAGTTCACCCTGTGGATGTCCAAGCAGCACACCTCGCTCTGGAACACCTACTGCGGCAAGGTCGGCCGGGCCGGCGCCTGCGGCTCGACCTCGTACTACCCGACCTCGCCCGGCATGATCGCCCAGTCCGGTGACCTCGGTGTGGCCGGTTACGTGGCCCAGGACTACGCCGACGGCGCGATCGGCTACGTCAACTACTCGTACGCCAAGAACGCCGGCTTCCCGGTCGCCAAGGTGCTCAACCACGCCGGCTACTACACCGAGCCGACCCCGGCCAACGTCGCCGTGTCGCTGATCAAGGCCAGGATCAACACCGACAAGAACTCGCCGGAGTACCTGAACCAGAACCTCAGCGGTGTCTACGCCGACAGCGACAAGCGCAACTACCCGCTGTCCAGCTACTCGTACGTGATCCTGCCGCTGCGCGTCCAGGGACAGTTCACCAAGGCCAAGGGCAAGACCCTCGGCGCCTTCTCCTACTACTTCATGTGCCAGGGACAGCAGTACGCCCCGCAGCTCGGCTACTCGCCGCTGCCGATCAACCTGGTACAGGCCGGATTCGACCAGATCCGCCGCATTCCCGGGGTGGAGACCCAGAACGTCAACATCAAGGGCTGCCACAACCCGACCTTCAGCACGGACGGCACCAACACCCTCGCCAAGACCGCGCCGTACCCGGAGCCGTGCGACAAGCAGGGCGCCGCGCCCTGCACCACCGGCAGCGGCGGTGCGAAGCCGGGCGGCGGCAAGGGCGGCACGGGCGGCGGCAGCGGCGGCGGCACCACGGGCGGTAACGGTGGCGGCACCACCGCTGGTGGCGGTACGTCCGGCGGCGCCGGCGGCAGCGCCACGGGCGGCGGTACGTCCGGCAGCGGCGGCACGGGTACGTCCGGCGCGACCGGCGGTGCCACCGGCACCACCGGCGGTACGGGCACCACCGGCGGCTCCGGGTCCGGCGCCGTCGACCCGGACACCGGCCTGCCCGTCGAGTCCGCCGACGGTGGCGCCGGGGCGGTGGGCGGCGACGCCGCCGCCGGCGGTGGCACCGGGGGTGGCGACGGCCAGATCGTCCTCGCCCAGCCGGTCGCGGTCCCCGGCCAGGACGGCTGGAGCGGAACCCAGACCCTGATGCTGCTCGCGGGCCTCACCGTGCTCGCCCTGGTCCTCGCACCCGCCACCGCGGCCCGCGTCCTCGGCCGCCGCAAGGAGGGATCCCGTTGAGTTCCCCGCGTACCTCACGTGCCTCACGTGTCCCGGACGCCCCGGGCACCGCGAACCGCCCGCCCCTGCTGCGCCGGCTGGCCCGGCGGGTGCTGACCGGCACGGCACTCGGCGCCCTCGCCGGCGCCGTCCTCGCCCAGACCGCCACGGTCGTCCTGCCGCCCTCCGAGCCGGTGGCGGCCCAGTCCTCCGCCGTCACGGTCTCCGGCCGGGGCGAGTTCAAGAACATGAAGTTCACCGTCAGCCAGACCCGCGACCTGGCCAGCCAGGCGATCAAGGTGACCTGGACCGGTGGCACCCCCACCACGGTCGCCGGCGGGCTGTTCGACACCGACTTCGTCCAGATCATGCAGTGCTGGGGCGACGACGACCGCTCCGTCCCGGAGAACCCGGGGCCGCCGCGCACCCAGTGCCAGTTCGGCGCCTCGCCGATCACCGGCCGGGGCACGTGGCCCGGCAACGGGTACGACGACACCCGGCAGATCTTCTACAGCGCCGACCCCACCAGCTACCGCCAGGACAAGGAGTACGGAGCCGGACGGCCGTACGGCCGGGGCGAGGTCCCCTTCAAGGCGGTCGACGGCACGCTGATCACCAGCGACACCCAGAACAACCCGCTGTTCAGCTACAACACCACCAACGAGGTCCCCTTCGGCCGTACCGGTTCCGACGGCACCGGCCAGGAATTCTTCGAGGCGCAGACCAAGAACGAGGCTCCGCACCTGGGCTGCGGAGCCCCGCTCAAGCACCCCGACGGCACCGTCACCGGCCGCTCCTGCTGGTTGGTCATCGTCCCGCAGGGACACCTCAACCTCGACGGTGAGCCGTACCAGGACACCACCCAGGTCAACGCGGGATCCCCGGTCTCCTCCACCAACTGGCGCAACCGCATCGCCGTCAAGCTCGACTTCAACCCGGTCGGGGCCGGCTGCGCGATGGGCGCGGAGGAGCGCGACACCACCGGCAGCGAGCTGGTGTCCGACGCCATGAGCAGCTGGCAGTCCGCCCTCTGCTCCACCGGAACGGTGTACGGCTACACCACGGTCGGCGACCCCGAGGCGCGTAACCGGCTCGCGGACACCGGCGACAGCCTCGTCTTCACGTCCCGTCCGGTCACCGGCGCCACCAAGCCCGGCGACACGCTCACCTACGCGCCGACCGTGCTCTCCGGCGCGGTGATCGGCTTCAGCATCGAGCGCCAGCCGCGCTCGGGCGCGCCCGCCGACGTCAAGACGCGCGCCGGCACCCGGGTCCAGTCGCTGGACCTCACCCCGCGCATGGTCGCGAAACTGCTCACCGAGTCCTACCGCAACTCTCCCTGGAGCGCGGTCCGCACCGAGTATGTGAACGGCGTCTCCAAACTTGTCGCGGCCGAGGGGTACAGCTGGGCGCTGACCAACCCGACCGGGCTGGTCACCGACCCCGAGTTCGTCAAGCACAACCCGGAGTTCGCCGACCTGACGGTCGCCTCGAACCCGAGCACCGACACGGATCTGATCACCGCGCTGGGCCACACCGACGCCGCCGCGCAGATCTGGAACTGGGTGCTGACGGACCCGAAGACCCGCCAGTTCCTGGCGGGTGTGCCCGACGAGTGGGGCATGCGGGTCAACCCGTACTTCAGCACCAACGCGGATCTCAACCCGAACGGGGTCCCCTTCACCCCGGACCGCGACGACTTCCCGAAGAGCGACAAGTGGAGCGCCATCCCGCCGGGCACCGACGCCGATGTCGAGCAGACGATGACGGACTTCCACCCGTACGTCGACAACCTCCGCGCGGGCGCGCTGCGCACGCGCCGCGCCGACCAGCTGTGGAAGTCCACCTGGGACGCGCTGGCCACTCCTCCGGTCTGGAAGAGCCCGGGCCCGCAGATCGCCGGCCAGCGCTTCATGCTGACCGTCACGGACGCCGCGTCCGCCGCGCGCTACGGCCTCCAGACCGCGCGACTGCTCAACGCCGCCGGTGAGTTCACCGCCCCGACCAGCGCCGCGCTGCTGAACGCGGCCACCAAGGCGCCGGTCAAGGACGGCGTCCGCCAGGTCGACCCCACCGCCAAGGTGAAGGGCGCCTACCCGCTGACCATGGTGGTGTACGGCGCGGCCCGTCCGGCCAAGCTCAAGAGCGACGCACGGCGCCAGTACGCCGCGCTCCTGCGGTACGCGGTGGGCGCGGGCCAGACCACCGGTACCTCTCCGGGCGCGCTGCCGTTCGGATACGCGCCGCTACCGGCCGAGTTCCGCGCCGAGGCCCGGAAGGCCGCCACGGAGCTGGTCGACTGGAAGCCCGCCAAGGGCGAGGACGGTGACGGCGGTACGGGCGGTACCTCCGGCGGATCCGACGGCGGCCAGGGGACCGGCACCGGGGGCGCCGACGGCGCACTCGGCGGACCCGGAGGGGCGCCCGGCACCGGAGACACGGACGGCGCGACGGGCGCACCGGGAGACCCCGGCGCCACCCCCGGCGGCACGCCGGGCGGTTCCGCGGCGCCCGGCAAGGGCCCGGCCGACACGGCCGTCCAGGTCGCCGCGGGCGGCATCACGCCGGGAGACCCGGCCGCAGCCCTGCGCTACGCGGTGCCGCTCGGAGCCGCGCTGGGCCTGCTCGCCGCCGTGGCCGCGCCCTTCGCGGGAGGCGAGAGGCTTCCCCTGCGGGTCACCCTGCCCGGCGGACGCGTCATCACGCTCATACCGAGGCTGACGATCCCGGCCCGGCTGCGCGCGCTGCGGCTGCCCCGGCGCTGAGCGGAGCCGCCCGGCCCGCCGGACACCGGCGGGCCGGCCGGACCGCTCCGCCACCAAGGACCGCCGTCCGCCCCGAGTGCAAGTCGGGGCGGACGGTGAGCACAACCCTGCCAGACCGGCCCCCCGGCCGGCCCGGGCAGGCCCGAACCACCTGACGCATCACCTGACACGTCCCCTGATGAACCGCCTGACGCATCACCTGACATGCCACCGCAGTCCCGTACACGTCACATCGGTCCCCGATTTGGAGACAGACACATGGGCACCAAGCGTCCCACCGCCGCGCTCGCAGCGATCATCACGGCCGCGATAGCGGCCGGCACCATCGCCGTCGCGGGCCCCGCCGCCGCCGACCCGGCGACCGGCACCTTCGGCACCTACGTCGGTGTCGGTTCCGACACCACGCAGGACGTGCTGGGCGGCCTCGCCGACACCGTCCTCCCGAACGTGGCGTCCTACGACGCGACGGGCTCGGCCCTGATCAAGTCCCGCGCGAACGGACCGGAGTTCAGCCGGCCCAACGGCTCGGGCGCGGGTACGAAGGCCCTCAGCGCAGCCCTCTCCGGCGACCCGGACCCCGTCAAGGGCAAGGACGGCGCCCTCATGGCCGGCCAGGTCGACTTCGCCCGCTCCTCCGGCGGTCCGAGCGTCTCGGGCGAGACCCTCGTCTACATCCCGTTCGGCCGTGACGCCGTGGGTTACGTCGCCAAGGGCGACCACCTCAAGAACCTCACCCCGGAACAGCTCAAGGAGATCTACTCCGGAGCCGTCACCACGATCGGCGGCAAGCCGGTCCACCCGTTCATCCCGCAGGCCAGCTCCGGTACGCGCAAGTTCTTCCTGAACGCCCTCGGTGTCGCCGACGCGTCCGTTCAGATCCCCGCCGACCACGTGGTCGAGGAGAACAAGGCCGACGGCGTCATCCAGCAGGACGGCGACCTCATCCCGTTCTCCGTCGCCAGCTGGGTCGCGCAGATCAACAACGTCGCTCCCGACCGCAGCTCCAAGGCGGCCGAGGGCGGTGCCTTCGTCGGCGCCCTCACGCTGAAGAACTCCAGCGCCCCGGTCTCCCCGGTCACCACGATCGGCGACAAGCTCGCCCCGGTCGAGGCGTACTACAACGACTCCACCTTCGGCCGCGACGTCTACAACGTCGTCCCGAGCCGGGCGGTCGAGACCTCCAGCGCCTTCTTCGACAAGGGTCTGTACGACCTCTTCGTCACCGAGGGCGCGCACAAGCCGGCCATGGCCTCCGCCGCCGCGCAGAACACCATCGCCCGGTACGGCTTCCTCAACGAGCCCTACAACGGCTCCATCGACCCGCAGAACCACGCGAAGTACGGCGGTCTTGAGGGCAGCTACACCCTGACCAAGCCCGAAGCCGTGGGCTCCCTGACCGCGACGGCCCCGGCCGCCCGTCAGCTGAAGCTCTCCTGGACCGCGCCGTTCGCGACCGCCCTCCCGGTGACCGACTACCGGGTCCTGGTCACGAACGCCGCCGGCGCCCTCGCGTACAGCAAGGACATCAAGGCCCCGGCCACCTCGCTGACCATCGACCTGCCCGCCGGCAAGTACACCGCCGAGGTCTACGCCGCGAACCTGGTCGGCGGCGGCCCCGCCAAGACCGTCACGGGCACCGTCACCGACGCGGCGGTCGTGAAGACCGCGTCGAAGACGACCGCCACCGCCTCCCCGGCGTCGGTCGCCTACGGCACCGCGCGCACGGTCGGCGTCACCGTGACCGGCGCTTCCGTCCCGACCGGCAAGGCCACCGTCACCGAGGGCGCGACCACCCTGGGCACGGGCACGCTGGACAAGTCCGGCAAGGTCTCCGTCGCCCTGCCGGCCTCGCTCTCCGTCGGCACGCACACCCTGACCGTGTCCTACGGCGGCGACACCAAGCTGAACGCCTCCGCCGCCACGGTCAAGCTCACGGTCACCAAGGCCGCGTCGAAGACGGCCGCGACCGCCTCCCCGGCGAAGGTCGCCTACGGCACCGCGCGGAAGATCAACGTCGCGGTGACCGGCAAGGCCGTCCCGACCGGCAAGGTCACCGTCCTGGAAGGCAAGACCTCCCGGGGCACGGGCACGCTGGACAAGTCCGGCAAGGTCTCCGTCGCCCTGCCGGCCTCGCTCTCCGTCGGCACGCACACCTTCTCCGTGTCCTTCGGCGGCGACACCCGGCACAACGCCTCCTCGGTCGCCGTCAAGGTCACGGTCACCAAGGCCACGGCGAGCCTCAAGAGCAGCGCCCCGACCACGGTCAAGCCCTCCGCCCGCGCCAAGGTGACGGCCACCGTCACCGCGACCGGCACCGTCCCCACCGGCACCGTGCGGATCCTTGAGGGCAAGAAGGTCATCGGGACCGCCACCCTCAAGAACGGCAAGGTCACCATCACCCTGCCGAAGCTCGCCAAGGGCAAGCACACCCTGCACCTGGTCTACGTCGGCAGCGGCACCGTGAACGCGGGCACCGGCAAGAACTTCGTCATCACCTCCAAGTGATCCCGGTCCCGGCCGCGGCGGGCACAGCGCCCGCCGCGGCCGGGCGCCCCACCAGGTCCCACCCGACCAGCTCGTCCGTCATCCAGACTCACCCCACCCGCGCACGCCCCAGGAGGCCGGCCGCCGTGACGGTTACCGTCCAGACCCCGCCGCAGGCAGCGGCCCGCGCCGAGACGCCGGAAACCGCCACCCGTCCCGCTCCGCCCCCGACCACCGCCGGGCCCGGGCCCGCCCCGGAGACCGGGAAGACGCCACCACCGACTGCTGTCCGCCAGATCGCACGCGGCGCCCTGCTCGCCCTGGCCGTCCTGCTGCTGGGACTCGTCACCAACCTCGTACTGGTCAGCGGCCTGCAGCACCGCTCCGCGCAGCAGGCCGGATTCGACGCGCTGCGCGCCGGCCTCGCGGAGGGCATCGCGTCCGTCGGCCAGACCGACCAGCAGGGCCGGCTCCTCGCCCCGGGCACGCCCGTCGCCCTGCTGGAGATCCCGGCGCTGCACCTGCGCGAGGTGGTCTTCGAAGGCACCGCCTCCGACATCCTCGCCGACGGTCCCGGTCACCGCCGGGACACGCCCCTGCCCGGACAGGCCGGCACCAGCGTGCTGATGGGCCGCGCCGCCGCGTACGGCGGACCCTTCGGCGAACTGCGCGACCTCACCCCCGGCACGAAGTTCTCCGTGACCACCGGCCAGGGCCGCCACACCTACCGGGTGCTGGGCCCCCGCCGGGCCGGGGACCCCTCGCCCCCGCCGCCCGCCGCGGCCGGCGGCCGACTGGTCCTCGTCACCGCCGTCGGCGCCTCCTACCTGCCCGGTGGTGTGCTGCGGGTCGACGCCGACCTGGTGTCCAAGACCGCCGACACCCCCACCGCCGTCATCCGTCCCGGCTCACTCCCCGAGGACGAGCAGCCGATGGGCACGTCAAGCGCCACCCCGTGGGAGCTGGTGCTCTGGCTCCAGGCGCTGCTCGCCGTCGCCGTCGCCGCGGTCTGGGCGTGGCACCGCTGGGGCCGCCACCAGACCTGGATCGTCTTCCTCCCGGTCACCGCCGCCGTGGGATTCCAGGTCGCCGACCAGGTCACCATGCTCCTGCCGAACCTGCTCTGACCGGCACCTGTTCCGACCGGCACCTGTTCCGACCGGCACCTGTTCCGACCAGCACCTGCTCTCACCAGCACCTGTTCGGCTCCCGTCCCTCCGCAGTCCCTCCGTCCTCCGCGGCCCGTCCGTACCGCCCCTCCGTACCGCCCCTCCGTCCCGTCCCTCCGTCCCGCCCCGAGGTGCCCCCGCCGTGAACGCCACCGCCACCGCTACCGCCGTCGAGACCACCATCAGCCTTCCCCGGATCCCTGAGCAGGACGGGCCAGGGCCCGCCGCCCTGGACGCCCGCGCCGTCTCCGCCTGGTTCGGCACCCACAAGGTCCTGGACCGGGTGTCCCTGACCATGCCCGCCGGTCAGGTCACCGCCCTCATCGGCCCCTCGGGCTGCGGCAAGTCGACCTTCCTGCGCACCCTCAACCGGATGCACGAGATGATCCCCGGCGCCGCCATGGGCGGCGAGGTGCTGCTCGACGGCGAGGACATCTACGCGCCCGGACGGCGGCTCACCGAGGCCCGCCGCCACATCGGCATGGTCTTCCAGAAGCCCAACCCGTTCCCGGCGATGTCCATCTACGACAACGTGCTGGCGGGCCTCAAGCTCACCGGAAAGCGTGCCTCCCGCCGGGAGAAGGACGAACTCGTCGAGGAATGCCTCAGCCGCGCGAGCCTGTGGAAGGAGGTCCGCGACCGCCTCCGGCAGCCCGGCGGCGCGCTCTCCGGCGGCCAGCAGCAGCGGCTGTGCATCGCCCGCTCGCTCGCCATCCGCCCCCGCGTCCTGCTGATGGACGAGCCCTGCTCAGCCCTGGACCCGACCTCCACGCGGCACGTCGAGGAGACCATCCAGGACCTCGCCAGCGAGGTCACGGTCGTGATCGTGACCCACAACATGCAGCAGGCGGCCCGCGTCTCGCAGAACACCGCCTTCTTCCTCGCCTCGCAGGGCACCCCCGGCGGCATCGTGGAGCACGGCCCCACCGAGGCCATGTTCGGCAACCCGCAGGATTCGCGTACCGCCGACTACGTCAACGGCCGCTTCGGCTGACGGGCGCGGCGCGCTCGCGCGCCCATTTGTTGCGGCGGGATGAAATCCCGGGCCGCTCGTGTTGGTGCTTTCCGGCGGTTCAGGACGATCGGAAGGCATCTCGGTGGCGGTGGCAGAACAGGGCTGGGCACGGCGGCTCGCCGGGTACGCGTGGCGTTACCGGCGCAATGTGACGCTCGCGCTCGGCTCCTCGCTCGCCGGGATGGCGGTGATGGCGCTCGTTCCGCTGATCACCAAGGTCGTCATCGACGACGTCATAGGTGACGGCCGGCGCTCGCTCGCCGTCTGGACCGGCCTGCTGATCCTCGCCGCGGTCGTCGTCTACGCCACGACGTACATCCGCCGCTACTACGGCGGGCGGCTCGCGCTCGACGTCCAGCACGATCTCCGTACCGACATGTACGAGACGATCGCCCGCCTCGACGGGCGCCGGCAGGACAAGCTGTCCACCGGACAGGTCATCGGCCGGGCGACCAGCGACCTTCAGCTGGTGCAGTCGCTCCTTTTCATGCTGCCGATGACCATCGGCAATGTGCTGCTGTTCCTGATCTCCCTGGCGATCATGGCGTGGCTGTCGCTGCCCCTGACGCTGGTGGCCCTAGCGGTCGCCCCCGCCCTCTGGTTCATCGCCGTCCGCAGCCGTACCCGGCTGCACCCCGCCACCTGGTACGCCCAGTCGCAGGCCGCCGCCGTCGCCGGGGTCGTGGACGGCGCCGTCTCCGGCGTGCGCGTCGTCAAGGGCTTCGGGCAGGAGGATCAGGAGACGGGGAAGCTCCGCGAGGTCAGCCGCAAGCTGTTCGCGGGCCGGCTGCGGACCATCAAGCTCAACGCGCGCTACACGCCCGCCCTCCAGGCCGTACCGGCCCTCGGCCAGGTCGCGATGCTGGCGCTCGGCGGCTGGCTGGCCACCCGTGGCGAGATCACCCTGGGCACGTTCGTCGCCTTCTCCACCTATCTGGCCCAGCTGGTCGGACCGGTCCGGATGCTCGCGATGGTGCTGACGGTCGGCCAGCAGGCGCGGGCCGGCGTGGAACGCGTACTGGAGCTCATCGACACGGAACCGACCCTCCGGGACGGCACGAAGGAGCTGCCCGCCGACGCCGAGGCGACCGTCGAGTTCGACGACGTGACCTTCGGGTACGCCGACGGCCGGCCCGTTCTCGACGGCTTCTCGCTGGAGATGCGGGCCGGCGAGACCGTCGCCGTCGTCGGCTCCTCCGGCAGCGGCAAGTCCACCGTCTCGCTGCTGCTGCCCCGCTTCTACGACGTGTCGCACGGCGCGGTCCTGGTCGGCGGCCATGATGTCCGAGAGCTGACCCTGGACTCGCTGCGGGCCGCCATCGGGCTGGTACCGGAAGACAGCTTCCTCTTCTCCGACACCGTCCGCGCCAATGTCGCCTACGGAAAGCCTGACGCCTCCGAGGAGGAGATCCTCCGGGCCACCCGTGCCGCCCAGGCCCACGGCTTCATCAGTGAACTCCCGGCCGGCTACGACACCAAGGTCGGCGAGCAGGGCCTCACCCTCTCCGGTGGGCAGCGCCAGCGCATCGCCCTCGCGCGGGCGATCCTCACCGACCCCCGGCTGCTCCTCCTCGACGACGCCACCTCCGCCGTGGACGCGCGCGTCGAGCACGAGATCCATGAGGCGCTGCGCGGGGTGATGGCCGGGCGTACGACCCTGCTCATCGCCCACCGCCGCTCCACCCTGGGCCTGGCCGACCGGATCGCCGTACTGGACGGCGGACGGCTCGCCGACATCGGCACGCACGAGGAACTGGAGGAGCGGTCCGCCCTGTACCGGCGGCTGCTGACCGACCCGGACGCGCTGGGAGACGTGGCGCCCTCCGGCACACCGGCCGCCGCCTCGGCCGCCGCCGGTTCACCGGCGGGTCCGGAGGGACCGGAGGCCGGTCCGGACGGCTCCGAGGCCGGTTCCCCGGTCGGGACGATGACCGGGTCCCTGGCGGACGACCGCTCCCTCCAGGAGGAGATCGACGCCGAGTTCGACGCGGAGCGCGGCGTCACCCCCGCCCTGTGGGTACGCGACGAAGCGGCCACGGACGACGACACGGCCGCCGGTGCCACCCCCGAACTGCTCGCCCAGGTCGATGCCCTCCCGCCGGCCGTCGACACGCCCGGCGTGGACGAGGCGCGCGCCGTCGCCGCCGAGGAGTCGTACGGGCTGCGCCGGCTGCTGCGCGGCTTCGGCATGGCGCTGTCGGTCAGCCTGCTGCTGGTCGCCGTGGACGCGGGCATGGGGCTGCTGCTGCCGGTGCTCATCCGGCACGGCATCGACCAGGGCGTCGAGCGGCTCGCGCTCAACGCGGTGTGGGTCGCCGCCGGCCTGGGTCTGCTCGTCGTGGTCGTCCAGTGGGCGGCGCAGATCGGCGAGACCCGCAAGACCGGCCGCACCGGCGAGCGCGTTCTCTACGCACTGCGTCTGAAGATCTTCGCGCAGCTCCAGCGGCTCGGGCTCGACTACTACGAGCGTGAGCTGACCGGCCGCATCATGACCCGGATGACGACGGACGTCGACGCGCTGTCGACGTTCCTCCAGACGGGGCTCGTCACCGCGTTCGTCTCCGTCGTCACCTTCTTCGGCATCCTCGTCGTGCTCGTGGTGATCGACGTACAGCTGGCGCTGGTGGTCTTCGCGACCCTGCCGGTGCTGATCATCGGAACGTACTTCTTCCGGCGTAAGAGCGTGCAGGCGTACGAACTGGCCCGCGAGCGCGTCAGCGTCGTCAACGCCGATCTCCAGGAGTCCGTCTCCGGGCTGCGGATCGTCCAGGCGTTCCGGCGCGAGAAGGACGGCGCCGCCCGCTTCGCCGCCCGCAGCGACCACTACCGCGCCGCCCGGGTCCGTGGCCAGTGGCTGATCTCGGTCTACTTCCCCTTCGTCCAGCTGCTGTCCTCGGTGGCCGCGGCGACCGTACTGATCGTCGGGGCGGGGCGGGTGGAGGCCGGGACCCTGACGACCGGCGCGCTGGTCGCGTACCTCCTCTACATCGACCTGTTCTTCGCACCCGTGCAGCAGCTCTCGCAGGTCTTCGACGGGTACCAGCAGGCCACCGTCTCCCTCGGCCGCATCCAGGAACTGCTGCGCGAGCCGACCTCGACGGCCGCGCCGAAGGCGCCGCTGGACGTCCTGTCGCTGCGCGGCGAGATCGCCTTCGAGCAGGTGGACTTCGCCTACGGCGGTGAGGACGGCGAGCTCAAGGAGGAGACCGCGCTCACCGGGGTGAACCTGCGGATTCCGGCCGGCCAGACCGTCGCCTTCGTCGGTGAGACCGGCGCCGGCAAGTCCACGCTGGTCAAGCTGGTCGCCCGGTTCTACGACCCGACCGGCGGCCGGGTCACCGCGGACGGCACGGACCTGCGTGACCTGGATCTGACGGCGTACCGGCACCGGCTCGGAGTCGTCCCGCAGGAGGCGTACCTCTTCGTCGGGACGGTCCGTGACGCCATCGCGTACGGGCGTCGCGAGGCGAGTGACGCCGAGGTGGAGGCCGCGGCCCGCGCGGTCGGCGCCCACGAGATGATCGCGACGCTCGACGGCGGGTATCTGCACGAGGTCGCCGAGCGCGGCCGTAACCTCTCCGCCGGCCAGCGCCAGCTGATCGCGCTGGCCCGCGCCGAACTGGTCGACCCGGACGTGCTGCTGCTCGACGAGGCGACCGCGGCCCTGGACCTGGCGAGCGAGGCCCTGGTCAACCAGGCCACCGACCGGCTCACGGGCCGCCGGACCACCCTGGTGGTCGCACACCGGCTGACCACGGCGGCGCGCGCCGACCGGGTGGTCGTCATGGACCACGGCCGGGTCGTGGAGGACGGCACGCACGACGAACTGCTGGCGCTGGACGGCAGGTACGCCCGGTTGTGGCGCAGCTTCATCGGCGAGGAGGAGACGGCCACGGTGTGAGGGCCGGTGCGGGTTCCGGCGCGAGGGCGGACGGGTGCGCGTGGGTGTGGAGGTGACCCGTACCCCGAGTGGCGGTACCGGTAGCGGTGGCCGTCCGGTGGTGGACGGCGGAAGCTTCACCCCACAGGCGTTGGGGATGGTGGAGCGGGTGGTGCGCGCGTTAGGTTCACGGCGTCTGTCATGAACACAGGGAGCGTACATGCGCAAGGCGTTGAGATGGCTGTTGTCGCTCGTGCTGGTCATAGGCACCGTGGCCACGGCCGGTGCGGCAACCGCCGCCGACCGGGGTGCGGGTCAGGAGACCGCCACCACCGACATCAAGGACCGCATCCTCGCGATCCCGGGGATGAGCCTGATCCAGGAGAAGCCGTACGACGGCTACCGCTACTTCGTCCTCAGCTACACCCAGCCGGTCGACCACCGTCACCCCGCCAAGGGCACCTTCCAGCAGCGCGTCACGCTGCTGCACAAGGACACCAGCCGGCCCACGGTCTTCTTCACCGGTGGCTACATCGTCTCCACCAGCCCCAGCCGCAGCGAGCCGACCCGGATCGTCGACGGCAACCAGGTCTCGATGGAGTACCGCTTCTTCACCCCGTCCCGCCCCCAGCCGGCCGACTGGTCGACGCTGGACATCTGGCAGGCGGCCAGTGACCAGCACCGGATCTTCACCGCGCTGAAGCGGATCTACGCCGGGAAGTGGCTCGCCACGGGCGCCTCCAAGGGCGGCATGACCGCCACCTACTTCGAGCGCTTCTACCCCGGCGACATGGACGGCGTCGTCGCGTACGTCGCGCCCAACGACGTGCTCAACAGGGAGGACTCGGCGTACGACCGGTTCTTCGAGCGCGTCGGCACCAAGGAATGCCGCGACAAACTCAACGCCGTGCAGCGCGAGGCCCTGATCCGGCGCGAGCCGCTGGAGAAGACGTACAAGGAGCAGGCGGACGCCGACGGCGCGACGTTCGACACGGTCGGCACGCTCGACAAGGCGTACGAGGCCGTGGTGCTCGACTTCGTCTGGGCCTTCTGGCAGTACAGCCGGCTCGCGGACTGCGCCAGCATCCCGCCGGCCACCGCCTCCGACCAGGAGATCTACCGGACCATCGACGCGATCTCCGGCTTCTCGGCGTACACGGACCAGGGCCTGGAGGCGTACACGCCGTACTACTACCAGGCGGGCACCGAGCTGGGGTCGCCCGACATCAAGCAGCCGCATCTGGGCAAGCTGAGCCGCTACGGCTACCAGCCGCCGCGCAACTTCGTGCCGCGTGACATCCCGATGAGGTTCAACCCCCTGGAGATGCCGGACGTCGACAGCTGGGTCCGTCACCACGCGAACCAGATGCTCTTCGTGTACGGCGAGAACGACCCCTGGGGCGCCGAGCCCTTCCGCCTCGGACTCGGCGCGCGTGACAGCTATGTGTACGTCGCGCCCGGTGCCAACCACGGAGCCGATGTCGCGGCTCTCAGCCCGGAGCAGTCGGCGAAGGCCACGGCGAGGATCCTGGACTGGGCGGGCGTCGCTCCGGCCGCCGTACGGCGGGACGAGGCGAAGGCGGAGCCGCTGGCGCCGTTCGACTCCCGGCTCGACAAGCGGAGCCTGGGCCGGGAGCAGGCCCTGAGGCCGTAACCCCGGCCGCTGTGGGTGGTGCCCGCCCGTGAGGAGGAAAGGCGGGCACCACCCACAACGTGTCAGTACGTCAGGCCGTGGCCGATCGGGTACAGCACCTGCGCCGGATCGTCCGCGCGCTGTACGGGCACGGGCAGCCGGCCCATGGGCCTGACCCGGCCCGCGATCACCCGCGCCGCGGCACGCAGTTCGACATCGGTCCAGGAGTACGTGGCCACGGAGGCCGACCGTCCGCCCGCGCCCGCCGGGACGCCGGACAGCCGCGCGACGTCGTACGGGTTGCGGACGGCGATCGTGACGACCGGCACCCCGGTCGCGGCCAGCGCGCCGACCAGCGTGCGCTGCGAGTCGTCGGCCGAGACGTTGTACGTGGCGACGAGGACCGCGTCCTTGCCCCGGGCCGCCGCCACCGCCGCGTCGATCTGCGCGGCGGTCGGAGCCGTACCGGTGGACAGGGCGGTGGCCGTGAAACCCAGCTCGGTCAGCGCCGTCGCGAGGACGTGGGTCGGCGGCCCTGTCGTCCCGGAGGGTGAGGCCGGGTCCGCGCCCACGACCAGCAGATCCTTCTCCCGCCGACGATTCAGGGGCAGCAGTCCGCCCTCGTTGACGAGCAGAGTGGTGGTCCCGTCGGCGATCCGGTCCGCGGCGGCCAGATGCTCCGGGATGCCGACCGTACGGTCCACTTCGTCCGGTGAGACGTACGGATCGTTGAACAGGCCGATCCTGTCCTTCAGTTCGAGGATGCGAAGGACGGACCCGTCGATGCGCTCCTCGCTGATCTCGCCGCCCCTGACCGCCGCGAGGACGGCGTTCCAGGCGAGGGGGAGATCCGGCGGGTCGAGCAGCTGGTCGACGCCCGCCTTGAGCGCGAGGACGGGCACCCGGTCGTCGCCGTACTTCTGCCGCACCCCCTCCATGGCGAGGGAGTCGGTGATCACGACCCCGTCGTAGCCGAGCTGTTCGCGCAGCACACCGGTGACGATGGGGTGCGAGAGGGTCGCCGGGTCCTCGCTCGCGTCGAGGGCCGGGACGACGATGTGCGCGGTCATGATCGAGGTGATACCGGCGGCGATCGCGGCCTTGAACGGCGGCGCGTCCAGCTCCGTCCACTGCTCCCGGGTGTGGCGGATGGTGGGCAGGGCGAAGTGACTGTCGTCGGTGGTGTCGCCATGGCCCGGGAAGTGCTTGGCGGCGGTCGCGATCCCAGCGCTCTGATACCCCGTGACCTGGGCCGCGACCATGCCGGCCACCGCCTGCGGATCGGCGCCGAAGGAGCGGATGCCGATGACGGGGTTGGCGGGATTGACGTTGACGTCCGCGTCCGGCGCGTAGTTCTGGTTGATGCCGATGGCGGCCAGCTCGGTACCGGCGATCCGGGCGGCTTCGCGGACGTCGGACGTCGAGCGGGAGGCACCGAGCGCCATGGCACCCGGCAGCAGCGTGGCGGGCTTGCCGACCCGGGCGACGATGCCGTGCTCCTGGTCGGTGGCGATCAGCAGGGGGACGGGGGTGTCCTGGGCCAGCCCCGCCTTCTGGATGCCGTTGGAGAGATCGGCGATCTGATGGGGATCGCGGGTGTTGTGCGACGTGGCGAAGTAGATGATGCCGCCGACGTGGTAGGCGGCGATCAGCTCGGCGGCCGTGCGGACGCCGAGGGCGGTGAGGTTGGCGTCGATGTCGGCCTGGTCGGGGGCGGTGGCGGAATGCCCGTACACGCGCGCGACGAAGAGCTGGCCGACCTTCTCCTCCAGGCTCATCCGCGAGAGGGTCCGGCGGAGGCGAGCGCGGTGGTGAAGCTGGTCAGGATGGTGATCAGGGTGCCGTGCCGGGGCGTGTCCCGGGCGTACGGGGGCGGCGGTCGAGGGCACCGACGTCGCGGCGACAGCTGCCGCTGCTACGGCTGTCGCGGTGAGAAGGGTGCGTCGTGAGATGGACCTGTCCTGCACTGTGCTCCTTCCGGCCGTGCGCTGCGAGGAAGTGAAGGAAACTTCCAGGAGTTCACGGATATCTGGAAAGTAACTGCCAGTCAAGGGGTGCGCCGCTGACTGGTGGACGGATGAGGATGTGACGGGAGGGACCCCAGGTGCGCCGCCCGGGCGACCCGGAGTCGCGACCGGCAGTGGTCGCGCGACGGGGCAGAGCTTGCCGGGAACGGCACCAGCGGGTCAGCGGGCGGCGACTTCCGGCCAGTGCCGCCGCAGCGTCTCCACCGCCGCCGTGACCGCGGGGCGCCGCGCCGCGCCCGTACGCCACAGCGCGTACAACCGGCGCACCGGCACCGGTTCCAGCGCGACCGCCCGCACCCCCTCCGGCAGCGGACCACGGCCCAGGCGCGGGATCATGGCGATGCCCAGCCCGGCCGCCACCAGCGCCAACTGCGTGTGGTTCTCCTCGGCCTGGTGGGCGAGATCAGGCTCGCAGCCGGCCGCGCGCAGCGTGCGCACCAGCCAGTCGTGGCAGACCGTGCCGGGTGGCTGGCATATCCAGCGCTGCCCCGGCAGATCGGCCCGGCTCACGACGGACCGCGCCGCCAGCGGATGATCCGCCGGGACGAGGACGTCGCACAGGTCATCCCCGATCACCGCCTGCTCGACGCCTTCGGGCGCGGGCAGCGGTGCGATGTCCCAGTCATGGGCGACCGCCAGGTCGAGCACGCCCCGGGCCACCAGATCGATCGAGAGATGCGGGTCGACCTCCCGGAGCCGGACGTCGAGGGTGGGGTGACGCCGCGCCAGTTCGGCCAGCACGCCGGGGAGCAGGCCACGGGCCGAGGAGGCGAAGGCGCCGACGACAAGCCGGCCCGTCGGCTGCCCCCGGCGCTCCTCCAGGGTGGTCTCGGCGCGCTCGACGATGGCGAGCAACTCCTCGGCGGTGGTGGCGAGATGCCGCGCTTCGTCGGTGAGCGCCACTCCCCGGCCACGGCGCTCCAGCAGGGTTGTCCGGGTTTCCCGCTCCAACTTGGTGATCTGCTGCGACACGGCGGAGGGGGTGTAGCCGAGCGCGGCGGCCGCGGCGGCGACGGAGCCGTGAACGGAGACGGCGTGCAGCGCGCGCAGCCGGGACAGATCGAGCATGGTTCGCTTCTCCTGCGGTCGGTCGTACGCGTAGTCGGGCGTACGCGCGAATCGTAAGCAACGCTCAATTCCACAGTGAAGAAATCCGCGCTGGTGCTTCATGGTTGGCCCCGGCGATCCTCTCTCCATGCGCACCACACACAAGGCACTCGCCGTTCTGGTCACCGCCGTCTGGGGAGTGAACTTCGTCGTCGTCGAGGTCGGGCTCGGCCACTTCCCGCCCCTGCTCTTCTCCGCGCTGCGCTTCCTCGCGGCGGCACTGCCCGCGGTCTTCTTCGTCGGCCGGCCCAAGGTCGCCTGGACGTGGGTGGCCGGGGTCGGGCTGACGCTGGGAGTGGCCAAGTTCGGCCTGCTCTTCATCGGCATGGACCGGGGAATGACGGCGGGCCTGTCGTCCCTGGTCCTCCAGATCCAGGCGGTCTTCACGGCCTTGTTCGCCGCTGTCGCCCTTGGTGAACGGCCGGGCGCTCGCGGGCTGCTGGGCATGGCCGTCGCTCTCACCGGGATCGCGGTCGCGGCGGCCGACGAGGGGGCGTCGGGGCCGCTGATCGCCTTCACGCTGGTCATCGCCGCGGCGGCCTGCTGGGGAGTCTCCAACGTTCTCACCCGCAAGGCGTCCCCGCCGGACGCGCTGAACTTCATGGTGTGGGTCTCGGTCGTTCCCGTGCTGCCCCTGCTCGGCCTCTCCCTGCTGACCGAGGGCCTGGACGCCGACCTGGCAGCCCTGCGCGCGCTGGACGGCACCGGTGCCGGGGTCATTTTCTACGTCGCCTGGGTCTCGACCGTCTTCGGCTTCGGTGCCTGGGGCTTCCTGCTGCGGCGCTACCCCGCCTCCTCCGTCGCGCCGTTCTCGCTGCTCGTACCGGTCTTCGGGATGTCGTCCGCGGCCCTGTTGCTCGGCGAATCGGTCAGCGTGCCGCGCTGCTGCGCGGCGGCGCTGCTGGTCGGGGGAGTGGCACTGACCTCGATGTCCCGTGGCGGGGCGCGTCCCACTCCGGCCCTCCCGCTCCCGACCTCCCACGTCGCGGCGCCCCTGACACCTTTTCCCCTGACGCCTTTTCCCCTGGCGCCCGCTCCCCTGATGCCCGCTCCCCCGACCTCAAGTCCCCTCACCCCGGCCTCGCCGGCCCCGATACCCTCCGTCACGACCCCGGAGCCGCCCCACGCGCTCCCGGCCACCGGACCGCCCGACTCAGCCGCGCTTCCGCCGCGCCCGTGACCCCGACGGTCGCGCGGTCACCGCCCCGCCGCGATCAGGCCCTCCAAGTACCCCCGGCCTGCCTCCAACTGCCCCGGCAGTTCGGCCGCCCGCGGGTACCAGCGCTTCTCGTACTCCCAGCACACCCAGCTGTCGTCGTCCAGCAGCGCGAGGCACCGGGCCAGCGGCAGCGCTCCCGAGCCCAGGGCCAGCGGTGTCGTGTCGTGCGCCGAAGCGATGTCCTTCACCTGGACGTAGCCGAGGTGCGGAGCGAGTACCGCATGGGTGGTCGCCGGATCCTCCCCGCCCAACCAGGTGTGCATCACATCCCACAGCGCCCCCACCTGCGGATGGCCGACGGGACCCAGCACCCGGGCGGCGTCCGTGCCCGTGCGGTGCGAATCATGGGTCTCCAGCAGGATCCGTACGCCGAAGTCCGCGGCGACCTCGGCCGCCGCTCCGAGCCGTCGCGCCGCCGTCGCGTCGGCGGTGGCCTGATCCTGGTCGCCGCCGCCCGGGAAGACGCGGATGAACGAAGCCCCCAGATCCCGGGCCAGCCGCAGCAGTTCGTCCAGGTCTTGGCGCAGCCGCTCCTCGTCGATGTCCGGGTCGGCGACCCGTGCGTACCCGGCGACCGTCAGGATCTCGATACCGGCGCGCTTGAAGTCGTCCACCACCGAGGCCCGTTCGCCCACCCCGATCCCTGGATGGACGGGCTCCTCGGGGTGGGCCCGCAGCTCCACCCCCTGGTATCCGGTCGCGGAGGCGAGCTCGACGACCTCGGAGATGGGCAGGCCCGGCACTCCGAGGGTCGAGAAGGCGAATTTCATCGGACTGTTCCTTCCTGAAGGGGGAGCCGCCAGTCCTGGCCGACCAGCTCCGCGCCGTAGGAGCGGTGCGGGTTCTCGGCGACGAGGGTGAATCCGGCGCGCCGGTAGAGGACGCGGGCGGCGGCGAGGACGTCATTGGTCCACAGCATCAGTTCCCCGTACCCCGCCTCGCGCGCGAAATCCACCACCGTGCCGATCAGCCGCTCCCCGAGGCCGTGTCCCCGGGCCCCCGGCTCGACGAGCAGCAGGCGCAGCCTGGCGGTGTGCGGCGGGTCCTCCCGTATGTGCGGCGCGTCGTCCCGTACACACATCACGGAGCCCACCGGTCTTCCGTCCAGCTCGGCGATCCAGACCCGCTCCAGCCGGGGATCGTGTGCCTGTGCGAAGTCCGCGACGATCCCGGCCACGAGACCCTCGAATTCGGTGTTCCAGCCGTATTCGGCGGCATACACGGCGCCGTGGCGCTGAACGATCCAGCCGAGCTCGCCGGGGGCGGGGCCGCGCAGCACAGGGCCGGCGGGATGCGGCGTCCCTGGACGTTCGGCGCCGAGGATCTCCCGCACCGTGCGCATCGCCTCCGTGAGCCTCGGCCACTCCTCGGGCTCCACCCGGTCGAGCAGCGAGCCCACGGCCTCCCGCGACCGTTCGTCGAGCAGCGTGGCGGCCTCCCGTCCCCGCGGGGTGAGCGTTATCCGCTGCCGGCGCGCGTCCTCCTCGGACGGTGCGCGCCCGACCAGCCCCTCGCGTTCGAACTTGGTGAGCAGTCTGCTCAGATATCCGGCGTCGAGGGACAGCTCGACCCGCAGATCGGCGGCGTCGGTGCGCGGCGCGTGAGCCAGCTCGTACAGCACCCGCGACTCGGTGAGGGTGTACGGCGTGTGGAGGTGCTTGCCGTGGTCGAGCGCGCCGATGAGGTTCGTGTAGAAGCGGTTGAACGAGCGGATTTCGTGGACGGCCATGCTCCACCCCCGGATTTTTCCTTGACTGACCCCGGACCTTTTTCTTGACTGAGTCAAAGGTAGGTCGGGGCGTCGAGGGGCGGCAAGGATCTGTCCAGGATCCGCCACGGCCGGCCCGCCGGGCGTCGGCGCCGCTACGTCCGTGACGGTGGCGGCGCCGTCGACGCGCGCGCCAGCAGCTCCGCCGCGATCGTGGCGATCCCTCCCGGCGGCGGCGCCTCCGTCCCCATCGCCAGCCGGCCCGCCCGGGCTCCCGCCTCGTACAGCGGCAGCCGTACGGTCGTCAGCGCCGGCACCGCGTCCACCGAGAAGGGCAGATCGTCGAAGCCCGCCACCGAGATGTCCTGCGGGATACGCAGCCCCTGATCGCGCACCGCCGCGCAGGCCCCCAGCGCCACCGTGTCGTTCGCGGCCACCACGGCCGTCAGATCCGGCGCCCGCCGCAGCAGCTCCAGCGTCGCCTCGTACCCGGAGCGCCGCGTGTACGACCCGTGTACGGTCAGCGATTCGTCCTCGCCGCCCGCCGCGCCCCCGGCCGGTCCCGCCGCCCGCAGCGCCGCCCGGTGCCCCTCCAGCCGGTGCCGGGTCGTCGTCCGCTCCACCGGGCCCGCGACGTAGCCGATCCTGCGGTGCCCCAACGCGAGCAGATGCTCCGTCAGCCGCTGCCCGCCGCCCCGGTTGTCGAAGGCCAGCGCGGCCACGATCGCGTCGCTGCCCGGCAGCGGCGGGCGCCCGCAGAGCACCACCCGGGTGCCCGCGTCCGCGAGTCTGGCCAGCTTGGCGGACATCGCGGCGATATGGTCCGGGTCCTCCAGTGCCCCGCCGGTCAGGACGACGGCCGCGGCGCGCTGGCGCTGCAGCAGGGTCAGGTAGGTGAGTTCGCGCTCGGGCGAGCCGCCTGTGTTGCAGACGACGGCGAGCTTCTCGCCGCCCGCCCGGCCGGTGCCCTCCTGCCCGCCGATCTCGGTCTGCGCCGCCCCGGCCATGATCCCGAAGAACGGGTCGGCGATGTCGTTGACGAGGATGCCGACCAGGTCGGAGGTGGCGGCGGCGAGTGAGCTGGCCGGTCCGTTCAGTACGTAGTCCAGCTCGTCCACCGCCCGCAGCACGCGTTCCCGGGTGGCAGCGGCGACCGGGTAGTTGCCGTTCAGTACGCGCGAGACGGTGGCGGGCGACACCCGGGCGCGGGCCGCCACATCCGCCAGGGTGACAGTCATCGCTTTCCTCCGGGGGACGGGTGGGATCGGGGTACGGGTGGGATCGCGGTCCCGCTCTTGTCCGGGCCGCGGTCGCAGGCTAGCTTCATACCCTATAGAAAGCGCTTGCTACGGTCGTATGGAGGGAACTTCGTGACACGCAGGACAGTGCGGATCGCCATGAACGGCGTCACGGGGCGGATGGGATACCGGCAGCACCTGCTGCGCTCCGTCCTCGCGATCCGCGAACAGGGCGGCCTCGACCTCGGGAACGGCGACGTGCTGTGGCCCGAACCCGTCCTCGTCGGTCGCCGTGAACACGCCCTCAGGGAGATCGCCGGCCGTCACGACCTGACCGAATGGTCCACGGACCTGGACGCCGTCCTGACGGACAGCACTGTCGACATCTACTTCGACGCCCAGGTCACCTCCGCCCGCGTCGAAGCCGTCAGAAAGGCGATCGAGGCCGGCAAGCACGTCTATACCGAGAAACCGACCGCGACCGACCTCGCCGGCGCACTCGACCTGGCCCGCCTCGCCCGTGGCGCCGGGATCAGACACGGCGTCGTCCAGGACAAGATCTTCCTGCCTGGCCTGCTCAAGCTGAAGCGCCTCGTCGAGGGCGGCTTCTTCGGAGAGATCCTCTCCGTGAGAGGAGAGTTCGGCTACTGGGTCTTCGAAGGCGACTGGCAGGAGGCGCAGCGCCCCTCCTGGAACTACCGCGCCGAGGACGGCGGCGGCATCACCGTCGACATGTTCCCCCACTGGGAGTACGTCCTGCACGAGCTGTTCGGACGGGTCACCAGCGTCCAGGCGCACATCACCACACACATCCCGCGCCGCTGGGACGAGCGGGGCGGGCCGTACGCCGCGACCGCCGACGACGCCGCGTACGGCATCTTCGAGCTGGCAGGCGGGGCCGTCGCGCAGATCAACTCCTCCTGGGCGGTCCGGGTCAACCGCGACGAACTCGTCGAGTTCCAGGTCGACGGCACACACGGCTCGGCCGTCGCCGGTCTGCGCCGCTGCCGCGTCCAGCACCGCAGCGCCACTCCCAAGCCGGTCTGGAACCCGGACCTGCCCGCCACCGAGTCCTTCCGCGACCAGTGGCAGGAGGTACCGGACAACGCCGAATTCGCCAACGGCTTCAAGGCGCAGTGGGAGCTGTTCCTGCGTCATGTCGCGCTCGGTGAGCCGTATCGGTGGGACCTTCTCGCGGGCGCGCGCGGGGTGCAGCTCGCCGAACTGGGCCTGCGGTCCTCGGAAGAGGGCCGCCGCTTCGCCGTGCCGGAGCTGACCCTGTGACGCTCAGGCTGCCCGCCCCCGGCGGCGGATTCCGTCCGTACACGCCGCGCGCCGAACCCGCACGCTTCGCCGTGGGCGGGCCGCGCCTGGCCTCCCGTACGGTCTTCGCCGCCGCCCATGTCGTCGCCGACCCGTACGCCGACACCAGCCCCGACGCGCCCGCCGCCGTCGACTGGGACGCCACCCTCGCCTTCCGCCGCCACCTCTGGTCGCACGGCCTCGGGGTGGCCGAGGCCATGGACACCGCGCAGCGCGGCATGGGCCTGGACTGGGCGGGCGCGGCCGAACTGATCCGCCGTTCGGCCGCCGAGGCCAAGGCCGTGGGCGGCCGGATCGCCTGCGGCGCGGGCACCGACCAGCTCACGCCGGGCCCACACTCCCTGGACGAAGTCCGCAGCGCGTACGAGGAGCAGCTGGCGTTCGTCGAGGAGACGGGCGCCCAGGCCGTCGTGATGGCCTCCCGCGCCCTCGCGGCGGCCGCCGCGACCCCTGACGACTACCTCGGCGTCTACGCGCGCCTGCTCCGGCAGGCGGCCGAGCCGGTCGTCCTGCACTGGCTCGGCCCGATGTTCGATCCCGGGCTGGACGGCTACTGGGGCAGTCGGGATCTCGACGCGGCCACCGAGACCTTCCTCCAGGTCATCGCGGAACATCCCGACAAGGTCGACGGGATCAAGATCTCGCTCCTGGACGCCCGGCGCGAGATCGAGCTGCGCCGCCGGCTGCCGGAGGGTGTGCGCTGCTACACGGGCGACGACTTCCACTACCCCGAGCTCATCGCGGGCGACGACGAGGGCTTCAGCCATGCGCTGCTCGGCATCTTCGACCCCCTGGGGCCGCTGGCCGCGCACGCCGTACGTGTCCTGGACACCGGCGACGTGAAGGGCTTCCGGGAGCTGCTCGACCCCACCGTCGAGCTCTCCCGCCATCTCTTCCGGGCACCCACCCGCTTCTACAAGACGGGCGTGGTCCTCCTCGCCTGGCTGGCGGGCCACCAGGACCACTTCGCGATGGTCGGCGGCCTCCAGTCGGCCCGCTCGCTGCCGCATCTGGCGCGGGCCTACGAGCTGGCGGACGGGCTCGGCCTCTTTCCCGATCCGGCGGTGGCGCGGGCCCGGATGGCGTCCCTGCTCAGCGTGTACGGAGTGGACCAGTGACCGACGCCCGGCGGGTACGGAGTAAACCGGTGACCGGCCGGCCGGACAGCGATCTGAGGCGCTTCAGCATCAACCAGATGACGGTGAGGCAACTGCCCCTGCCCGAGCTGACCGAGGCCTGCGTGCGCCTCGGCGTGCCCGGGGTGGGTCTGTGGCGCGAACCCGTCCAGGCGTACGGGGTCGAGGCGGCCGCCATGCTGGTACGGGACGCCGGGCTCACGGTCACCACGCTCTGCCGGGGCGGATTCCTCACCGCCGACGACCCCGGCCGGCGGGCCGAGGCACTGGCCGACAACCGCGCGGCGATCGACGAGGCGGCGGTCCTGGGCACCGACACCCTGGTCCTGGTGTCCGGCGGGCTCCCGCCGGGCGGCCGCGACCTGCCCGCCGCCCGCGAACGCGTCGCGGACGCGCTGGCCGAACTGGCACCGTACGCGGGCGAGCGGGGCGTCCGGCTCGCGATCGAGCCGCTGCACCCGATGTTCGCCGCCGACCGCTGCGTGGTCTCCACCCTCGACCAGGCCCTCGGACTCGCGGAACGCTTCCCCGCCGACCAGGTCGGCGTGGTCGTCGATACGTACCACCTCTGGTGGGACGACAGAGCTCCCGCCGCCGTCGCCCGTGCGGGGGCGAGGATCTTCTCCTTCCAGCTCGCCGACTGGACGACCCCACTCCCGGCCGGCGTCCTCAACGGCCGAGGGCAGCTCGGCGACGGCGCGGTCGACCTGCGGGCCTGGCGCGAGCGCGTGGACGCGGCCGGCTATACGGGCCCGATCGAGGTGGAGCTGTTCAACGACGAACTATGGGCGAGGGACGGCGTGGAACTGCTCGCCGAGGTCGCCGAACGGTACGTGCGCCACGTGCTGTAGCTCCCGAGGGCGGCGGCGCATACGCGGTCATGAGGGCGGAGCGTGAGAAGGCGTGCGGGGCGGGTCGCTCTTCGCGGGTCCTTCGGGCTGCCCGACGCGTCCACCGTGCCCGGTGACCGGGCTCTGCCGACGGTTCCACGGTGTGGACAGCACCATCGTCCTCGGCCGCGTCCTCGCCTCCCATCAGCGGGGAGGCAGCCGCGCTGATCTCGCTGCCCCGGGAAAATCACCGTACGGAATCGTGCAACCCTTCCCGGGTGACGTGAGTCTCATACGTCATCAGGGCCTTCGGGGTGGATCCGGGGGGATGGGAAGGCTCTGACGGAGGGGGAGCGCGTGGGGCCCGGTCCATGGGACCGGGCCCCTTGTCACGCGCCCTTGTGTCGCACCGTGGGCCTTGCGGTGCGGGGATGGGCGCAACTGGTGGCGCCGCTCCCGTGCCGTGGCCGGAGCCGGACTTGTCCACAGGCACACCACCCTGTCGGAGCCGGGCGGTAGCGTCGGGGCATGTCCAGTCCAGCAGTGCTCGAAGGCGTCCTTGAGCGGATCACGTACGCCAATGAGGAGAACGGCTACACGGTCGCCCGGGTCGACACCGGCCGGGGCTCCGATCTCCTCACCGTGGTGGGCGCGCTGCTCGGCGCGCAGCCGGGCGAGTCGCTGCGCATGGAGGGCCGTTGGGCCGCGCATCCGCAGTACGGCAAGCAGTTCACGGTGGACAACTTCACCACCATCCTTCCGGCGACGATCCAGGGCATCCGCCGCTATCTCGGCTCCGGCCTGATCAAGGGCATCGGCCCGAGGATCGCCGACCGCATCGTCGAGCACTTCGGCCTGGACACCCTGGACATCATCGAGCAGGAGCCGAAGAGACTCGTCGAGGTCCCCGGCCTCGGCCCCAAGCGCACGAAGCTGATCGCGGCCGCCTGGGAGGAGCAGAAGGCCATCAAGGAGGTCATGGTCTTCCTCCAGGGTGTCGGCGTCTCCACCTCCATCGCCGTCCGCATCTACAAGAAGTACGGCGACGCCTCGATCTCGGTCGTCAGGAACGAGCCCTACCGTCTGGCGGCCGACGTCTGGGGCATCGGCTTTCTCACCGCCGACCGGATCGCCCAGGCCGTCGGCATTCCGCACGACAGCCCGGAGCGGGTCAAGGCGGGACTGCAGTACGCCCTCTCCCAGTCCACCGACCAGGGCCACTGCTTCCTGCCCGAGGAGCAGCTCATCGCGGATGCCGTGAAGCTGCTCCAGGTCGACACCGGGCTGGTCATCGAGTGCCTCGCCGAGCTGGCCGCCGAGGAGGAGGGGGTCGTACGGGAATCGGTGCCGGGGCCGGAGGGCGGCGAGCCGGTCACCGCCGTCTATCTCGTCCCCTTCCACCGCGCCGAGCTGTCCCTCTCCGCCCAGCTGCTGCGGCTGCTGCGCACCGGGGAGGACAGGATGCCGGCCTTCCGGGATGTGGCCTGGGACAAGGCGTTGACGTGGCTGGCCGGCCGTACGGGTGCTGAGCTGGCCCCCGAGCAGCGGCAGGCGGTCCGGCTCGCGCTCACCGAGAAGGTCGCGGTCCTGACGGGCGGGCCGGGCTGCGGGAAGTCCTTCACCGTCCGCTCGATCGTCGAGCTGGCGCGGGCCAAGCAGGCCAAGGTGGTGCTGGCCGCCCCCACCGGGCGGGCGGCCAAGCGGCTCGCCGAGCTGACCGGCGCCGATGCGTCCACCGTGCACCGGCTGCTGGAGCTCAAGCCGGGCGGGGACGCGGCGTACGACCGGGACCGGCCGCTGGACGCCGATCTGGTGGTGGTCGACGAGGCGTCGATGCTGGATCTGCTGCTGGCCAACAAGCTGGTCAAGGCGATCGCACCGGGCGCGCATCTGCTGCTCGTCGGGGATGTGGACCAGCTCCCCTCGGTGGGGGCCGGTGAGGTGCTGCGGGATCTGCTGGCCGAGGGAGGTCCCGTGCCCCGGGTGAGGCTGACCCGGATCTTCCGGCAGGCCCAGCAGTCGGGGGTGGTCACCAACGCCCACCGCATCAATTCCGGAGTACGGCCGATCACCCAGGGCCTCAGCGACTTCTTTCTCTTCGTGGAGGAGGAGACCGAGGACGCGGGGCTGCTCACGGTCGATGTGGCGGCCCGGCGGATTCCCGCCCGATTCGGTCTGGATGCCCGGCGTGATGTGCAGGTCCTGGCGCCGATGCACCGCGGGCCGGCCGGCGCGGGCGCGTTGAACGCGCTGCTCCAGCAGGCCATCACGCCCGCCAGACCCGAGCTGCCCGAGAAGCGGCTCGGCGGCCGGGTCTTCCGGGTGGGCGACAAGGTCACGCAGATCCGTAACAACTATGACAAGGGGGAGAACGGCGTCTTCAACGGCACGGTCGGGGTGGTCACCTCGCTCAATCTGGAAGACCAGAAGCTGACGGTGCTGACGGACGAGGACGAGGAGGTGCCGTACGACTTCGACGAGCTGGACGAGCTGGCCCACGCGTACGCCGTGACGATCCACCGCTCCCAGGGCAGCGAGTATCCGGCCGTGGTCATTCCGGTCACCACCGGGGCCTGGATGATGCTCCAGCGGAATCTGCTCTACACGGCGGTCACCCGCGCCAAGAAGCTCGTGGTGCTGGTCGGTTCCCGCAAGGCCATAGGCCAGGCGGTCCGTACGGTCTCCGCGGGCAGGCGCTTCACCGCCCTCGACCACCGCCTCGCGGGCTGAACCGGGTACGGCCCACCGGCTGAGGCGGCGTGCGAAACGTCACCGGGGACTTTCGAAACGGGGGCGAAGGGGGCAGGATGACCAGGTTGGCGGCACTGAGTGCCGCCAATAGGCCCAATGGCCGACCCCGAGTGCACTCTCCTGAGCCAAATGGGGGATGGTAGAGACAGTCAGGGCACCTCGAAGAAGAGGCACTACGTCGGTGAGGGATGACGTGAGCGAGAAACGCGACAACGCGGTAGTACTGCGGTACGGCGACGGCGAGTACACCTACCCGGTGATCGACAGCACCGTCGGCGACATGGGCTTCGATATCGGGAAGCTCCGTTCTCAGACCGGTCTGGTGACCCTGGACAGTGGCTACGGCAATACCGCCGCCTACAAGTCCGCGATCACCTACCTCGACGGCGAGCAGGGCATCCTGCGCTACCGCGGCTACCCCATCGAGCAGCTGGCCGAGCGGTCCAGTTTTGTCGAGGTGGCGTATCTGCTGATCAACGGCGAGCTGCCGACGGTCGACGAGCAGGCTTCGTTCAAGAACGAGATCACTCAGCACACCCTGCTGCACGAGGACGTCAAGCGGTTCTACGACGGCTTCCCCCGTGACGCCCACCCGATGGCGATGCTGTCCTCCGTGGTCAGCGCGCTGTCCACGTTCTACCAGGACAGCCACAACCCGTTCGACGAGAAGCAGCGTCACCTCTCCACGATCCGGCTGCTCGCCAAGCTGCCGACGATCGCGGCGTACGCCTACAAGAAGTCGATCGGCCACCCCTTCGTCTACCCGCGCAACGATCTCGGCTATGTCGAGAACTTCCTGCGGATGACGTTCTCCGTGCCGGCGCAGGAGTACGAGCCCGACCCGGTCGTGGTCGCCGCGCTCGACAAGCTGCTGATCCTGCACGCGGACCACGAGCAGAACTGTTCGACGTCCACCGTGCGTCTCGTCGGATCCTCGCAGGCGAACATGTTCGCCTCGATCTCCGCCGGTATCAGCGCGCTGTGGGGCCCGCTGCACGGTGGCGCCAACCAGTCGGTGCTGGAGATGCTCGAAGGCATCCAGGCGTCCGGCGGCGACGTGGACACCTTCATCCGCAAGGTGAAGAACAAGGAAGACGGCGTGAAGCTCATGGGCTTCGGGCACCGCGTCTACAAGAACTTCGACCCGCGGGCGAAGATCATCAAGGCGGCGGCGCACGATGTCCTCTCGGCGCTCGGCAAGTCCGACGAGCTGCTCGACATCGCGCTCAAGCTCGAAGAGCACGCGCTGGCCGACGACTACTTCGTCGAGCGCAAGCTCTACCCGAACGTGGACTTCTACACGGGTCTGATCTACCGGGCCATGGGCTTCCCGACCGAGATGTTCACCGTGCTGTTCGCGCTCGGCCGGCTGCCCGGCTGGATCGCGCAGTGGCACGAGATGATCAAGGAGCCCGGCTCCCGCATCGGCCGCCCGCGCCAGATCTACACGGGTGAGGTCCTGCGCGACTTCGTCCCGGTCGAGTCCCGCTGACGCCTGCGTCCAGCGCTCGCTTTCAACGAAAAGCGCCCCGCCGCCGATCCCCCCACGGGTCGACGAACGGGGCGCTTTCCATATCCCCGGAGCGGATTCCCCCCACGGGATCCGGCCGGGCGTCTCTGCCGTAACCAGCAGAAGCTTCTCGCGACGCTCTGACCGGGGTACGTACGGGAGGGCCGCTCAAAGCTCCCCGGTGCACGTGCCCCGGCCAATCGCTTGTCCGGGATGTCCCCCAAGACACCCCATGACATGCCGTCGAACGTCCCCCAAGACGTTCTCTGGCATCGTCCTCTTAGACACGCGAGCTGCCCGGATGGTTACCCCTTAATCTATGTGATCTAGGTCTCGTTGTGAAGGTCCTGTGGCTCATGTGAAGGAGGCCGGGTGCAAAGAATTGGTAAGACCGGCTCCTGAGACGCGAGCGGCGCCTCAGATCTGCCCGGCCAGCTCGTATCCCGCCTCGTCGACGGCGGCGCGTACGGCGGCGTCCTCCAGGGGGGTCCGGGATACCACGGTCACCTGTCCGGTGGTGGCCGCGGCCTGGACGGAGGTGACGCCCTCGATCTCGGAGATCTCGCCGGCGACCGCTCCCTCGCAGTGGCCGCATGTCATTCCGGTGACCTGGTAGACCGTGGTGACCTGTCCGGCCTGATCAGCCTGGGTCTTCGTCTCGGCGGTCATGACGCTCTCCTTTTCGGGGGGCTGTGGCGCTGGGGGCCAGGGTCGGCGGGGCATCCCGGTCGTGACCAGGTTCCCGTTCTCCCCCCGACTGTACCCCTGTACCCCTAGGGGGTATCAAAAGGAGTGGGCGCGGGTTTCGCGCGGGTCAGCTGGGCGACGCCTGTTTGCCGATGTGGTCGGGGGCGCACGCGGCCTCTCCGGCGAACGGTTGCAGATAGCGGAAGATGACCGTCTTCAGCTCCGCGGTGTACGCGTCCCGCTCCTCGGGTTCCCGGGACAGGATCAGATCCAGACCGGCCTTGAACATGGCGAAGGTGGTGGTCGCGATGCGGGTGAGATCGGCCTTCGGTGCGTCGGGGAGGTAGCCGCCCAGGATCTCCTCGACCCGGGTGAGCATGGAGGAGTGCAGGGCGTCGTGCTCCTGGACGACCTGGCCGGGGATCTCCGAGCCGTGCATCAGGACGGCGAACGCCGGATTCTCGCGGTTGAACTGGATCAGCGGGTCGAGGACGGCGTCCAGCAGCTGGTCCAGTGGCAGGCCGAGGTGGGCCGGCAGGAACGCCTGACCGTAGGTCTCGCGCCAGCGGCGCAGGAGCTGGTCGCCCAGTTCGACGGCGATCGCTTCCTTGTTGGGGAAGAACTGGTAGAGCGTGCCGGGGGAGACGCCGGCCTCGCGGGCGATGGAATTGGTGCTCGCGGCGGTGTAGCCGGTGGTGCAGAAGACGTGAGCCGCCGCTTCGAGAAGCTGGGCGATGCGGCGCTCGCCCCGGGCCTGTCGCCGGCGCGGCTTTCCCGCCCCGGCCTCGCCGCTGTCGCTGTTCGCCTCCGGCATATGAATCCCCGGCTTTCCTGGATCGGTTGACAAACACGAGTGATCGCTCGCATTCTTGACTAATGCGAGCGATGGCTCGTGTTTTCACTCTATGGCAATGGCCGACCCGTGCCACGGGTCACGGTGAAGGGGACACCGCACCATGTCCGAAGTCAACACGGAACCGCGTCTCGGGGGATGGACCCGGTTCGTCACCGCCCGCCCGCGGCTCTCTCTCCTGGTCGCCCTCGTGATCACAGCTCTGGCCGTGGTCGCCGGGAGCGGGGTCGCCGACCGGATGGGCAGCGGGGGCTGGCAGGACCCCGACGCCGAGTCGACGTACGCCACCAGGGCGCTGGAGCGGGAGTTTCCCGCCTCGCAGCCGAATCTGCTGCTGCTCGTCGACAGCGGGGACCGGAGCGTGGACGACCCCGCTGTCGCCGCCGAGGCCGAGCGGCTCACCGAGCGGCTCGCGTCCGAGAAGGGCATCACCGGGGTCGGGTCGTACTGGCGGACGGGGGCGGCCGCCTTGCGCGCCGAGGACGGGCGGCAAGCGCTGATCGCGGCGAGGATCGAAGGCGACGAGAAGACCGCCGCCGCTGTCCTGGACCGCGTGGCCCCCGAATTCCGCGGGGAGCAAGGACCTCTGCGGGTCTCTCTCGGTGGACCCGTCGCCGTGCAGCACGAGATGCAGGACCTCATCCAGGAGGATCTGCTGCGGGCCGAGTTGATCGCCCTGCCCGTGACGCTGGTCCTGCTGGTGATGGTCTTCGGCAGCGCGGTTGCCGCACTGCTGCCGCTCGGACTCGGCATCGTCGCCATCCTGGGGACGAACGCCGTGCTGCGCGCCATCACCGAGTTCACCGATGTCTCGGTCTTCGCACAGAACCTCACGACGGCCCTCGGGCTCGGACTCGCCGTCGACTACGCCCTGTTCGTCGTCCGCAGGTTCCGCGAGGAGCTGGCCGAAGGGGCCGAGGTGCGGGACGCCGTGGGCATCACGCTGCGCACGGCCGGACGGACGGTGCTGTTCTCCGCACTGACCGTGGCGGTGTCGCTGGCCGCCATGCTGGTCTTCCCGCAGTACTTCCTTCGTTCCTTCGCCTATGCGGGGATCGCGGTGGTGCTGCTGGCCGCGGCCGCCGCGCTGATTCTGCTGCCCGCCGCGCTGATGCTGCTGGGCCACCGGGTCAATGCCCTGGATCTGCGGCGGCTGCTGCGCCGGGACCGGCGGAGCCGGCGCACCGGGAGTGCTCCGCCCGTGCCGGGAGCGGCCGCGGAGCCGGGGGCCGGTTGGGGGCGGGTGGCGGCGCTCGTGATGCGCCGGGCCCCGCTCTTCGCCTTCGCCACCACGGCCGGACTGGTGCTGCTCGGACTGCCGTTCCTCGGCGTGAAGTTCGGTACCGCCGACTACCGTCAGCTGCCGTCGAGCGCCGAGTCCCGGGTGGTCCAGCAGGAGATACGGGACGGCTTCCCCGGCGGACCCGGCGGCGGCCTGGTGGTGCTCGCCGAAGGCGCGGCCACACCCACCGAGTACGCCGATTTCCGCAGCCGGATATCCGGGCTGCCGGGTGTGCTGCGGGTCGAGGGGCCGGTCACCTCCGGCGCGCACGCGTACTTCACGGTACTGGCCCGGGGGGAGGCGGTGGGGGAGGACTCCCAGCGGCTCGTGCGGGAACTCCGCGCCGAGCCGGCCGCGTTCGATGCTTCCGTCACCGGAAGCGCCGCCATCCTGGTCGACTCCAAGGACGCCATAGCCGACCGGCTGCCCTGGGCGGCGGGGATCGTCGCGGTGGTGACCCTGCTCCTGGTCTTCCTGCTCACCGGCAGCGTGCTGATACCGATCCAGGCTGTCGTGCTCAACGCGCTGAGCCTCACGGCGATGTTCGGCGCGGTGGTGTGGGTCTTCCAGGACGGCCACCTCTCCGGGCTGCTCGGCTTCACCTCCACCGGGGACATCGAGACGACGCTGCCGGTCCTGATGTTCTGTGTCGCCTTCGGGCTCTCCATGGACTACGGAGCCTTTCTGCTCTCCCGTATCAAGGAGGAGTACGACCGTGGCGGGGACCACGGGCGGGCGGTGGCGTTCGGGCTCCGGCGTACGGGCGGCCTGATCACCGCGGCCGCCGTCATCCTCGCCGTGGTCATGGTGGGCATCGGCACCTCGCGGGTGACCAACACCAAGATGCTGGGTCTCGGTATCGCGCTCGCCGTGGTCATGGACGCGATGGTGGTGCGCAGCCTGCTGGTCCCCGCGGTGATGAAGCTGACCGGTAAGGCGACCTGGTGGGCCCCGGCCCCGCTGCGCCGCTTCCACGACCGGTTCGGCCTCAGCGAGGGCGGTCCGCCGCCGGCCGTCGAGGACCTCCCGGCACCGGCCGGGCGGGACCGCGACCCGGCGGGCGTCTGACGGCCGGGAAGCGGGGCGGGGTCCCGTACCGGATCGGTACGGGACCCCGCCGCCGGGCCCCTCATCAGCCTCCGGTCCCGCCGGTGCCGGTCAGTTCCGGGTGCCTCTGTTGCCGGGGCGGTTGGCCACCCAGGCGCGGACGGTGTCCGCGTACCAGTAGGGCTTGCCGTTCTCGACATGGTCGGGCGGTGGAAGCAGTCCGTGCTTGCGGTAGGAGCGGACGGTGTCCGGCTGCACCCTGATGTGCGCCGCGATCTCCTTGTAGGACCAGAGCTTTTTGTCCGTCATCAGTAGTACCTCCCCGCATGTGCCGCAGAGGCGGCCTGTGGGCCGTCGAGGGAGCTGCGGCATGTGCTGGCGATCACTCAGCCTGTGCCCAATGAGCGACGCAGAGTGATGAAGGGGGCCGGGTTGTCGCCTCCCCGTGACGGAAGACCCGCGTAATGGAGATATGTGTGACGGTAAGGGGATGCTTGTGACACGCACGGCACATATGGCGCCTTGGCCGTGAGTGCGCAGAGAGTCCACAAGTTCGATGTTTTGAGGCCGGATAGGGGATCTTCCGAGGCCGCGGGTGGACGTGATGAACGCTTCAGGCGCCGCAGCTCCGCAGGAAGCGGCGGGTGCGGGCGGCGATCGGGAAGGGCTTGTCGGGCGGGCACGGATACATGTCCTGTTCGACGATGGCGAAGAGATCGACATCCAGCCGCTGTGCCGCCGCCAGGACCGGCTCCAGGGCGGGGATCCCGGCCGGTGGTTCGCACATCACGCCTCGACCGACGGCCGGTCCGAACGGCACCTCGTCCGCGACGACTTCGGCGAGGATCTCCGGGTCCACCTGCTTGAGATGGAGATAGCCGATCCGTTCGCCGTAGGTCTCGATCAGCTTGACGCTGTCGCCGCCGCAGTAGGCGTAGTGCCCGGTGTCCAGGCAGAGCGAGACCAGTGAGGGATCGGTGGCGTCGAGGAAGCGGCTGACGTTCTCCTCGCTGTCGATATGGGTGTCGGCGTGCGGGTGCACGACGATCCGCAGCCCGTAGCGGTCCTGGACCTCGCGGCCGAGGCGTTCGGTCTGGGTGGTCAGATCGCGCCACTGCGCCGCGGTGAGGGTGCGGTCCTCCAGGACCTCACCGGTCTTGTCGTCGCGCCAGAAGGAGGGAATGACGACCAGATGGTCCGCGCCCATCGCCCGGGTGAGCGCCGCGATGTCCGCGACATGCGCCCAGGTCTTCTCCCAGACGGCGGGGCCGTGGTGCAGCCCCGTGAAGACGGTGCCGGCCGAGACCTTCAGGCCGCGCCGGGCCGTCTCCTCGCCCAGCCGGGCGGGGTCGGCCGGGAGGTAGCCGTAGGGGCCGAGTTCGATCCACTCGTAGCCGGCCTCGGCCACCTCGTCGAGGAAGCGCTGCCAGGGGACCTGTCGGGGGTCGTCGGGAAACCACACCCCCCAGGAGTCGGGGGCCGACCCGACCCGGATGCGGTTCAGTGAGGGTACGGAGGAGGTCATACGTTCCAGCCTTCCGGCCGCGCGGAAAGAGTGTCAAGCCTTCGTCCGAATGTAAGGACAAAGCGTTGACCGGGCTTCGGAGGGGGCATGAGGAGTGGGTGAGGGCCGGGGGCCGCCGTCGAACCGAAGGGACACGTATGCCTGCGCCGTACGACGTGATCACCATGGGCCGGATCGGGGTGGACCTCTATCCGCTGCGCAGCGGTGTCCCGCTGGCGCAGGCCGACACCTTCGGGAAGTTCCTCGGCGGATCCGCCACCAATGTCGCCGTCGCGGCGGCGAGGCTGGGCCGCCGCGCCGCGGTCATCACCCGCACGGGCCAGGATCCCTTCGGGGACTATCTCCACCAGGCCCTGCGCGCCTTCGAGGTCGACGACCGCTGGGTGACTGCGGTCGGGAGGTATCCGACCCCGGTCACTTTCTGCGAGATCTTCCCGCCGGACAGCTTCCCGCTCTACTTCTACCGGCAGCCCAAGGCCCCCGATCTGGAGATTCACCCCCACGAACTGGATCTGGACGCGATCCGGTCCGCACGGATCTTCTGGATGACCGGTACGGGCCTGTGCGCGGAGCCCAGCCGTTCGGCCACGCTGACCGCGCTGGAGGCGCGCGCCCGCTCCGGCGTCACCGTCTTCGACCTCGACTGGCGGCCGATGTTCTGGCCTACGCCCGCCGAGGACCCGGACGCCGAGGACCGGCCCGCCGACGCTCCGTCCTCCGGGAGACTGTCCGCCGGAAAACGGTCCGCCGGGGGCCGGAGCGCGGAAGCCGACCCGCGCGAGCTGTACGCGCGGGCCCTGCGCCTGGCCACCGTCGCCGTCGGCAACCTTGAGGAGTGCGAGGTCGCCGTCGGAGAGCGTGAACCCCGGGCCGCCGCCGAGGCACTGCTCGCCGCCGGTGCCGAACTGGCCGTCGTCAAACAGGGACCCAAAGGCGTACTCGCGGTCCATCGCGACGGCACCCGCGCCGAGGTGCCGGCCGTTCCCGTGGACGTCGTCAACGGACTCGGCGCCGGGGACGCGTTCGGTGGCGCTCTCTGTCATGGGCTGCTCGCCGGCTGGGAGCTGGAGCGCGTCATGCGCTACGCCAACGCGGCCGGCGCCATCGTCGCCGGCCGCCTCGCCTGCTCCTCCGCGATGCCGTACGACGGCGAGGTCGCCCGAGTCCTCGCCGGAGGCCCGGTCCCCGTGCGGGATCCCGTGCCGTCCTCGGACGTCCTCTCGTGACCCGCGTCGACGTGGCCGAGCTGGTCCGGCTGCGCACCCGCCACCCCGAAGCGATCGCCGAGGCCGCGGCCCGGCGCGTCCGGCGGCCCCTGCTGCGCTCCACCGGCCGGCTGATGATCATCGCTGCTGACCATCCCGCCCGCGGCGCCCTCGCCGTCGGGGACCACCGCCTCGCCATGGCCAACCGTCTCGACCTGCTGGAGCGGCTCTGCCTGGCCCTGTCGCGCCCCGGCGTGGACGGTGTCCTCGCCAGCGCCGACATCCTGGACGACCTGCTGTTGCTCGGGGCCCTGGAAGACCGTGTCGTCGTCGGCTCGATGAACCGCGGTGGCCTGGCCGGAGCCGCCTTCGAGCTGGACGACCGCTTCACCGGACACCGCCCCGAGGATCTCGCCCGGCTCGGCTTCGACGCGGGCAAGCTGCTGCTCCGCATCGATTACGAGGACCCGGGCTCCCTCGACACCCTCCACTCCGCCGCCCGCGTCATCGACGCCATGGCCGAGCGCCGGCTCCCGGTCTTCGTCGAACCGTTCATCTGCCGCCGCGAGGGGGGACGGCTCCGTACCGATCTCAGCGCCGAGGCCGTGATCCGCTCGATCGCCATCGCGTCGGGGCTGGCCGGTACCTCGGCGTACACCTGGCTGAAGGTTCCCGTCACCCAGGACCCCGACGATATGGCCAGGGTCATGGAGAGCTCGACCCTCCCGGCCGTCCTGCTGGGCGGTGAGACCGGAGGGGATCAGGAGGGCGCGTACGAGAAATGGCGCACGGCGCTGCAACTGCCCACCGTCCGCGGTCTGGTGGTGGGCCGCTCGCTGCTCTATCCGGTCGACGGGAACGTGGCAGGCGCCGTCGATACCGCCGTACAGCTGCTCCAGGGGGTACGGAGACATCATGACGACCGACCATGAGCCGTACGAACGGTACGTACCGGCGGGCAGCACGGCGAGCGGACCGTATGCACTCGACATCGACCCCCAGCGGGCCGGCTGGTCCCACTCCGGCCTGCGCGTCCTGGAACTGCCACCTGGCGGCAGCCACGAGCTGGCCACCGGGGACAGCGAGTGGATCGTGCTTCCGCTCACCGGCGGTTGTACGGTGCACACGCAAGGCGAGTTCTATGAACTGCGCGGCAGGGAAAGCGTGTTCAGCGGAGTCACGGACTTCGTGTACCTACCGCGCGACGCCCGTGCACAGATCGCCTCCGGCGCGGGAGGCCGCTTCGCCCTGGCAGGAGCGAAGTGCGAGCGACGACTCCCCGCTCGCTACGGTCCCGCGCCGGAGGTTCCGGTCGAGCTGCGCGGCGCGGGCGGCTGTTCCCGCCAGGTCAACAACTTCGCCGCGGCCGGAGTCTTCGTATGCGACCGCCTCATCGCCGTCGAGGTACTCACCCCCGGCGGCAACTGGTCGTCGTACCCGCCGCACAAACACGACGAGTACCACCCGGGCGCCGAGTCCGAGCTGGAAGAGATCTACTACTTCGAGATCGACGGCGACGGGCTCGGCTACCACCGGGTCTCGCCCTCCCGCCCGGGCGGTACGGACGTCCTCGCCGAGGTCCGTACGGGTGACACCGTCCTCATCCCCGACGGCTGGCACGGCCCGTCCATCGCCGCGCCGGGACGCGACATGTACTACCTCAACGTGATGGCGGGACCCGGTGAGTCCCGGGAGTGGCTGATCCGCGACCACCCCGACCACAGCTGGATCCGGGACACCTGGCGGGAGGAGGCCGTCGATCCGCGCCTGCCGCTGTACCGAGCAGAGGAGGGGCCCCGATGAGCAGGGACATCAACACGACCAGGACCGCTGCGGCCACCGCAGCGGCCGGGACGGGTGCCTCGAACGAGCGCACGCGCCGCCTGACCGTCGCCCAGGCACTGATCACCTTCCTGTCCCGCCAGTACACCGAGCGGGACGGCCGCAGGCAGCGGCTGATCAACGCCACCTGGGGCATCTTCGGCCACGGCAACGTGGCGGGTATCGGCCAGGCCCTTGTCGAGTCCGGCGAGGAGATGAGGTACTTGCAGGGGCGCAACGAACAGGCGATGGTCCATGCGGCCGTCGGTTACGCCCGGCAGAGCAACCGCCTCTCCGCCCATGCCGTGACCACGTCCATCGGCCCCGGCGCCACCAACCTCGTCACCGGCGCGGCCCTCGCCACCATCAACCGCCTCCCCGTGCTGCTGCTCCCCGGTGACACCTTTGCCACCCGTCCCGCCGACCCGGTCCTCCAACAGCTCGAACTCCCCACCGCGGGTGACGTGTCCGTCAACGACACCCTGCGGCCCGTCTCGAAGTACTTCGACCGCATCACCCGCCCCGAGGCGCTGATCCCGGCCGCGCTCGCCGCCATGCGGGTGCTCAGCGACCCTGCCGAGACCGGAGCCGTCACCCTCGCGCTGCCGCAGGACGTGCAGGCGGAGGCGTACGAGTGGCCGGAGGAGTTCTTCGCCGAGCGCGTGTGGCGCGTCCGCCGGCAGGCGCCCGATCCGTCCGAACTCGCCGAGGCCGTCAGGCTGGTACGGGAAGCGGGCCGCCCTCTGCTCGTCGCGGGCGGCGGTGTCCACCACAGCGCGGCCGAGGAAGCGCTGGCGGCGTTCGCCGACGCGACCGGCATCCCGGTCGCCTCCACCCAGGCGGGCAAGGGCTCACTGCGCCACGACCACCCCTGCGATGTCGGCGGCGTCGGTCACACCGGTACCGCCACCGCCGACGAACTGGCCAGGACCGCCGATCTGGTGATCGGCGTCGGCACCCGCTGGTCGGACTTCTCCACCGCCTCCGCGACACTCTTCACGAACCCCGCCGTCCGCTTCCTCAATATCAATATCACCGGTTTCGACGCCCACAAGCTCGCCGCCCAGCCCCTGGTGGCGGACGCCCGTACGGCACTGGAGGCGCTGGCCACCGGCGTCGGCGACCATCGCGTCGCACCCGCCTACGCGACCGAGTTCAGTGACGACAAGGAGCGCTGGGAAGACCGGGTGGAGGCCGCCTTCACCACCGAGGAGGAGCTCTACCACCCCACCCAGGCGCAGGTCCTCGGGGTGCTCGACGCCCTCGTCACCGACGAGGACATCGTCATCAACGCGGCCGGATCGCTCCCCGGCGAACTGCACAAGCTGTGGCGCACCCGCTCCCGGGACCAGTACCACGTCGAGTACGGCTACTCCTGCATGGGTTACGAGATCCCCGCGGCCATCGGCGTCCAGCTCGCGGCCCCCGGCCGGCCCGTCTGGGCGCTGGTCGGGGACGGCACCTACCTGATGAACCCCACCGAGATCGTCACGGCGGTCCAGGAGCGGCTGCCCCTGAAGCTCGTCATCCTGCAGAACCACGGCTACGCCTCCATCGGCGGGCTCTCCGCGTCGGTCGGCGCGGAGGGGTTCGGTACCGCGTACCGTTTCCGCGCCCCTGACGGCACGTACACGGGCGCCCCGCTGCCCGTCGACCTCGCCGCCAACGCGGCCTCCCTCGGAATGCGGGTGATCCGGGCCAGGACCATCCGTGACCTGTACGAAGCCTTCGCCGAGGCGCGAGCGGCGGATGCCCCGACATGTGTCTACGTGGAGACCGAAACGGCGGACACCATGTCCGGTGTGCCCCCGGCCCAGGCATGGTGGGATGTGCCCGTGGCCGAGGCCGCGACCCGTACGCCCGCGGTCAGAGCCCGCGAGGAGTACGACCGGCACGTGGCAGCCCGCCGCCGTCATCTGTGAGGGAGTACGCATGAAGAACGTCAACCACTGGATCGGTGGCAAGACCGTCGAGGGCGCGTCGGGCGACTGGGGCCCCGTCACCGACCCGGCGACCGGGACCGTCACCACCCGGGTCGCGCTGGCGTCCGTCGAGGAGGTGGACACGGCGGTCGCCGCCGCGAAGGCCGCGTACGCCACCTGGGGGACCTCGTCCCTGGCTCAGCGCACCGGCATTCTCTTCCGCTACCGCGCGCTGCTCGACGCGCACCGCGACGAGATCGCCGCGCTGATCACCGCCGAGCACGGCAAGGTGCACTCGGACGCGCTCGGTGAGGTCGCGCGCGGTCTGGAGATCGTCGAGCTGGCCTGCGGGATCACCACGCAGCTCAAGGGAGAGCTGTCCACCCAGGTCTCCAGCCGGGTCGACGTCTCCTCCATCCGCCAGTCACTGGGCGTCGTCGCGGGCATCACGCCCTTCAACTTCCCCGCGATGGTGCCGATGTGGATGTTCCCGCTGGCGATCGCCTGCGGGAACACCTTCGTCCTCAAGCCCAGTGAGAAGGATCCCTCGGCCGCCAACTTCCTGGCGGAGCTGGCTGCGGAGGCCGGCCTGCCCGACGGCGTGCTGAACGTCGTGCACGGCGACAAGGTCGCGGTGGACGCCCTGCTGGCGCATCCGGACGTGGTGGCGGTCTCCTTCGTCGGCTCCACCCCGATCGCCCGCTACATCCACACGACGGCCTCCGCCAACGGCAAGCGCGTCCAGGCACTCGGCGGCGCCAAGAACCACATGCTGGTGCTGCCCGACGCGGACCTGGACGCCGCCGCGGACGCGGCCGTCTCGGCGGCGTACGGCTCCGCCGGTGAGCGGTGCATGGCGATCTCGGCGGTCGTGGCGGTCGGCGCGATCGGCGACGAACTCGTCGCCAGGATCCGCGAGCGCGCCGAGAAGATCAAGATCGGCCCCGGCGCCGACCCGCTCTCCGAGATGGGCCCGCTGATCACCAAGGCACACCGCGACAAGGTCGCCACCTATGTCACGGGCGCGGCGGCCCAGGGAGCGGACGTCGTCCTGGACGGCACCGGCTACACGGTGGACGGCTTCGAGGACGGCCACTGGATCGGCCTGTCCCTGCTCGACAAGGTCTCCACGGACTCCGACGCGTACCGCGACGAGATCTTCGGTCCGGTGCTGTGCGTGCTGCGCACCGAGACGTACGAGGAGGGCGTCGCCCTCATCAACGCCTCGCCGTTCGGCAACGGCACGGCCATCTTCACCCGCGACGGCGGTGCCGCACGCCGCTTCCAACTGGAGGTCGAGGCCGGCATGGTCGGCGTGAACGTGCCGATCCCGGTGCCGGTCGGCTACCACTCCTTCGGTGGCTGGAAGGACTCGCTCTTCGGCGACCACCACATCTACGGCAACGACGGCGTGCACTTCTACACGCGCGGCAAAGTGGTCACCACCCGCTGGCCGGACCCGTCGGAAGCTCCGACGGGCGTGGACCTGGGCTTCCCCCGTAACCACTGAGCACCAACTGAGCACTGACCACCACTGACCACTGAGCACCGCTGAAGCCACCGGGCACCACTGACGAGCGCACCTGAGCCGGAAATTTTCGCGTGGCCCGGACGGCGACCATCGCCGCCCGGGCCACGGCCTTTCACAGGAAGGCGTCGAGCTGAATCACCGGTACGCGTGTCCAGCGGTGTCGCGGCCTCGTTGACCCGGGCGCGGTCTTCTGACTCGCGCTCGCTCAACAGGTGCTGGATACGACTGATCCGGCCCGGTGCCCTGTCCTGCCGTGGAATCGCTGGTCTCCTCGGTCCCTGGCCTGTGCCGGCCCTCGATCGGAAGCAGGAGGACAGGCATGTGCGGCATCACCGGGTGGGTCTCGTTCGACCGTGAACTCCGCTCCGCGTCCGAAACGCTGGACGCGATGACGGAGACCATGTCCTGCCGGGGCCCGGACGACCGGGGTACCTGGCTCAGTGGCCCCGCGGGCCTCGGGCACCGACGGCTCGCGATCATCGACCTGCCCGGCGGGCGGCAGCCGATGACCCTCGACACCCCACGCGGCACCCTCGCGCTCGTCTACTCGGGGGAGACGTACAACTTCACCGAGCTCCGCCGGGAGCTGACCGGCCGGGGCCACCGGTTCACCACCGAGTCCGACACGGAGGTCGTCCTGCACGGCTATCTCGAATGGGGCGAGGCCGTGGCCGAACGCCTCAACGGGATGTACGCCTTCGCGATCTGGGACGGCCGGCAGCAGAAGCTCGTCATGATCCGCGACCGGATGGGCATCAAGCCCTTCTACTACTACCCGACCGTGGACGGCGTGCTGTTCGGCTCCGAGCCCAAGGCGATCCTCGCCAACCCGCTCGCCCGCGCCCGCGTCGCCCTGGACGGGCTGCGCGAACTGTTCGCCTTCGTCAAGACGCCCGGCCACGCCGTGTGGGACGGCATGCACGAGGTCGAGCCCGGCACCGTGGTGACCGTGGACCGGGGCGGCCTCCGCCGGCACGTCTACTGGTCCCTGGAGACCCGCCCGCACACCGACGACCAGGCCACCACGGTGGCGAAGGTGCGCACGCTCCTCGACGACATCGTCCGGCGCCAGCTCGTCGCCGACGTGCCGCGCTGCACCCTCCTCTCGGGCGGCCTCGACTCCTCCGCCATGACGGCGCTGGCCGCGCGGCAGCTGGCCGGGAGCGGCGAGAAGGTGCGCAGCTTCTCCGTCGACTTCGTCGGCCGGACCGAGAATTTCGTCGCCGACGAGCTGCGCACCACCCCGGACGCGCCCTTCGTGCACGACGTCGCGACCGCGTCGGGGACGGAACACGAGGACATCGTGCTCGACTCCTACGCCCTCGCCGACCCCGAGGTGCGGGGCCGGATGATCAGGGCCCGTGACCTTCCCCTGGGCTTCGGCGACATGGACGCCTCGCTGTACCTGCTATTCCGGGCCGTCCGGCAGAAATCGACCGTCGCGCTGTCCGGGGAGTCGGCCGACGAAGTCTTCGGCGGCTACCTCCAGTTCTTCGACGAGGAGGCCAGGCAGGCCGAGATGTATCCGTGGCTGGTGCGCTTCGAGCAGTACTTCGGTGACGACGCCAATGTGCTGCGGTCCGAGGTGAGTACGGCCCTGAGCCTGCCGGGGTTCCTCCGCGACAGCTACGCCACGGCCGTGGCCGGCGTCGAACGCCTGGCCGGGGAGAGCGACTTCGAATACCGGATGCGCAGGATCTGCCACCTGCACCTGACCCGCTTCGTCCGGATGCTGCTGGACCGTAAGGACCGCGCCAGCATGGCGGTGGGCCTGGAGGTCAGGGTCCCCTTCTGCGACCACCGGCTCGTCGAGTACGTCTACAACACCCCCTGGTCCATGAAGTCCTTCGACGGCAGGGAGAAGAGCCTGCTGAGGGAGGCGACGGCCGATGTGCTGCCGCGGTCGGTCTACGACCGGGTGAAGAGCCCCTACCCCTCCACCCAGGACCCCAAGTACGCGATCGCCCTCCAGGAACACGCCAAACAACTGCTCGCCGACCCCTCCCACCGTGTCTTCGACCTGGTCGACCCGGCCCGCGTGCGGCGCGCGGCGGAACGGGACACCCCGCAGATCACCACGGCCTCCCGGCGCGGCCTGGAACGCACCCTCGATCTCGCGCTCTGGCTGGACCTCTACAACCCGGTCATCACCCTGTCCTGACCGGGCCGTTAATCGGTGGAAGGCCGGAACGCGGGGCGGGAAGCTGGACCCATGTCAGAACCGAAGTACCGGATCCGCGCGCTGCACACGGCGTCGACGATCACCCTCTATCAGGCGTACCCGCCGGCCATCGGGCTCGCCGCCGCCCGCGACGGCCGCTTTCCGGACCTCTGGAAGCGGGACCGGATGACCTGGGTCAAGCCGTCGTTCCTGTGGATGATGTACCGCTGCGGCTGGGGAGCGAAGGAAGGCCAGGAGAGCGTGCTGGCCGTGGAGATATCCCGGGAAGGCTTCGACCAGGCACTCCGGCATGCCTGTCCGGCGCAGTACGACCGTGCCCTCTACCCGGACCAGGCCGCCTGGAAGCGCGAGTTGAAGCGCGCCCCCGCCCGGGTGCAGTGGGACCCGGAACGGGATCTGCGTCTGCGGCCCCTGCCGTACCGCTCACTCCAGCTCGGGCTCCGGGGAGAGGCCGCTCGGCGGTACGCGGACGAGTGGACCGTCTCCATCAGGGACGTGACGCCCCTCGCGCACCGGATTCACGCTCTGGTGCGCGGAGGGGACCTGGCAGGCGCCACGCGGCTGCTGCCGGTCGAGACCGGTTACCCGGCGGAGGGCGTGCCATCCGTGAAGTCCCAGGTGAGCATGGCGAACGCGCCGTCGTCCCCGGCCCCGGCCGCACGGTAGGTCGCCAGCGCCGGATCGTTGTCCGTGTCCGCACCGACCCACATGTCGTAACAGCCGCGCTCCCGTGCCACGGCGGCCAGCCCGTCGGTCAGGGCCCGGCCGATACCGCGCCGCCGGTACGGCTCGGCCACCGACAGCTCGTACAAGCACATTTCGACGCCCTTGTCCGGGTGCAGCATCTCGATGCCCGAGACCATCCCGGCCGGTGCCCCGTCGACGTACGCGATCAGCATCAGATGGCCGGGAGCGGCGAGAAAGCGCTCCGCCCACTCGGGGCGGGCCGGGCCGTCGTAGAGATGCTCCGCGGCGGTCAGCTCGGCGACCGTGGTCGCCCGGCGGATCTCCATCTGCTGCCTCCTTGGCGCGGCGGGCGTACCGCGTCCGCTGTACGCCGACGTTACCTCGTACGACCCGAGGAGGCCCCCGAGTTCCGACCGGCGTCAGCGCCGCCCCGCCCAGGCCCCGTTTAGGGTTCAACCATGGAGATCCGAACCCCCCGCCGGTTCCGGCCGCGCGCACGATGGCTCGCGGCCTCGGCCGCCGCCCTGGTGCTCGTCGGAGCCGGCACCTGGACCGCCGTCGCCTCGGACAGCGAGCCCGTCGTACGCCAGAAGGATCAGGTGCTCGACATGCCGGGCGCCCGGATCGACGCCTCGTACTTCACCGCCGGCAACGGGCGCCGGCCGGCCGTACTGATCGGACACGGCTTCGGCGGCGACAAGAACGACGTACGGGCCCAGGCGGAGAAGCTCGCGCGTGACGGGTACGCCGTGCTGACCTGGTCGGCGCGCGGCTTCGGGAAGTCCACCGGTGAGATCGGGATCAACGACCCGGACCACGAGGTCAAGGACGTGTCCCGGCTGATCGACTGGCTGGCCGCGCGGCCCGAGGTACGGCTCGACGCGAAGGGCGATCCGCGCGTGGGCGTCACCGGCGCCTCGTACGGCGGGGCCATCTCGCTGCTCGCGGCCGGATACGACCAGCGGGTCGACGCGATCGCCCCGCAGATCACCTACTGGAATCTCGCCGACGCGCTCTTCCCCAACGGCGTCTTCAAGAAGCTCTGGGCCGGGATCTTCTTCGCCTCCGGCGGCGGCTGCACGAGCTTCGAGAAAGACCTGTGCGAGATGTACCAGCGCGTCGCGGTCTCCGGGAAACCGGACGAGGCCGCCCGTGAACTGCTCGAACAGCGCAGCCCCGTCGCCGTCGGCGACCGGATCGATGTCCCCGCTCTGATCATCCAGGGCCAGTCCGACTCACTCTTCCCGCTCGGCCAGGCCGATGCCATGGCGAAGGCGATCAGCGGCAACGGCGCACCCGTCGACGTCGACTGGATGGCCGGCGGACACGACGGCGGCGACCCGGAGACCAGCCGGGTCGAGAGCCGGATCTCCACCTGGTTCGACCGTTATCTCAAGGACGACAAGGGCGCGGACACCGGGCCCGCGTTCCGGGTCAGCCGTACCGGAGGCGTCGACTCCACCGACGGCCGGTCCCAGCTGCGGGGCGCCGACACCGACCGCTACCCGGGCCTGGCGGCCGGCGCCACCACCATCCCCCTCAGCGGCGGCGGCCAGACCTTCGGCAACCCGGCGGGCGCCACCCCGCCCGCCATCTCCGCCGTACCGGGAGTCGGCGGAGGACTCTCCCAGCTGTCGGCTCTCGGTGTGGGCTTCTCCCTCGACTTCCCCGGGCAGAACGCGCGCTTCGACTCCCGGCCGCTCGACCACTCGCTGCGCATCACCGGCTCACCGACCGTGCGGGTCAAGGTCACCTCCGACAGTGGCGAGGCGGTGCTCTTCGGCAAGGTGTACGACGTCGGGCCGGACGGCCGCCAACAGGTGCTGCCCTCACAGCTCGTCTCGCCCGTACGGGTCGAGGGCGCCCGCCAGGGCAGGACCGTGGAGTTCACGATGCCCGCCGTCGACCATCAGGTGCAGGCCGGGCATCGGCTGCGGGTCGTCCTCGCCGCCACGGACCTCGGTTACGCCTCACCGGCCGCCCCGGCCACCTACCGGGTCGCCCTGGACGGCCCGCTGACCGTGCCCACCGTGCCCGCCCTGACCAGCGGCTCCACCGGACTGCCCTGGTGGACCTGGGGACTTCCGGCCATCGGCGCACTGATCGCGGCCGCGCTGCTGCTCACGGCCCGGCGCCGTACCGCCGCGCCGGCGCCCGACCCGGCGCTCGCCGACGTGCCGCTCCGGATCACCGGTCTGGCGAAGCGCTACGCCAAGTCCGCCGACCGTTACGCGGTCCGAGATCTCTCCTTCCAGGTCGAGAAGGGACAGGTGCTCGGTCTGCTCGGCCCGAACGGCGCCGGCAAGACCACCACCCTGCGCATGCTGATGGGACTGATCAGCCCGGACGCGGGCGAGATCCGGGTCTTCGGGCACGCGATCCGGCCGGGCGCCCCGGTGCTCTCCCGGGTGGGCTCGTTCGTCGAGGGCGCGGGCTTCCTGCCGCATCTGTCGGGACGGGCCAACCTGGAGCTGTACTGGCAGGCCACCGGCCGTCCCGCCGAGGACGCCCACATCGAGGAGGCCCTGGAGATCGCCGGGCTCGGTGACGCTCTCGCCCGGGCCGTACGCACGTACTCGCAGGGCATGCGGCAGCGGCTGGCCATCGCACAGGCGATGCTCGGCATGCCGGACCTGCTGATCCTCGACGAACCGACCAACGGGCTCGACCCGCCGCAGATCCGTGAGATGCGCGACGTGATGATCAGGTACGCGGCCGGCGGCAGGACCGTCATCGTCTCCAGTCACCTCCTTTCCGAGGTCGAACAGTCCTGCACCCATCTGGTCGTCATGCACCGTGGCCGACTCGTGCAGGCCGGTCCGGTCGCGGAGATCACCGGCTCGGGCGACACCCTGCTCGTCACCACCGCCGAGGAGGTGGCGGAGCCCGTCGTCGAGAAGATCGCCGCGCTGGCGGGGGTCGGCTCGGCCGTCCGCACGGAGGGCGGACTGCTCGTGCGGCTGGACGGCGTGAGCACCACCGCCCTGATCACCGAGCTGGTACGGCTGGACGTCCCGCTCACGGGCGTCGGACCGTACCGCCGCCTGGAGGACGCGTTCCTCACCCTGATCGCAGGAGAATCCGCATGAGCGTGCTGACCGAATCGGCCCCGGGCTACCGGGCCCGGCACACCCTGCCGCTGCGGGTCGAGGCGCTGCGGCAGCTGAAGCGCAGGCGGACACTGGCGATGGGGGCCGTGCTGGCTGTCCTTCCCTTCGTGCTGATCGTGGCCTTCGCGATCGGCGGGACCCCGGGTGGTGAAGGGGACGGTGGCGGTGCTGGCCGGCTGAACCTCATGGACACCGCGACCGCCTCCGGCGCCAACTTCGCCGCCACCTGCCTCTTCGTCTCGGCGGGCTTCCTGCTGGTGGTGCCTGTCGCGCTGTTCTGCGGGGACACGGTGGCCTCCGAGGCGAGCTGGTCCTCCCTGCGCTACCTCCTCGCCGCACCGGTGCCACGGGCCCGGCTGCTCTGGAGCAAGCTGGCGGTGGCGCTGGGGATGAGCGCCGCGGCGATGGTGCTGCTGCCGCTGGTCGCGCTGGCGGCGGGCACGGCCGCCTATGGCTGGGGGCCGCTGGAACTGCCCACGGGCGGTTCCCTGGCCGCCGGTGACGCCCTGCCACGGCTGGCTCTGGTCGTCGCGTTCGTCTTCGTCTCCCAACTGGTCACGGCGGGCCTCGCTTTCTGGCTGTCGACCAGGACGGACGCTCCGCTGGGCGCGGTCGGTGGGGCCGTCGGGCTGACGATCATCGGCAATGTGCTGGACGCCGTGACGGCGCTCGGCTCCTGGCGTGACTTCCTGCCCGCGCACTGGCAGTTCGCCTGGGCCGACGCCCTCCAGCCCCAGCTGGAGTGGGGTGGCATGGCGAAGGGCGCGGCGGTCTCGGCGACGTATGCCGTGGTGCTGTTCGCGCTGGCCTTCCGGGGCTTCTCCCGCAAGGACATCGTTTCGTGAGCACGGCTCACGGGCCTCTTCGGTTCCGACCCGGTCCAGGGCCGAGCCCAGGTCCAGGGCCGAGCCCAGGTCCAGGGCCGAACCCAGCCAGAACTGGTTCCGCCCCCAGCTAAGGCCTGTAACGCGGCAAAGCTTGCCGGGAAGGGCCCCGGACAGAGCCTAGATCCAGCCTCGTCGAGCCGCTTCCGCACCCGCCCGGAAGCGGCTCGTGGTGCCGAGGGCGGTGAGCAGGTCGCCCACCCGGCGGCTGTAGGTGCGGTTGGACATGCCCAGCCGGGTCGCCGCCGTCTCATCGGTGAGTCCGGCCAGCAGAGCCTCCAGCACAGGCCGCAGCTGGGCCGGGAGGGCCCCCGGGGAAGGGGCGGCTGCCGTGGGAAGGTCCTCGCCGCTCTCCCACCAGGTCTGGTGGGTGCGGACCAGGGACTGGACGATCACCGGATCCCGGATCAGCAGAAGTCCGTTGTAGTGGAGTTGCAGATCGATGGGGACCACGGCGACCGTCCGGTCCACCAGGATCAGCTTGAAGGGGATGGAGTCCGTCTGTCTCGCCCGGCCGGGGAGCTCGTGCGGCAGGTGACGGGGGAGCCCGGCCAGCCCGTGCCGGGGCACGATCCGGCGGACGCTGACCATGGGCGGCCGCCCCCGCCCTCTGCCACCGGAACCGGCTCCGGTGGCGGAGCCGAGGCCCAGGCCGGAGCCGGGACCGGAGCCGGTGCCGGAACCGTCCTGCCAGGTGCGCCCGCCCGCCGAGCGCACGCAGGTGCCGGCGAATTCGAGGAACGGCTCAGGGATGCCCTGGCCCAGGCAGCCGCCCGGGTCGTCGAAGACGAGCAGCTCACGGCGGGCGGAGCGGACCAGAGCGGTCAGCGTCGCCGTCACCTGCCGCACACCTCGGATCGGCCGGCCGGGCGGATGGAGCGTGTCCACCACGTCCTCCCGCGCCACACCTACCGACAGCGTCGACCTGTTGAGTACAGATCCTGATAAATCCCCCACGCTGACCACCCCCGCCATCCCCATCGGAGTCGTACGCCACTCCATGTACTCACATGATTGCGCACCGTGACAAGTGCCAGTTCAGAGAGTGGCGACTCCATGCCAGGGTCTCGGCGACCCCGTTCCCGCTCATTCCCGAGACGAAAAGCCACGAACTGCCAAGGTGATCGAGAAGCTGTCAAGAACAGTCCCGCACCGGGTATTCAGTGCGCCATGATGTTCGGCATGGCCACTTTGCTGCTCGCTCTCTCCGCGATCTCCACGGGTCTGTTCGCGGGTTACTTCCTTATTTTCCAGACCGGCATCATGCCTGCCCTTGCCCGGCTGACGGACGAGCAGTTCGTCCCGGCCATGCGCAGGATCAATGAGCTCGTTCCCCGTCCTGTCTTCCTCCTGACATTCTTCGCCATAGTCGCTTTTCCGTCGGCGGCTCTCGCCGTCCCCGTCGAAGGCCGGTCCGACAACCAGAAATGGCTCCTGGTGGCCGGCCTGGTCTGCGCGATCATCAATCACCTGGTCACCATCGGCGGCAATGTCCCGCTCAACAACTCGCTCGCCGCGGCCACCTCCAGACCCGACAGTGTGGCGCGCGCGGCCTTCGAGTCCCGTTGGAACGCCTGTCACCTCGTGCGCACGCTGTTCTCGGTGGCCGCCTTCGTCCTGATAGTCAGCGCCGCACTGTCCTGACCGCACCCCACGACCGTCCTCCACAAACCCCCGCCCCCCCGGCTCCCCATCCCCCTGCCCCTCACCGGCTCTTGATGTCCCAGCCCCTGACCCGGCCGCCCGGGCAGGGGTTCAGCCGGTTGACGGGAAAATCGGAACCAGGTTCACAGGAATATGAACTTCCGCTTCCGGCAAGCACCCTGACGCCGTGATGGCACGAGTGATTTCGCGCCACAGCAGTTGAGGTCCTGGCATCCGGGGAAAGCGGATCGGTGCTCGGGCCTCGTGATCCGGAAACGTAACAGCGCGAACGAAAAATCTACTTCTCGTCGAATTACCGGCGTCAGTTGTACGAGGGTCGTGCGCGGTGTGGCATTTCTGCCCCAGAACCGGCCCGGCCGGAGCCTGCCGGCTCGCTGACGTCTTCCCGGCCACGGAGGCCGGAGTTGCCGCGCTGACCGGTAGCGAGACTCCGGCGGATGAAAACCGCCTTGATCCGGACACTCAGCCGGGGCCCGACGAGCGCGCTCTTCGCGCCGACACCACACGCGTGCCGGTCGATCTCGGCCGTGGCGTGGACCTCGATCCGTCCCGCCGCCGCGTCCAGGGTGCTCGCCGCCGTGTCCACGGTGAAGGACTGCGGAAGTGCCGTGCCCCTGACGGTCAGCTGTCCCGGTATCTCCCAGCCGCCGCCCCCGGCCACGAGGGGGCCCGCGGTGAAGCGGATCTCCGGAAAGGTCGCGGAATCAAGGAACCTCGGGCCGCGCACCGCCGTGTCCCGGTTCGGGTTGCCGGTGTCGAAACCGGCCGGATCGACGACCACCTCAAGCCGCTCGACGGTCCGCCCGCCGCCGATCTCGGCCGAGCCCCAGCGCACCGGGAGGGTGCCGGCGGCGGTACGGAAGAAGAGATGGCGGACGGTGAAGGTGACCGACCCGGCCGAGGGGTCGAGTTCCCACTCGCCTGCCGGGCTGTCCGTGGACGACTGGTCCGACGACTGGTCCGACGACTGGTCCGACAGCCGGTCCGACGACCGGTCCGACAGCTGCTGGAGGGTGGCTCGCATGGAACGGTGCTCCTCTGGTGTGCGGGGGGACGGGGCGCCCGGCCCTGTGGGGCGGACCCGAGATCACTCCGGTTTCGGGTTCCAGCGGAAGCGGCGTACGGCGAGCAGCGCGCCGAGCACTCCCCAGACCGCGAGAATGCCGAGCTCCCTCCACTGGAACCCGGCGTTCTGCGCGAACGGCGCGAGCATCGCGTCGTTGAACGGCTTCACCGGCAGCAGCCCCGCGATGTCGTTCAGCACGCCGGAGTGGATGGGAAAGTAGCTGCCCGAGATGAACACCAGGGGAAACTGGATGAACTGCACGACGGCGGGTGCCGCCTCGGAATTCCTGATCAGCGAGGCCACCCCGACACCCATCGCGCAGAAGCTCGCGGCGCCCAGGAGCAGCGTGACGGCGACCGCGCCCCAGTGGGTCGGCAGCGGTACGTCGTAGAACGTGCCGACCCCGATGATCAGCGCGACATCGATGACGCTGACCATCACGCAGTGCACCAGCAGCCCGGCGAAGTAGATCCAGGCGGGCAGCGGGGTGGCGTGCAGCCGTTTGAGGATGCCGGACTGCCGTCGCATCGCCAGCACGATGGCCAGCTGCGCGTAGCAGGCGCCGAGCACCGACACGGCGGCGATGGTGGGGGTGTAGTACTGCATGCCCGACAGGCCGAAGAAGAACGGGTCGCTGTCGCTGTCGCTGCCGCTGAAGACGGCGCCGAAGATCGCGATGATCAGGACGGGCAGGACGAAGGTGAAGACCATCGACTGCGGGTTCCGCCAGAACGACAGCTGTTCGTAACGGATCTGATGGAGCAGCAGGCGTAAGTCGCCGTTCCGTTCCGGGCGGGCCTCGCCGGAGCCGGTCGCCGGGGTGCCGGCCGTGTCGACGGTGGTCATGAGCGGCTCCGTCCGGGGCGGCGCCGCCGGGCGGGCGACGACGAGGATTCCTCCTGCGCGGCGTGGGCGCCGGTCAGGCTGAGATAGACGTCTTCCAGGCTTGGCCGGTCGACGGTCAGCCGCTCCAGCGGAGTGTCGCGCCGCAGGGCCCAGCCGGTCAGTTCGTGCAGCGCCGCGGTGGAGTCGTCGACCTCCGCCGTCACCGTCCCGGCCTCGATCGCCGTCACCGTCAGCGGAAGATCGGAGGCGACCGCGCCGGCCGGCATCGCGAAGCTGATCCGGGTGCGCGCGCTGTCGCGTCCGCCGATGGTCGCGGGGGTGCCCTCGGCGACGATCCGGCCTGCGGCGATCACCGCGACGTTGTCGGCGAGCGCCTGCGCCTCGTCCATGTAATGGGTGGTGAGCATGATCGTGGTACCCGCGTCCCGCAGGTTCCGCACCACGTCCCAGGCGCCGCGCCGGGCGCTGGGGTCGAAACCGGTGGTGGGTTCGTCGAGGAAGAGCAGCTGAGGGTCCCCGATCATCCCGAGCGCCAGGTCGAGCCGCCGCTTCTGGCCGCCGGAGAGATCCTTGACCTTGGCGCCCTTCTTCTCGGTAAGGCCCACCAGGTCGATCACCTCACCGACATCGCGGGGGCAGGGGTAGTACCCGGCGTTCCGCGCGATCGTCTCACGGACCGTCAAATATGGTTCCACCGCGATGTCCTGGAGGACGAGGCCGATCTGCCGGCGCAGCCAGCGGCTGTCGGCGCGGCGGCCCGGATCGCGTCCGAGCACCTCCACTGTCCCGCCGTCGCGGCTCCGGAAGCCTTCGAGTATCTCCAGTGTGGTGGTCTTCCCCGCGCCGTTCGGGCCCAGCAGGGCGAAGATCTCGCCGCGCTCGACGCTGAAGCTGACCCCGCCCACCGCCTCGTGGTCCCCGTAACTCTTGCGCAGGCCGTCCACGGCGACCGCGGTCACCGTACGGGCTCCGGCATCTTCACTGTGTCTTCCTTCCGACGGGCGCCCACGGGCCCGGACGGCCCCGGCGCCGTCGGTGACGTTACGGCCGGTCCGCGCGCGCGGCAGGCCGTTTGCGGAAGTCCGATGACGGGCGGGACGCGAGTGGCGACAGATGTCAGGCCGGGGCGCGGAGCGCGTCGGCCTGACATCAGCCCGGGGCTGACAGGGCCGACAGGCGTCAGCGGAGGTCCCGGGGCCGACAAGTCCGACAGGTGTCACCCGGGATCCCGTCAGGTGTTACCCGAGGTCCGACAGGTCAGGCACCTGCTGTTCGGTCCAGATGCACTTCCCGGTGGCGGTGTAGCGCGTCCCCCAGCGCTGGGAGAGCGCGGCGACCAGTTGCAGCCCGCGCCCGCCCTCGTCCGTGTCCGAGGCGTGGCGGATGCGGGGCGTGGTCAGACTGCCGTCGGAGACCTCGCAGATCAGCCCCTCACTGCGCAGCAGCCGCAGCCCGATGGGGCCCTTGCCGTACCGGATGGCGTTCCCGACCAGCTCGCTGACCAGCAGTTCGGAGGTCATGGTGAGCAGGTCGAGATCCCAGTCGGCCAGCTGCTCCCGGACATGGTCGCGTGCCTCGCCGGCCGCGATCGGCCCGTCGGAGAGCGGCCAGGCGGCGATGTCCGATGGGGCTGTCGTATGCGTACGGGCGATGAGCAGCGCGACGTCGTCCGTGAGCTCCTTCTCCGGGAGCAGCGCGGCCAGTACGTCGTCGCACATGCGTTCCAGCGAATCGCTCTCGCTCCGGACCCCGTGGTGCCGGGCGGACGACGCCCCGGACAGCGCGGTGGCCAGCTGTTCCATGCCCAGGTCGATGTCCCGGGTGACGGATTCCACCAGCCCGTCGGTATACAGAACCAGCAGACTCCCCTCGGGCAGTTTCACCTCGGTGGTCTCGAACGGCGGGCGGGCGGCGCCCAGCGGCGGGTCGGGGGACCGGCCGAGGAACTCGACGGTGCCGTCCGGGTGCACGACGGCCGGCGGGGGATGCCCGGCGCGGGCGAAGGTGCATGTGGAGAGGACCGGGTCGAACACCGCGTACAGGCAGGTGGCGTAGAAGTCGTCCCCGAGGTCGTTGACCAGGTCGTTGAGGCGGCTGAGGAGTTCGGCGGGCGGGAACTCCAGATCGGCGAGTGTGTGCACGGCGGTACGCAGCCGGCCCATGGTGGCGGCCTCGGACAGCCCGTGCCCCATCACGTCGCCGATGACCAGCGCCACCCGGGAACCGGACAGGGGAATGACGTCGTACCAGTCACCGCCGACCTCGATGCCCTCGCTGGCGGGCTGATAGCGCGCGGCGGCCGTGACGGCGTGCAGCGACGGCAGGGCGTGCGGCAGCAGGCCACGCTGGAGCGCCTGTGCCCGGGTGTGCTCCCGGTCGAAGAGCCGGGCCCGTTCGACGGCCTGCGCGACCAGCCCGCTGAGGGTGGTGAGCAGCGCCCGTTCCTCGCCGTTCACGTGGCGCGGCTCGGAGAAGGAGACGACGTAGCAGCCGATGGTGTGGCCGGAGGCGATCAGCGGCATGAAGGCCCAGCCCCGCTTGCCGGACGCGATCGGAGCGTAGCCGAGGTCCGGGTAACGGGCCACGTACGCCTTGGGATCGTCGAGGAACACCGGCCGCTTGGTGCGGTAGACCTCCTCGACGCTGCCGATGTCGTCGATCGACAGCCCTTCCACACCGTCGAGGAACTCCTGCGGATATCCGACGACCCCGGCGATCCGGATCGTCCGGCCTTCGAGGAACAGCACCATGAGGCCGGTCGCGCCGAACAGCGGCAGCACCCGCTCGGCGGCGGCCTTCACCACGTCGCTGATCGTCAGTGCCTCGGCGAGCGCGTTGGTCAGCTCCGCGACCCGGCCGGTGCGCTCGGCGGCCGCCCGTTCCGCCGCGTCACGCTCGGCGGCGCGCGAGCGGCTCTCGGTGACATCGGTGGCGTACACCGTCAGTCCGTCGGGCACCGGGACCAGTCGTACGTGGTAGCAGCGGTCGTCAAGGGGCCACAGCACATCGAATTCGACCGGTACGCCGGTCTCCGCGGCCCGCCGGTAGTTCGACTCCAGGCCGAGTCCCTCGACATCGACGTCGATGCTCGCGAAGGCGTCCCACAGGTTCTGCCCGACCAGTGCGTGGTTGCCGCCGAGCAGCCGCTCGGCCTCGACGTTCACGAACGTGAGGCGCCACTCCTTGTCGATGGCGAGGAACGCGTCGCTCATGTGCCGCAGCGCGCGGCTCACGGAATCCCGGGCGATCCGGCTCTCGGTGGTGTCCCACACCGTCCCGACCATGCGGACGGGTTCGCCGTCGTCGCCGAGCAGGACCTTGCCCCGCGCGCTGATCCAGATCGTGGTGCCGTCCTGCCGGCGGGCCCGGTACTCCACGCCGAACACCTTGCGGTTGCGGATCGCCTGCTCCATCTCGACGACCATCCACGGCAGGTCATCGGGGTGGACCCGGCCGGTCCAGGCATCGAAGTGCTGCTTCGTGTCCTTCGGATCCATCCCCAGGATGGCGAGGGTCGACTCGTCCCAGAGCTGGTCCCCGGTGGCCAGGTCCCACTCCCAGGACCCCACCCTGATCGCCTTCAGGGCCTGCCGCAGCGGGGTGGTGGGCGGCTGGTCCCACGGTTCCCCGCCCTCGGGTTGCCGTGGCGTCGCCGAGAACTCCCGCAGGCGTACGGCCGCCCAGGCGGCGAGCGCCTCGACGACGGCCCGGTCCCGGGGCGTGGGTCCCTCACCCGCGGCTGTCATCACGGACAGCACACCGGCGACGCCGCCCGGAGTCACGAGCGGGACGGCGAGCAATCCGCCTCCGGCCGGGAACGCCGAGGCCCACGCCCGGGGCGCCACCCGCTGCGGGCGGCGCCCCGGGGCGAGGCCGGGGAGCGGATCTTCGCCGCCGGGGGTGTGCTCGCCGCCGCCGGGGGTGTGCTCGCCGTTGTGGCCGGGCGCCCAGACCGTCATCCCTTCGGCCACCGCGCGGGCGGGGGCGGTGGGCCCGGTCTCCTCGATCCCGTCCCAGGTCTGCGCGATCGTACGGGCGAGCCCGTGCACCGCCATCAGGCGGAGCCCCTGGCCGCCGGGGATGCGCAGGTGCACCATGCCGCCCACGCCGCCGAGCGCCGTGACGGCGTGGTCGAGCGCGAAACCGAGCAGGTCGGCACCCCCCAGCTCATCACCTGCCTCGATGATCATGCGCAGACGCTGGGCTCCGGCGTCGTCCATGACGAGCTGCTCAGCCATTCGCTCACCTCCCGGTGGGAGCGTGTGAAGGACGTGATGGTCCAGGCTGATCGTTATACCCCTTACATACCCATTTAAGCTTATGGGTATTTCGGTGCGCGCTGATCAGCGGCGGGAACGTGCCTGTCGGTCCCGCCGCTGATCAGCGCGAGGCGGCCCGCACCGGGCGATGCCCGTCCGGGGGCCGGGCGGCTACGCTCGCCGCGTGAACCATGCTTGGGAGCCCGCCGCGGCGGGTGTGCTGCGACTGCCCTCCGGACGGCTCGTTCGCGGCCGGGGGCTCAGGCACCCCGTGCCGGCGGGGCCGGTGCCCGGCTTCGCGCTGTACCTGCTGGGCCACGAGCCGCCCTCGGTCCCCTGGGAGGCTCGCTGGCTTCGCTGGCCCGACTTCCGACTGCCGTCCGACCGCACCGCCGCGGGGGACGCGCTGCGCGAGGCGTGGGAGCGGGCCGGGGCCGAACGCGTCGAGATCGCCTGCGCCGGCGGACGCGGACGAACCGGTACGGCGCTGGCCTGTCTCGCCGTACTGGACGGGGTGCCCAACGGCGAGGCGGTCGCCTACGTCCGGCGGCACTACGCGGCACACGCGGTGGAGACTCCCTGGCAGCGCCGCTTCGTCGCCCGCTTCGGGCGGACGTGACCGGTCGCCGGTCGCGCCGGTGGCCACTGCCGCCGCCGGGGCATGGCACCCGTCGACCGACCGGCAGACCCCTGTACTGCCGGTCGGGACGGGGCCTGGTGGCTCGCCGGCCTCAGCCGTGCAGGGGCAGCGTCGCCCATACGGTGCGACCGGCACCGTTCTCGTGAGTGACGACGCCCCAGGCGCCGGCCAGGCTGTCCACCAGGATTAGTCCGCGCCCGCTCTCCGCGCGGGAGTCGGCTGGTCGGGGGCCGACGACTCCGTCCCGCGTTCCCTGGTCGTGCACGTCGAGTCGTACCTGGTCGGCCGTGACCCGGACCTCGCAGCCGATCACCGCGCCGGTGGCGTGGAGTACGGCGTTGGTGACCAGTTCGGAGAGCACCAGAACGGCGTGGTCGCACAACTCGGCGGGCACGTTGCGCCGTTCCAGCTCCGTACGGACCCGGTGCCGCGCCCCGGCGACGGAATCCCGCCGGCTGGGCAGGGTGAAGGCGTCGCTCCCATGGCCCTGGCCCGGTAACTCCTTGGCCGCCGAACGAAGTTGCTCGTGTGCACGGTGATCCGTGATAAACGCCACGCGCTCACTATGGGCGCGGGTGCTCTCAGGTCGCAACTGATCGATCTGATAATTTCAAAATGCTCACAACTGACCCTGGATCGATCATCAACTACCTGCCACACTGCGGGAGATGAGCGCACGGCAGGAAACGGTCCGTACCGGAACCGCGCCCACGGTCCTGAGAATCGTCCTCGGCAAGAGGCTCGGCGCGCTGCGTGAGAAAGCGCGCGTCTCCCGCGAGGCGGCGGCCAAGATCCTGGACGTCACCCCGCTGACGATTCGCCGGATGGAGAATTCCGAGGTCAGCCTCAAGCTCCCTTATGTACGGCTGCTGCTCCAGGTGTACGGAGTCGGGGGGAGCGAGGCCGAGGAGTTCGTCGAGCTGGCGAAGGCCGCCAACAAGCCCGGCTGGTGGCACCGTTACCGCGATGCCCTGCCCGGCTGGTTCAGCGCGTACGTCAGCCTTGAGGACGAGGCCGCGCTGATCAGGACGTACGAACCCCACTACGTGCCCGGTCTGCTGCAGACCGAGGACTACGCCCGCGCGGTGCTCCGGGCCGGCGCCCATCGCAACGCCGACGAGCTGGAACGCCGCGTCGCGCTGCGCGTCAAACGCCAGCAGCTCCTCAGCAAATCGAACGCGCCGATTCTGTGGATCCTCATGGAGGAAGCGGTGCTGCGCAGGCCCGTCGGTGGCCCCGGCGTCATGCGCGCCCAGGCCGATCGGCTGCTCGAAGCGATCTCTCTGCCGAACATCACGCTCCAGATCATGCCGTTCGCGGTGGGCCCGCACCTCGGGGCGTTCGGGCCGTTCCATCTCTTCCGGTTCGACATGGCCGAACTGCCCGACGTCGTCTACACCGAGAACCTCACTGGCGCCGTCTACATGGACCAGCGCCCCGATGTCGCCGCCTATCTGGAAGTCCTGGACAACATGTCCGCCCGGGCGGCACCCGTCGCGGAGACAAGAGCTTTCCTCCAAGGAATACGCAAGGAGCTCTGATGCGGGACATTTTCAACGGCATGCCGGCCGACCAGCTGGGCGCGGACGGCTGGGAGAAGCCCTGGAGCGGCCCCAACGGCGGCAGTTGCGTCGAGACGAAGAAGGTGGGCGGCGGGCGGATCGCCGTCCGTCAGTCACGGGACCCGTCGGGCCCCGCCCTCATCTGCACCACGGCCGCCATGGCCGGCTTCGTCGAGGGCGCGAAGAACGGCCTCGCCGACTTCCTCCTGTAGCGCCCGGTGGTGTGCGGTGCCGGCGAGCCCCGCCCCCGACCCCCGCCCCCGACCCCCGCCCCGACTATTCCTCTCACCATCCGAGAATCTGAGAATCCGAGAAACGGAGACGGACCAGCATGACGGACCTCGACCAGCCGTCGGTCGACGAGATCGACACCACCAAGCCGCATCCGGCGCGCATGTACGACTTCTACCTCCAGGGCAAGGACTACTACGAGGTCGACAAGGCCGCCGCCGCCCATGTCGAGTCGGTCTTCCCGACCATCAAGACCTGCGCCAGGACCAACCGGCTGTTCATGCACCGCGCGACCCGCTGGCTCGCCGCCGAGGCCGGGATACGCCAGTTCCTGGACATCGGGACGGGCATCCCGACCCGCCCCAACCTCCACCAGATAGCACAGGAGGCCGCTGCGGACTCCCGGGTCGTCTACGTCGACAACGACCCGGTCGTCCTGCGGCACGCCGAGGCCCTGATGCGCAGCACCCCCGAGGGGCGCACCACGTACATCCAGGCCGACGTCCGGGACCCGAAGACCATCGTCGAGTCGGAGGAGCTGCACCGGACGATCGACCTGACCCGTCCGGTCGCGCTGTCCCTCAACGCGCTGCTGCACTTCGTCCCGGACGAGTTCCAGCCGTACGACACCGTGCGCTTCCTCCTCGACGCGCTGCCCTCCGGCAGCTACCTGGTCCTCTCCCACTGCACGCCTGACTTCGCCCCGGAGATGTGGGCGAGGGTCGTCGACGTCTACCGCAGTGGCGGCATCCCCGCGCAGGTGCGCTCGCGGGACGAGGTGCTGCGGTTCTTCGACGGCCTTGAGCTGGTCGAGCCGGGCCTCGCGGTGCCGCACAACTGGCGCCCGGACGGTACCGCCCTGCCCGGCGCGAGCGACGCGGCGGTCTCGATCTACGCGGGTGTCGCCCGCAAGCCGTGACCCCCGGCGACGGGCAGGCGGTGCGCCGGCGGATGGTCGATGTCGAGCCCCGGCCGCCACGCCGTCAGGATCTGGGCGGACGGCACGAACAGCGGACTCGGCAGCTCGTCGACCGGGGCCCAGCGCCACTCACGGATCAGCTCCGGCTCGGCCGCCACGGGCACGCCGTCGTACACGGTGACCACGGCGGCCATCGATACGCGGGTCAGGCCGCCGGTCTCGTCGTGGAGCATCGCGAACACGGTCACGTCCCGCTCGTGGGTCCGCAGCCCGGTCTCCTCGCGCAGTTCGCGTACGGCGGCGGCGGTGACGGACTCGCCAGGATCGAGCTTCCCGCCGGGCAGCTCCCACGTTCCGCCGTGGTGCAGCCCGAGCAGGATCCGGCCGGCGCTGTCCCGGACGATCACCCCGACGCCGAGGGTGGCGTGCGGAGTGGGCACCCGGCCGGTGCCGCGCGGCCGGCTGGTGACGCGGGGGTACGCGGGCCTCTCGCGTCGCCGGGCCCGGATCAGCCGGCAGGGGGCGGGGGCGTCCGTGGCGGCGGGCTCGCCCGTACCGGCTGAGGCGCCCGTCGTGCCGGTGTCCACCGTGCCCGCGTCCACCGTGCCGGCACCTGTCGTGCCTGTCGTGCCGGTGTCCCTGGCGTCTCCGCCGTCCAGAGGCACCATCTCGTCGACGGTGAACCCGGCCTCTACCAGCAGGTCCTCCCATAGTTCCGGGGTGAGATCAGCGGTCCGTACGGTGAGTTCGAGCCGCCCGCCCGGCCGGATCTCGTGCGCGAGGGCGGCCAGCAGCCGGTGCGGGGCGGTGTGGGAAGCGCAGCAGCCGGTCCCGTCCCGGAGGTCGAGCACCCGGGGGCCCCCGGCATCGGCCGGCCCGGTGGTGTCGCCGCGATTCTGCATGACGCAGGTGCACTGCTCGGTCGGGTCGGCCACTTCGGCGGGACCGCGCGCGTCGCTCATGCCGCGCGTGACGCCGATGGGGGCGGGGACAGGGCGCAAGATTCCTCCGGAGGGCACGGCGGTACAGGTGGGCGCCCGGACAACGGACCTGATCAAGAGGCTGTAACGGGGCGCGCGGAGGGAAGCATAGAACAGACGTTCGAGTGCGGTGGGGAGGCCGTGCGGGATGGGCGCGGCCGCCCGGGAAGGCCCCTCCGCGTCACCCGTGAGGTGGGTGACCCCTCGATCGGGGGATTGCGCGGGGCGGCGAAAGAGGTGGTGCGGAGAGCGGTGAGGTGAGGGTACGGGGTCCGGATGCCCGGCCGGATCCGTCCGGCGGAGCGGCTCCGGCCCGGCAGCCGGGGGAGCAGGACCGTACGGCCCGCAGCAGACCGGCCCGCGCCCGCTCGGCGGCCGGACCGGGTCCCCGGCACCCCGGGCGGAACGGGTTGCCGGTCTGGCTGGATCTCGGCGGGATTCAGCTCGATATGGACCCTCGCCGCTGGGCCCCTGGAGCCCGCCGGCGATGGCCGGGGTCCGCTGGGGCCGGCCGAGATCACCCCCGACGTCCTGCCCGACACCGCCACGAGCCGCCGGGGCTCGCCGCCCCCGGAGCGCCCCGCAGTCCGGCGCCGTGGACCAGTGAACCCGCGAACCAGAATTCACGGGCCGTCAGCCCGCCTTTCCCTATCGCCCGTGACGCGAACGCGACGAGTATTGCCGCGGGGAAATTATCGGACGCGGTGGAGTTGGGGCAGGGAAATGGGCGGGGCCCGGACAATGGTGTCCGGGCCCCGCCCACTTGACCGCTGTTCAGTGCGCTCTGTCTACCATCGGTACCAGCGGCCACGCTTTCCACCACTGGTCGGACGCACCAGGAAGCCGAGGAGCCAGACCACCAGCACGATAATCGCGATCCACCAGAGTGCCTTGAGTGCGAAACCGGCACCGAAGAGGATCAGGGCGAGCAGAAGAACGAGAAGCAGGGGAACCATAGTTATCAACCTCCGACCAGCCGTGTGCCCTCGGTAATTCGGGCCATGCCTGGGAAACGGAGATCTTTTCTTTGTTTTCCCGGTCCTTTTCGGGGCACGGCGGGACGCCGCCTCTCCGGTGGGTCCCGCCGTCCGGCCGCACCGAGCAGCCCATTTGGATGCTTTGCACCTTTTGGGGCAATAGGCCCTGTTGTGGAGTGAGTTCAGGCCACCATGCTCGCGGCCACCCCACCGAGGCGTTCGATACGATGGCGAATCGCCGCTCCGGCACCTTCTCCGGCGTCGTGCCGCACCACCGAAGGGTCGAGAATGGCAACCATCAGGGACGTCGCGCAGCGCGCCGGGGTCGCGCCGAGCACGGTCTCGTACGTGTTCAACGGCTCCCGGAGCATCTCCGAGGAGACGCGCCGGCGCGTACAGGAAGCCGTGGACGCCCTCGGTTACCACCCACGGGCCAGCGCCAGGACCCTGCGCAGCAGCCGCACCCATGTGATCGCTCTCGCCCTGCCCCGCTCGGCCGGCCGGCAGCACGCCGTGGACGGCCGCTTCGCGATAGACATCAGCGACGCCGCCAACCACCTCGGATTCGACCTGCTCCTCACCACCTCCCGGGACAACGCCGAGGGCCTGCGGCGCGTGGCGCGCAGCGGACTCGCGGACGCGGCGGTGCTCATGGCCGTCGACATGGAGGACGCGCGTATCGACGTCGTACGGGAACTGGCCTTCCCGGCGGCTCTCATCGGGCGGCCCGCCGACGAGGACGCCCTCCCGTGGACCGACCTCGACTGGGAAGAGGCCGCGGCCCTCGCGGTGCGTGAACTGGCCGCCGCCGGACACAGCGAGATGGTCTACCTCGCGCCGGGCGAATCGGAAGTACGGGCCCGGCGCAGCTACGCGCTGCGTGGCATCGCCGGCGCCGGCCGGGGTGCCCGCGGCACCGGCGCCGCCGTCCAGGTGGCCCACTCGGTCAGTGACCCCGCCGGGCTCGCCGGCCAACTCCGCACGCTCCTCGCCGACCGCACGGGCCGGCTGGGCGGCGGAGCGCGGAACCGGCCGACCGCGCTGATCGTGCAGCACCCCTCCGCGCACCATCACATCCTGACGTCCGTGACCGGTGCGGGGCTTCGTATACCGGAGGATCTGACGGTCGTGGTCATCGGCGCCCTGCCGAGCGATCCGGCCGGCCGGCGGCTGCCCCGTATCGAGTTGCCGGTGGTGACGTTGGCCACAGAGGTGACCCGGCTGGCCGTAGCCGCCGCCACAGCACTGCGCGAGCCTCCCCGGCGGGGCATGGAGCCCGCCACGCGGCTGCTGGCCGACTCCGTCGGGCACCTGTTGATCGCGCCGGAACTGCTGCCGGGGCTCACCCCGCTCACCGCCCCGCGCGACTGATCCCGGTCTCCTCCCGACAAACTCTTGTCGCCATCCATACAAACGCTTAACATCGCTGCAATCGCATCGTCGAATCGATTCGACGAATCGTTTCGACAAGTCGGGGTCGATCGCATCGACTTCGGCACCGCACGACAGTCGGGAGCCATGGTGACCGCCATGAGCCACATCGCAGAGAGCGCCACGGGGCCGTCCGGCGCACGGTACGGCCCTGTCCCGCCCGGTCCTCCCATGCTCTCGGTTCAGCACAGCGTCTGAGCCGGACCACGGACGTCCGAAGTGCCCCCCGGTAGCGCCGGGCGCACTGTGTCGTGGGTCACGCGACCCTGTCGTTCCAAGGTCCACCCCTTTCTCCAGCCCAGCGTTCCCCAGCTTCTCCCGCATTTCCGCAGACAACGACGCGGCCGGACACCCCTGGTGCCCGGCCTGCCGTCGCGCTGTCTCGCACGACCTCCGTCTCCTTACAGAGTCGTAGCCCGAACGGAGAGACACCGCCATGCCATACCCTCGCCGCCGTCTCGCGGCGCCGGCCTTGATCGCCGCAGCCCTCGTGGCCGGGGTCAGCCTCGCCGGCTGCGCGCAAGGGCCCGGCCCCGACACCATCACGGTGTTGAACTCGGCCACCGACACCCTTGAGCACACCGCCCAGCAGAAGTTCTTCGACCAGTGCGCCAAGCAGCTGGGGGTGAAGGTCAAGCAGACCAGTGTCCCCGCCTCCCAGGTGGCCACGAAGGCACTGCGGATGGCCTCCTCGCACTCGCTGCCCGACATCCTTGAGCTGGACGGATCCGGGCTGCCCCAGTTCGCCGCCACCGGTGGTCTGGTTCCGCTGAAGGACGCGGGGGTGAGCGTCGAGGGAATCTCCCCCGGCGCGCAGAGCCTGGGTACCTACAAGGGCACCGAGTACGGCATCGCCCGCTCGGTGAACTCGCTGGCGCTGGTCTACAACGTCGACCTGCTGAAGAAGGCCGGCGTCAAGCCGCCCACCACGTGGGACGAGCTCCTGGTGACGGCCAAGAAGCTGACCCAGGGCAAGACGTACGGCATGGCCTTCAGCGCCACGCCGGACGCGGACGGTGTCTACCAGTTCCTGCCGTTCTTCTGGTCGGCGGGCGGCAGCGAGGCGCATCTGGACGACGGCAAGGGCGTCGCGGCGCTCAAGCTCTGGAAGAGCCTGGTCGACAGCAAGGTCACCTCCAGCGCCGTCGTCAACTGGAACCAGCAGGACGTCAACGACCAGTTCATCGCCGGACGGGCCGCGATGATGGTCAACGGCCCGTGGCAGGTGCCCACGCTCAACGAGCACAAGAACCTGCACTGGGCGGTCGCCACCGTCCCGGTCCCGGTGGCCGGCAAGGCCCCCGTGGCCCCCATGGGCGGCACCGTGATGACGCTGCCCAAGAACGGCGACGCCACGAAGCAGAAAACCGCGGCGAAGATCCTCAACTGCCTGAACGAGGAGAAGAACCAGGTGGCGTGGGGTGAGGGTGTCAACAACATCCCCACGAAGGACACGGCCGCCGCGCAGTACAAGGCCAAGAACCCGAAGCTCGCGGGCTTCGCGGACCAGGTGGCCACCGCCCGTTCGCGTACCGCCATCGTCGGTGACCGGTGGCCGAAGGTCTCCGACGCCCTGGCAGGCGCCTTCCAGTCCGTTCTGACCGGCAACTCTTCACCCGAAGCCGCGCTGAAGCACGCCCAGTCGCAGGCCACGGCCGGCGGCGAGTGAGGAGACCGCGATGACCACCGTCACCACTGACACCCCCGTGAAGCCCCAGCCGGGCATCCCCCTGGAAACCCAGCCGCGCAGGACGAAGGGCTCCGCGCTGCGCTGGCTCTTCGTCGCCCCGGCCCTGGTCTACATGCTGGCGTTCTTCGGCTACCCGCTCGTGCGCAACGTCATCATGAGCTTCCAGCACTACACGCCGCAGACGTTCTTCACCGGCAAGGCGCCCTTCAACGGCTTCGACAACTGGACCGCGGTCTTCAACAACCCGCTGTTCACCGACTCGCTCTGGCACACGCTGGTCTTCACCGTCGGCTCGCTGCTCGGGCAGTTCACCCTGGGCCTGATGCTCGCGGTGTTCTTCGCCCGCCGCTTCCGGCTCTCCGGCTTCGTCCGCGCGGTCCTGCTGCTGCCCTGGCTCGTCCCGATGGTCGTGTCGTCGGTCGTCTGGCGCAAGCTCCTCGACCAGGACACCGGGGTGATCAACACCCTGCTGATGAACCTGCACCTCACGGACCACGCGGTGCCGTGGCTGAGCAGCCCGAGCGTCGCCCTGCTGTCCGCGATCCTGGTCAACATCTGGGTCGGCATCCCGTTCAACATGGTGATCCTGTACGGCGGGCTCCAGGAGATCCCGCGTGAGCTGTACGAGGCCGCCTCGCTCGACGGCGCCGGCCCCTGGCGTACCTTCCGCAGCATCACGCTGCCGCAGCTGCGCCCGGTCGTCACCGTCGTCCTGGTCCTCGGCTTCATGTCGACGATCAAGATCCTCGACCTGATCCTCGCGCTGACGGGCGGCGGCCCCGCCGACTCCACCCAGACCCTCGGCACCGTCACCTACCAGCTGTCCTTCCAGCAACTCGACTTCGGTCAGGGCGCGGTGGTCGGGAACATCCTCATCCTCGTCAGCGCGATCTTCGCGGTGTTCTATCTGCGGGCCAACCGGTCCGACTTCGGTCAGGGGAAGTGATCGCCATGTCATCCCGCACTCTGCGCCGAGGCGCCAACACCGTCATCGCGCTGGTCATTCTGGTCATCCTGCTCTTCCCGCTGTACTGGATGCTGAACATCGCGCTCCAGCCCGGCGAAAGCCTCGCCTCCACCGCCTGGTTCCCGACCTCACCCGGCTGGGACAACTTCAGCCGCGCCCTGAGCAGCCAGGGCGGCTCGCTGCTGACCAGCCTCGGGGTCGCGCTCGGCGCGGTCGTGATCTGTCTGGCGCTCGCCGCACCGGCGGCGTACGCGATGGCCCAGCTCAAGCTCAGCGGCAGCCGCACCATGGTGTTCGGCACCCTGATCACCCAGATGGTGCCCGGCATCGTCATAGCCAACGCGCTCTACAGCGCCTACGTCGACCTGCACCTGGTCAACTCCCTGCCCGGCCTGATGCTGGCCGACGCCTCACTGGGACTGCCGTTCTCCATCGTGCTGCTGCGGGCCTTCATGGTCTCGATCCCGAAGGAAGTCGTCGAAGCGGCGATGGTCGACGGGGCGAACCGCTTCACCGCCTTCGTACGCGTCGTGCTGCCGATGAGCCGCAACTCGCTCATCACGGCCGGGCTCTTCACGTTCCTCTTCGCCTGGTCGGACTTCATGTTCGCGCTGACCCTCAACACCACGGACGACATCAAGCCGATCACGCTCAGCATGTACGAGTACATCGGCGCCCACGTCAGTGACTGGGGCGCGGTCATGGCGACCGCCGTCGTCTCCGCCATCCCCGCCGCGATCCTGCTGGTGATGGCGCAGAAGTACGTCGCCGCGGGCATCACCGGCGGCTCCGTCAAGTAGCCACGCACCGCGCGGCCGTACGGGCCCCGGCCTGACCGCCCCCGCCCGTACCCGCTCATCCGAACCCGCTCATCCGTACCCCGCCTGATCAGGCGCGACGCCCTCCCCGGGGCGGGACGCCTGATCAGGCAGCACCGTTTCACCCCACACCCCCAGCAGACCCGAAAGGTCCGCAACACCATGAGCAGCGCTTCACCCGCCTCCCTGGTATTCCCTCCGGGATTCACCTTCGGCACCGCGACCGCGAGCTACCAGATCGAGGGCGCGTACGACGAGGACGGCCGCGGGCCGTCCATCTGGGACACCTTCAGCCACACCCCCGGACGTACCGAGGGCGGTGCCACGGGTGATGTCGCGTGCGACCACTACCACCGGTATCCGGAGGACGTGGAGCTGCTGAGCCGCCTCGGCGTCGACTCGTACCGCTACTCCATCGCCTGGTCGCGGATCCAGCCGCAGGGCACCGGCGCGGTCAACGAGAAGGGCCTGGACTTCTACGACCGGCTCACCGACTCGCTGCTCGCCGCCGGTATCTCCCCGGCCGTCACGCTCTACCACTGGGACCTCCCGCAGGCCCTGGAGGACCGCGGCGGCTGGCGCGTGCGCGAGACCGCCGAGCACTTCGCCGAGTACACCCGCGTCGTCGTGGACCGGCTCGGCGACCGGGTCGGCCGCTGGATCACCCTCAACGAGCCCTTCTGCTCCTCCTTCGTGGGGTACGCGGAGGGCCGGCACGCCCCCGGCGTGCGCGCGGGCACCCCCGCCCTGGCCGCCGCCCACCACCTGCTCCTCGCCCACGGCCACGCGGTCCAGGTGCTGCGCGAGGCCGGCGCCCGCGAGGTCGGCATCACCCTGAACCTCGACCGGATCGAGGCGGCCAGCTCCTCCCCGGCCGATCAGGCCGCCCTGCGCCGCGCCGAGACGCTGCACAACGAGGTGTGGACGGAGCCGCTGTTCGCCGGCCGCTACCCCACCGGCGAGGCCGAGACCTGGGGCACGCTCGCCGACGGTTCGTACCGCCGCGACGGCGACCTCGACATCATCGGCGCCCCGCTGGACTTCGTGGGCCTGAACTTCTACCGCCCGCTCACCGTCGCCGACGCGCCGCACCGCGAGGCCGACCTGAGCCTGCGCACCGCCATGGACATCGGGGTCGTCGAGACCGACCCGTACGGCACCCGGCACACCACCATGGGCTGGCCCGTCGTGCCCGAGGCCTTCACCGACCTGCTGGTCGACCTGGACAAGCGCTACCCGAACCTGCCGCCCGTCTACATCACCGAGAACGGCTCGGCCGAGGCCGACACCGTCTCCGCGGACGGCTCCGTGCACGACGCGGACCGGGTGACGTACCTCCAGGACCACCTCCGGGCGCTCGTCGGCGCCATCGACGCGGGCGTGGACGTACGCGGCTACTACTGCTGGTCGATGCTCGACAACTTCGAATGGGCCCGCGGCTACGGCCAGCGCTTCGGCATCGTGCGCGTCGACTACGACACGCAGGAGCGCACGCCGAAGGACAGCTACCACTGGTTCCGCGAGCTGATCGCCGCCCACCGCGCCGCCCACCCCGCGACCGAGCAGGAGCACTGAGATGAAGTTCACCGACGGCTACTGGCAGATGCGGCCGGGCGTCACCCCGCGCTACGCGGCCGAGGTGGCGGACGCCGCTGTCACCGAGAACGACGTCACGCTCTACGCGCCCGTCAAGCGGGTCACCGACCGGGGCCACACCCTCAACAGCCCCCTGCTGACCGTGAAGCTCTGGTCGCCGGCCGAGGGCGTCATCGGCGTCCGCACCACCCACCAGGGCGGCAAGGTCCGGCGCGGACCCGAGTTCGAGCTGACCACCGGCGCCGACGGCCCGGGACAGAGTCCGGCCACCGTGCTCCGCGACGGTTCGAAGATCGAACTCACCTCCGGTGAGCTCTCCCTGACGGTCGACACGGACGCCCCCTGGCTGCTGGACTTCACCGCCGCCGGAAAATCCCTCACCTCCGTCGGCGCACGCGGCACCGGCTTCGTCACCGACGACGAGAACCGCCACCACATGGTCGGTCAGCTCCCCCTCGGTGTCGGCGAGACGGTGTACGGGCTCGGCGAGCGCTTCACCCCGTTCCTGAAGAACGGCCAGACGGTCGACATCTGGCAGGCGGACGGCGGCACCAGCAGCGAGCAGGCGTACAAGAACATCCCCTTCCACCTCACCAACCGGGGATACGGCGTCTTCGTCAACCACCCCGGCAAGGTGTCCTACGAGGTGGGCTCCGAGGCCGTCGGGCGCGTCCAGTTCAGCGTCGAGGACCAGTCCCTCGAATACTTCATCATCTACGGCCCCACGCCGAAGGAGATCCTCGCCCGGTACACGGCCCTCACCGGCCGCCCGGCGCTGCCGCCGGCCTGGTCCTTCGGCCTGTGGCTGTCGACCTCCTTCACCACCTCGTACGACGAGGCCACGGTGAACCGGTTCGTGAAGGGCATGGCCGACCGCGACATCCCGCTCAGCGTCTTCCACTTCGACTGCTTCTGGATGCGTGAGTACCAGTGGTCGGACTTCATCTGGGACCCGGCGGTCTTCCCCGACCCGGAAGCCATGCTCGCCCGGCTCAAGGCGCAGGGGCTGCGCATCTGCGTCTGGATCAACCCGTACATCGGTGAGAAGTCGCACCTGTTCGCCGAAGGCATGGCCGAGGGCTACCTGCTCAAGAAGCCCGACGGCGACGTCTGGCAGTGGGACCAGTGGCAGGCCGGCATGGGCATGGTGGACTTCACCAACCCGGCCGCCCGTGACTGGTACGCGAGCAAGCTCAAGGTCCTGCTCGACCAGGGCGTGGACGCCTTCAAGACGGACTTCGGCGAGCGCGTGCCCGTCGACGTCGCCTGGCACGACGGCTCCGACCCGGAGCGGATGCACAACTACTACACGCAGCTCTACAACGAGACCGTCTTCGACCTGCTGGTGCGGGAGCGCGGCGAGGGCGAGGCCGTCCTCTTCGCCCGGTCCGCCACGGCCGGCGGCCAGAAGCTGCCCGTGCACTGGGGCGGCGACTGCGAGTCCTCCTTCGACGCGATGGCCGAGTCGCTGCGCGGCGGCCTGTCGCTGGGACTGTCCGGGTTCGGCTTCTGGAGCCACGACATCGGCGGGTTCGAGGGAACCCCGCCGGCCGAGGTCTTCCAGCGCTGGGTGCAGTTCGGTCTGCTCTCCTCACACAGCCGGCTGCACGGCAGCAAGTCCTACCGGGTGCCGTGGGACTACGGGGACGAGGCGGTCGAGGTCACCCGCACCTTCACCCGCCTCAAGCACCAGCTCATGCCGTACCTGTTCCGCGCCGCGACCCAGGCCAGGGACGCCGGTACGCCGATGATGCGCGCGATGCTGCTGGAATTCCCCGAGGACCTGGTCGCCCAGACCCTCGACCGGCAGTACATGCTCGGCGACGACCTGCTGGTGGCACCGGTCTTCACCAAGGAAGGCACGGTCGACTACTACGTACCCGCCGGCACCTGGACCAACGTCCTCACCGGCGAGCTGGTCCCCGGCCCCGGCTGGCAGCGTGAGACGCACGACTTCACCACGCTGCCCCTGCTGGCCCGCCCAGGCGCGGTCATCCCGTTCGGCGCCAGTGACGAGGGCACCGAGTACGCCTGGGCGGACGGTGTGACGCTGCGCGTGTACGCGGGCGGCGCCGACGGCTCCGAGACGGTCACCACCATCCCCACCCAGGACGGCTCCGGCGCGGCCGCGGTCTTCACCACCCGGCGCACGGGCGGCGAGATCGTCGTCGAGACGGAGAGCGACCTGCCGTGGCAGGTCCTGCTCGTGGGCGCCACCCCCGAGGGCGACGGCGCGGTGGACCCCCGCGGCGCCCTGTACACGGCCCCGGCGGGCACCCACCGCCTGGCGGTGCCTTCGCACGGCTGAGTCCGGACGAGTGTCCATGTGAAGCGCCCGGCCGGGAATCCCGGCCGGGCGCTTCACATGGAGCGGCCGGCCGGTGCGCGCGTACGGGTGCGTCGGCCGGAGGCGTCGATGGACGTGAACATCGGTGCACATGGAAGGAGTTGGGGGAAGCCGGGCCGCTACCGTTCGGGTGGGAGGTGAGAGCCCCACCATCCGGACGGACCGGAAGCGGCAGGGGACTCGTGGAGTACAAGATCGGATAGCGAGAGAGCGCTCAGGTCAGCTCATGCCCATCTCCCCGTCCTCATCGGCTCAGGCCGCCCGTGAGAGCGTCGCCCAACGGCTGCGTGAACTCCGTGCCGAGGCCGGGATCACCGGGTCCGAGCTGGCCGCGCTCTGCGGCTGGACCCACTCGAAGTCCTCGCGCGTGGAAAACGCCCGAACGCCTCCGTCGCCTGCTGACATCCGCGCTTGGTGTCGTGCGTGCGGCGCTGAGGACCAGGCGGCGGACATCATCGCTCAGTCACACAACGCCGGATCCCAGTACGTCGATTGGCGGCGCAAGGTACGGGTGGGACTCAAGCAGTTGCAGCACAGCTACGTCCCCCTGTTCAAGGCGACGAGCGTCTTCCGCGTGTACTCGGGCACCCTGGTGCCCGGCCTGTTGCAGACCGAGGGCTACATCACCGCCCTGATGTCGTCGATCACCGGCTTCCGGGAGATCCCGAACGACGTGCCGGAAGCGGTCGCCGCCCGCCTGGAGAGGTCCCGGATCGTCCATGAGCCGGGGCATCGCTTCGTGCTGCTGGTCGAGGAATCCGCGCTGCGGCACCAGATCGGAGACACGGATGCCATGGCCGCGCAGCTCGGCTACCTGCTGACGGCGGGCGCGCTCCCGTCGGTATCGCTCGGAGTGATTCCGGCGGCGACGCCCTCGCGCTCCATCTGGCCGATGGAGACGTTCCACATGTACGACGACACGCTCGTTTCCCTGGAACTGCTCTCCGCCCGCGTCACAGTCACCCAGCCGAGCGAGATCGCCCTCTACATGAAGGCGTTCGAGGAACTACGGGCCATGGCCGTGTACGGCGCGGCTGCCCGCGAGCTGATCGTGCGGGCCATCGACGCGCTGAACTGACCCCGGAGGATGGGCCGCGAAGACGTATCCGGTTCCGAGGGCGTGCGGGTAACTGGACCGAGGAGCCAGGAAGGCGGGGCGAAGCCCCAGCCACCCGCCAGATTCCTGGCCGGTGGCTGGGGCCGCTGTGAGGCATCAGCCTCCGGGGGGTGGTGCGCCGTCCCGGCCGCCCCCGGCAGTCAGCCGGTCGACCAGCGACTCCCACTCGTGGTCGACCCACGCGGTCTGCGTGTCGCGCCCTTCCTCATCGGCCGGCAGCCGGTCCGCCGGGTCGATGTGAGACGCCAGGCCACGCAAAGCGTGGCGTAGAGCTGCCTCGATCCTCTGATCCGCCGCTTTCGCGTCCGGGCGCACGCGGTACCAGAGTTCGTCCATGAGATACAGGACATGCCCCAGGCCGCTGAGCAGCACATCGGTCACCCGACGACGAGCCGGGAGGCGACCGTCACGACGGGCCGCCCCGATGGCGTCAGGCGCCATCACACGTCACCGCCCCCGTCTCATCAGGAGGTGCCATCGCGCGCAGGCGTCGGGTCACGATCGAGCGATAGCCCGTATGCCCGCTCCGACCGGTGTGGTCGATACACCATGTCGCTTGCACCGCCGCGTCGTTGCCCGGCGGACCGTTCGCGCGGTTGCGGGGGCCTTCCTGTTCAGCGAGCTCGCTGGGCGAGGGGGCGTTCGCTGGGGCGCCGTAGTGGTAGCGGCACCGGAACGGCCGGTATCGGCAGCCGTGACACCCTCCAACACCGCCGCAGTGCGGGGCAGAATGTCTTCAGCAGGCCCGTATTTGGGCGCGCTGATCCTTCTGACGCATCGACATCACACTCCGTAATGGCGGCTCGACCCTCAGTGGAATGCACCCAAGGCGAGATATGTGCAACGTTGCCTGAAAGCTTTGTTGCCCGAAGGTCTCAGTGCGAGGTGAAAATTAGAACTACAGTTCGATAAGGAGTCGGAGTGACACTGGCGAGGAGGACGGAGAAGCCGTCTACCGTGCTCGGCCGCCAACTGGGCGAGGAGCTACGGAAGTTTCGAGAATCGGCTGGAATTACGATGGCCAGTGCGGCCGAGGCTCTCGATTGCACCAAGGGCAAGATCAGTCGCATTGAAAACGGACGTGTGGCCGTGAGGACGCCCGATGTGCTGGCTCTGCTCCGTGCTTATGGCGTGGAGCAGGAAGGGGAGATTGCGACCCGTCTCACGGATCTTGCCCGAACCGCCAACCGCCGTCGTCGAACTGGATGGTGGAATCAGTACGGCCCTGTACTCGCTGACACTTATCGGGACTATATTGCGCTGGAAGCAACGGCTTCCACTATTCGTACATTTCAGGGGCAACTCATCCCCGGTTTGTTGCAAACCGCCGACTATGTGAGGGCCGTGACGGTCGCCTCCAAGGCATGGCAGACACCAAGCGAGATCGAACAGTTCGTTCGCGTTCGCTTGGCAAGGCAAGAACGACTTGTGGCTGATGACCCACTGAGCGTTTGGGCCGTCGTCGCGGAGGGCGTTCTGAGGCAGCAGGTTGGGGGCCCGAATGTGATGAGTGCACAGCTGGAGCACTTGATGAGCGTGGCCGATCTGCCGAATGTGCAGATTCAGATTCTTCCGTTTCATCGTGGGGCTCATGCGAGCATGTTCGGCCCTTACGTGATACTCAGTTTTACGGAGACCTCGGCTCTTGATGTTGTGCTCGCGGACAATCCGACAGGGTCTATCTGGTTGGAGCATGAACCGGAGGTGGCCCGCTACCGGGCTCTGTTTGATGATGCCCGCTCGTCGGCGCTCTCCCCTGCGGAGTCACTTTCCCTCATCCACAAGCTCTCGAAGGAGCACGGAGAATGAACGCCCCGCGTCGCACATTTTCAGACCTGTCGGAAGCGCGGTGGCGCAAGAGCACATACAGCGGGGGAAACAACGAATGCCTCGAAGTGGCGGACGGATTTCCGGGTCTCGTGCCGATACGGGACAGTAAGGTCGCTGCTGCGCCCTGCCTCGTCTTCGACGAAGACGCTTGGACAGCGTTCGTCGGAGCCGTGAAGGCCAGTCGATTCAGGCCTGTCTGAGGACCGTTCCGGCTGCTGACCTGGCGGCGTGAACGTCCTTTCACTGCAAAGGGGTTGGAGGAAGCCGGGCTGCTACAGCCCGGGGGAGAGGTGAGAGCCCCTCGGGGGCGGCCCGTCACCGCGCGCGAGGCGGGCTTCCCGGAAGTCGCCGGTGCAGCCGCCGGACCGGACACTGTTGACGCGATCATTGATCTCGGGAGGCAGGACATGGACCTGTCGCGGCGCAGCGTGGTGAATGCCGCCCTCTTCTCTGCCGCTCTCACCATTCCCGAATGGCCCGATGTGGTCGGCCGGATGGAAGGTGCGCGGTCGAGGACTCTTCGGCGTATCGGAGAGCCGGACGTCGCGACCGTCGTGGCGATGACCGAGCGTCTGTCCGAAATGGATGACCAGTTCGGTGGGCGCACCGCGCGCCCGCCGACCGCCTCGTTCATCGTCAACACCGTGGCGCCCCTCCTGCGTACCGAGGCCACCGAAGATGTACGCAAGGCGATGCTGTCAGCGGCCTCGGACCTGTGCTACCTCACCGGTTACATGGCCGTCGACGAGGGATTGCACGGTCTGGCGCAGCGCTATTACCAGAAGGCTCTGGAGTTGGCGGGGGCCTCAGAAGATCACTTGACGTACTGCACCACGCTGCGGGGAATGAGTGTCCAGGCGGTTGATCTGGGCCATGGTGCCACCGCCGTGCGGCTCGCCGACGCGGCTGCGGCGGCGTCACCTCAGGCGGGTCCTCGGATGCGCCCCTTCCTGGCCGGCCGGCAGGCGCATGCGGCAGCGCGGACCGGGAACCGCGTCGAAGCACTCAGGTATCTGCGCGAAGCCGAAAGGGCCATGGAGAAAGCCGAATCCCGCGAGAAGGCTCTCGGTTCCTACAGCCCCGCGTCGCTCAACTACCACGTGAGCCAGGTTCGTTTCGAACTCGGCGATCCGCGTGGAGCCGTTGAGGCGATGCGGGAGTCTGACAGGCTGCGGCCCGGCGTCTACCGCCGTTCCCGTGTCAAGGAACGCGCGATTCTCGCGGAGCGCCAACTGTCCATAGGGCATCTGGAAGCGGCCTGTGTCACGTGGGGAAACGCCTTGGACGACTACCCGCTGGTCGACTCCGGACGAATCGACCAGCGCTTCCGTGACATGTTCAAGCTTCTCCGCCCGCACCTGAAGAACCAGGAAGCGAAGTCCCTGTACGAGCGGGCCCGGGCTGTCGTACCGCCCGCCCTGCTTGCCTGAGACCCGGGATGGCCGTGTAGATCCACATCCGGGGCCCCGGGCATGGCCCGCCGGTCGTGGGGCAGAAGTCCTTCCGCGTACGGCTGCGGGACGGTCGGGGTGGCTCGCGCGGTCGCCTCGCGGGGTGCCCGCCGGTGTACGGGTGTGCGCCTTCGCGGGCCGTGCCGGTGCCGCGTCGGTGCCGCGTCGGTGCCACGTCGGACCGGAGACGTTTCCTGAGGATTCTGAGGATTCATGAGAAGAGGGTCGGATGAAGCTTGCTCTGGTGTCGGGCGACGGACTCCCCGTGAGTGGACTGCTCACCATCTTCCGCAATGTGATCGAAGCTGAACTCGGCTCGGAAGAGCTGGAGTTGCCCGTGGTCGCCGACCTCGGCTACTCATGGCGGCCCGACAAGGAACACTTCTTCCCCCAAGGACGCCCGGACAGCGGATACCCCGCCTGGATGTCGGTCAGCGACGCCGTGCCGGTGGACCTGGAGCGCGCCGAGCTCATGCGCCAACTGACCCGTGTCCGCGCGGGGGTGGCCCGGGCCGACGCGCTGGACGAAGCGGAGCGCGCCGAGCTGCGCGACGCGATCGAGGCGCTGGCCGGGCCCTACGAGGAGTACTTCACCCGCTGGCTCGACGATCACGACGTCGACTGGGTGTGCGCGGTCAACATGACGCTCTCGGACGCCGTGCCGGTGACCCTCGGCCTGCACCGGGCCGCGGCGAAGCGCTGGGCAGACGGCCGACCCGGAGGCGTTCTCTTCTGGGACCACGACCTCTTCGGCAGCTGCGCGATCTTCGAGGACGGCGTCCGCCTCTATCCCGAGGAGCCGAACGAGTTCACCCCCGTACCCGGATCCCATCCCTGCCACCGCTGGGCCGTGGTCTCCCCGGCACTCGCGAAGGAGGTCAGCGGCTATCCGACGTCGCTGACGGCGAGCATCCTGCCCAACGTCCTGCCGGTCGTGGAGAGCGGCCGGCTCCAGGACCGCCACACGGAGTTCCTCGCGCAACGGGATCTCGACCGGGACCGTCCGCTGCTGCTCGTGCCGGTACGGATGTTCCGGGTCAAGGGCGTGGAGATATCGGTCTCGCTCCTGGCCGAGGCCAAGAAGATCTGCGAGAGCCGGGGCACCCCCGCCCCGTACCTGGTGGTCTTCGGCAGCCTCGACGAGGACCCTCCGTACGCCCGCGAGGTGCTCGCCCTGGCGGGGGAAATCGGCGTACTGAAGGACATCGCCTTCCTGGACGGTGTCCCGCTGGCCAGCCATCTGGACGCGGCGGGTCAGTGGCGTCTGGACGAGGTGGACCTGCTGCGCCTCTGCCGCTCCGGGCCCGGCGCGGTGCTGTTCACCCCCAACACCGCCGACGTGGAGAGCGTCGGTCTCGGCCCCGCGCTGGCCGCCATCGCCGGGGTCCCCTGCGCGGTCACCGACTTCACCTGCTTCGAGGACTTCTACGGCTCCGACAGCGGCTGCGTCGTCGTGAAGGGCTACCAGGGGAACGAGGGGATACCGGAGGCGGCGCGGGCGCTGGTGGATCTCATGGACCGTAACGCCGCCGCCGATCCCCCCGTACGTGAAGGCCTCGACCGGGATCGGGAGTACGTGCTGCGGTCGTTCGATCCGGAGCCGTGGCGCGCCCAGTTCCGTTCGATGACGCTGGACGCGACACCGAGGTGAGCACCGGCCGGACACGGTCGACGCGGACACGGTCGACCCCGTCACACCGGCCGATTCAGCGGCTTCGTCCACAGCGACACGAAGGGAAGAGAGACGTGCGGGAGAACGGGAACACGGTGCGGGCCGGGGACCCCGGGATACGGGAGCTGACCCTCGGCGGACAGGCCGTTCGGGAGTGCTCGGCCGTGCTCGACGCCGTGGGCGAGGAGTTCGGCGCGGCCGACGATCCCGGATTCCTGCGGAAGGCCGGCGCGTACGCGTCCGGGCTGCCGGACGAGGTGCTGGACGCCGTCCGGGAGATGCGCTTCGCGGAGTCGACGGCGGCGCTGGTGATCCGCGGCGGCCCGGTGGGCGGCGCTGACTGCCCGACCCCGGGCCACTGGAAGGAACGCGAACCCGCCGCCACCGTCCGCCAGGACTTCTGGCTCGCGCTTGTCACCGCCCAGCTGGGCGATCCCATCGGCTGGGCCAGCCTGCAGGACGGGCACCTGTTCAACGACATCCTGCCCATCGCGGGCGAGGAGCGGGAGCAGACCGGTCACAGCAGCGAGACCGACCTGGAACTGCACATCGAGGACTGTTTCAGCGACGAGCGGTGCGACGCGCTCGCACTGCTCTGCCTCAGGAACCACGACCGGGTGCCCAACTCTCTCGTCACCACCGCCGCCCTCGATCTCGGACGGCTGGACCTGGACGCGCTGTTCTCGCCCCGGTTCCTGATCATGCCCGACTCCGAACACCTGCGCAGGAGCGGCGGGACCACGGAAGCGGGGCGCCCCCGCCCGCTGATGTTCGGCTCCCGGCACGCCCCGTACCTGCGCGTCGATCTCCCGTACACGCGGGCCCTGCCGGGCGACGAACGCGCGGCGAAGGCCCTCGCGGACCTCGCCGACCAGCTTGATCGCGGCGCCACGACACTGAGCCTGGCGGAGGGCGATCTGCTGCTGGTGGACAACTACCGTGCGCTGCACGGACGCGGCACCTTCCGGCCCCGGTACGACGGCACCGATCGCTGGATGCGCAAGCTCACCGTCGTACGGGACCTCCGCCGCAGCCGCGCACTCCGCGAGGGCGCCGACGGCCGGGTGATCGATCCCTTCGCCGCGCTCGTGGACGCCACGTAGCGGCGTCGAGGGACGCGGCGGCGCCACGGGCACGGGCCCGGGGTCAGGACAGTACGCGGTGACGGAAGTTCCGCAGACCCAGGCCGAGGAAGAGCACCAAGAAGCCCACGAGCACCGGATAGACGATGTACAGATGCATGTGGGACACATCGGTGAACCCGGCCCGCATGCCCTCGCTCATGTAGATCAGCGGATTCACGAGGACGAGTACCTGGAGCCAGTGGAACCCTCCCACCTGCACCAGGGACAGCTTCGTCCACTGGTAGTACGTGCCGCCGAGGAAGACGAGCGGCAGCACCACGAAGCCGAACATGACGCCGATGTTCCTGGGCTCGAAGGTGGTGCCCAGGAACAGCCCGAGGGAGGTCATGGTGACGCACGACAGCGGAATCAGCGTGACCACGATCCACCAGTGGATGACCAGGTGCGGATGGACCCCCGGCGCGTGCACCACGGCCGCGATCGGCAGCACGATGACGGCCGAGATCAGCCCCTGGGCGGCCCCCGACAGCACCCGGGCCACCGCGATCATCCAGATGGGGCAGGGTGCCTGCACCCGGTCCTCGATCTCCCGGGTGAAGCCGAATTCCTGGGACATCTGGATGGCGACCGACTGGATGCCCTGGAACATGATGGCGATGGACACCACCCCCGGCACCAGGACCGTGGCGAACGCCGATTCCCCGGCCGTCCCGCCGCCGGACCCGATGCCCTGCCCGATGAGGGGAAACACGTAGAGGAAGACGAAGACGAGCAGGAACGGCTGCATCACCGTCCGCCCCACGAATTCGCCGAAGCTCTTCTTCAGCACGGTCAGATCCCGCCGGATGAGACCGGCCAGCGCCGAACGGCTGGACGCCGCCGCCGACCGCCTCGGCAGCACATCGATCCGCTGGGCGGGCCGTCCGGCGGGCGGCGGGGACGCGTCGGATACGGCCATCAGTCCCTCAGTTCCTTTCCGGTGAGGCTGATGAACACCGTCTCCAGGCTGCTTTCGGCGATCGAGAGGTCGATCAGGTCGAAACCGCCGGACTCGGCGCTCGTCACGACCCGGGGCAGCAGCCGGTCGTTCCCCTTGACCTGCAGCTCGACACCGCCGTCGACCAGACGGGTACGGACGACGCCGTGGATGTCGCGCCGCAGCCTGGCCGCCAGCTCCTCCGGGCTGCCGCTGGTACTGACCGTGACGATGGTGTCGGCCCCGAGATCCTGCTTGAGCGCGGCGGGAGTGCCCAGGGCGAGGATCCGGCCGTGATCGATGATCGCCACCCGGTCGCAGAGGTGATCGGCCTCGTCCATGTTGTGCGTGGTGATCAGGATGGTCTGACCGTCGGCGATCAGACGGTCCAGCACCTCCCACAGGGCCAGCCGGCTCTGTGGATCCAGACCGGCGGTCGGCTCGTCGAGAAAGAGCACCGCAGGACGGTGGAAGATCGCCCGCGCCACCAGGAGGCGCTGCGCCATCCCGCCGGACAGGGCGTACACGGAGGAGTCCCGCCATCGTGACAGGTGGAACTGATCGAGGAGTTCATCGGCCGTCCGCCGCGACTCGCGGCGCGGGATACCGAACAGCAGTCCGTGGAAGTACAGGTTCTCCCAGACCGTCAGCGAGCGGTCCAGGGTGTTCTGCTGGGTGACCACCGCGATGACCTGCTTCGCCAGCGTCGACTGGTTGACCACGTCGATGTCCCCGACGTACACAGAACCCGACGTGGGCACCACCCGGGTCGTCAGCATCCCGACCGTGGTGGTCTTGCCCGCGCCGTTGGGGCCCAGCAGCCCGAAGATCTCGCCGTGCCGCACCAGCAGATCGATGCCGTCCACCGCCGCGAAGTCCGTCTTCGGATAGACCTTCGTCAGCCCGGTGACCCGGATGACAGCCTCGGTGCCGGGCGGTCTCTGGCCGTGCGTCTCCGTCTCCGGGGCGGGCGCCATCGGTCCTCCACCTCCCCGCGTCGGGCCCGCGCCGGTCGTACGCGGGACTCCCCGGAATCGTCCGCCCGGGCTCCCGGCCCCGCAAATCGACGTGCGGCAACCGGCCCTTCGTGGCGCACGGGCGAAAAAGCGAGCGGGCGGGCCGGCTGCTCGGGGCGGACCGTCGTACCCCTATCGGGCGGACGGACCCTCCGCTTCGGCGCGCAGGTCCAGCAGTGCCCGCGCGGTGGCCTCGTCGGCGGGATAGAACGACTCGATCGCCAGGTCCTCGATGGCCACCGCCAGCGGAGTGCCGAACAGGGCGGTCATGCTGAAGAAGGACAGCTCCCGCTCTCCGTGTCGGTAACGCAGCGGCACCACGACATCGGCCGCCCCGAGCGGGTGCGCCTCCGGCTCGGTCCTGCCGTGGGAACGGACGGAAGGGTAAGCGCTCAGCTCCTTGTACAGCTCGATCAGACCGGCATCCTCGGTCGCCACCATCTGGCGGTGCAGGCGCCCCAGCAGATGGGCCCGCCAGTCACCCAGATTGACGATCCGTGGCGCCATCCCCTCCGGATGCAGACTCAGCCGCAGTACGTTCAACGGCTCGGCCAGGAGGTCCTCGGCCACCCCACGGGTGAACAACTCGATCCCCGCGTTGGCGTCCACCAGATTCCACCCCCGGTCCACGATCAGAGCCGGATACGGATCGTGCCCCGCCAGAATCTGGCGCAGCGCGCCCCGTACCGTGCTCATCTCCGGCGCGTCCAGAGCGCTCTCCCGGTAGACCGGGGCGTAGCCGCCCGCGAGGAGGAGACGATTGCGCTCCCGCAGCGGCACATCCAGCTGCTCGGCGATGCGCAGGATCATGTCGCCGCTCGGCCGGGACCGTCCCGTCTCGATGAAGCTCAGGTGACGGGTCGAGATGTCGGTGTCCAGCGCCAGTTGCAACTGGCTCAGCCGTCGCCGGCCCCGCCAGTCACGTAACAGCTGGCCCACCAGCGGATGGCGCCCGTGCGCGGAAGAAGTCGTCGTCGTGTCCACGCGCCCACGCTAGGGGGCGCCCCGGCCTCGTATCCATTACTTCCGGGGTAATCGACGCGCTCACCCGTCCCGGCCACGATATGGCCGGGGCGCCGAGGTGCCACCGGCTCACGTCGCCGCGACCGGCGACCGTGCGAGCCCGGCCCCGCCGCACGTCACCACCCATCAGCCGAGGAGACCACATGACCGACGTCAACGACCTGGCCACCCGCTACATCGGCATCTGGAACGAGCCCGACTCCGACCGCCGCGCCGCCGCCATCGGTGAGCTCTTCGCCGACGACGCCACGTACACCGACCCGCTCGCCACCGTTCAGGGACACGAGGCGGTCGCGGCCCTGATCACCGGCGCCCGTGACCAGTTCCAGGGCCTCCGCTTCCACGTCCTCGGAGCCCCCGACACCCACCACAACCTCACCCGGTTCCAGTGGGAGCTGGTCCCCGAAGGCGGCGCCGACAGCATCGTCATCGGCTTCGACGTGGTCGCGACCGACAAGGACAACAAGATCGAACAGGTCCTCGGTTTCCTCGACAAGGTGCCCACCGCCTGACCGGGACGTCGGGACACGCGCCGACCGGGATGTCGGGATGACGCGCGGAGCCGGATCCCCGGGCCGGGGCGCGGTCCCGGGATCCGACGCTCACCCGCGCGGGACTCACGAGCCCGTGGGATGCCCCGGAGACAGGGGTGGGCTGCTCGCCGGATCGGTCCTTCGGCGCGTCTGGAGCAAGCCCCCGCACCGGTCCTGGCGCCGTGCCCGACGAACGGCGCACCTCCCGGAGGGCCCGGCTGAACAGCTGAGAAATGGAGTCAGGCCGGCCCGGATCGCCGCGTGGGCGGGCAACAGCCTTCCCGTCCCGCGTGCCCCTTATGCCTCATTCGTCGAGGTCCGACCGGCTCGCGGAAGCGTAGGGAGGGGCGGCGGGAGCTGCCCGCCGTGGCGCCGCGGACGGACCGGTCGCGGCGGAATTTCGCGAAGTTTTCCGGAGGAACGCCCGCCAGGAGCCGTCCGAAGCCGGGGCCGGCCGGGCTGCCGACCCCGCCGTCAGGGCCGGCGCGGGGCTTGAGCCGCCGCTGCGGAGGTTGCGCTGAAACGCCGCTGACCTGCGAAAAAGCCCTCCGCTAGGGAGGGCTGAGGGTGGTGGACCGGTGGTGCCCCCGGCAGGACTCGAACCTGCGGCCAAGTGCTTAGAAGGCACCTGCTCTATCCACTGAGCTACGGGGGCCGGATGGTGGCCTCGGTGACCTGGAGCCCCTGGTGGGGTGGTTCCGTGACCGTGCCGGGACAAGGATAGGGCTCCGATCGCCTTGACCCGGTTGCTTCACCTGCGTGGCACGATGTGTAGGTTCAGTGAAGCGAACCGATAATTGCAGGCAGGTGCGATTCGCGCATCGCTTTTGGCCTCCTGTGCCTCGGGTGTTGTGCACTCGTTATGCCTGCGCCCTACTCGTCCCGTCTGTCCCGAGTTCTCGATCGGCGCACAGAGGTACCTATACGCTTCAAAAAGGCTCCAAAATTGGGCATTCTTCGCATGTGGTGACCTTGGATGTACGGCCCCAGCTGATCGACGCACTTTCCGCACTGCGCGACCGTGTCGCCGCCGTGCGTCTTCCCCTGCCCCTTCCCGGGGCGCCGCGGGCCCGGCAGACGAGGGCGGAGCTGCTCGCACAGCTCGACGACTATCTGCTGCCCAGGCTGCGGGACCCCGAAGCGCCGGTGCTGGCGGTCGTCGGCGGGTCCACCGGCGCCGGGAAGTCCACGCTCGTCAACTCCCTTGTGGGGCGCCGGGTCAGTGAGGCGGGCGTGCTGCGGCCCACCACGCGCACTCCCGTGCTGGTGTGCCATCCCGACGATCACCACTGGTTCGCCGGTATGCGCGTCCTGCCGCACCTCACCCGCGTATGGCTCCCCCAGCAGGAGGAGGACGACGGAGTGGGCGGCGGCGGGGAGCTCATCGAGGAGAACGCGCTGCGCATCGACACCGCCTCCTCGCTGCCCCGGGGGCTCGCGCTCCTCGACGCCCCCGACATCGATTCGCTCGTGGTGGCGAACCGGTTGCTGGCGGCCGAGTTGATCTGCGCCGCCGACGTGTGGGTGATGGTGACCACCGCCTCCCGGTACGCGGACGCCGTGCCCTGGCATCTGCTCCGTACCGCCAAGGAGTACGACGCGTCCTTGGTGACCGTGCTCGACCGGGTGCCGCACCAGGTGATCGACGAGGTGTCGCGGCAGTACGGGGCGCTGCTGACCCGTGCGGGACTCGGAGACGTACCCCGGTTCACGATCCCCGAGCTGCCCGAGTCGGCGGGCGGCGGCAGTGGGCTGCTGCCCACCACCGCCGTGGCGCCGCTCCTCGCCTGGCTGGCGCACCGGGTGCGGGATCCGGCGGCCCGTCAGCAGGCCGTGGTGCGGACGGCGGCCGGGGTCGTCGACTCGCTCAAGGTGCGGATGCCCGAGCTGGCCGGGGCGGTGGCCGCGCAGTACGCCGCCGCCGTACGGCTGACGACCGCCGTGGAGGACGCGTACGCCGCCGAGGGTGAGCGGGTGCGCCGGCAGCTTCAGCGCGGCGCGGTGCTCGCCGGGGACGCGCGGACCCGGTGGCGCGGCTATCCCCGGGACAGCTCGGCGCGGGAACTGCTCGATTCGCTGGTGGAGAGCCTGGGCGCCCTGCTCCAGTGCGCCGTGGCCGCCGCCGACGAGCGGGTGGAGGAGGCATGGGGGCGCGAACCGGCCGCGGGAGCCGTCGACGCGGCGGGGGCGGACGGTGAGGTGACGGAACAGATCGGGATGGCCGTACGCCGCTGGCGCCGGGTCCTGGAGGAACTGGCCGAGGAGGAGGTACGGCAGCTGGAACGGAACGCCGCGCCCGAGGCCGAGACGGTGGCCGCCCTGCTCGCCGCGGCCCTGCTCGGCGGGCGGCGGGCGCGGAGCGCGGGGGAGCGGCTCGCGGAGCTGGTCGGGGCGCAGGGAGCGCTGCGGCTGCGGGACCGGGGTGGCGAGCTGGTGACGACGTACATCGACCGCGTACTGAACGGGGAGCGCGACCGGCGGCTGGCGCCCCTCGACGGCCTTGAGGTGACCCCGAAGCCACAGGCCGAACTGATCGCCGCGCTGTCCGTTCTGCAGAAGGAGAGGCGACCCAGGTGACCGCTGTGACGGATGGGATCAACGAGGCCGGCGAGGGTCGGCACGCCGACGCCGCCGAGGGCGACGGCGGCTCCTGGGACGACGGGTTCATCGCCCGCCGCGCCGGTGAGAAAGGCGCCCCGGGAGACCTCGACGGCCTGGAGCCCGCCCCGGGCGACGCCGACGCGCACACCCCCATCGGCGGCTCCTACGGAGGCCGGCTGCGGGTCCGGCTGGACGCCCTGGGCGAGCTGGTCGGCCTCTCGCGGACCCGGCTCGAAGGGGCGGAGGGGCCGGAGGGGTCCATCCTCGCCGAGGCGGGCCGCGTGCTGGACGAGGCGTCCGCCCGCCAGCGGCTGTCCTCACGGCACACCGTCGTCGCCATCGCCGGAGCGACCGGCAGCGGCAAATCGACGCTCTTCAACGCCCTCGCCGAGGTACCGATCTCGGAGACTGGGCTGCGCAGGCCCACCACCTCCGCCCCCATCGCCTGCACCTGGTCGGACGGCGCGGCGGGGCTGCTCGACCGGCTCGCCATCCCCGGGCGGCTGCGGCGCAGGCCGCTGGCGGGCGGCGACGGCGACGAGGAACTGCACGGACTCGTGCTGGTCGATCTCCCCGACCACGACTCGGCGGTCGTCCGCCACCGCGACCAGGTGGACCGGGTACTCGCGCTGGTGGACGCGGTCATCTGGGTCGTGGACCCGGAGAAGTACGCGGACGCCGCGCTGCACGAGCGCTATCTGCGGCCGCTGGCCGGGCACGCGGAGGTCACCTTCGTGGTCCTCAACCAGATCGACCGGCTCCCCGGCGAGGCCGCCGACCAGGTCCTCGACGATCTGCGCCGGCTGCTCGACGACGACGGCATGGCCCTCGGCGAACACGGCGAGCCCGGCGCCACCGTGCTCGCCCTCTCGGCGCTCACCGGGCAGGGCGTGGGCGAACTGCGTGAGCTGCTCGGACGATTCGTACAGGAGCGGAACGCGGCGGCGCGGCGTCTGTCCGCCGATGTGGACGCGGCGGCGCGGCGGATGCGTTCCGCGTATGTCGCCGAGGGGCGGCCCGGACTCGGCGAGCGCTCCCGCGAGCAGTTCGCGGACCGGCTGGCCTGGGCGGTCGGCGCGGTGGCGGCGGGCGAGACGGCGGAGCGCGAGTGGCGCAGGAACGCCGGGCGGGCGTGCGGGACGCCATGGCTGCGGCTCTGGCGCTGGTACGAGAGCAGGCGTACGCCCGGCGGCGGAACCCCGCAGGCCGCGGTGGTCGTGGAGGAGGAGCTGACGGCCCGGCAGCGGGTCGAGCAGGCGGTACGTACGGTGGCGGAGGAGGCGTCCGCCGGATTGCCGGCGCCGTGGGCGCACGCCGTGCGCGAGGCGGCGGTACGGGGCGCCGAGGGGCTGCCCGAGGCGCTGGACGAGCTGGCGGTGACGGCGGGCACGCCGGGCGGCCGCCCGCCGAGGCCGGCCTGGTGGCCCGCCGCGGTGCTGGCGCAGGCGTCGATGACACTGCTGCAGATCTTCGGCGCCCTGTGGCTGGTGGGGCAGATCGTCGGGGTACTGGAACCGGGACTGCTGCCGCCGGTGCTGGTGATGCTCGCCGGGATCATCGGCGGTCCGTTCGTGGAGTGGGCCTGCGGAGCGGCGGCCCGGGGGGCCGCGCGGCGGTACGGGCAGGACGCCGAGCGGCGGCTGCGGGAAGCGGCGGCCGCGTGCGGGCGGGCGAAGGTGCTGGATCCGGTCTCGGCGGAGCTGATGCGGTACCGGGAGGTGCGGGAGCGGTACGTCATCGTCTCCGGCGCGAGGGGGTGACGGCGTTTTCCCCAACGCCCGCGTCGTCCACAGGCCCCCGCACGTTCCTTCCGTCCGGTCCAGCATGGGATCAGTCGATCGGCCGTCCGGCCGACGCGGCCGGACGGGAGGGGCCCTGATGAACGACACCGTGGTGACCGTGGTGGGGAATGCCGCGACAGGCGTGGAATTCCGGGAGTCGGCCTCGGGCGGTGTGGCGCGATTCAGATTCGCGGTGACCGGGCGCCGCTGGGACCGGCAGCGGGAATGCTGGTCCGACGGACCGACGAGTTTCTACACGGTGTGGGCCTGGCGGACGCTGGGCGCGAATCTGGCGGCCTCGGTGTCCGTCGGGGAGCCACTCGTGGTGCACGGCCGGCTGCGGGTGCGCGAGGAGGAACGGGAAGGACAGCGAAGGACGTTCGTCGACATCGACGCGGTGGCGATCGGACACGACCTGGCGCGCGGCACGTCCGCTTTCAGGCGGGTGACCAGGGCGAGCACCTTTCTGACGGAACGTCATGGGGGTTCGGGGCGGGCGCGGGAGGAGGCGCGGGAGGAGGTGCGGGCGCCGGGGAGCGGGCCGGAGTGGGAGTCACGTTCGGTTCCTGCGCCCGCTCCCGATCACACCCCCGATCACACCCCCGCCCCCGCGCCGGCCGTCGTGGCGACTGCTCTGCCCTGAGCGGGGGTTGTAGAGATTTGTCGATATAACCGGCCGCATTCCGGAGGCTTGTCGGGCTGTCGATAACGATTCCGATTCAGAACGGTTATGTGAGCGCCTGCGCGGGCACACGTGCTTCCCGCCGTCCATAGGATCCCCAGGTACTCACGGGGCACTTGAGTCTGCCGGCGAGGCATACCCCCCACGCGCTCACCCGCGAAGAACCCTCGCCCGAAGGGAATTCTGTGTTTTCTGCTATATCTGCGTCATCCGTACGGAGACGAGGCGCCGCGCGCCTCACCGCCGCCGTTCTCGTCTCCGGCCTGGTGGCCGTGGGCTCCCTGGTCGGGGCCGGTGCGGCCACCGCCGATGAGACGCCCCAGCACCAGGGCGGAGCTTCCGCCACGCTCGACGGGCTGAAGACCTACGACGGCGCCGTGCTCCACACGAACGGCAAGGACCAGCAGCTGCCCGCCGGGCTGTTCGAGATGACCGTCGATGGCGGCGGCAAGCTCAAGACGTACTGCATCGACATTCACAACCCCACCCAGGCGCAGGCGAAGTACCTGGAGACGCCCTGGGACCAGACCTCGCTCGGTGCCAACCGGAACGCCGGCAAGATCCGCTGGATCCTGGAGCACTCCTACCCGCAGATCGACGACCTCGCGGCGCTGGCCAAGTCCGCCGGTACCGGTCCGCTCACCGAGAAGACCGCCGCGGCCGGCACCCAGGTCGCGATCTGGCGCTACTCGGACGGCGCCGACGTCGACGCCAGTGACGCGCAGGCCGAGAAGCTCGCCGAGTGGCTGGAGAAGGGCGCCCGGAACGTGGCGGAGCCCAAGGCCTCGCTGACGCTGGAGCCCGGCGCGGTCTCCGGCAAGGCCGGCGACAAGCTCGGTCCCGTCACGGTCCGTACCGACGCCGACAACGTCACCGTCACGCCGCCCGCCGACACCGTCGCCAGCGGCATCAAGATCACCGACAAGGACGGCCGGCCGGTCACCTCCGCCGCCGACGGCACGCAGCTGTTCTTCGACGTCCCGGCCGGCACCACCGACGGCGTCGCCTCGTTCGGCGTGCAGGCCACCACCTCCGTACCGGTCGGCCGCGCCTTCGCCGGTGTGACCAAGAGCCAGACCCAGATCCTCGCCGGCTCCAGCGAGTCCACGGTCTCCGCGACGGCCACCGCCAACTGGGCCAAGAAGGGCGCCATCCCGGCGCTCACCGCACAGAAGAACTGCGCCAAGGGCGGCGTCGACGTCACCGCCACCAACCAGGGTGACGAGCCGTTCACCTTCGAGCTGGCCGGCGTCGAGCACACGGTCGAGGCCGGTGGGTCCCAGACCGTCACCGTCCCGGTCGGTGAGGACGAGGCGTACGACTTCACCATCACCGGGCCCGGTGGGTTCTCGCAGAACTTCAAGGGTGTCCTGGACTGCCGGACCACCGGCACCCCCGCACCGGAGACCGACCAGCCGTCCTCGCACCCCAGCCCGGCCTCGGCCGGTGACACCCCGGCCGCCGGCACGGGCGGCACGGGAGACCTGGCCGAGACCGGTTCGTCCAGCGCCACCCCGGTGATCGCGGGCATCGCGATCGTGCTCGTGGTGCTCGGCGGCGGCGCGGTGTTCTTCCTCCGCAAGAAGAAGGCCGCCGCCGGCGCGGAGTGAACGACCCCTGGCGCTGAGTGACACGGCGCGGGTTCCGGCCCCCGGTACGCGACAGCGTGCCGGGGGCCACGTCGTACCGCCGGTGGCCGGAAGTCGCCGCCGAGCGGCCGGTGCGCGAGCGCCGAGCCGTCCTGGAGCGTTCCGGGAAGCGGGACGGGTTTCCATCGGGGGATGGACGTCAGGCAAGATGGGGTGTTTTTGGCGAGCCGGATCATGTAAAAGGCTCCTGACCAGCGGAGGAACCGCCAATCAGGAGCCAGGAATGGGCCGTGGGCCGTCTGTGGGCCGTCAGGCCGCTGTAGCGACGGCCCCGGGGTGGATCCGCAGGAACACAGCCGACACGGCAGCCCGTGTCCTCTCCTCGCTGCTCGGCATCAGGTGCGTGTAGATCCGCAGCGTGAATCCAGGGTCCGAGTGTCCCAGGTAGACGCTCAACGCCTTGATGCTCTCTCCAGCGTCCAGGAGCATCGAGGCGTAGAAGTGCCTCAGAGCGTGCATGCCGTCATCCGGAGCGGCCGCGTAGCGCTGGCCGGCGTCCTTGGGCGGAATGACACCAGCGAAGGCTAGAGCGGGCTTCCAGACGTAGTCGTCGAAGTAGCTGCGCCAGATGGCATTGCCCACGCCGCTGGTGAAGATGAGCTTCCGTGTCACTGGCGGCCCGTCCGGCGTCTTCCATGGCAAGGTGACTTCGACGGGCGGGAAGCGGCATATGTGGTCCCTCAGCCCCGTTGCCACCACCGGCCCCAGCGGCGCGTCCCGGAGCTTTCCCCGCTTGGGCGGAGCGAAGACCAGCACGCCGCCCACACGCTTGACCTGCTGGCGGACGTGCACCCAGCCGGTATTGAAGTTGACGTTCTCCTCAGCGAGGCCGAACACCTCACCCTGACGGAGCCCGCAACCGCCGCCGGCGTCCACAGTGGCGGCGTACCGGTCGGGCAGTCCCGCGCGGACACGGCAGACGCGTTCCTCGGTCCACGGCTGAATCAGCCGGGGCTCAGGCTCCGGAGGCTTGACCGACTGGGCGTGGCAGGGATTCGACCTGATCACTCCATCGTCAACCGCAGCGTTGAACAGCGACGACACCGAGTCGTAGATGGCGCGGCGGTACGTCGCGTTCGGCAACGCCAGCTTGAGTGCGTTCAACCAGGTACGCATGTGCTCGGGCTTGAACGACCCCATGGGGCGCGTACCCAAGTAGGGAAGCGCGTGCAGCCGGATACGCCTGTTCACCACTTCCTGACTGCCCAGGTCCGTCGTCAGCCCGCCCAGCCACTTCGCGGCGTACTCCCGGAACGTGATCTGCCCGGCTTTCGGGTCGATGAAGTGGCCCGCATCCATGTCTGCCTTGACGCGGTTCAGCCACTTCTCAGCGAGCCCCTTCTGACGGTCGGGGTAGCTCTTGGACTGCTCGGTGCCGTCGGGACCGATGTAGCGGGCGCGGTAGCGCATACCGGTGCCGTGGCGGTCGGTCTTGACGCGGATGGTTCTGCCGTTCGCGTCGGGTTCGGTCCTGTACCAGCGGTCTTGGATGTGGCCTGCCATGGGCGGGTGACTCCTTGGGAATGGCGGCGGCCGGCGGCGAGGGTGCTCGCCGCCGGCCGTAGTGGCGGTGCGGGATGGTCAGGCTGCTGCGCTGTCGGCCATACGGTCGTTGACCCATGTGCGGACTGCGGTGGGGTCGTAGCGGAGGTGTTTGCCGATGCGGAAGCCGGGCGGTCCGGTGCGTTTCTTGCGCCAGCTGTAGACGGTTTCTAGCGGGACACCGAACATGGCGGCGATGTCGTCGGGGGTGAGGTAGCGGTCCGGGAGTCCGGCGCGCAGGGTGTCGGTGATCGGTTGTGATGCCATGGGGTGACTCCTTGGCAGCGGGCGCAGGCGGTCGGCAGCGCGAGCCGTGCCTGTCCGAGGTGTGGATTTCTGCGTCACAGCGTCACGTGCGTCATGCGAGGCTTGGACCTGGGGTTTTGTGTGACGCAGTGGGGTGGGGGTGCGTCACGGCTGCGTCATGGGCTGCGTCACGGCGTGACGCTGTGACGCAGCGATGACGCAGAACCTGGCGTCTGCGTCACGCCGGTTGCGGCAGGTCAGGGGGTCGTTTGCCGGTGTGCGTGACGCTGTGACGCAGCGCTTCCCTACTTAGGAAAAAGTGAGGGGTGTCTGTAGTGGTGCGGTGCTTCTTCGGACGTGGAGAAGGAGCCGCTGCGCGGCACGACCTTGGCGCGGCGTTCCGCCGGACAAGCAAGAGGAGCACCCGGCGCGGCGTGCTCCTCTTGCTTGTCCGGGTGACCGGGCGGTGCGGGTCAGAACGCTGTCGCCTGTTCGGGCGGCGGTGGTGCGCCCTGGCGGGTCATTTCGAGGTAACGGCCTTCCCGGGTACGGCCGCTGTCGATGAGGACGCCCCGGGCCGCGAGGGTGGGTTGAAGGCGCTTGAGCCGGTCTGAGAGCACCTTGCCCGTGGTCGGCCACCCTTTAGGCAGGGGGCGCAGTTCGTCGCCGCTGTAGAGGCGGCTGAGGCAGTACAGCCACTCGGTCGACGTCATCCGCTGCTCACCGGCGGGAGCCATGGTCTCGGCGTGCTGAAGGACGGTCTGCGCCAGCAGGTCGCCTTCGATGACGTCGTCGTTCAGGTCGTCCAGGCTCGCCCGGTACGCGGGCAACGCTCCGAGGCCGGTGGCGGTGTCGAGTTGCGCGCACAGGTGGGCGAAGTCCGCCATCCGCAGATCGGTCGGGGTCTCCGCTTCGGCGGCCCGGACCTTGACGGTGAGGTCGAGGAGCGAGCCGAGGACGACGGGCAGCAGGTCGGCGTACTCCGCCCACAGTTCTGCCTCGGTCCGCCGGACGCGGGGCCGCTCCAGCCGCAGGGGCAGGAGCCGTTCGGCGAGGTCGGGGCGGATGACGCCGACGTCGATGCCGGTGAGGAGCAGGGGGCGGCGGTAGCGGGCCCGGTGCACGTCCCCGTCGGTGAACAGGGCGCGCTTGACGGACTCGGCTCCGGTGACGATGCAGCACATGGCGTCGGACAGGTCCGGAGTCATGTGGGACAGGTTGTCGAGCGCGGTGACCCATCCGGCGGCCACGGCCGCGATCAGGTTCTCCTCGTCCTTCGGCGCCCGCCGCAGGTCGCCGCTCATGCCCTCCACGATCCTCACCAGCATTCGCCCACCGGTCGACTTCCCCGCCCCTTGCGGCCCGGTGAGGAACGGGGCCGGCACGGGCACGCCAGGCCCGAGACAGCCGATGAGCCAGGCAATGGCCAAGCACTCGGTTTCGGCGTTGGCGAAGTTGCACAGCCGCATCAGCAGGTCGATGCCCTTGCCCTCCGTATCCTTCGTCGGCAGGGGCAGCTCCCCGGTGAGCTGGGTACGCCGCCAGCACACCTCACGCGGGTCCGGGACAGTGATGTCCCACCCGGTGGGGTGGATACGGACGGACTGCCCATCGGTGCGGCCGAGGTCCAGCCAGGTCGCCCCGTCGAACCCCGGGGCGACCCGGATGTGTACGGCCTGGGTGATCTCGGTCAGCGCCAGGGCCTCGATCAGGTCCAACGCTTCCTTGAGCGCGGTGCCGTTGAAAACACCGAGCCCGTCCTTGAACATGCCGACCATGAGTTCCTGCCGGTGACTGCCCGTGGTGCCCTGTGAGCGGATCGGGCGGGCCACGGGGTGGCCGTTCTTCTGCGCGTAGACGGTGCCGTCGGCGGTGCGGAAGTACCGGAAGTGGGACTGCGCGTAGTCGGTGATGACCTCACGTGCCGGGTTCTTCTCGTCCTCGGACATGTCACATCCCCAGCGCGGTGCGGGCGTTGGCCCACGCGTCGGCACAGTGGCGGGGGTTTTCGCCCTTGGCCTGCGCGGCAGCGAACAGTCGCCCCATGTGCGTCTCGGTCAGGCAGCCGCACCGGCCATGCGTGGACAGCACCGCGAGGAACGTGCGGTACACGGTCGCGTGCACACCGCTGGCCGCCTCGGTGATGCGATGCTCAGCCATCGCGATACCGCGCTCCAGGTAGGCGGAGGTGCGGTGACGGCATTCCCCGCCCCCGGCGGGGAGGGACAGCGCCACGGTGGTTGCTGCCGGCCGGACGGGCGGCGGTTCCTTGACCGTCAGGGCGCGTACGGCGTCCGGCAGAGGGGTCATGGTGCCGATGCCGGGGCCGAGCCAACGTGCGTAGGCCATGGTGGACTTGATGTCGACGCCGGGACGCACCGCGTTCGCGGAGCGCATGGCGCCGAGGTAGATCCAGTGTTCCCCACGGGTCGTGAGCACGGTCCGCGTCGGCGGAAGGCTCTGCCGCGCCCACACGGCAGCTTCGGGGCTGTCGAGGTCCACGACGGTCAGCCCGGCGCCGCCCGGGTGGTAGGCGACCGCGCGCGCCTCACACCACGCGGCCGCCCACGGCAGGGAGGTCAGTACGACGGTGTCGGTGCTCGCGGCGGCCCATCCGTGACACGGAGCCGAGCAGCGGCACGCGCCTGCGGTCTTCATGTTCGGCCGACCGCCGCAGGCAGAACCGGCGCACGCCGGGCAGTTCCCGAACGGCAGCTTCCCGGCGCGCAGAGGCAACGCGGGCACGCCCGCGTCGGCCAGCGTAAGCGCGGCGTTCAGCAGCGCGGTACTGCGGTCATGAGTCATGCTGGATGTCTCCAGTTCTGTGAGAAGTGCTGGGAGACCGGGGCGGCCGTGACTTTGGCGAGAGACGGCCGCCCCAGCCGTGTCTAGAACGGGGGTTCGTCGCTGTAGCCGCAGCTGGTGGCCCACGAGTCGCTGTAGTGGTCGCGGCGGCGGGGCAGGGGCAGCAGGGTCCAGCGGCGGTTCTTGTTCCAGCAGGGGCAGAGGTACGAGTGGGTACCGCCGTACTCGCCGTCCTCGTCCGCGTAGTCCTCATCCCAGCCGCCCTCGCCCCGGCAGTCCGGGCAGGTGCGGCGGGGGGTGTCGGTGAGAACGAGCGCACGGCGGGGCCAGGTGACGTGGCGTACGCGGAGGCACATTCAGTGCTCCTTGGTGATGTCGACGGCGGGGAGTTCGGGGAGTCCGGCGCGGGTGAGTTCGACCGGGTCGAAGCCGGGCAGTGCGGCCCGTGCGGTGAGTGCGTTGGCCAGGGCCTGGGCGTAGGCGGCGCCTTCGCGGGCGACTTCGATCTGTGCTCCGGCGCGTAGGGCTTCGACGCGTTCGACGTGTGCGTGTTCCTCGTGGCGCATGGCGGTGCCGCGCTGGAAGGCGACGGTGTCGCGGCGGTCGGTGCGCCAGTGGCGGACGGCGAGGCCGTAGGAGACGGCGGTGGCGATGCCCCAGAGCAGCAGGGGTAGCGGCAGGCCGTCGGCGTATCCGGCGACTCCGGCGAGGGCGAGGGCGCCGGAGGTGGCGAACGCGGTTCCGGCGAGGATCCCGTCACCGGAGTGACCGGCGGAGGCGAACGCGCCGGCCGCCGCCGATCCGGCGGCGAGGACGACCATCAGCGCGGCGTTGCCGACGCTGTGTTCGGCGCCGTTGGCGTTCCAGATCCGGCCGAGGATGAGCACCGTGGACGTGGCCACGACCGGTGCCGCCTTCGGTGCCGCGACGGTCAGCCAGTGGTGGTGGTTGAGGGGTTCGTTCATGGCGGTCCCCTTCACAGGTCGGGTATGGCGTCGATGACGGCGCGGGTGAGCTGGTTGATGGGGTCGGAGGCGCCGGTGGAGGCGAGGAAGAACCCGAACATGACGGCGACGAATGCGGCGCCGTAGCCGAGGGTGTGGGAGCGGAGCAGGAAGAACAGGACGAGTCCGAAGAGCAGGACGAGCGAGATGGTCACGGCCATGGGTGGTGTCTCCTTCGGGGTCAGCGGGTGCCGTCGTGGTGGAGGCGGGCGGCGGCGTTGTAGAGGTGACGGCCGATGCGTATGCGCTTGCCGGTGGCCTGGCAGCGGCGGCAGTCCTTGCCGCGCTTGGACCGGCCCTTGCGGTCGGTCTTCATGGCGAAGCCCCAGCCGGAGCACTTGCGGCAGTTCCCGAACGGCGAGACCGCACACACCCCGGCGTAACCGAGGGTGACGAGCAGAAGAAGGACGCTAGCGGCGAGAACAGGGGTCATCAGGGCCCTCCCAGGGCTGGTTCGAGGGTTTTCGCAGGTGGGCCGCTAGAGGCTAGAAACCTGATCAGCGGCCGAATGGGGTGCTAGCGGTGCCGCTAGACCTAGCGGGGTGCGGTGCTAGGTCTAGCGGCCGATCCGCTCAGCTCGCGTCGCGGTTTCCGTCACGCTCCGCGATCGCGGTGGTGATGCGGGAGCGTTCGATGCCGCGCCGGTTGGCGCCCTTGCCGGACTCCGTCTTGCCCCAGACCTGCGCGGTGGCGATGCCGTACGGCTTGAGCGCGGCGGCCAGCCCTTCGGGGTCCCAGCCGCCGTAGATGTCCGGGCGCAGCTCGGCGAGGCGGGCTACGACCACCTCGGACCACACCTTCGGCTCCTCGGCCGGGACCACGGCGAGGATGTCGCGCAGCAGGTCGTAGGCCGCGCTCTGACTGGTCTCGAACGACTCGCCCAGGGCGTGGCCGGACAGGGTGCCGGCCGCTTCGCGGAGCTTGCGGGCGCGCAGGCCGATGGTCTCGGCGGTGGGCGCGTCGACGTAGACGGAGGAGACGATCCGGGCGTCGGCGCCCTCACCGACGAAGTAGTGGATGCCCTTGTCCTTCCACGAGAACATCGTGGCCCGGATGCCCCGCTTGTAGCTGCTCGTGCCGAGGACCATGTCGTTCTCCAGCTGGCCCATGACCTTGAGGCAGAACCGCGCGGAGGCGTTCGCGCTGATTCCGGTGGGCAGGGCCTTGGCGTCCGGCCGCTGCGTGGCCAGCAGGAGGACGATGCCGGTGGCGGGGCCGCGCTTGACCAGGTCGGTGCAGATCTCCTCGAACTCCGCCCCGTGCTTGGGGTGTTCGAACCACACCTGGCACTCGTCCACCCCGACCACGATCGGGTGGAGCCCGAGCTTCGGCTTGTTCGCCAGCTCGGAGGTGACCTTCGACTCCGGGCAGATGTCCCGGGGCAGCGAGCGGATCATCTTCGCGCGGCGCCGCAGCTCCTCGCGCAGTTCCCGCAGGTCGGCCAGCGCGTATTCGATGTCCTCGTCGTCGTCCCCGGCCCGGTGCCGGTGCGAGACCCGCTCCCCGACGGGGTCGAGGTCGCCGGTGCCCTTGAGGTCGTAGGTGTGCAGCTCGGCCCGCACGTCCAGAGCGCCGATGAGCAGCAGCAACCGGAGGAGGAACGTCTTGCCCATGCGGGGGATCGCGCCGATGACCGCCGCGATGTACATCAGGGTGATCTCCACCCACCGCCCGCGCTGGTCGGTGCCGAACGCGACCGGCTTGAACAGATCCACCGCCCCCGCCTTGAGCAGCGGCCACACCGGCTTCTTCGCGGTGGACATGTCCTGGTCACCCACCCACAGGACCAGCCGTCCGGTGTGCTCCTCCGGGACCGCTTCGGGCCACACGCAGCCGAGGGGGCGGCGCAGCCCGGAGGCGAGCTTGTCGCGGCGCTCGATGACGTCGGTGACGGTGACGCCGTAGGGGAGGTTGCCTTCCGCACGCCAACCGGGGCCGTCCCGGGTGATGGGCGCGGTGAACTGGAACCCGTCCCGACCCTTGCCCTGCGCCTGGTTGATCGCGGGGATACCCAACGCTCCGAGGGCGCGGAGCACGATGTCACTGGTGAGCTTCGGTGCCTTCGGCAGCTCGACCGCCCGCGTCACCACCGGCGCATCGGACTGCGTGCCGGCGGCTCCCAGGGCGAGCATCACCGCGCCGACCGACAGGGCCTGCAGCCAGCCCGGGGCGAGGACGTAGATGGCGAGCGCGGCACCGAGACCGACGAACATGCCCAGGACACCGACCAGGGTCCGCATCCGGACCCGGCCGTCCCGCTGCCGGGAAAGCTTCAGATACTCGGCCGCGTCCTCACGGCGCACGGCGGCAAGCCGGACCGGCTCACCCTCCCGGTCCGCCACCCACCGCACCGACCCACCCACGAACCGGGCGGCACCGCGCGGCGACTGCAACGCGAGACGGCCGGCGTAGTACGGGGAACGCAGCGCGTGGTACCCGGCGAGATGCCCGTAGTGCGCGGCGGCCCAGCGGGCAGCGGTCTTCAACTCCGCACCCGACCGCAGCCACGCCGGGAGCAGGGCCCGGCGCTTCGCTCCAGCGAGCTGACCGAAGTAGCCGGGACCGGCGGGGGCCGGTCCGTCGACCATCACGGTCGCGGTCGGGTCACCCGACTCGGTCTCAGGGTCGGTGGAGTCGGTCGACTCGCGGGCCGACCGGGCCTTGTCGAGATCCACCACGTTCGCGCCGGAGCCGGACTCGACCGGCGGGTTCAAGTCGGCGGTGAGGTCGGCCTCCAGCCGGTTGAACAGTTCGTTCTCGTCCTCGTGATTCACTGAATGTCCTTCCCGGACAGCAGGGTTGGAGAGGGGCCCGAACGGCGCTTCCCGGCAGACGTCCGGGCCCCTGCTTTCGGTGCGCGCCCCGCGCGGGAGTCGAACCCGCGCTGCGACCATCGGGGCGGTGTTTCAGGCGGCGCGCTGTTCCTCGGGGTGGGCACAGGCGACGCACATGCCGAGCGAGGTCGGGATGACGTATCCCGCGTCCGTACGGCACTCCGGACAGATGCGGCGGGCCGCGTTCGCCTTGGCGAGCGCGGCCCACTTGCGCGGAGTCATCGGCCTGACCGCTCTGGCCTGGTCGACCCGATAGAGGTAGGCCACCCGGACCGGCGGACAGCCCTTGCGCCGGTAGCGGTGCGAGAACCAGAGGAGCTGCGCCGCGACTTCCTGCCCGCCGGGCCGCAGCCCGGTGGCGCGGAGTTGGCGGCGGGTGGCCAGACCGGCCGGGGCCATGCGAAAGGGGTAGGTGGGGATTCCGTACCGGGCCCCGTCGGGGTCCCAGAAGCGGCCGGCCATTACGCGGCCTCAGCCTCGGTGCCCGCGTCCGGCTCGCCGCGCTCGGCCTTGAGCGCGTCCCGCAGCGTCCGGCCGTTGGCCGACGACGTACGGACCGCCTTGCGGATCGCCTCACCGGTCAGCTCGGCGTCCGGCCAACCGGCTGTCGCCTCACGGGCCTCGGCGAGGAGCTGTTCGCGGGTGCGGATCGGCCGGGGAGCACGGGCCGACTCGGGAACCCGACCGGTCGGCCGACGGCGCGCGGGCCGCGCGGCGACCGGTTCCTCCGGAGCCGACTCGACCGGCTCGGGAGACTCGACCACCGGTACCGGGTCGACCGTGGGAACGGGCTCGACTGCCGGTGCGGAGTCGACCGACTCGGCGGCAGGCAGCTCGGCCGCCGGGGCGGGGAGTGCGGGAGTCGACTCTCCCAGGTCAGACCCCGACTGATTTACGGTAGCCAGGGATGTTTCATCCTGGTTTGCGTCCGGGGTGGTCGGGGTGAGTTCTCCGAGCTTGAGCAGGACACGTTCGCGGCGTGGTGTCTTCGACCGCCAGCGTCGACCGTGCCGCTCGCGCAGGTCGGCCCGAGCCAACTGCCGGTCCCGTTCACGGGCGAGAGCGTCGGTGTAGGAGGTGATCTCCCACAGCGTCATCCGGCGCCAGAGGACGAAGGTGGAGGGGAAGGCGAGCAGCCAGCGGGAGCGGCGGATCTTCTCCATCCGCTTGCCGGTGGCGGCGCCGATCCGGACCGCGTAGACGTGGGCGATGATCTCGGAGAACACCACCCACAGCAGTGGCATCGTGCCGTGCGCGACCTTCGCGGACGCCGATGTCCCGGCCGCGATGTTGAGCCAGCACGTCACCGCCGTGAGGGTCCAGGACACGAACCGCACCCAGGCCAGCGCCATGTCCATGCGGATCAGCAGCAGGTTGGCGGCGGTGAACACCGGGATCGCGATGTCGATGCCGATCGGCAGCATCCACGGCGACGCGAAATCCCACCGGGCCGCCGCCTCCGACACCGCGCTGAACGACGACGCGAACCCCAGTCCGCCGACCCCGGCCGCAGCGAGCGCGGCCAGTGCCATCAGCCACTGCTCGGGGCGTGTCAGCGCCGGGACGTCCTGCCGTGCGAGGTTCCCGTTCATGCCACGGCCCCCGTTCCGCCGTGTGTTCCGGGACGGCCGGCACGGCGCCCGGACAAGGTCGCCAGCAGTGCGCCGAGCCGGGCCCGGCCGATTCCGGCACGGGCCTGCTTCGCCGCGTACATGGCCTCATCGGCCCGCCGCAGCAGCGCGGGCAGCCCCTCGCCCGGGTGGTCGGTGGTGCGGACCCAGCCGAGCGACACCGTCGTCCGCAGGCAGGCGTCCTGTCCCTCGACCGGACGGGCGAGCACGGCGTGAAGGACGGCGAGGAGATCCCCGGCGGTACCGTCCCGGTCGATGAGCACGGCCGCGAACTCGTCACCGCCCAGGCGCCCGGCGACACCGCACGCCCCGACGTAGTGCGCGAGCCGGTCCGCCGTCGCCTTCAGCAGGGTGTCCCCGGCGGCGTGGCCGTACCGGTCGTTGATCTGCTTGAAGCGGTCGACGTCGGCGAGGACGACGACCGCGCGCGGGTCCTTGAGCAGGACGGTCGCGCGGCGGGTGAAGCCGTCCCGCGTCCGCAGCCCGGTCAGCGGGTCACGGCGCGCGATCCGCAGACGGCGCCGCAGCCAGAACGTGTGGCCGCTCCACCCGGCCGCGACCGGACCGGCAGCGGCCAGAGACATCAGGAAGGCGCTCATGCCGCCGCTCCCTTCCGGACCGGACGGCGCCGGGCAGCGGCCCGGGGCGCGAGCGGGACGACGTTGAACAGCTCAGGGGCGAACACCTCGATCGCCTCAGCGGCGACCCGGCTCACCCGGTCCACCAGCTCCGGCTCCTCCACGAGGATGTCCCGGGCCGCGTCCAGACGCGCGGCCCGCTCCACCTCGCTCTCACCGTCCACGCCAAGCCACAACTCCGGCGGCGTACCGAGCGCGAGTTCGATGAACTCATCGGCCGTAACGGCCGTATGACCAGCAACGATGTACTTCATGGGTCGTGATCTCCCTAGCAGGTGCGAACGGCCCGAAGGCGGTCCCGGTGCTCCAACACCGGGGCCGCGCGCCGTTTATGGGGTGGGTGGTTCAGCGGGTGCGGACGCGTCCGGAGACGCTGTGGGCGCTGACGTTGAGGTGGCGGCTTCCGCTGACGCGGACGTCGCCGGAGACGCTGTGGGCCCGGACCGGGCCGGACGCGTGGTTCGTGGCCTGCATGACCACGTCGCCGGACGTGGTGTTCAGCTCGGCGGTGCGGCCGTTGTAGAGGTCGATGCTGATGTCACCGGAGACCGTGCGGGCGGTGACCTCCTGCGTGACGCACCCGGCGGAGATATCGCCGGATGTGGTCGACGCGGTCAGGTGCCGGACCCCGTCGGCGTCCAGGTCACCGGAGACCGAGCGGAACTCGACGCGGTCGAGGTAGCCGAAGGTCCGCGCGTCGGCGGAGGTGGAGACGACACCGAGGGACGATCCGGCCGGCAGATGCACGGTGGCCGTGATCATGCTGACCGTCGGCACGGTGCCGCCACCGGAGACGACACGTCCGTTGATCATGGTCACCCCGGTCACCGACCCGAAAACCATGTTGCTCCGACGTCCCTGCATCGTGACGTTGCCGGGCATCTCCGGGACCTCGATCCCGAGTGCCTGTCCGTCCTGCCGGCTGCTCGCCCGGTTGACCGCGTCGGCGGCGGGCCCGGTGGTGTCGCCGGTGGACAACACCACCCGGGCCGTGGGCAGACCGTCGACCACCTGGACGCGGATGCTGCCGACCGGCAGCGACAGGCCCAGGATGACCGGGCCGCTGGACTGTGAAACGAAGGTGCGCTCTGTCATTGCGGTGACTCCTCAGAACGGGTTGGGGGCAGAGCGAGACGGCGACCGGCGGTCGCGGGAAACGGGGGGGAGTGCCCCGGGCCGGAGTCGAACCGGCCCTGCGACCATCGGGGCTGTTGGCGTAGCGGCTCAGGAGGCGGATTCGGTGACCGCGCTGAGGATGGCCGCGTGGTCGAAAGCAAGGTCGGGCAAGGCGTTCAGGGGCCACCAGCGGGCGGCGGTGGCATCGTCCCCCGCCGACGGCTGAACCGGGTGGGGGAGCGTGGCGGTGTAGGCGACGGTGACGTACCGGCCGCGCGGGTCGCGGCCGGGTGCGTCGAAGGTGCCCACCTGTCGCAGGTCGGCGGCGGGCACGGTGATGCCGGTCTCCTCGGCCAGCTCGCGGGAGGCGGCGGCAAGGCTCGTTTCCCCGGCGTCGACGTGTCCGCCGGGAAGCGCCCACATGCCCTCGAACGGGTCCCACCCGCGCTCGATCAACAGCACGTGCCCGGCGGCGATCAGAACGACGTCGGCGGTGTAGCGGATGGTTTCGAACGTCTCGGTCTCGGTGGTGGTCACGATGTCCTCTCGGGGTGGGTGAGTAGTGGTGCGTGCCCCGGGCCCGATCCGATCCGGCGCCCTCACGGCGTGGATGCCGGGGCGGTGGGGTGGGTGGTTCAGCGGGGCCACTGGGCGGTCTGGCGGTTCTTCTCCGCGACCTTCTTGCTCAGTTCCTCGCGTTCCGCGTCTGTCAGACTCGTGATCACAGGTCCTCCTGGACAGGTGCCTGTACGCGGTCCCTGGAGTGCATCCCGGGGACCGCATGGGTGTTGACCACTCGGCACGAGCGGCCACAGCCACCCCGCACGCCGCGCCGAAGTACGGGTGCCGGTGACTGTGATCGCTGGTACGCGACCCGGCCGGCCATCACGTGAGTGAGCGGCGGGCGGTATCGGCGTTCCACAAGAACGGCCCCGGCCCGGACGACGTGTGCGTCCGGCCCGCAGCCGCAGTGACTCGGGCGGGCCGCCGCCGCGCCGGTCCAGCGCGGCGGCGCCCCGCGTCTTCGACGGACCACAACAACCTCCGAACGAGGAAGGACAACGGCGCCAGGGCTTCGCCGGTCCGCCGTTGCCACGGCTGAACCGGCCCCGAACCAGGCGATCGGGCGCGTCATCGTCGCTGCTCTGACGCGGTAACAGGGCGGCCGTGCCGGGTGGCGCCCCCTGAGAGGGCGTTCTCCGGAGCCAGCACGTGAGCACCGCCGACGAACATCACCCGGTCGTCACGGGGACGGGTCTCTCACCCATCTCGATTCACTGTTCAGTTCTCAAGGAACGACCGCTTCCCTCGGGCTCACTCCCGTTGCCGGGACCCTCAGGGCGACGCGCTGTGCAGTACCTGTTTTACAGGTACTGCATGGGGGTTCGTCAAGTCCGCTGACGGGCCCTCTTCTTGTTCGCGTCGGGACTTCTTGGCGCACCAATAGAATCGCCGCAGGTCAGGGGAGTTGTTCACCGCAGGGATGGACAGCTCTGGGACGACTCACTACGGTCAGGAGGTCCCTAGAAGTCCCCACGGGGGTGGAGATGTCCAACGAACGATTGCGATCAGCCCTCTTGGCGCAGGGCAAGACCATTCGCGACCTGGCCGATGCCATAGAGGTCGATCCCAAGACGGTCGAGCGCTGGATCACCAAGGGGAAGACGCCGTACCGCCGACACCAGTACGCGGCAGCTTCGTTCCTCAAGGTCGACGTCACGACGCTTTGGGACGACGGCCGGTCGCGTGACAGCGCGGCTGATCTGAGCAAGGCGGAGATCGTCACCGTCTACCCGCATCGGCACATGGTCCCGCCCGGTCTGTGGCGCGAGATGTACGGGCGAGCCGAGCGCCACGTCGACGCGCTGGTCTACGCCGGCCTCTGGTTGTCCGAGGATCCGGGGTTCCACGCGCTGCTTAAAGCCAAGGTTCAGGCAGCGGCACAGGTGCGGATCATGCTGGGGGATCCCGGCTGCGAGGCCGTACACCAGCGCGGCATAGATGAGGGGCACCGGATCATGGACGGCAAGATCCGCAATGCCCTGGTGAACTATCAGCCGCTCTTCGCGAGCCACCCCGAGATCGGGTTCCGGCTCCATGACGCGACCCTCTACAACTCGCTCTTCCGGGCAGACGACGAGATGTTGGTGAACACCCACGTCTACGGCATCGGGGCCTACATGGCTCCGGTGTTCCACCTGCGACGCCTGCCGGGTGGCGGCCTTTTCGACACGTACGCGAACAGCATCGAGCAGACCTGGGGCGGCGCCCGCCAGGTCACAGAACACGACATCACAGGAGCTTGAGCATGGGACGCATCGACTATCTGCACGACCCGGACGCCCCGCCGGCCAACTCGGTGGTGCCGTCCGTCGTGGCGTTCGTTCAGAACGACGACGGTCAGATCCTGATGATTCAGCGCTCCGACAACGGCCGGTGGGCTCTGCCCGGCGGCGGTCACGACGTGGGGGAGTCCATCAGCGACACCGTGGTGCGCGAAGTCTGGGAAGAGACCGGCATCAAGGCCGAAGTCGTGGACATGTCCGGGATCTACACCGACCCGGGACACGTGATGCTGTACGACGATGGCGAGGCCCGTCAGCAGTTCAGCATCTGCTTCCGCGCCCGGCCCATCGGCGGCGAGCTGCGAACCAGCGACGAAACAACTCAGGTCCGCTGGGTTGCCCCAGCGGACCTGAAGGAATTCGATGTTCACCCGACGATGCGGCTCCGAATCGAGCACGCGCAGGACAGCTCACGGACCGCGCCTTACATCGGCTGACGCGTCTGACTCTCCACTGCCGAGAGCCTGGTGAGTACCCGGGCGGTGCTCGCCAGGATCTCGGGCTCCGCACGCCGGATGAAGGTGCCGATGAGGCTGTCCGGACCGTAGCGGCCGGCGATCTCGTTCACCCTGTCGACGGGGTTGGTGGGGGCGCCGTCCGGCGTCGTGTTCATGTCGCAGTAGCAGAGCGCGTCGGTCAGCTCGGCTTTCTCCCGTGGAAACTCGCTCTCCAGCTCCTCGCGCACTCCTCTGGCCTCCGCCTCCATCCAGGCGCAGGAGTGATGAGCCACCAGGCGCACCAGCCGTTCATCGGCATGCGCGATGTCGCGCAGGTACCGGGCGCCGTCGAGTGGGTGGAAGCCGGTCTTGGCCAGGTCTGGCGCGTACCCGATGTCATGGAGTACCGCAGCGGCTTCCAGCAGCTCGGCGTCCAGACCAAGGATCGAAGCGATTGTCCGGGCCCGCTCGGCCACACCCTGTGAATGGTTCCACCTGCGCGGCAGTGGCTCGGCAAGCAGCGACTCGGCGAGAGGGTAGGCCCACTCGGTCAGTTCCTTGGTGCTCAAGTCTCTGAACGCTCCTCCTCCTTCGGCAGGGTCCTTACGGTCCGCTGCTTTCCCTGGCCACCGGGGGTTACCAGACCGATGGCCTCGACTTCCGCGAGTGCCTTGCGCACGGTCGGGCGAGAAACGCCGAAGCGGTCGCAGAGAGCGGACTCGCTCGGGAAAACGGCCCCCACGGGCAGGCCGTCATCCACGATGACGTGCGCCATCCGTTTCGCCAGTGGGCGGCGATCCACCCGCCGGCCGTCCCGGATCACACGCCACCGCGCGCCAGGCACGGCCTCCGCCAGTCCTTCGCTCCGCAGGTGACCGAAGACACGCAGAGCAACACCCCTTGAGACCCCGTAGTCCCGCATCAGCTCTGCCGCCGAAGGCAGTTCCGTCATGCCGGGGTCGGCCGTGATCTGTATGCGTACGGCCTCAGCGATTTTCAGGAAGGTTCCCCGAGGACTGGCGTGCTGGGGCGCGCTCCCTCTTTCGTCCGATGTCACCCCTCCCCCTCTCGCGGTCCGCCCACGTGTGAGCGGACCCGTCGTCTGATCCGAAGTGGAGACTTCGAAGCTGGCCGAGCACCGCTAGTCGACTAGCGGTGCTCCCCTGTAGACCTTGCCCCCGTCAGGGGGCATTCTGTCCACCCGCAGCGTATTGCTATAGCGATACGCTGCGGGATATGTTCACTTTCTGTACATGGCGCTGAGCTCAGCGTCATGTTTGCTCCGCGAGGCGCTCACGAAGCTGGTGTGTTGCGGGGGAGCTTCGTTGGTCGACCAGCGGAGCTCCCCGGCCCCCGGTGGGCGGGGGTTTGAGAACCGCTAGTCGACTAGCGGTTCTTCTGGTACTTGCGCCAGGTGAGCGGGTCTTGCCCCGGGGGTAGCCGGGGCAAGACCCGCTAGGCGCGAGAGGGGCAGTGCGCCCGGTCGAGTTCAAGGCGACCGGGCGCACTGCGCCGGTCTGTCCTCCGGGTGGAGCTGCCCTCGGTCGTGTGGCTACGACATCTCCTGCCATAGCCATCGCGCGATGGTGATCACCACCCAGAGCAATGTTCGGGTTGGAGGCCGATCGGGTCTCCTCCAGCCGCAGGACTTCTTGATCGGTGAGTTCATGCACAGGTCCCTTCTCGGGTGATCCCAGAGTCCGCGTCGGACTCCAGCCTCGGCCGAGGCCGAGGCTGGAACACTACCCTGTGCAATCAACCGAACGCACTCCGTTCGCAGGTGAGGTGCGGACGGTTGGCGCTGCATGTGCCTCCCAGCCTCCCGTTCGGAAGGGTCCGAAGCGCAGCCGATGCGCATGTCAGTTGTTGGCAACCGGCCTTCGCACGGGATGTGTTGGCTGTTGGTCGCGGTAGCGTCCGGGCCGTCTGTGGGCCGTCGAAGGCTGGCCGAGGTCGACCAACAACGACCGGCGACGACCGTCACGGAGACAGAGCGGCCGGTATCGGTGCAGTTCACCGGCCCGTGAAGTACCCGTTTCCATTGAGGGATGGACGTCAGGCAAGATGGGGTGTATCTGCCCTCACGCGGCGGAGCCGCACATTGGCCCTTCTCGATTGCCGGACGGTTTCTCTTGGCTGAGTACATCTACACGATGCGCAAGACGCGTAAGGCGCACGGCGACAAGGTCATCCTCGATGACGTGACGCTGAGCTTCCTGCCGGGCGCGAAGATCGGTGTGGTGGGTCCGAACGGCGCCGGTAAGTCCACCGTGCTGAAGATCATGGCCGGTCTGGAGCAGCCGTCCAACGGCGACGCGTTCCTCTCTCCCGGATACACCGTCGGCATGCTCCTCCAGGAGCCGCCGCTGGACGAGTCCAAGACCGTGCTGCAGAACGTGCAGGACGGCGCCGCCGAGGTCATGGGCAAGCTCCACCGCTTCAACGAAGTGGCCGAGCTGATGGCGACGGACTACTCCGACGCGCTCATGGATGAGATGGGCAAGCTCCAGGAGGACCTCGACCACGCCAACGCGTGGGACCTGGACGCCCAGCTGGAGCAGGCCATGGAGGCGCTCGGCTGCCCGCCCGGCGACTGGCCCGTCACGAACCTCTCCGGTGGTGAGCGCCGCCGCGTGGCGCTCTGCAAGCTGCTGCTCGAAGCCCCCGACCTGCTGCTCCTCGACGAGCCCACCAACCACCTGGACGCCGAGTCCGTGCAGTGGCTGGAGCAGCACCTCGCCAAGTACCCCGGCACCGTCGTCGCCGTCACCCACGACCGGTACTTCCTCGACAACGTCGCGGGCTGGATCCTGGAGCTCGACCGCGGCCGCGCCATCGGCTACGAGGGCAACTACTCCACGTACCTGGAGAGCAAGCAGTCCCGTCTGAAGGTCGAGGGCCAGAAGGACGCCAAGCGCGCCAAGCGGCTCAAGGAAGAGCTTGAGTGGGTCCGCTCCAACGCGAAGGGGCGGCAGGCCAAGTCCAAGGCCCGCCTGGCCCGTTACGAGGAGATGGCGGCCGAGGCCGACAAGATGCGGAAGCTGGACTTCGAGGAGATCCAGATCCCGCCGGGCCCGCGTCTGGGCTCCATCGTCGTCCAGGTCGAGAACCTCACCAAGGCGTTCGGCGACAAGGTGCTGATCGACGACCTGTCGTTCACGCTCCCGCGCAACGGCATCGTCGGGGTCATCGGCCCGAACGGCGCCGGCAAGACCACGCTGTTCAAGATGATCCAGGGCTTCGAGGAGCCGGACTCCGGTTCCATCAAGGTCGGCGACACCGTCAAGATCAGCTACGTCGACCAGGGCCGCGGCAACATCGACCCGAAGAAGTCGCTGTGGGCGGTCGTCTCGGACGAGCTGGACTACATCAACGTCGGCCAGGTCGAGATGCCCTCGCGCGCGTACGTCTCCGCCTTCGGCTTCAAGGGCCCGGACCAGCAGAAGCCGGCCGGGGTGCTCTCCGGTGGTGAGCGCAACCGCCTCAACCTGGCGCTGACCCTCAAGCAGGGCGGCAACCTGCTGCTCCTCGACGAACCGACCAACGACCTCGACGTCGAGACGCTCTCCTCGCTGGAGAACGCGCTGCTGGAGTTCCCCGGTGCGGCCGTGGTCGTCTCCCACGACCGGTGGTTCCTGGACAGGGTCGCCACGCACATCCTGGCGTACGAGGGCAACTCCAAGTGGTTCTGGTTCGAGGGCAACTTCGACTCGTACGAGAAGAACAAGGTCGAGCGGCTCGGCGCCGACGCCGCCCGCCCGCACCGCGCCACCTACAAGAAGCTCACCCGGGGCTGAGATGGCCCGTCACCTCTACCGCTGTCCCCTGCGCTGGTCGGACATGGACGCCTTCGGGCACGTCAACAACGTGGTCTTCCTCCGTTATCTGGAGGAGGCCCGGATCGACTTCATGTTCCGGCTGGCGCCGGGGGACGGTTCCCCGTCCTTCTCCGGCGGGTCCGTCGTGGCCCGCCACGAGATCGACTACAAGTGGCCGCTGGTCCACCGGCACGAGCCGGTGACCGTCGAGTCGTGGGTGAGTGAACTCAAGCACGGCTCGCTGACCATCTCGTACGAGATCAAGGACGAGGACACGGTGTACGTACGGGCCTCGACGGTCGTCGTGCCCTACGACCTGGCGGCCAAGCGGCCGCGCCGGATCACCGCGGAGGAGAGGTCCTTCCTCCAGAAGTACCTGGACGACGAGAAGGGTGCTGTCGCGGCATGACGGCGCATATGACGCACGCACGGACACTGGGGTTCGCCGACGCGCGGGAGGCCGCCGATCTCGGCGCCTTCCTCGCCCGGCTGATCCACTACGACCGTGCCGCCGCCGTCCGGCTCCAGGCAGGCGGCGGCGCGCTCGCCGTGTTCGGGCGGCCCGCGTCCTTCGAGGTGCTGGCCATCCGTACGGTCCGGCTCGCCGCACCGTACGAACTCGATGTCACGGTCTCGGCGGGCGAACTCCTCGAAGCCATCGACGAGGCCGCGGGCAGCGCGGCCGTCCCGGCGGCCGTCACAGGACCGCCGTGGGCCGGGGTGCTTCCCCCGCGCGGCGGCTGGCAGCAGGTGCCCGGACTGCCGGACGAGGAGAGCATCCGGGGCGCGCTCGCCGCGGCGGTCACCGAATTCCGGGCCCGGGACGAGCGGTTGACGCCCGAGAAAAGGACCCGGGCGGAGCGTGACCGCATCGGCCACGACATCTGGTCCAGGACGCTGGGCGACACGCGGCTGCCGCTGCGGGCCGCGCACGCGGCCCAGTCGCTGGGCTTCCTGCGGCCGGTAAGGGGGGCGATGGTGCCGGCGTCCTCGGCGCCCGAGGCGCCGGTCGCGCTGTTCGCGTCGGGCGGCTGGCTGCGGCTCCGTACCCGGTACGGCTCGATCGCGGTACGCCGCGCGGGCCTGGGCGCGCTCACGGTCACCCCGGCCTGACCGGTCCCTGGCCTGACCCGTCCCCGGCTCGACGGTCCTCGGCCTGACCCGTCCCGGCCCGACGGTCCTTGGCCCGACCGGGCCCCAGCCCGGTCCGGGCGGCCCGGCGGGTCAGGGTCCCCGGCGCTTCCACGGCACCGGACCACGGGGTCTCAGCCGGCGGTGTTCACCATCGAGGCGGCCGCGTAGGTGAAGTAGTCCCAGAGCTGCCGCTCGTGCGCCTCGGACAGTCCCAGCTCGTCGACCGCCACCCGCATGTGCCTGAGCCAGGCGTCGTGGGCGGCGCTGTCGACCGCGAACGGGGCGTGGCGCATCCGCAGCCGGGGGTGACCCCGGTTGTCGCTGTACGTGCGCGGACCGCCCCAGTACTGCATCAGGAAGAGCGTGAACCGCTCCTCGGCGGGGCCCAGGTCCTCCTCCGGGTACATCGGACGCAGCAGAGGATCCTCGGCGATGCCCTGGTAGAAGCGGTGGACGAGGCGCCGGAAGGTCTCCTCGCCGCCGACCTGCTCGTAGAAGGTCTGCTCCTGAAGGGTGCCGTGCGGAATCTCTTTCACCCGTCCATGGTCTCAGACGCGGCGGAGGAGGACCTGAGGACTAGGACCCCGTGGCCGGAACCCTATGGCCGGAACCCCGTGGCCGGTGCTCCGGGCCGTCCGGCATTCGGACCGTCCAGGGGCCCACTCGCCCGCAACGCTCGCTTCCCGGACGCCCAGCCGGGACAGTGGAGAGATGGGTGCGGAGCGGGATGACGCGTACGGGCCGGACAGCGCGGCGGCGGCCGGGGCGCGGGCCGCACTGGTGCGGGAGATCGCGGCGACCGGGGCGCTGGAGAGCCCGGCCTGGCGGGCGGCGTTCGAGGACGTGCCGCGCCACGTGTTCGTGCCGTACTACTTCGTCAGCCGCCCCGGAGGATACGACCGGCTGTGGAGCGGGGACCCGGACCCCGTGCGGCGGGAGCGCTGGTTGCGGGGGGCGTACGCGGACGGGGCGCTGGCGACCCGGGTACGCGACGGCGAGCTGATCTCTTCCAGCAGCCAGCCCTCCCTGATGGCCCGCATGCTGGCGGAGCTGGACGTACGGGACGGGGACCGCGTCCTGGAGATCGGCGCCGGCAGCGGCTACAACGCGGCACTGCTCGCGCACCGGCTGGGCGACGAGCGGGTCACCACCATCGATCTCGACCCGGAGATCACGGAGTCGGCCCGTACCCATCTCGCGACGGCCGGTTACCGGCCCGCCGTCGTCACCGGCGACGGCGCGCGCGGCGCTCCCGGGCGCGCTCCGTTCGACCGGATCATCGCCACCTGCACGCTGCCCTCGGTGCCGACGGACTGGCTCGCCCAGTGCCGCCCGGGCGCCCTGATCCTCGCCCCGCTCGCCACCGGCCTCATCGCGCTGCGGGTCACGGAGAGCGGCGGTGGTGTGAACGGTGGGGGCGGTGTGAACGGTGGGGGCGGTGCGAACGGCGGAAGCGGTGTGAACGGCGGGGGCGGCGGCCGCGCGGAAGGGCGCTTCCTGCCCAGCGCCGCCTACTTCGTCCCGCTGCGGGGTACGCCCGGCGGCACCCCCGGGCCGCGCAGGCCCGTGGGCGGGGTGCCGAGGCGTGCGAGCGAGAACGAACTCTTCCGTTTCCTCCTCGACCTCACGGCGGGCAGCCTGGATCCGCACGAGGCACTCTCCCTCTGGGAGCGCGAGCGGCGTCCCCACCGCGAGCGGTTCGGCGTCACCGTCCGGGGCGACCGGCAGTGGGCCTGGCTGGACGACCCGGCGGGGCCGTACGTCTGGCCGATCGGCCCCGCCGCGATCCGGCCCGACTGACTCGCCCCGGCTCGGCCCGGTTCGTCCTGAGCCGGTTCGGCTTGAGCCGGATCAGCTCGGGCCGGATCAGCGTGGGCCGGCTCAGCCCCGGCGGACCGTGATCGTCGTCCAGGCTCCGACGTGGACCCGGTCGCCGTCCTTGAGCGGGACGGGGATGTAGGGCTTTATCGGGTCCTCGGCGCCGTTGATCGTCGTGCCGTTGGTGGAGTTCTGGTCGACCACGGACCAACTGCCGTCCGGCTGGTGGACCAGGACCGCGTGCTGGTGCGAGACGCCCGGGTCCTCCGGCGGGACGGACAGATCGATGTCGGGTGACTCGCCGGTGGAGTGCCGGCGGCGGCCGATGGAGACCTGGGCGCCGGCCAGGGGAAGACGCTGCTCGGGGGAGTACGCCGGAAGATTCAGCCCGGTGGCCTCGGGACCGCTGCGCTGCATCATCGCCCTGAAGTACTCACGGTCGGGCCCGATGACCGCCGACCAGTTCGCGGAGGGAGCCGGTGCCAGCCCCTGGGGCCCCTGCTGCTGGGGCGCGTGGAGCTGCGGGGCATGGACCTGAGGAGCGGGCGCCTGAGGGGCTGGAGGGGCCTGGGGAGCAGGGAACTGCGGGGCCTGGGCGATCTGGGGGGCCGGAGCCTGGGCCGCCTGCTGCGCCGGTGAGGGCGGTGGCAGCATCCAGTCGTCGTCGGCCGTGGACCGGGGCACCGGCGGGGCCGGTTGCCGCTGCTGGAACACCGGCGGGGCGGGCGGGCCCTGCTGCTCGGGTGCCAGCGGCTCGGCGGGCCGGTTCAGCTGGGAGGGGCGGGAGCTCTGGTATTCGTACGGCTCCGGCGGCCGGGGCGCCTGCTGGGCCGTGAAGCCCGGCGGCAGCGTGAGCCCGGGCACAGGGGTGCCCGGACCAGGGGCGCCAGGACCCGGGGTGCCGGGACGGGGGCCGCCGGGGCCCCGTACCGGGCTGTCCGGTCCCGGCCTCGGCGCCAGCGGGGTGTACGACGTCGCCGTGTTCGTCAGGAAGTTCCATCTGCACTCCTCGCAGAACGGAGCCATCGACTCGCGCGGGGTGCGGCACTGCGGGCAGAGCTCGGCCTGGGCGGTGGCGCCGGGGTCCGGCGGATAGCCGTAGCCGGGCGGCGACGGGGGAGACGGGGGCACGGCCCCGGCGGGAGCGCCGGGGCGGGGCATGCGGTGGCCGCAGACCTCGCACCAGTCGTCGGAACCCGACTGGTGTCCGTTCGGGCAGGTCGGCATGTCGGCGCTTCCCCCTCTCCTCGTCCGGCCCGGAGGCCGTTGCTCGCTGCTACGTCGTTCGCTGCTACTTCTTGACGCGGACGGTCTTGGTGGAGCGCGTTTCGAGGGTCATCTCGTCCGCGTCCGCCACCCGCGCCTTCAGCCGCACAGTACCGGTCGCCGCATCGACCACGTCCACCACCTTCGAAAGCAGTTTCGCCGTATCGGCGTTCCCCGAAGCGGCGGCGAGCTGCACCGCGCGACCGAGTTTCGCCGTCGCACCGTCGGAATCGCCCGACTTGCGCGCATCGAGACCCTGTTGGATCACCTGGGCCAGCTCGGCCTGGCCGGTGTAGTGCGCGACCTGCGGGTTGATGGAGGTCGAGGCCGCCATGTCGTCCGTCCACACCGCGCGTACGAGCCCCTGCGACAGCACCTCGGGGGCGCCGCCCCCGCCCGGCGCGGGGAGGACCAGGGAGACCCGGGCGGCCAGCATCTCCTGGCCGATGGCGGCCTGCGGTACTCGTACGCAGATGTGGTAATCGCGGGATTCGTCGCCCCAGGAACCGGTCGGGTAGTCGCCGGCCCGGGGCCCCGCCTCGGTGCGCCGGCCGGTCAGGTCCTCGACCGTGGGCGCCACCTGCTTCACGAAGCCCATCTCCACCCCGACGGGTGTCCAGAGCCGCAGTGCCACGTCCGCGACCTCCTTGCCCATCGCGTTCTCCATCATCCGCGTGAAGTCCGCGGCGAGGCCCGCCGGATCGGCGACGATGTCGGAGGTCCCGAGCAGCGCGGAGGCTATGCCGGTGACTTCCTTCACCTCCCAGTCCGTACCGACGCCTCTGGCGTCACAGGTGAAGCGGCCCGCGCAGGCGTCGAGCGAGGCCTTCAGGTCCTCGGGGGCCTCGTGCTCGTTGCGCCCGTCGGTGAGCAGGATGCCGTGCCGGATCGGGACATCGGCCGAGGCCAGCAGCCGGTCGGCCAGCCGCAGCCAGGTGCCGATCGCGGTGCCGCCGCCCGCGCTGAGCCGGCGCAGTGCCTCCTTGGCCTGCGCTCGCGTGTACGCGTCGGCGACCGCGAGCCGGCCGTTGCCCGGGAACACCTCTTTCGCCATGTGCGTACCGCCGACCACCGCGAAGGCGACGCCGTCACGCAGGGTGTCGATGGCGGCGGCCGTCGCGTCGCGCGCGTTGCGCATCTTCGTCGGCGGGTAGTCCATCGAACCCGAGCAGTCGACCATGATCACCACGGCCGCGTTCGGACGGTGTCCGGGCAGGGCCGACGGGGTGGATGAGGCACCGGCCGAGGCCATACCGCCGGTGGTGCCGCCCCCGGTGGAGGTGACCGTGACGATCGCGTTGACCTCGCGTCCGCCCTCGGGCAGGTACTCGTTCTGGTACACGTCGACGGAGAACCGCGGCACGGTCGACTTGGAGAAGTTCGCCATCAGTATCGGCTCCTTGACACGCCACACGACAAAGACAAATGACAGGTGAGAAGGGGATCACGCCGTGCTGTGGGCGGATCCTGCCCCGGGCGGAGGAACGGCGAACGGCAGGAGGGCGACGGTGACGTTGTCATGGCCTCCGCCGTCGAGTGCGTGCCCCACCAGTACCTGGGCCGCGTGCAGCGGCCGGCGGGCCGCGTCGGCGGGTACGGCTCCGGCCATCTCCTCGGCGCCCTCCGCGTAGTTCCACAGACCGTCCGTGCAGACCACCACCACACCGGGGCGGTCGGGCTTGAAGGACGCCGTGTGCGGCTCCAGTTCGTACGCGTCGGCGCCGAGCCAGCCCGTGATCGCGTGGGCGCGCTGGTCCGCGTACGCCTCCGCCTCGTTCATCAGACCGGCCGCGACCATCTGCGCCGCCCAGGAGTCGTCCTCGGTGAGCCGGGCGGGCGGCCCCGACCGGTCGTCGGGCACCCAGTAGGCGCGGCTGTCACCGACCCAGCCGATGACCAGCAGCCCGCCCGCCACCACCGCGCCGACGATCGTGCACGCGGGGGCGTTCTGCTGGCGGTGCGGCTCGTGCTCCGTGATCCCGGCCTCCGGGGCGAGGGCGTTGACCGCTTCGGCTGCGGTGACGATCGCCTCGTGCATGGCCTGCTGCGGATGCGTACCGCGCGGCAGGGCGTCCAGCAGCGACTCGTTCGCCGCGGCGGCGGCCGCGGCCGATGCCTCGTCGGGGCGGGTCGCCGAGGACACACCGTCACAGACGATCGCGATGACGGCGGGCGAACCGTCCGGCAGCGCGGCGGACGAGACGGCGAACGCGTCCTCGTTGCGGTGATGGCGCAGCCCCCGGTCGCTGACCGCGGCCACCGCGTCGAGCTGCTGTTCCATGTGGTCGCGTTCGCGCGGCTGGGCATGGCCGCAGTTCTCGCAGTAGCCGTCCGTGTCCACCCGGCCGGCCCGGCAGGCCACGCAGAGCTTGGTGCCGGCCGGGGCCACGACGGCGGGATCCGCGGTGCGCGGATCGGCCGCGGCCGGCCCGGCCGACGCCGCCTGGACGGCGTCCCGGCCCGCGGTGCCGTGGCCCGCCGGGTCCCGGCTCGACGCGTCCCGGAGCACGGCGCCGGTCGCCGCTGGGGCCTGTCCCGGTGGCGGTGTGCCGGGCGCGGGCAGTTCGAAGTCCCCGGAAAGCCGGTCCAGTTCGGACGGGCTCTGGGTACTGCCCGTCCCGGCGGCGGTGGGCCAGTTCACGGCGCCGGGCACGGCACCGGCCGGAGTGCCCGTCGCCGGCCGTCCCGTCGCCGGCCGTCCCGGTTCCCGCTGACCGGTGTCCGCCCGCTCCGCGTCCAGTTGTCCCGCGCCGGGGATGACGAGGGTGGGGTGGTCGGCCGCCGGTGGCGGTACGGCCGACAGGTCGTACCCGCATGCTCCGCAGAACAGGTCGCCGGACTCCAGCGGCTCCGCGCAGCTGGGGCAGGTCGGCCGAGCGGCCGACGGGTCCATCTGGGACATCATCACACCCACGTCCGGGGGCGGAAACGGTTGGCCCGTTCCACCAGTTCGATCCTCTCCTCGCCGCGCTGAGCGAGCCGGGCGAGTACCCGGTACGAGCGTTCCAGTCCGAAACGCAGGCCACGTTCGTCGAGCGAGCTGCCGAGCAGGGTGGTGGATGCCACCACCTGGCCGCCCCGGCCCCCGGAGAGTACCCAGTCCAGGGCCGTGCCCAGTACCTCGGCGGACAACCGTTCACGGCGTACGGCGTCGAGACCGAACTGCGCGAGCGCCTCCAACTGTCCTCCGGCCGCCCGCAGATCGTCCAGCAGCGGGTCGGCGGCGACGCGTCGCCGCAGCCGGGCGCGCACCGCGGCGACCCGCGCCGCCGTGTAGTGGATCGACGCCTCGGGCACGGACTCCAGGGTCCGTACGGCACCGGTCCGGTCACCGGCCGCCAGCTGCACCCGGGCCAGGCCGAACGCGGCGCTGACGTAGCTGGGGTCGGTCGTCCACACCAGGCGGTAGTACTCGGCCGCGTTGTCCAGCTGACCGAGCACCTCGGCGCAGACCCCCAGCGCGAGCTTCGGGGCCGGCTCGCCGGGGAACGCGTCGTAGACCGCGTCGAAGGAGAGCGCCGCCGTCTCGTGGTCGCCGGTGATGAGGGAGGCGAGACCCCGGTACCAGACGACCCGCCAGTCGTCGGGATGTTCCGTCTCCAGGGCCAGGAGGGCTTCGACGGCGGTGTACGTGTCCCGGTTCTCCAGCCAGGCCCGCACCTGGCGCAGTCCGCGTTCCACCGATTCGGCGGGAGCGGCGGCCAGAGCGGAGATCAGTTCGGCGGGGGCGGCGGCCAGCAGACCGGCCAGGAATCCGGCGTTCGGGTCGTTCGGGTCGACGCGGGGGACGGGGAGCGCCAGCGCGGTCGCCCGGGCGTCGAGCGCCGCGAGCCGGGGTCCTTCGCCGGCCGGCCGGCCGGGCGGGGCGAGGACACCCGGCGCCCGGGGGGCGGGAACGGTGCCCGCCGCCCCCGGCGCAGCCGGGTCGAGCCCGGCGGCCCCGGCGGAACCCGGCCGGGAGCCCGGCGCCGGCAGAGCAGTCGGCAGAGCGGCGGGCTGACTTCCCTGCTGAGCCACCTGAGCCACCTGAGCCACCTGAGTCCCCTGGGGCCCCTGAGCCCCCGGCCAGGAGCCAGGACCGCCGGCCCCCGGCGGCAGTGCCGGTGCGGGCACGCCGCCGCTGACGCCCGGGGCGCCCGGGGAGCCCGCCGTGACCGCCCGTTGACGACGGCCGAATCGGCCACCGCCCCCGGCCGGCTCGGCCCGGGCGCCCAGCCGCGAGACGTCCTCCGTCAGCTCGGCGAACAGCTCCGTGTCCGTGACGCGCAGTTCGGGCCCGAAGAGCGTCGAGAGCGCGGGGCGCGGGCGGCCCGTCTGGAGCGCGACGACCTCCCGCAGCACACCGGTCAGCTGCTCCGCCATCTCCCGCGCCGAGGAGAACCGCCGCGCCGGGTCCGGGTCCGTCGCCCGCACCAGCAGGCGGTAGAAGGACTCGTACGTCCGGAAGACCTCGATGTTGTCCGGGTCCGGGAGCGAGTCGACGAAGACGTTCGTATAGCCCTGGAAGTCGAAGGCCAGCACTGCCAGGGTGCGCGCCACCGTGTACAGGTCGGACGCCACCGAGGGGCCGACCTCCGCGACCTCCGGCGCCTGGTATCCGACCGTCCCGTAGATCGCCGACTCCTCGTCGTCCATCCTGCGGACCGCGCCCATGTCGATGAGCTTGAGCTGGTCCTCGGTCTGGATCGCGTTGTCGACCTTGAAGTCGCAGTACAGCAGATTCCTGCTGTGCAGGTGCCCGAGGGCCTCCAGCGCCTCGATGCCGTACGCGCACGCCTGCTCCACCGGCAGCGGATCGCGTTTGCCGCCGCTCCGCCGCCCGTTGGCGATCTCCTTGAGCGACATGCCGCCGACGTACTCCATGACGATGTAGCCGTCCATGGAGCCGGTGCGCTGGTCGAGGTGTTCCACGAAGTTGTAGATACGGACGATGTTCGAATGCTCGATCTCGGCGAGGAAGCGGCGCTCGGAGATCGCCGCCTCCATGGCGTCCTGGTCGCCCGTGTCGAGCAGGCCCTTGAGCACCACCCAGCGGTCCGAGACGGCGCGGTCGATCGCCAGATAGACCCAGCCCAGGCCGCCGTGGGCCAGGCAGCCCATGACCTCGTACTGGCCGTGCACGATGTCGCCCGTGATCAGCTTCGGCACGAACGAGTACGGGTGGCCGCACTTGGTGCAGAACCCTTCCGTACGCCCCGGCCGGTCACCGCGCGCCCGGCCGACCGGCGCCCCGCAGTCGGAGCGCGAGCAGTACCGCTTGCGCTCGGGCACCTCGGGCGTCTCCATCACCGCGGACCGCGGATCGGGACGCGGCACGTCCGGTACGTCGACCAGACCGGCGCCCAGCCGGCCGCGCCCCGATGTGCCCGTGGACGGGCCGGAGCTGCGCACCGACACCGACCGGGAGGAGAGCGGGCCGGAGAGCGTGCGGGACAGCCGGCCGGAGACCGAGCGCCGGGAGGTCGAGGAGCGCGAGGTAGCGCGCGCCGAGGCCCGCGAGGAGGAGCTCGAAGAACCGCTCCTGCCGGAGCCGCCGCCGCTCCGGCCGCCGCCCGTGATGCCGGTCGGCGGTGAGGCCAGCGCACCGCCGGCGGAGACGGCGGGCGCCAGACCGCAGGTGTCGCAGTAGAGTTCACCGCCGCCCATGTCCTCGTACGAGCCCTCGCACCCGGGACGCCCGCATTCGTTCGTACCGCTCATCGTTCCCCCCGTTCGTCCTCTGTCGGTCGTGACGCGTGCCCGGCCGGCGCGGGCCCGCGCGGGGCCAGGACGTCCGACGCGGCCCGCTGATAGCGCAGCACCGCCTGTTCGGCGACGCGCAGATCGCAGGGCGCGCTCCACAGCATCCTGCGGGCCGCGTCGTACCGCTCGATCAGCAGAGGGTCCTCGGCCAACCCGTGCCGGGCGACCTTCGCCTTGTACGCGTCCAGCCGGCCGCGCAGCTCCGCGCGCACCGCCAGCGGAGCGGTGACCGCGCCCAACGACTCGCGGGCCCGCAGCAGTTCGTCCTCGGCGTCCCGCTCCAGTGCTTCGAGCAGCGGCGAGAGCCTGTTCCACCAGGCGTGTCTGCGGTATTCGGCGGCCGTGGACAGCCGCTCCTGGAGCGCGGTCGGCGGACCGCTGACCGCCGGTACCTCGGACGCCGCGATCTTCGCCAGCACCTCACCACGGGCCGTCCGCGCCTCGCTGAGGGTACGGTCCGCGCGCGACAGCATGTCGCGCAGCCGCATCAGCCGCTCCTCCGAGTCCTGCCGCACCGCGAGGACCGCTTCGGTCTCACGCCGTACGTCCTCCAGGGCGCGGGCCGCCCGGTCGTACCGCCCGGTGTCCGGACGGCCGCCGCCCGGGGCGGAACTGCCGGGCGCCGGGCGCCAGAACTCCAGCGGATCGGACACCACCTGGGCGCGCAGCGCGGTCAGCTCATGGGTGATCGACTCCAGGTCGTCGCCGGCCGGATGCTCGCCGGGCCGCACACCGACGGAGTGCGCCAGCGACCGCGTGCGGCGCAGCTCCGCCGAGAGGAGATCGATCCGGGCCGGCAGCGCGGACCACACGGCGTCGGCGGCCACGACCATGTCCAGCGCGTGCGCGTACAGCTCGTTCATCCTGGCCACCAGCTCCGCGAGCGAGAAGTGCTCGGAGAGCTTGACGGGACCGGTGAGGGAGGAGGGGATCTGCCGCTCGGCGGCGCCGGCGACGGTGACCCCGCGGCCGCGCAGGATCTCGGTCAGCTCCGCCAGGTCGTCGTGGTTCGGCCAGCGGCGCCTGGCGCGCACCTCACGGGCGGCGGTCAGGGCGGCGGTGTAGTGGTCGAAATAGTTCCACAGCAGGGTGATCGACCGGTCCGCGACGGTCCAGCGCTCCTGGGTGACCCCGGTCAGCTCGGCCCCTTCCAGGAGCCTGCGGCCGGAGTGGTCCTGGAGGGCGAGCAGCGAGGTCTCGATCGCCTCGTGCTCCGCTTCGAGGCGTGCCAGGGCGCGGTCCACCTCGTCCCGGTCCATGGCGCCCATCGATCACCTCTCCGCTCTTGTCCGGCTGTCCGGCTGTCCCGCTGTCCCGCTGTCCCGGCTGTTCCGGTCTTCCCGGTCACGCCGGTCGGGTCCGGTCGTGCCGCCGCGTCCTGTCCTGTCCGGTGCTGTCCGGTCCTGTCCGGCCGGAATCCCTAGCCCGTCCGGTAGGTGGCGGCCGGCGGCGCGGTGATCCCGGGCAGTCCCGCCTCCAGCCACTTCCGGTACGACACCATCCACGGGCTGTTCGCCCCGCCCGCTCGATACCCCACCAGCACCTGGTTCACCCGGCGCACCAGATCGTCGTTGCCGAGCTTGGCGGCGACGCCGTAGTACTCGGTGGTGAACGGCTTGCCCTGGAGTGCGACCGCCGGGTCCTGCGCCGCCTGCCCCGCCGCCAGAGCGTTGTCCGTCACCACCGCGTCGACCTCGCCCAGCTGGAGCCTGACCAGGCAGTCGAGCTGGTTGGGCACCGTCAACCGGTCCTCGTCGGACGGCTGTCCGTCGTGCGGGTCCTTGAATATCGCGCCGAACGACTTGCTCTCCAGCGCGTCGTACGCCGTCGAGCCCTCGGCCGTGCAGACCCGCTTCCCGGCGAGCGACGAGTCGTACCCGGTGACCGCCGAGCCCCGGGGGGCGAGCACCTGCTGGCCCGCCTGGAAGTAGGCCGTGGAGAAGGCGACCTGCTTGATCCGGGTGCAGTTGATCGTCATCGTCCTGACGACCAGGTCCACCGTGTCGTTCTCCAGCGCCTGGACCCGCTGATTGGTCGGGATGGCGCGGAACACGATGGCGTTCGGGTCGCCGAGTATGTCGTCCGCGATGGCGCGGGCGAGATCGATGTCGAAGCCCTCGATCATGCCGGTGGCGGGGTCGCGGTAACCCCACCGGTAGCTGTTCTGGTCGATACCGACCCGCAGCTTCCCGAAGGTCTTGATCTTCTCGATGGTCGGCCCGTCCGCGCCGGACGGCGGCAGACCGGCCTCCGGATTCACGCAGGTGTCGGCCTTGGCGGGCACGGCCGTGGCGATCCGCTGCGCCCCCTGCGCCGGGCCGTCCGCGACCGGGCCGTCCGCGACGCCGTGGGCCAGTGGCAGCAGGGTGAGGGCCGCCGTCAGCACACACGCGGCGGCCATGGCGGTGACGCCGCCCCAGCCTCGGAGCCCGCGGGACCGGCGGGGCCTGTCCATGGAAGTCATCCCTCCCCCTCTCACCGGTACTCCGACAGCCTGCGGCCTATGCCGAGGATCGCGCCCACCGCGGCCACCACGGCGAGCAGGCCCGCCCCGATCGCGAGTCCGGTCAGCGCGCCGCGCCCTGCCGACGCGGACCGGGTGAATTCCTTCTGCTCCTGGGCGAGTGCGGCGCCCAGGGCCGCGTCCACCTGGTCGAACGACTGGCCCGTGGAGTCCTTGCCGCCGATCACCTTCGCCAGGGCGCCTTCGTAGTCGCCCTCCTGGTCGGTGGTCCTGGCCGACTTGTGGCGCTCACGCCACTGGGCCACCGAGGCGATCGCGTCGGCCACCGGCTTGCCGCCCGCGCTGTCGTCGGCGAGCTTCTCCGCCTCGCCGAGCGCGCTGCTGAGCTTGTCCATGCCCGTGTTGTAGTCCGTCTCGTACTGGTCGTTCCTGCCGTCCGCCGTGAGGACGGCGCCGCGCGCCACCAGCGTCAGGTTCTCGTTCGCTCGGGCCTTGAGCGAGTTGATCCGGGCGTCGTTGAGGACGTTGAGCGACTTCTGCCCGTGTGCCTGGGCGTTGTTCAGCTCGGTCCGCGCGACGGTCTGACCGACGGCCAGCCAGAGCAGCAGGACCGTGGCCGCCGCCGTCGCGGCGAGCAGACCGTGGTTGAACACCCGGTTCGTCCGGAGGTAGTCGCGCCGCTGGGCCCGCAGGAGAACGGCGAATGCCAGCGCCCCCAGCGCCAGCGAGACGTACGGCCACAGCCGCGCGTCGTCGCTGTCCCGGGCGAGCCGGCCCGTCTCCGCCGCGTACAACTTCTCGGCGGCGGGCAGCAGTTCGTCGGCCATCTGCTGGTTGGCGTACCGCAGGTACGCGCCGCCCAGCGGCAGTCCCTGCCGGTTGTTCGCGCGGGCCCGCTCGATGAGCCCTGTGTAGCGGGGCAGTTCCTCGTTCAGCGTGGCGATCTGCCGGCCCGAGTCGGTGGAGCTGTCCGTATTGGTGGCGGCCTTGACCAGCAGCCTGGACGCCGTCCGTATGTCCTGCTGATAGCGCTTCTGTACGTCCGCCGGTTCCTGCGCGCCCGCCAGGAAGCCGCTCGCCGCCGCCGTGTCGGCGTCGGCCAGCGAGCGGTAGATGTCCGCCGCGTCCGCGCTCAGGGGCTGACTGTGACTCACCACGTTGTCGGCGGCGGAGAACCGGTCGGCCGCCTCCCACGCCGTCACCGCTCCGAACAGGAGGGCCAGCAGGGCCAGCGCCGCTCCGACGACCCGCAGCCGGCCCGGCTCGGTCGTCGCGCCGGCGCGCAGCCGCTCCAGCCCCTCGGCCCAGGCGGCACGGCGCGCGGGCGACGGCGCCGACGGTGGCGGCGCTCCCGGTGGCGGCGACGGCAAGAGCACATTCGGCGGATGTGTCACGTGACCTCCCCCTTGGTCATCTGACGACGGCGGCCGGCCCCCAAGCGGGTCGGGGGAACGACTCCCGGCCAGCAGTATGGCCGTCGGGACTGACAACCGCACCACGCTTGACTGGATCTTGTCCGTGCCGAACGTGTCGCGGCTGTTCGCACCCTCACCATCAATACGCCGCGACGGCAGGTCCGGTTCCCCCACGAGCGTGTGCGTACGGGTGAGTTTCCGCGCGTGCGTTCCCGTGTATGCGTCCTGTGCGGGCATTCCGGTGCGGGAGTTCCGCGCGTACGCCGCCGAATCCCCGCACGCGCCCGGAGGCCGGGGGAGGCCGGGGAATCAGCGGCGTCAACTCACCTGTGATGCCAGGCACATGGCCCGTGGTCAGGCGTAGTGCGCCCCCAGCCGGGCGTGCGCCTCGGCGCTCGCCCCGACGTGGTCGAGGCCCAGCTGCGCCGCGCCCAGCACCGGCGGCGCGGTCACCACGGAGACGACCGCCTTCGGCGCCTTGGCCGCCAGCAGTTCCGCGATCCGCTCGTCGAGCTGCGGATGGCGCGCCGCCAGCACACTGCCGCCCAGCAGCACCGGCACCTCCTCGGCGAGCAGGCCGAGCTTGCCGAGCGCCACCGTCGACAGCGCCACGACCTCCTCGGCCAACCGGTCCACCACCGAGCGCGCCACCACGTCGCCCGCCGCGCTCGTCGCGAACAGCACGGGCGTCAGCTCATGCCGGCGCGCGTACGGGATGCGCCCCAGGTGCAGCGCCTCGATCAGCTCGTACATCGTGCCGAGGCCGAAGTGCCCCGGCACGGTCCGCACCAGCTCCGTCGGCTCGCCCCGGCCGTCCTCCGCCCGCGCCGCGAACCACAGCGCCTCCTCGGCCAGGCCGGAACCACCGCCCCAGTCACCGGACATCCGTCCGATCGCGGGGAACCGGGCGGTACGGCCGTCCGGCAGCATCCCGACACAGTTGATGCCCGCGCCGCAGACGACGGCCACCCCCCGTGGCTGAGCGCCGCTCGGCAGCCCCGCCCGCAGGATCGCGAAGGTGTCGTTGCGTACGTCGGTGGTGCGGCCCCACCCGCGCGCCTGTACCGCCTCGGCCAACTCCTTTTCCTCGACCGGGAGATCGGCGTTGGCGAGGCAGGCCGACACATGGTCGGCGAAGCCCCGCCCCGGCAGGCCCGCCGCGTCGACGGCCTCGGCGACCGCCAGCGCCAGCGTGTCGATGGCCGCCTCGATCCCGACGACCGGCGGCTGGAAGCCGCCCCCCCGGGCCGCGCCCAGCACCGTACCGTCGGCGCCGATCACGGCCACATCGGTCTTGCTGTTCCCGGCGTCGACGGCCAGGACACTCGCGTGTCCCACCGCCCGCCCGGCCATGTCCGTACCCACACCGGTATCCATGCCCGTATCCACGCTCAGACCCACGGGAGGTGCTCCCGGTTGTGTGCGATCAGCCGGTCGGTCAGCGCCTCTGCGTACTCGTACTGCCCGATCAGCGGGTGCGAGAGCAGCGCCCGGAAGACACGGTCGCGGCCGCCGTGCAGGGCGGCCTGGAGCGCCAGGTCCTCGTACGCCGTGACGTTCGCGATCAGGCCCGCGTAGAGCGGATCCAGCGCGGGGACCGCCAGCGGCACCGCGCCCGCCCGGGAGACCTCGGCCTGGACCTCGATCACGGCGTCGTCGGGGAGGAACGGCAGCGTGCCGTTGTTGTACGTGTTGACCACCTGGACCGGGCTGCCACCGCCGCGCAGCAGCGACGCCGCCAGATCCACCGCCGCCTCCGAGTAGAAGGCACCGCCGCGCTTGGACAGCAGCTCCGGCTTCTCGTCGAGCGCCGGGTCGCCGTACATCGCCAGCAGCTGCTTCTCCATCTCGGCCACCTCGGCGGCCCGGGACGGCTTGGTGCCCAGCTCCCGTACGACCTCGTCGTGCGCGTAGAAGTAGCGCAGATAGTAGGACGGCACGACGCCGAGCCGGTCCAGCACCGCGCGCGGCAGACGCAGATCGGCCGCGAGCGCGTCACCGTGCTCGGCCAGCAGGCCGGGCAGCATGTCCGCGCCGTCCGGGCCGCCGAGGCGCACGCCGCGCTCCCAGGTCAGGTGATTCAGCCCGACGTGCTCCAGGTACACCTCGGACGGCGCGACGTCGAGCAGCTTCGCGAACCTGCGCTGGAAGCCGATCGCCACATTGCACAGCCCGACGGCCTTGTGACCGGCCTGGAGCAGCGCCCGCGTCACGATCCCCACCGGGTTGGTGAAGTCGATGATCCACGCGTCGGGGTTGGCCCGCCGGACCCGCTCCGCGATGTCGAGGACCACCGGCACGGTACGCAGCGCCTTGGCGAGCCCGCCGGCACCGGTCGTCTCCTGCCCGACACAGCCGCACTCCAGCGGCCAGGTCTCGTCCTGGTTACGCGCGGCCTGCCCGCCGACACGCAACTGGAGCAGCACCGCGTCGGCGTTCGCGACGCCCGCGTCCACGTCCGAGGTGGTGGTGATCCGGCCGGGGTGACCCTGCTTGGCGAAGATCCGCCGCGCCAGCCCGCCGACCAGGTCGAGCCGGTCGGCCGCGGGGTCGACCAGCACCAGCTCCTCGATCGGCAGGGTGTCCCGCAACCGCGCGAATCCGTCGATGAGTTCGGGTGTGTAGGTGGATCCTCCGCCTACCACTGCGAGCTTCATTCTTCTCAGCCCTTCACTCCGGTCAGTGTGACTCCCTCGACGAACGCCTTCTGGGCGAAGAAGAACACGAGGATCACAGGGGCCATGACCAGTACGGTCGCGGCCATGGTCAGATTCCAGTCGGTGTGGTGCGCGCCCTTGAAGGACTCCAGGCCGTAACTGAGCGTCCAGGCGGCCGGGTTCTCGGAGGCGTAGATCTGGGGGCCGAAGTAGTCGTTCCAGGCGTAGAAGAACTGGAACAGCGCCACGGCCGCGATCCCCGGCTTCGCCATCGGCAGCACGACCCGGATCAGCGTACGGAATTCACCGCACCCGTCCACGCGCGCCGCGTCCAGGTACTCGTTCGGGATGGTCAGCAGGAACTGCCGCAGCAGGAAGATGGAGAACGCGTCGCCGAACGCCATCGGGATGATCAACGGCCAGAGCGTGCCCGACAGGTCGAGCTGCTTCGCCCAGAAGAGGTACATCGGAATGATGATCACCTGGGGCGGCAGCATCATCATCGAGATGACGAGCATCAGCGACAGCCGGCGGCCCCTGAAGCGGAACTTGGCGAGCGCGTACGCCACCGGGATCGAGGACACCACCGAGAGGACGGTGCCGAGCCCCGCGTACAGCAGGGTGTTCTTCCACCAGGTCAGAAAGCCCGGTGTGTCGAAGACCTCGGCGTAGTTGCCCCACTCCCAGCTGTTGGGCGTCAGATCGCGGGTGAGCGCCTGCTGGTCGCTCATGACCGACGTCAGGAAGAGGAAGACGAACGGCAGCACGAAGAAGAGGGCCGCCGCGACGCCCAGCGCGTGCACGCCGATCCAGTGCAGTGCCGCCCTGCGCCGCGCGGTGACGGCGGCGGGTGTGCGGCCGGGCGTGCGCTCCGGTGCGGCCGTCGCGGACGGGTCGAGTACGTGGGTCATGTCAGTCACCCGCTCCGATCAGGCCGCCGCGCCGCCGCATCAGGAGCGCGGTGAAGGCCATGGCCAGCACGAACAGGACGAGCGCGACGACACACGCCGAGCCGTAGTCGAAGCGCTGGAAGCCGAGGTTGTAGACGAGCTGCGGCAGCGTCAGGGTGGACTTGTCCGGATAGCCGGGCTCGAACTGCTGGCCCGAGCCGCCGATGATCCCGGACGCCACCTTTCCGGCGACCAGGGGCTGCGAGTAGTACTGCATCGCCGAGATCACCCCGGTGACCACGGCGAACATCACGATGGGGGAGATGTTCGGCAGGGTCACGAACCGGAAGCGCTGCCAGGCCGACGCGCCGTCCAGCTCGGCCGCCTCGTACTGCTCCTTCGGTACGTCGAGCAGCGCGGCCATGAAGATCACCATCAGGTCGCCGATGCCCCAGACGGCCAGCACGGTGAGCGCCGGCTTGGACCAGGACGGGTCGTTGAACCAGCCGGGGGTGGGCAGGCCCAGCTCCCCGAGGATGGTGTTCACCGGCCCGGTGCCCGGGTTGAGGAGGAACACGAAGGCGAGGGTCGCGGCGACCGGCGGCGCCAGATACGGCAGGTAGAAGAGGGTGCGGAAGACTCCCGCGCCGGTCTTGATCCTGGTGATCAGCAGGCCGATGCCGAGACCGAAGAGCACCCGGCAGGCCACCATGACGACGACGAGCCAGAGGGTGTTGCGCAGCGACGGCCAGAACATCGGATAGTCGCTGAAGACGTACGACCAGTTCCCGAGACCCCTCCAGGTGGCCGCCCCGAACCCGTCGTACTTCATGAAGGAGAAGTAGACGGTCGAGATCAGCGGATACGCGAAGAAGACAGTGAAGCCGATCAGCCAGGGCGACATGAACGCCGCCGTACGCAGCGCCGACCTGCGGCGCTTCGAACGGAGGGTGGGCGCGTGCGTGGACATCGGGTGATTCCCCGGCCCGCTACTTGGCCTGCTCGATGTCACGGTCGATCTGCGCGGCGGCCTTCTCCAGGCCCGCCCGCAGGTCCTTCACCCCGCCCTTCTCGTACTGGTAGCCGAAGTCCTGGAGCGTCAGCTGGTACGCCGAGCCGTTGAGCGCGGCCGGCGGGGTGTTGGACTTCGGGTTCTGCGCGATGTCCAGGAAGGTCTGGAAGCGGGGGTCGAACTTCAGGTCGGGCGAGGTGAGCGCCTCGAAGGTCGACGGCACGTTGCGGATGCCGTTGGCGAACTCCACGACGGCCTGGGTGTCGGTGGTCATGTACTTCACCAGCTCCCACGCCGCGTTCTGCTTCTCGCTCTGCGGGGCGATGCCCATGATCGTGCCGGAGAGGAAGCCCTTGCCGTAGCTGTCGGCCTCGTCGTCGGCGACGGGCATCGGCGCGACACCGATCTCGAACGGCACCTTGGCGTCCTCGGCCATCCCGAGCCGCCACTCGCCGTCGAGCTGCATCGCGACCTGGCCCGTGTGGAACGGGTGCTTGGCGCCCCACTCGTCACCGAAGGTGGAGCGGAACTTCTCCAGCTTCTCGTAACCGCCGAGGTCGTCGACCAGCTTCTTCTGGTACGTGAACATCTTGGCGAAAGCCGGGTCCTTGGCGACGTCGGACTTGCCGTCCTGGTCGAAGTAGGCGTGGTCCCAGCTCGACATGTAGTGGTCGACGACCGTCTCGTAGCCGTGGTAGGTCGGCATGAGGCCGACCTGCTCGTAGCTGTCGCCCTTGGTCTTCGTGAGCTTCTTGGCGTCCTCCGCCAGCTCCGACATGGTCTTCGGCGGGGCGGTGATCCCGGCCTCCTTGAAGGCGTCCTTGTTGTAGTACAGCCCGTACGCGTCGCTGAGCAGCGGCAGCGCGCAGCGCACGCCCTCGAACTGGGTGTACTCCAGCAGCACCTTCGGGAAGGTCTTCTCCAGGTCCAGCTTCGACTTCTCGATGAACGGCTTCAGGTCGGCGAAGGCACCCGACGAGCAGAACTTGCCGACGCTGGAGGTGGTGAAGGAGGACACCACGTCCGGGCCCTTCGAACCGCCCGCGCGCAGCGCCTGGTTGAGCTTGTCGTCGTTGATGTTGCCGACGACGTCCACCGAGATGTTCGGGTGGGTCTTCTCGAACCGGTCGATGTTGTCCTTGATCGCCTTCACCTCGGCCGGCGCGCTCCAGCCGTGCCAGAAGGTGATCGTGGTCTTCGCGTTCGGGTCGTCGGTCGCGCCGGTGCCCGACTGGCCCGTACACCCGGTGGCGATGACGGATATCGCGGCGACCGCGACGGCGGACGTGATCAGACGGCGGTTTCTGGGCATGGCGGTACTCCCGGGGGATGGGTCGGGTGCGGAAGGGACGTACGGGACGCGGGTACGGCTGATACGGGTACGGCTGATACGGGCACGGCGGTCCGGGCACGGAACGCGGGTACGGGGGGCGGCGGTTGGGCGGGGGCGTGCGGGCGGGTGTGCGGGCTAGCGGGAGGTGTCGAAGACCTCGTCGCGGGTGGTCGCGAGGGCGCTCTCCAGTGCGCCGCGCACCACGGGGCGGTCCTGGACCTCGCCGATGACGAGCCGGGGGCGGGACGCGGCGAGTTCGGCCAGCTCCTCCTGGACGAGCGCGCGCAGCGGCTCACCGCCGGCGGCGGTCACCCCGCCCGCGAGGACGATCAGTTCGGGGTCGAGGACGGCGGTCACCGAGGCGAGACCGGTCGCGACGCGCTGGGCGAACAGCCGCAGCAGCTCGGCCAGCCGCGCGTCCTCCCGGTGCCCGCCGGCGGCCCGGGCCAGCAGGCCCGCCGCGACCTCCGCGTACGGCTGCTCGGCGGTCTCGATGCCCAGCGATCCGGCCAGCCGGGGCACGGACTGCGCGCCCGCCAGCTCCTGGAAGCCGCCGCTGTTCGCCTTGACCACCTGGCGCACCAGCGGGGTGCCGGGCACCGGCAGGAAACCGACCTCGCCGGCGCCCCCGGTGAAGCCCCGGTGCAGCCGTCCGCCGATGAACAGGGCGGCTCCGAGGCCTTCCTGGTTCCACAGCAGGACGAAGTCGTCGTGGCCCCGGGCCGCTCCGAGCCGCTGCTCGGCGACCGCCGCGAGATTGACGTCGTTCTCGTACTCGACCGGCATCGCCAGGGCGGCGGCCAGCTCGCCGAGCAGGGCGGGGGAGTGCCAGCCGGGCAGGTGGGACGCGTACCGCAGCCGCCCGGTGGACGGGTCGAAGGCGCCCGGCGTCCCGATGACCACGCGGTGCACGTCGGCGCGGGCCAGACCGGCCGCCCGCACCGCGCCGTCCAGGGCTTCCGTCACCTGCCGTACGACACTGTCGGCGCGCCGGCCCGGGGTGGCCAGCTCGAACTCGCCGACGGTGGCCCCGGTGACGTCGGCGACGGCGGCGAGGATCCGGTCCGGGTTCACGTCGAGCCCGGCGGCGTACGCGACGCCCGCGTTCACCGCGTACAGCTGCGCGTTGGGTCCGGGCCGCCCTTCGGTGGTACCGGTGGCGACGACCAGCCCGGCCGCCTCCAGCCGCGCCAGCAACTGCGAAGCGGTCGGCTTCGACAGTCCGGTCAGCTTGCCGATCCGGGTGCGGGAGAGCGGCCCGTGGGCCAGTAGCAGATCGAGGGCGGCCCGGTCGTTCATGGCACGCAGCACCCGGGGCGTCCCCGGCGAGGGAGGGGTGGAACCGCTCGCTCCGGTCACCACGTAGCCACCGACCTTTCGACTGTTCGCTTCCCTGACGTCACTGTTAGGAAAGTTTCCTATCGGGTTGCGAGGAAACTAGGCCGGACCTCCGGAGGCCGTCAATACCTCTCGACGCACGACACCCCCGCGGCAACCAAAGCGTTACCTGCGGGGGTGTGGAAGACGGGGCCGGACGCGCGGCCGTAACAGACGCGAGGGGGGCGACACCGGGCGCGCCGGCTGCCACGTCACAGCTGCCACCTCACCAGCTGGTACGTCACCAGCCGCTACGTCACCAGTCGCTACGTCGCCGACGCTACTTCGCCAGGTTCGGCGGCGGGGCCAGCGGGGACGCCGTCAGCGACTGCGGCGACGACGGGTTCGCCAGCGCGGACGGCGCCGCCACACCGGCCGTCGGGTCCGCCGGAGCCGGCTCCGCCTCCGGCGCCAGACCACCGACGATCCGGATGCCCTCCTCGTCGAAGGCGTGCTTGATCCGCCAGCGCAGCTCACGCTCCACCCGCAGCGCCTGGCCGGGCATCGTCTTCGCCGAGAGCCGTACGGTCATCGAGTCCAGCAGCACCGAGTCCAGGCCGAGCACGTCCACCGGGCCCCACAGCCGCTCGTTCCACGGGTCGTCCTTGGCCATGGTCTCGGCGGCCTGGGTGATGACCGTACGGACCCGCTCCAGGTCCTCGGACGGGCGGACCACCACATCGACGGCGGCCGTGGCCCAGCCCTGGCTGAGGTTGCCGATCCGCTTCACCTCGCCGTTGCGCACGTACCAGATCTCACCGTTGTCGCCGCGCAGCTTGGTCACCCGCAGCCCGACCTCGATCACCTCACCGGACGCCACGCCCGCGTCGATGGTGTCCCCGACGCCGTACTGGTCCTCCAGGATCATGAAAACGCCGGACAGGAAGTCGGTCACCAGATTGCGCGCGCCGAAGCCCAGCGCGACCCCGGCGACCCCCGCGGAGGCCAGCAGCGGGGCCAGATTGATGTTCAGCGCGCCCAGCATCATCAGCGCCGCCGTGCCCAGGATCAGGAACGACGTGACCGAGCGGAGGACCGAGCCGATGGCCTCGGAGCGCTGGCGGCGGCGCTCGGCATTGACCAGCAGACCGCCCAGCGCCGTGCCCTCGACCGCCTGGACACTGCGGTTCATCCGCTCTATCAGCTTGGTCAGCGCCCGCCGGATCACATGCCGCAGAACGAGCGCGATCACCAGGATCAGCACGATGCGCAGGCCTATGGAGAGCCAGACCGACCAGTTCTCCTGCACCCAGCTCGCGGCGTCGGTCGCCCGGTCCGCCGCCTCGTCGAACGTGACGGGCTCGGACGACGGACCCGCGGCGAGCGGGGCGGACCAGGACACGACAGGAACCTCCAGGTTTGCGGGCGGACCAACCACACTAACGGGGCAGTGCGGCAGCTCCCCCGCTCCGCTCCCTGGAGAGACACTCCTCACGTATGCCCCGTCCCGGCCTCACAGGGGCCTTGTGCGCGTTGGGGAGTCGCCTGTGGTCCAGAACACTCCCAGCCTGTTACCCGGACGTGGTGGCGCTTCGACCAGGCATGAGGAGAGACTGGAGCAGATCGTCCCGGCGCGAGCCACGTGCCGCCGGCGTAATAGGAGGCATCCGTGCCGCATGTCCTGGTCCTCAACGCGTCGTACGAGCCCCTCGGCGTCGTACCGCTCCACCGCGCGCTCGTCCTCGTACTGGAGAACAAGGCCACCAGCCTCGAGGAATCCGGCGCCTTCATGCACAGCGCGACCCGTGTCATCCCCGCACCCAGCGTCGTACGGCTGAAGCGCTTCGTGCGGGTCCCCTACCGGGGGCCCGTTCCGCTGACACGCCGTGCGCTCTTCGCCCGCGACGGCGGACGCTGTATGTACTGCGGTGGGGTCGCGACCAGCGTCGACCACGTCATTCCACGCAGCCGTGGCGGGCAGCACGCGTGGGAGAACGTGGTGGCGGCCTGCCGCCGGTGCAACCACGTCAAGGCGGACCGGCATCTGCGGGAACTGGGCTGGCGGCTCAACCAGCCGCCCGCACCGCCGTCCGGGCTCGCCTGGCGGATCATCGGAACCGGCCACCGGGACCCGCGCTGGCTGCCCTACCTCCAGCCGTACGGAGCGGAGGACGCGATGGCCCGGATCGACGGAGTGAACGCGCTGTGAGCTGACGGGCACGGGGGCGCGGCCGGTGCGCCCCGACGCTCCTCCGTGCCCCGTCGTACTCCTCCGTGCCCCGGCCTACTCCGCGACCGCGTAGGCCTCCACCGTGAACAGGGAGTACCCGAACCGGGTCGCCCGCGCGTCGCCCTGGATCCGCACGAACCGGGTGTCCTTCGCGTCCATGCCGATCGCCTCGCGCCCGCCCCTGCCGTCGTCGACCGTCGCGGCGGTGCGCCAGTTCCGGCCGTCCGCCGAGACCTGGACGCGGTAGCGGGTCGCGTACGCGTCCTGCCAGTGCAGCACCACCCGGCCGAGCCGGACGGGCCGAGGCAGTTCCAGCTGCCACCAGGCCCCGTCCCCGGCGGGTGAGGACCAGCGGGTGGCCGGATCGCCGTCGATCACCGCCGACGCCGGGAAATCGGCGGTCTCGTCCCCGGAGGACGAGGCGGCGCCCGTCCGCGCCAGGTCGGGGCCACCGGTGCGCGGCGAGGCCCGGACGGTCAGCGTGCGTTCCTCCCCGGCGAAGGCGAGCGGCACCTCGTACTCACCGGCCGGGGTGCCCTCGGGGACACTGACCTGGACGGGCACGTTGGTGCTCGATCCGCGCGGCACCGTCGTCTCCTTGGGCACCGTCACCCGGATGCCGGAAGGCGCCTTCGCGGTGAGCGACCCCCGCACCTCGCCCGGGCGCTGCGCGTCCAGCCGCGCCTCCACCTGCTGCGGCTCACCGCCGATCTGGGCGTCCGCCACGCCCCGCGCCAGGTCGAGCCGGGCCTGCGGCTCGTCGGCGTACCAGGTCACGACATGGCGTACGGCCGGCGCGGAGCCGCCGGAACCCGCGACCCCGGCCCCGGGGCCCGCGCCCGGCCACACGATCCGCACGGAGTCGACCAGCAGCCCCTTCGCGTCGGACTCGGTCCAGCCGCTCATCGACAGCGGGCCCAGAGCGCGCCAGCCCTGCCCCGGGACATGCGCCTCGACGCTCGCCCCGGCGCCGGTGCCCGGCTCGGTCATGGTGTTGAGGACTTCGAGGGGCCGGGCCCGGCCGAGGGCGACGGTGTACGACTGCCCGTCCTGGGTGATGTTCGCGTCCGTGGCGCGGTCCACGCCGGTCCAGGCCGCCGCTTCCTTCACGGCCCGGTCGAGGAAGGGACCGAGGACACCCTTGCCGACCCCGGCCTTGCTCGCCCGGGCCGCCTCGCGCAGCGGCTCCAGATCCAGCGACGCCCGCCAGGCCGCCGCCCCGTCGCCGCGCTCCTGGGCCCGCAGCATGTCGACGGCCAGCTCGCCGGCCCTGCCGTACCGCGCCAACTGGTCGAGCCAGGTGCGTACTTCGTCGTCGAGCCGGCCGTCCGCCGTCCCGGCGAGCCGCTGGGGCGCCTCCCGCATCACGGTGAACGCGGCCCTGAGCCTGCTCGCGGCGGCGCTCCGGTCCGCCGCGTCCGCCGTGGTGCGGGACCGCCAGAAATCGGCGAACAGCGGGCGCAGATACGCCGACTCCGACGAGCTGAGTACGGACGACGCGTCGTTCCCGGCGAGTGCGCGCAGCGCCTCACGGGCCTTGACGTCCTCCCCCGCCAGATCGTCCATCGCGGCCTGCCAGGACTCCTGCGGCCGGTAGCCGCGCGGATTCCAGGCGTAGTCGGCCGCCGTGAACAGCGGGATACGGGAGGCGGACGCCTGCTCCATCGCGTTGGCGAGCAGCGCGGCGGAGCCGGCGGCGACGGCCGGTTCCCGGCCGGTGTAGGGGCCGAGGAAGATCCGACCCGGTTCGTAGTCGTTGACCGGGTAGTTGTCCATGGTGACCAGGGGATGCCGGAACGCGGCCCGCGCGCTGGTCAGTTCCCGGCCCGTGATGGTGCGCGGTACGACCCCGACCCCCGTCCACGCCACCTGCACGCGCCGGTCGAGCGCGCCGGCGAGCGCCGTGCGGTAGTCCGTCGCGCCGTCCTGGAAGTACTCCGTCGGCATCACCGTCAGCGGCTCGGCGCCGGGGTAGCGGTCCGCCAGGTGCCGGGCCACCGCGTTCGCCACCCGTGCCTGCGCCCGCGCCGCCGCACCGGGCCCCGAACCGAACGTCTCCGCGTCCTCGTCGCAGTGCCATTCGCTGTAACTGACGTCCTGGAACTGCAGCTGGACGGCGCGCACCCCCAGTGCCCACATCGCGTCGATCTTGCGGGTGAGTGCCCTGAGATCCTTCTCCGACGTCATGCACATCGCCTGGGCGGGGGAGACGGCCCAGGCGAGCGTCACATGATTACGGCGGGCCCGCTCGGCCAGCTCACGGAACTCCGCGCGCCGCGCGGCGGGATACGGCTCGCGCCAGCGCGTCTGCCGGAAGGCGTCGTCGCCGGGCGCGTACAGATAGCGGTTCTGCTTGGTGCGCCCCATGAAGTCGAGCTGCGCCAGCCGGTCCTGATGGGCCCACGGCTGCCCGTAGAACCCCTCGGTGGTGCCCCGTATCGCCGTCCCGGGCCAGTCGCGGACGACGACCCCGGGGACGGTGGGGCGACCGCCCTGCCGGACGATCAGCTGCCGGAGGGTCTGCGCGCCGTGGAAGAGCCCGTCGTCGCCGACGCCCTCCAGGGCGATGGTCGCCCGGCCTCCGACAGCGCCCACGGCGATCCGGTAGCCGCCGGACGGGAGATCGGCGCGCTCGGGCGCGCGCAGGGCGCGCAGCGCGGTTCCCGCGGCGGCGCCGCCGGCCAGGATCACGGTGTCCGCACCGGGCGGCGGGGTGACGCCGGACGCGGAGGTGGTGCGCACCGTACGCACACCGGCCGCGCGCAGCAGGTCCGTCAGCTCGCGCACCGCGTACGCGTCGGCGCCCTCGCCGGCGACGAGGGTGACCTCGTCGCCGAGGGGCACGGCCTGGCCGGCCGCCCGGATCGCCTGCGGCCGGGGCCAGACGGCGGGCACCGCCGCCTCGCCCTCCTGGTCAGGGGTGGTGGCGGCCGGGGAGCCCGGCCCATGGGGCGCGGCCAGCGCGCCCGGTGCCGCGCCGAGGAGTCCACCGATCACGGCGACCGCGATGGTGGTCGCGGTCCCTTTTCTGCGCCCCAGCCGCACGCCCTGCTCCCCTCGCTGCCCGAAATCGCCGGCCACTCACCGAACGCTCTCCCCGAGCGCCGTCGTCAAGCGTTGTCATCCAGCGGAAACGAGCCCACCACCCCGGTGGTGAAGTGTCAATGCGCGTGGCCTTTATGCCTTGTTTGCCCGTTGTGATAGGCAGGAGTTTCAACTCCCGTACGGGGAAATGATGGTGAGTCGATACACGTTTACGGGCAGTGCGCGTCTGCGCCCGCGCGCGCTGGGTAGAGCTGGTATGTCCTGTTCCCCGTCCCTGGGAGGCGCCGTCATGGTCGCGTCCGCACAACTGCTGCTCTCCGCCCTCTCCCCACAGCCCGGGCCCGAGCCGCTGACCAGCGAGCCGCCCCTCGCGAGCATCGGCGCCGGCCCCCTGACCAGCGAGCCCCCGCTCGCCGGACCCGCCCCCCTGACCAGCGAGCCCCCGCTCGCCGACACCGCCCCGCTGACCAGTGAGCCGACCGCGCCCGGTACGGCCGGCGGCACGGAGTCCCCTGGAGTCTGAATGAGCCTGGCCAGGCTCGCCGCTTTGCACGGTGTCGCCACCTCGTACGCGCCTTCCCCGGACGTCGACGTCCCGGTCCCGGACGGCACGGTCGTCTCGGTGCTCGCCGCACTGGGTATCGACGCGTCCACCCCCACCGCGGTGGACGAGGCGCTGCGCCGCGCCGAGTCGGCCGCCGCGAGCCGCCTGCTGCCCCCGACGGTGGTGATGTGGAGCGGGCCGGGAGCGCCCGAGCCGCCCGACGTCCTGACGGCCCTGCCGTACGGGACGACACTGCGGGTGGAGACGGAGCACGGCGGGGATGACGGCGAGAGCCGCGGCGAGGCGGTGGAGCTGCCGGCGGCCGGGCCCTCCGCGGCCGCCTCCGCGTGGTCCCGGCTCCCCCTCGGGGTGCACCGGCTGACCGCCCGCGCCCCCGAAGGCCGCACCGCGCACGCCACGCTCGTCGTCGCACCCGGACAGGTGCCGGGGCCGCCCGGCCGCACGCACGGTTTCCTGGTGCAGCTCTACTCCCTGCTCTCCACCCGCTCCTGGGGCATGGGCGATCTCGGGGACCTCGCCGAGCTGGCCGCGTGGTCGGGCCGCTCCCTGGGCGCCGGCTTCGTCCAGATCAACCCCCTGCACGCGGCCGTCCCCGGCGCCCCGACGGACCCGTCCCCGTACCGCCCCTCCTCGCGCCGCTTCCCCGACCCGGTCCATCTGCGGATCGAGGACGTGCCGGAGTACGCGTACGTCCGGGGCGCGGACCGCGACCGGCTCGACGCGCTCCTGGGGAAGGCCGGAGCCCTGCGCGCCTCCGTCCTCGAAAACGACGCGCTGATCGACCGGGACGCCGTCTGGGCGCTCAAGCGCGCGGCGCTGGAGATCCTCGTGAGGGTCCCGCTCGGTCCCGGACGCCGCGCCGAATACCGCGACTTCCTCGCCGCACAGGGCCGGGCCCTGGAGGACCACGCCACCTGGTACGCGCTCGCCGAGGCGCACGGCTCCGCCTGGCACACCTGGCCGGCCGGGCTGCGCGACCCCCGCTCCGACGAGACGGCCGAGGCCCGCCGGGACCTGCTCGGCCAGGTCGACTTCCACTGCCGGCTGGCCTGGCTGACCGATCAGCAGCTGGCCGCCGCGTCCCGGGCCGCCACGGACGCCGGCATGGCCGTCGGCATCGTCCACGACCTCGCCGTCGGTGTGCACCCCGGCGGCGCCGACGCCTGGGCGCAGCAGGACGCCTTCGCCGGGGGCATGTCGGTCGGCGCCCCGCCGGACGCCTTCAACGCGCTCGGCCAGGACTGGGGCCTGCCCCCCTGGCGCCCCGATGTCCTCGCCGCGTCCGGCTACGCCCCCTTCCGGGGCCTGCTCCAAGGACTGCTGCGCCATGCCGGGGCACTGCGGATCGACCATGTGATGGGGCTGTTCCGGCTCTGGTGGGTGCCCCAGGGCGAGCAGCCCACCAAGGGAACGTATGTGCGCTACGACGCCGAGGCGATGCTCGCGGTTCTCGCCCTGGAGGCGCACCGCGCGGGCGCCGTCGTCATAGGGGAGGACCTGGGCACGGTCGAGCCCGGCGTACGCGAGACGCTGGAGCGGCGCGGTGTGCTCGGCACGTCGGTGCTGTGGTTCGAGCGCGACTGGGAGGGGACGGGCCTCCCGCTGCCCCCCGGAAGCTGGCGCGCCGGCTGCCTGGCGACCGCCACCACCCACGACCTGCCCTCCACGGCGGCCCGGCTCACCGGCGAGCATGTCGGACTGCGCCACAGGCTCGGGCTGCTCACCCGCCCGCTGGAACAGGAGCTGGCCGAGGACCGTGCCGAGGTGGCGGACTGGCTCGACTACCTCGCCCGGCTGGGACTGCTGACCGGGGCGGAGGGCGACGAGGAGGAGCAGATCCGCGCGGTCCACCGCTTCCTGCTGCGCACCCCGGCGCGGATGGTCGGAGTCTGGCTGCCGGACACGGTGGGCGACCGCAGGCCCCAGAATCTGCCGGGCACCTGGGACCAGTACCCCAACTGGCGGCTGCCCGTCGCGGACGCCGGGGGCCGCCCGACGACCCTGGAGGAACTGGCCGCGTCACCCCGGCTGCACGCTCTGATGGAGGTGCTGAAGCCCCCGCCGGGACCTCGCTGACGCCCCGTATGGCACCCCCGCGCGCGCGAGGTGCCGGGGCGTTCGCTACGTTTGCACCGTGGACAAGAAGAACGTTCTGCGCGCCGGCGCCCTGGCGGCCGGTACGACGCTGATGATGCTGCTCATGTCGTCCCCGGCCCTCGCGCTGACCCGCGACGACGGTGACGACCCGGGCTCAGGCCTGAGTGCGGGCGAGACGGTGGGCCTGTACGTCGGGATTCCTCTGGTGGCTTTCGCGATCATCGTCGGCCTGGTGATGGTGCTCGACAAGTCCGAGAAGCGGGTCTGACGCACCACCCACGCACCCGGTGCACCCGGGTGCCGAAGCGCCGAGAGCGCCGCGCGGCGAACGATGCCGGGCGGCGCCTTTGTGTGCCCTGACTCCTCGCGCGCCCGCGCCCTCCGCATGTCCTGACCCGTCGCATGCCCTGACTCTTCGCATGCCCTGATCCGGTCGCGGCGCGACGGCCGCCGGGCATGACGACGGGGGCGGGCCCGGAAGCGTTCACCCCGCTTCCCGACCCGCCCCGTCCTGTCACACCGCTAGAGGGCAGCCGCCGCTGCGTCCGCCGACCGGGCCTTCAGGGCACGCTCCACGCCCGACCTCGACTCCGAGATGAGGCGCCTCAGCGCCGCGTTCGGGCCCGCCGAAGCCACCCACGCGTCCGTCGCGTCCAGCGTGGCCTCCGAGACCTGGAGCGCCGGGTAGAGGCCGACCGCGACCTGCTGGGCCATCTCGTGGGACCGGGACTCCCAGACGCCGGCCACCGCCGCGAAGAACTTCTCCGTGTACGGGGAGAGCAGTTCACGCTGGTCGGTCTGGACGAAGCCGCCGATCACCGCTTCCTGCAGGGAGTTCGGCAGCTTGTCGCTCTCCACCACCGAGGCCCACGCCTCCGCCTTGGCCTCGGCCGTCGGGCGTGCGGCGCGGGCCGCCGCCGCGTGGCGCTCACCCGCCGCCGTCCGGTCCCGCTCGTACTCGGCGGCGATCTCTTCCTCGTCGTGCAGACCCACCGCGGCCAGCCGCTGGACGAACGCCCAGCGCAGCTCGGTGTCCACGGCCAGGCCCTCGATCGTCTCCGTCCCGTCCAGCAGGCCCTGGAGCAGGTCGAGCTGCTGCGGCGTACGGGCCGTCGCGGCGAAGGCGCGGGCCCACGCCAGCTGGTGGTCACCGGCCGGTTCGGACGCGCGCAGATGCGCCAGGGTGGCCTCGGTCCACTGCGTCAGGCCCGCCTCGCGCCACTCGGGCGCCGCGTACAGGTCGATCGCCAGCTTCACCTGGCGATGCAGCGACTGCACGACGCCGATGTCCGACTCCTTGGTGATACCGGACAGCACCAGCGCCAGGTAGTCGCGCGTCGCCAGCTCGCCGTCGCGCGTCATGTCCCATGCCGACGCCCAGCACAGCGCGCGCGGCAGCGACTCCGTGAAGTCCCCGAGGTGCGCGGTGACGACCCGCAGCGACTCCTCGTCCAGCCGGACCTTCGCGTACGAGAGGTCGTCGTCGTTGAGCAGGATGACGGCGGGCCGGGGGGTGTTCAGCGGGAACGGCACCTCCGTGCGCTCCCCGTCCACGTCCAGCTCGATCCGGCTCGTACGGACCAGCTTGCCGTTCTCGTCCAGGTCGTAGCAGCCGACCGCGATCCGGTGCGGCCGCAGGACCGCCTCGCCCTTCGCGCCGGCGGGCAGCGCGGGCGCTTCCTGCCGTACGGCGAACGAGGTCACATGACCCGCCGCGTCCAGCTCGATCTCCGGCCGCAGGATGTTGATACCGGCCGTCTCCAGCCACGCCTTCGACCAGGTCTTCAGATCGCGCCCGGAGGTCTCCTCCAGCGCGCCCAGCAGGTCGGACAGCTGGGTGTTGCCGAACGCGTGCGCCTTGAAGTAGGCCTGCACGCCACGGAAGAACTCGTCCTTCCCGACGTACGCGACCAGCTGCTTCAGCACCGACGCGCCCTTGGCGTACGTGATGCCGTCGAAGTTGACGAGGACGTCGTCGAGGTCGCGGATGTCGGCCATGATCGGGTGCGTGGAGGGGAGCTGGTCCTGCCGGTACGCCCACGTCTTCATGGAGTTGGCGAACGTCGTCCAGGACTGCGGCCAGCGCGAGCCCGCCACGTCCGCCTGGCAGGCGATCGATGTGTACGTGGCGAACGACTCGTTCAGCCACAGGTCGTTCCACCACTCCATGGTGACCAGGTCGCCGAACCACATGTGCGCCAGCTCGTGCAGGATCGTCTCGGCCCGCGTCTCGTACGCCGCGTCCGTCACCTTCGAGCGGAAGACGTACTGGTCGCGGATGGTGACCGCGCCCGCGTTCTCCATCGCGCCCGCGTTGAACTCCGGCACGAACAGCTGGTCGTACTTGGCGAAGGGGTAGTCGTAGTCGAACTTCTCCTGGAACCACGCGAAGCCCTGCCGGGTGACCTCGAAGATCGCGTCCGAGTCCAGGTACTCCGCGAGGGAGGGACGGCAGTAGATGCCGAGCGGCACCGACTGCCCGTCCTTCTCGTACGAGCTGTGCACCGCGTGGTACGGACCGGCGATCAGCGCCGTGATGTACGACGAGATGCGCGGGGTCGGCTCGAAGCTCCAGACATGGTCCTTGGGCTCCGGCGTCGGCGAGTTGGAGATGACCGTCCAGCCCTCGGGGGCCTTCACGGTGAACCGGAACGTCGCCTTCAGGTCCGGCTGTTCGAAGGACGCGAAGACGCGGCGCGCGTCCGGCACCTCGAACTGCGTGTACAGATAAGCCTGCTCGTCGACCGGGTCGACGAAGCGGTGCAGCCCCTCACCGGTGTTCGTGTACGCGCAGTCCGCGACGACCGTCAGCTCGTTCGGGCCCTCGTGCAGCTGCGGCAGCGCGATGCGCGAGTCCCGGAAGACGGCGGCGACATCCAGCGACGTGCCGTTCAGGACGGCCTCGTGCACGGCGGGCGCCACCAGATCGATGAAGGTCTCCGCCCCGGCCTCCGCGCTCGTGAAGCGCACCGTGGTCACGGACCGGTAGGTGCCGCCCTCCTGCGCGCCGCTGAGATCGAGGTCGATCTCGTACGAGTCCACGGTGAGGAGGCGCGCACGCTGCTGCGCCTCTTCGCGGGTCAGATTTGTGCCAGGCACCCGGGTCATCTCCTCGGTTCGTGACGTTTGTGCCCATCCTTCCAGAGGTGGTGCCACGGCTGCGATGGAGGAGTCCCGAAACCCACCGGCCCGGGGACGGAGCGGCGCCGCCGCCCGCCCCCGGGCGCGCGCGTCAGCCCTTCAGCTCGGCCGCGACCAGCTCCGCGATCTGGACCGCGTTCAGCGCGGCGCCCTTGCGCAGGTTGTCGCTGGAGAGGAACAGCGCCAGACCGTTCTCCACCGTCTCGTCGTCCCGGATCCGGCCCACGTACGAGGCGTCCCGGCCGGCCGCCTGCAGCGGCGTCGGGATCTCGGACAGCTCCACGCCCGGCGCGGCCTCCAGCAGCTCGTACGCGCGCTCGACGCTGATCGGACGCGTGAAGCGGGCGTTGACCTGGAGGGAGTGACCGGAGAAGACCGGCACCCGGACGCAGGTCCCGGAGACCTTGAGCCCGGGGATCTCCAGGATCTTGCGGGACTCGTTGCGGAGCTTCTGCTCCTCGTCGGTCTCGAAGGAGCCGTCGTCGACGACACCGCCCGCGAGCGGCACCACATTGAACGCGATCGGGCGCTGGTAGACGGTGGGCTCCGGGAAGTCCACGGCCCCGCCGTCGTGGGTGAGCCGGTCGGCCTCGGCGACGACCTTCTGCGCCTGGCCGTGCAGCTCGGCCACGCCGGCCAGGCCGGAGCCGGACACGGCCTGGTAGGTGGTGACGACCAGCGCGGTCAGCCCGGCCTCCTCGTGCAGCGGGCGCAGCACGGGCATGGCGGCCATCGTCGTGCAGTTCGGGTTGGCGATGATGCCCTTCGGGCGGTCCTTGACCGCGTGCGGGTTGACCTCCGAGACGACGAGGGGGACCTCGGGGTCACGGCGCCAGGCGGAGGAGTTGTCGATCACGACGGCGCCCTGCGCGGCGACCTTCTCGGCGAGGGCCTTCGAGGTGGCGCCACCGGCGGAGAAGAGCACGATGTCGAGGCCGGAGTAGTCGGCCGTGGACGCCTCCTCGACCGTGACCGGGTTCCCCTGCCAGTCGATCGTGGAGCCGGCGGACCGCGCGGAGGCGAAGAGCCGCAGCTCGGTGACGGGGAAGCTCCGCTCGGCCAGGATGCTGCGCATGACTGTGCCGACCTGACCGGTGGCTCCGACGATTCCGACCTTCACGGGGACTCCTCCGTACGTACCTGCGGATATGCGGTTGCGGCGCGGTGACCGGACCATCATGCGTATGACCACGGCCGCCTTGTCCAATCCATTGCCCAATCCATGGTCCGATCAGCACGGTCCGACCAGCACGGTCCGACCGGCGTGGGCCGGCGGACGGGGCGGTCCCGTACGCGTCACAGGACGGCGCACGGCGGCAGGGCGGACGGCGGGGCGGGACGCGAGAAGGGGCGGTCGCCCGTACGGACGCCCGCCCCTTCCCGTTGGTTCCGTGCGGTTACGGCGTGACGCTCCCGATGACGACACTGCCGGTGCCCGCGGCCGTGCCGCGCGCGTTCAGCAGTTTCACCTCACCGAAGAACTGCCGGCCCGCCGGGGCCGCGCCGGCCACCACTACCTCGGCCGAGACCTGCGCCGACGCACCGGAGGCGAGCTTCACCGGCTTCGAGCCGTCGGCCTTGATCGTGCCGAGCGAAGCCGAGTAGTACACATCGCGGTAGTCGAAGGCCGTGGCCCCGGTCGGGACCCCGTAGCCGTCGATGACGACGATGTACGTACCGGCGGCCGGGTTGGTGATGCTGACGGCCTCCTCCGAGTCCGCGTCCGCCGACTGGCCGACCAGGACACCGGCCGACGTGTAGACCGCGAGGTCCAGGTCGGCGCCGGTGTCGGCGGTACCGCCGATGGCGATGTCCAGCCGCTCGACTCCCGCACCGATGGTGACGGTCTTCTGCTGCTGCTCGCCTTCCTTGATCGTCGGGCGCTCGACCTTCGCCGAGCCCAGCGAGCCGCCGCTGAGCGTGCCGTCGAGGGCCGCGAAGCCGTTGGTGACCTTCCAGGACACCGGCGCCGGGGTGCCGATCTTCGCCGCGGGGATCGTGGTGACCGCCGGGTCGAAGGTGACGCCGAGCAGTGACGCCTCCAGCGTGTACTTGTTGTCGAGCAGCGGCGACGTGCGGCGCGACTCGACCTCGATCTCCCAGACGCCGGGCTGCGGGTCCACGTAGGAGCGCAGGTCCGGGCGGCAGGTGTTGGCGGGGTTCGTGTAGTTCGGGTAGCAGAACGTCGTCGAGCTGTCCTCGACCGCTACGCCGTACGGGTGGATGGAGATGAACCTGGTCTGGCTGTCCTTGGCGAGCCCGCCGAGCGCCACCTCCAGGGTCTTCGCACCCTGCGGCACGGTGAGGAAGTACGACTGCGAGCTGTTGCGCTGCACCGAACCGGACGCCGAGAAGGCGTACGAGGGCTTCGCCAGTGCCTTCGAGGCGATCACGGTGGCGAGGATCTGCTTGTCCACACCCTCCGTGGCGCGGTCGTCCGCCTCCAGGATGGCGCTGTGCACGCCGGCCGAGCCGGGCTTGGCCTGGACGGTGACGGTGACCGGCTGGTTCAGCGGGAGCTTGACCTTGTCGCCGCCGAGCAGTCGGAAGGTGCCGTCGTTGTACTTCCAGCTCAGCCGGTGCTGCAGCGCGCCCTTGGCGCCGGTGGTCCGGGTGATGGTGACGTCGTACGTCCTGCTCTTGCCGGCCTGGAGGCCGCCCTCACGGTCGTAGAGACCGGTGCCGAAGCCGGGGGTCTTCAGGAACTCGTCGATCGCGGTGTCGACCGGCGCCTTGACCGTGTAGTCGTGGGCGACGGCGCCGCCGCGCTTGATGGACTTCCACGCGCCCAGGATGTCGATCAGGCCCGCGCCCTGCTCGTGCGCCTGCACGCCGGGGATCTTGGTGGCGGTGCTGGTGAGCGCCGTCCGGAGATTCGCCGGGGTGAGGTTGATGCGCTTCGCCTTGGCGGCGGAGATCAGCAGCGCACTCGCGCCCGCGGCCTGCGGTGAGGCCATCGAGGTGCCCTGGAGCATGGAGTAGCCGGGCGGCAGCTGGTAGCCCGCTTCGGCGACCGGACTGCCCTCCAGCCAGGTCTGGGTGGAGTTGATGGCCGCGCCGGGGGCCGTGAGGGTCGGCGTGAAACCGCCGTCCTCGCGGGGACCGGTGGAGGAGAAGGGCAGCAGCGCGTACTTCTTCGCCACGCCGGAGCCGTAGTTGGCGGCCCAGGTGTCCTTGGAGATGGACGCGGCGACGGAGATGACCTTGTCGGCCAGGCCGGGGTCACCGATGGTGTTGACGCCGGGGCCGCTGTTGCCGGCCGAGATCACCAGCTGGACGCCGTACGTGTCGATGAGCCGGGTGTACAGCTCGGACCGCGCGTTGTTGCCGTCGTTCAGCGCGGGCAGGCCGCCGATGGACATGTTGATGATGTCCACGCCGCGGTTGGTGACCAGGTCGATCATGCCCTCGGTCAGCGCGATGTTGGTGCAGCCGCCGCTCCAGGTGCAGGCGCGGGAGGACACCAGCTTGGCGCCGGGAGCGGCGCCGTTCATCTTGCCGCCGAAGAGGCCGTTGGCGGCGGTGATGCCGGCCACGTGCGTGCCGTGCTCGCCCTGGATGACGCCGATGTTGACGTAGTCGGACGTGGCGCCGGACCCGTTGTAGACGACGTTCTTGCGGATCTCGACGACGAACGGAATGCGCTCGACGATCGTGGTCTTCGGGTCGTCCTTCCCGAAGTAGCCGATCTGGAAGCCCTTCTTGTACGGCTTCATCGCGGTGTCGTCGCCGAAGTCGCCGTTGTTGTCGAGATCGACGCGGACGGTGCCGCTCGCCGGGTCGTAGAGCACGCCCCAGACGTCGGTGGTGTCGCCGTCGCGGTTCAGGTCACCGGCCATGTCGCCGCCGATGGTCGCCTTCTCGGCGAACGTGCTGAACTGGTACGAGCCCGCCGGGGCCTTCCAGGTGCGGCCGGCGGCGGTGAACGTCGGGCCGCTCACGGCGCTGTTCATCCGCAGCCAGGTGCCGTCGCCGTCGGACACCGGGTCGGTGGCGGTCACCCAGTCGACGATCTTGCGTTCGCCGGTGGTCGTCTTCTGCAGCGCCGGGTGGCCCAGGTCGACGCCCGAGTCCAGGATGCCGATGGTGACGTCGCGGCCGTCCCACTTGGGGTGTTCCTTGACGAACTCCACGGCGCCCGTCTCGAAGGACGGGTTGTACGGGTTCTTCGCCGCGGTCTTCTTGTCGGGACCCGGGTACTTCTTGGCGGCCGTGCTCGTGGCCGCCTTGGCGCCCTTCGAGCGGACCGTGTCCGCCGCGGGCGTCGGGTCGTCCAGCTTGATCTCCTGCTTGAGATCGATGCCGTGGACGGAGGAGAGCTTCTGGGCCGCCTTGATCGCGGCGTCCGCCTTGGCGGTGGGGAGCGTGGCCCGTACGTAGCCGAGCTTGTCGTACGTCTGGCCGACCGTGGCGCCCTCGACGGCGCCCAGCTGACCGGCCACCTGCGCGGTCGCCCCGGGGGCGGTGGCGACCATCATCGTGACGGTCTTCTCGCCCGTGGCCTTGGCCTTGGCGAGCAGGTCGGCGTCGGCCGCACCGAGCTTGTCGGCGGACGACTTGACCGGGGCGGAGGCGGCCGGGTCGGCGGCGCCCGTCGCGGAGAAGGCGGGCACCGCGCCGGAGGCGACCAGCGCGGCCACCAGGCCGGCGGCTGCCGCGATCCTGGCCACGCGTCTCGGCCCGGATATGGAGCTCTCGGATTCGGAGGTCATCAGCATCCCTGTTGGTGAAAGAGACAGTCCGGAAATCGGTACCGGATGACCGCTCACCTTTGCGCAAGTGACAGGGTTTTGTGGAGTGTTGTCCGGGACGAGTTTCGGTCATGGCGTACATCCGCCAGTGCTCGACTCGCGCCATCGGGAACCAACCGGGCGAAAATCGGGAAAGACGCTACGGCGGTGTTACCGGAAGATCCACTTCCGGTAACACCGCCGACACTGCTTCCGGGTAAGCCCGGACGTCTTCTGTCGTTTCCGGTCAGTCGGGGTCGGTCGCGGTCAGCCCCGGTCCGCCCGCCTCGCCTCGGCCGCTGTGGCGCGCACCCGCCCGCGCACCCCGAACCAGCCCGCGACCAGCGCGGCGCCGATGACCGGGATGAGCATGACCGTACGGCGGCCCACGTCACCGTCGGCCCACATCAGCACGATCACACCGGCCAGGAAGGCGAGCGTGGCCAGCTCGGTGAACGGCGATCCCGGCAGCTGGTACGAGGGACGGCGCACGCGGCCCTCCCGGGCCCGCCGGACGAAGGCCAGATGGCAGAGCATGATGATGCCCCAGGTGCTGATCACCCCGAGTGCGGCGATGTTCAGCACGATCTCGAACGCCTCACCCGGCACGACGTAGTTCAGCCCGACGCCGAGCACGCAGAAGCCCGCCGTCAGCAGGATCCCCGAGTAGGGCACCTGGTGGCGGTTCATCAGCCCGGTCCACCTCGGTGCCGAACCGGCCATCGCCATGGAACGCAGGATGCGGCCGGTCGAGTAGAGACCGGAGTTGAGGCTCGACATCGCGGCGGTGAGGACCACCAGGTTCATCACGTCACCGGCCGCCGGCACGCCGATCCTGGAGAGCACGGTGACGAAGGGGCTCTCCGAGGCGGAGTAACCGTCGTACGGGATCAGCAGCGCGAGCAGCACCACCGAGCCGACGTAGAAGACCATGACGCGCCACATGATCGAGTTCACCGCGCGCGGCACGACCTTGTGCGGCTCGGCGGTCTCGCCCGCCGTGACCCCGATCAGCTCGACGGCCGCGTAGGCGAAGACGACGCCCTGGAGGACCAGGACGACCGGCAGCAGGCCGGACGGGAAGAAGCCGCCGTGGTCGCCGATGACATCGAGGCCGGGCGCCTGCCCGTCCACCGGGTGCTGGGTGGCCAGCAGGAAGATGCCGATCGCCATGAAGGCGACGAGCGCGGCGATCTTGATGATCGCGAACCAGAACTCCATCTCGCCGAAGAGCTTCACCGAGATCAGGTTCACGCTGAGCACGACGGCCAGCGCGACCAGGGCCAGCACCCACTGCGGGATGTCGGTGAACATGCCCCAGTAATGGGCGTACAGGGCGACCGCCGTGATGTCGGCGATCCCCGTGGTCGCCCAGTTCACCACGTACATCCAGCCGGCCGCGTACGCGCCCTTCTCGCCCAGGAACTCACGGGCGTAGGAGACGAACGAACCGGAGGACGGCCGGTGCAGCACCAGCTCGCCGAGGGCCCGTACGACGAAGAAGGCGAAGAGGCCGCAGACCGCGTAGGCCAGCGCCAGGGCGGGCCCGGCGGAGGCCAGCCGGCCGCCGGCGCCCAGGAAGAGGCCGGTTCCGATCGCGCCACCGATCGCGATCATGTTGATGTGGCGGGACTTCAGGTCCTTGCTGTACCCGGCGTCTCCCGCGTCCGGGGACGAAGCGCCGGCCGCGCCCTCCGGGGCGGGCGGTGGCGTGTCCTGGACGGCTTCCGTGCTCACAGGCGATCATCTCGCTTCGTTCATGGGGGGAGGGTCGTTCGTGGGGGAGGTCGAGCGGCACCTTAGGACGGGGCCGTCCAGATTTTCCCTAGGACCTCCCGCCGGGACGGCGCCACTTTCGCGACACGTCTTAGGGGTTTCCCCAGGAGTAGCGGGCGAACGGGCGAAACGGGTGTGCTGAGAGGCCTTTCGGGCAAGTGAGCGACCGGAACGGGCAATCGGAACCCACCCGTCCAGCTCGTACGGAAGGAATCCCCGTGACCCCAGCGTCACCCTCGCGCGCCCCGCTCGGCATCGGCGTACTCGGCTGCGCCGACATCGCCTGGCGCCGCACGGTCCCCGCCCTCGTCGGTCACCCCGGCACACGGCTGGTCGCCAGCGCCAGCCGTACCGAGGTCAAGGCGCGGCGGTTCGCCGACCGCTTCGGCGGCGCGGCGATCGCCGGTTACGACGCACTTCTCGCCCACCCCGGCGTGGAGGCCGTCTACATCCCGCTGCCCGCGATGCTCCAGGCGGAGTGGGTCGAGCGAGCGCTCGCCGCGGGCAAACACGTCTTCGCCGAGAAGCCGCTGTCCGCCCGGCGGGCCGACACCGAGCGGCTGCTGCGGGCCGCTCGCGAGCGCGGGCTGGTGCTGCGGGAGAACGCCATGTTCCTCCAGCACACCCAGCACGCCACCGTCGCCCGCCTCGTCGCCGAGGGCGCCATCGGCGAAGTCCGGCGTTTCGAGGCGGCGTTCACCATCCCGCCGAAAGGGGACGGCGACATCCGCAACCGGCCCGACCTCGGTGGCGGCGCCCTGCTCGACATGGGGTTCTATCCACTCCGCGCCGCCCTGCACTTCCTCGGCCCCGACCTGACGGTGGCCGGTGCGACGCTGCGCGCGGTGCGGGACGGGGTCGTACGGTCGGGAAGCGTCCTGCTCGTGACGCCCGCGGGCGTCCCCGCGCAGCTGTCGTTCGGGATGGAGCACGCCTACCGGTCCCGCTACGCGATCTTCGGCGCCGCCGGATCGCTGAGTCTGGACCGGGCCTTCACCCCGCCGCCGTCCTGGCAGCCGGTGCTTCAGCTGGACCGTCAGGACCACCGGGAAGAGATCACCCTGCCGCCCGACGATCAATTCACCCGGAGCGTCGACGCGTTCATCAGGTCGGTGCACGGGGATCCGGCGGCGGACGACGCGAGCGCCGGGGCCTATTCCGAAAGGGTGGCCGCGCTTGTCGAGCAGGTGGCCGCCACGGCCGTTCGTACAGAAATTTAAAGGTTGTTCAGCTGCTCAGAGGTTGTTCAGCGATTGATCTACCGATTGGCTTCTCGTGAGCTTCGTACACCAGGGAAAAGTGACCGAACTCAGGCTGCCCGGTGCCTACCGGATAGAGCCGGGACATATCCCGGACGGCAGGGGGCGCTTCTACGAGGCGTTCAGAGCCGATGCGCTGGGTGACATCCTCGGCCGCCCGTTCCCGGTCGGGCAGGTCAATTACTCGGTCTCGCGGCGGGGCACCCTGCGCGGCATCCACGCGACCGCGCTGCCGCCCGGCCAGGAGAAGCTGGTCACCTGTGTCCGGGGCGCCGCACTCGATGTCGCCGTCGACCTGCGGGTGGGCTCGCCGACCTTCGGGGAGTACGAGATCACGGAGCAGGACGAGTCGACGGGCGTCTCGGTCCTCATGTCGGAAGGGATCGGGCACGCTTTTCTCGCGCTGACCGACGACGTCTGCATGAATTACATCTGCTCGACCGAATACGTGCCCGGCACGATGATCGATGTGAACGCCCTCGACCCACAACTCGGAATTCCGTGGAACCTGACCTCCGAGCCGGTGATGTCCGACAAGGACCGGGCCGCTCCGGGTCTCGACGAGGCGGTGGCCGCCGGACTGCTGCCGACCTATGCCGAATGCCAGGCGCATTACAAGAAATTGGAGCAGCCGTGCGTGTCCTGATGATCCCCAGCCCCTCCGCCACCCATTTCATGCCCATGGTGCCGCTCGCCTGGGCGATACGCGCCGCCGGGCACGACATCCTGGTGGCCGGCCAGCCGGACGTGCTGCCGGCGGTCGGTCAGGCAGGGCTGAACGCCGTACGCGTCGGGGAGCGCGCCGGCATCAACGACTCCGTTCTCGAACTGACCCGCCCCGGCCTGCGGCCCCTGCAGTGGATGGGCCGGTGGACGCCCGAGATCATGAGCGTCTTCCCGCCCGTCTGGCAGCGGCACAGCGAGGACGTCCTGCCCGCGTACCTGAAGCTGGCGACGGCCTACCGCCCCGACCTGATCCTGGCCGACGTGTCGGAGTGCAACGCCCTGATCGTCGGAGCCGCGCTGGGCATACCCGTCGCGCACCACCGGTACGGCGTCGATCCGGTGTCCGAACCGGTCAGGACGGGCGCCCGCATCGCGCTGCGGGGCCTGTACGAGGGACTCGGGCTGCGGGACCTGCCCGAAGCGTCGGTCATCCTCGACCCCTGCCCGGCCGGCCTGCAGCTGCCCGGCCTCGCCCCGGCCATCCCCCTGCGGTACGTCCCGTACAACGGCAACGGCGTGCTGCCCGAGTGGCTGCGGGACGAGGGGGCCGCCCGTCCGGTGAAGCGCCGGGTCGCCGTCTCGCTCGGGTCCCACACGCTGAGCGCCAACGGTGTGCCGCTGCTCCGGAACGTCCTGCGCGCCTTCGACGGCCTGCGGGACATGGAGGTGCTCGCGACCGTGGACGAGCGCCACCGCGAGGAACTCGGCCCGGTGCCGCGCGCCGTCCGGCTGATCGAGCCGGTACCGCTGCACCTCCTCCTGCCCACCTGCGACGCGGTGGTGCACCATGGCGGCAACGGCACCGGTATGACCAGCACTTGCGCCGGGCTGCCGCAGCTCGCCCTGCCGCAGATCGCGGACACCTTCGGTTACGGGGACCAACTGGCCTCCTCGGGCGCGGGCATCACCCTCGACGACGCTCCCCGGCAGGACGATCCGCGACAGCTGCGCAAGGCCCTGGAAGCCGTACTGGAGGACCCCTCCTACGGACAGGCGGCCCGGAGGCTGGCGCGGGCGGTCGCGGACATGCCGGCGCCCTCCGCCGTCGTCGGCGAGCTGGAGCGCGTCGCGCGCGAGGGGGCGGCATGAAGCTCGCGGAGCGTACGGACACGCTGACGGCCCCCCGCATCGCCCGGTCGGCCAGGGACAGATACGGCACCCAGCTGCCCACCGGCGACGTCATGGACTGGCTCGCCGAGCGGCGCGCGGCCCACCGCTTCCGCGTCGACCGGATCCCGTTCGACGAGCTGCGCGGCTGGTCGTTCAGTCCGGACACCGGGAATCTCGGCCACGCGAGCGGGCGGTTCTTCTCCGTCGAGGGGCTGCATGTCAGCTGCGAGGACGGCCCGGTCGAGGAGTGGCACCAGCCGATCATCCGGCAGCCGGAGGTCGGCATCCTCGGCATCCTCGTCAAGGAGTTCGACGGCGTCCCGCATCTCCTGATGCAGGCCAAGATGGAGCCGGGCAACCCCAATCTGCTCCAGCTCTCGCCCACCGTGCAGGCGACCCGCAGCAACTACACCGGCGCCCACCGGGGCGCGGGCGTCACGTACATCGAGTACTTCACACGGCCGGAGCGGGGCACCGTGCTCGCCGATGTGATCCAGTCGGAGCACGGCTCGTGGTTCCTCCACAAGGGCAACCGCAACATGATCGTCGAGGCCCGGGGAAACGTTCCGCCGGACGATGACTTCCGCTGGCTGACCCTCGGCCAGATCGGCGAACTCATGCGCCGCGACAACCTGGTCAACATGGACTCCCGTACGGTCCTGTCGTGCGCCCCCTTCGGCGGCGACGAGCCCCGGGCGCTGCACTCCGACGCCGAAGTCCTCTCCTGGCTCACCGCGCAGCGGGCGACCCGGCAGATCCGGGCGAACCGTGTCCCGCTGAAAGAGCTGCCCGGCTGGACGCGCGGTGCCACGTCCATCGACCACGACGGCGGCCGGTACTTCAGCGTCATGGCCGTCTCCGTGCGGGCCGACAGCCGCGAGGTGGCCAGCTGGACCCAGCCGCTGTTCGAACCGGTGGGCCTCGGTATCACGGCCTTCCTGACCCGGCGGATCGGCGGCGTGCCGCACCTCCTGGCGCATGCCAAGGCGGAAGGCGGAATCCTCCAGTCGGTCGAGCTGGGCCCCACCGTCCAGTGCGTCCCCGGCAACTACGCCCATCTGCCCCGGGAGCGGCAGCCGCGCTTCCTGGACCTCGTCCGGCATGCGGACCCCGCCCGGATCCGCTACGAGGCCATCCACTCCGAGGAGGGCGGCCGGTTCCTGAACGCCGAGAGCCGCTACCTGATCGTCGAGGCGAGCGAGGAGGAAGTCCCCCTGGATCCGCCGCCGGACTACCACTGGCTCACCCCCGGCCAGCTGACCGCGCTGACGCAGTACGGCAACTACGTCAACGTCCAGGCCCGTACGCTGCTCGCCTGCCAGCGGTTCGCCCTGTGACACCGCCCGCCCGTGACATCACCAGCTCCTGACACCGCCCGCCCGTGACATCACCAGCTCCTGACACCGCCCGCCCGTGACATCACCAGCTCCTGACACCGCCCGCCCGTGACACCGCCCCCGCCGGGGCCGGAAATGGCTGAAAGTGGTCGGTCCGGGCGGCCGTGGCACCACGGCCGCCCGACCTGCCCCGGCCCGCCCGGGGCCGGTCGCTCACCTCGGCAGGACGATCACATACGCCGCCGGTTCCCGGTCGTCCGCCGTCATCAGGGCCGTACGGACCACCGTCGCCTGCTGCTCCATGGCCTCGCGCAGCTTCCTGGGCGTGAGGTGGACGACGGTGATCCCCAGCCGCTCCAGCTGCTCCCGCCGGCGGACGTACTCCGACCACACCGTCTCGTCGTGCTCCCGCTCGTCCCGCCGTTCGTCCTGCCGGGGCGCCCGGGTGTCCAGCTCGACGGCGACCGCCTGCTCCGGCCAGTAGGCGTCCACCCCGGCCAGCGTCGGCCCGTCGGGCCGCCGCAGCTCGACGTTCCAGACCGGCTCCGGCAGGTCGTACGTCCGCACCATCTCGTACAGCCGCCGCTCGGACAGCGATCTTCCCTCGGCGAGCAGCGCGTCCACCGCGTCCGCCACCTGCGGCCGGCCCAGCAGCCTGGCCTCGGTCAGCTCCTGGACCACCGCGACCGGCTCGCAGTGCCCGGCGCGCACCGCCTCGGTCAGCAGCGCGCGTACGGCCTCGGCGTCCGACAGCTCGGCGACCGCGTCGGCCACCGCCCGGGCCACGGGCGCCACCGGCACCCCGGTGACTTCCTCGGGCCGGGGCAGGCCATGGGTGCGGATCAGCCGGGCGCAGCCCGTGGAGCGCAGCCGCCGGGTGTGCGGTACGAGCACGTCGATCCGGTCCAGCGACAGCAGCGGGGGAGTGGCCGAGAAGCCGTACAGCGCGAGCGCCGCGAGCCCGGTGATCATCACACCGCCGTACGGGGAGCCCGGCGCCGGGGGAGAGGCCGGTCCCGGCTGCGCGGGCACCTCCGCGCCGCTCTCGGCACCCGGCCGCCCCGCGTACAGCAGCGCGGCGTGCAGCCGCTCCTCGCTCGTCGGCGGCCCCTGGCGCAACAGGTAGACCCCCGGCAGCACTTGCTGCCAGGGGCCGCCGGGCCGGCACTGCGCGGCGGCCCGGCCCGCCGAGACGCCGTGCTCACGCAGCTGCGCCGCCGAGACCAGGCGGCGCCGCGCGTCGTGGGAGAGGTGGTTGAGGGGGCGGGGGGTGACCGGCGTGTTGTTGTTCATGACCCGGATCTCCCCACCACCCGGGCGCTCTCAACCCCTGTAACAATTTCGTCGACAAATCTGGACAACCTCGTCCTAAAGTACGGACGTTCGACTGCCGATCAGGAGAGGCGCCGCGACGGCGGACCGCTCAGGTCCCCGAACAGCCCTGAACAGGACCCGAACAGGCCCCGAACAGACCTGAACAGGTCCTGACCGGCCCCGAACGGCCGCCGGACGGGGAGGGGTCAGCCGGCCGCCGCCGCGTCGCACTCCTGCCCGCGCAGCGTCCGCGCCAGGTCGTCCCCGGCCTCCAGCACCAGCCTGCGCAGCGCCGGAGCGGCGTCCGGATGCGCGGCGAGCCACGCCTCCGTCGCGTCCAGCGTCGACCGGTCGTCCTGGAGCCCCGGGAACAGCCCCTTCACCACATCCATGCCGATCTGGATCGAACGCTCCGCCCACACCCGCTCGATGACCTCGAAGTACGTCGTCGCGTAGGGGGCGATCAGCTCCCGCTGTCCGGGCTGGACGAAACCGGAGATGGTCGCCTCCACCAGCGCGTTCGACAGCGCGTCCGACTCGACGACCTGCGCCCAGGCCTGCGCCTTGACCGCCGCCGACGGCCGGGCCGCCAGACAGCGCACCTGGTGGCGCCTGCCCGACGCCGTGTCGTCCCTGGCCAGCTCGGCTCCGATCGCCGACTCGTCCGCGATCCCGTGCGCGGCCAGCGGCTCCAGGAAGGCCCAGCGCAGCTCCTGGTCGACCTCCAGACCGTCGACCTTCGCCGTACCGTCCAGCAGGCCCCGCAGCAGCTGGAAGTCCGCGTCCGTCGCCGCCACCGAGGCGAAGAAGCGGGTCCAGGTCAGCTGGTGCTGGCTGCCCGGCGCGGCCGTCCGCAGCTCACGCAGCGCACCCTCGGCCAGCAGCCGCCCGCCCTCCGCGCGCCACTGCGGCGCGGCGTAGTGGGTGAGCGCGGAGCGCGTCCAGGCGTGCAGCATCTGGAGCACGCCGATGTCGCTCTCGCGGCCCGCGTGGGCGAGCACCAGGGCGATGAAGTCCCGGGCCGGCATGAGCGCGTCCCGGGTCAGGTTCCACAGCGCGGACCAGCACAGCGCGCGCGCCAGCGGGTCGGTGAGATCACCGAGGTGCGCGCGGAGGGTGTCCAGCGAGGCCGCGTCGAAGCGGATCTTGCAGTACGTCAGGTCGTCGTCGTTGACCAGGACCAGCTCCGGTCGCTCGGCCCCGGCCAGCTCGGTCACGACCGTGCGCGGCCCGGCGACATCCGTCTCGGCCCGCGCGTACCGTACGAGATCGCCCTCGGAGGTACGCCGGTAGAGGCCGATGGCGACCCGGTGCGGGCGCAGCTCCGGGTGCGACTCCGGGGCGTCCTGCACCACGGCCAGCTCGGTGATCCGGTCCTGCGCGTCGTACAGCACCTGAGGGGTGAGGGAGTTGACCCCGGCCGTCTGGAGCCAGGAGCGCGACCAGCCGGCCATGTCCCGTCCGGAGGTCTCCTCCAGGGCCCCGAGAAGGTCGCCCAGCTGGGTGTTGCCGTACGCGTGTGCCGTGAAGTAGCGCCGGGCGCCCTCCAGGAACGCGTCCCGGCCGACGTACGCGACCAGCTGCTTCAGCACCGACGCGCCCTTGGCGTACGTGATGCCGTCGAAGTTCAGCTTGGCGTCCTCCAGGTCACGGATGTCGGCCGTGACGGGGTGGGTGGACGGGAGCTGGTCGGCGCGGTAGGCCCACGCCTTGCGGTTGTTGGCGAAGGTGGTCCAGCCGTTGGTGAAGCGGGTGGCCTCCACCATCGAGAAGGACCCCATGAACTCGGCGAAGGACTCCTTCAGCCAGAGGTCGTTCCACCACCGCATGGTGACCAGGTCGCCGAACCACATGTGCGCCATCTCGTGCAGGATGACGTTCGCCCGGCGCTCGTACGACGCCTCCGTCACATTGCCGCGGAAGATGTACTCCTCGCGGAAGGTGACCAGGCCCGGGTTCTCCATGGCGCCGAGGTTGTACTCGGGGACGAACGCCTGGTCGTACTTCCCGAAGGGGTACGGGTAGTCGAAGTTGTCGTGGAAGAAGTCGAGACCCTGCTTGGTGAGCAGGAAGATGTCGTCCGCGTCGAAGTGCCGGGCGAGCCCCTTACGGCACATCGCGCCGAGCGGGATCTCCAGCACCGTGCCGTCGTCGAACGTCCGGCGGTAGGAGTCCGTGACGTAGTGGTACGGGCCGGCGGCGACGGCGGTGATGTACGTCGAGATCGGCTTCGTCTCCGCGAACCGCCACACCCCGTCCTCGCCGAGGGCGCCCTCGCCGTTGCTCCAGACGCGCCAGCCCTCGGGCGCCGTCACCTCGAAGCGGTACGGAGCCTTCAGGTCGGGCTGCTCGAAGTTGGCGAAGACGCGGCGGGCGTCGGCCGGCTCGTACTGCGTGTAGAGGTAGACCTCGCCGTCCTCCGGGTCGACGAAGCGGTGCATGCCCTCGCCGGTCCGGCTGTACGCGCACCGCGCGTCCACCACCAGCACGTTCTCCGCCCGGAGGTCCGCCAGCGTGATACGCGAGCCGTCGAACACGGCGGCGGGGTCGAGGTCGTGCCCGTTCAGCGTCACGGAGCTGACGCCCGGCGCGATCAGATCGGCGAAACCGGCCGCCCCCGGCTCCGCGCAGCGGAACCGGATCGTGGTCACCGAGCGGAACGTGCGCGGCCCGTCCGGCTCCTCACCGACCGCCGAGCGCAGGTCGAGGAAGACCTCGTACCCGTCTACGGACAGCAGGCCGGCCCGCTCCTGGGCCTCGTCGCGGGACAGATTCTCTCCGGGCACGCTCACTCCTTCGTGGCTCGTTCGAAACAGGAGTGATCCTCCCATGTGCCACCGACAGGGGATATCCGGGAATGGTGCCGCCACCCCGGGACGTTGACAGAATGAGGTGCATCTTCACTCGCTATGAGCTCGCAATGAGGAGAGTCATGTCCGAGAAGACCCCCGTCGACTTCTGGTTCGATCCGCTGTGCCCCTGGGCGTGGATGACCTCCCGTTGGGTCCTCGAAGTGGAGAAGGTCCGTGACATCGACGTCCGCTGGCACGTCATGAGTCTGGCCGTCCTCAACGAGGCTCGGCTGGACGAGATGCCGGAGAAGTACCGCGACCTGATGGCCAAGGCATGGGGCCCGGTCCGCGTGGTCATCGCCGCGCAGCAGAAGCACGGTGACGAGGTCGTGGGCAAGCTGTACACCGCGCTCGGCACCCGCATCCACAACGAGGGCCAGGGACCGGAGCGCGAGGCGGTCGTCGCCGCCCTGGACGAGGTCGGGCTGCCCGCCGACCTGATCGATTACGCGGACTCCGACGCGTTCGACACCGAGCTGCGCGCCTCCCACCAGGAGGGCATCGACAAGGTCGGCCAGGAGGTCGGCACCCCGGTCATCGCCGTCCCCGGCGCGGACGGCGAGCAGGTCGCCTTCTTCGGCCCGGTCGTCACCCCGGCCCCCAAGGGCGAGCAGGCGGGCAAGCTCTGGGACGGCACGCTGCTGGTGGCGTCGATCCCGGGCTTCTACGAGATCAAGCGCACCCGCACCCAGGGTCCGATCTTCGACTGACCCCGATCCGCTGACCCCGATCCGCTGACCCCGATCCGCTGACCCGATCCGCTGACCCGATCCGCTGATCGGTCGCGCTGATCGGTCCGGACAGGGAAGGGCCCCCGCGAGTCATGTCCTCGCGGGGGCCCTTCGTCCTTCCGCCCGCACGAGAAGGGTGAGAAGACGACCATGAGGGCTTGTTGCGCACTATATGCATATGCGTGTCGATAGCAAGACGGCGTGCGTGGTCGATGTGACACCTCCGACAACGCGCTGACCTCCGCTTTGTCGATGACTGACGGTGATCAGGGCCAGATGGGTGGGTTAACGTCGGGCTGTCCCGAACTGCCCTCACGCCTCTCACGACCGCGGAGTCCCCCATGAGTACTGCTGCCGCAGCCCCCCGTACCGGAGCGGTCCTCGCCGATCTGCTCCCCGCCACCCGCACCCGGGACATAGCCCTGGTGCTCGGCGGCGCCGTGCTCACCGGCCTCGCGGCGCAGCTCTCCGTACCGGTCCCCGGCTCCCCGGTCCCCGTCACCGGTCAGACCTTCGCCGCGCTGCTCGTCGGCAGCGCGCTCGGCGCCCGCCGCGGCTTCGCCTCGCTCGGCCTGTACACCCTGGTCGGCATGGCCGGCGTGCCGTGGTTCGCGGGCGGCACCTCCGGCGCGGGCGGCGCCTCCTTCGGCTACCTCCTGGGCATGCTGCTCGCCGCCACGCTGGTCGGCGAGCTGGCCCGGCGCGGCGGTGACCGTTCGGTGCTGCGTACGGCCGGGACGATGGTGCTCGGCTCCGCGCTCATCTACGCGGTCGGCGTCCCCTACCTCGCCGTGTCCACCGGCATGTCCCTGAGCGCGGCGGTCGCCGCCGGCCTGGTGCCCTTCCTGCTCGGCGACGCGCTCAAGGCGGCTCTGGCGATGGGCGCGCTGCCCACCACCTGGAAGCTGCTCGGCCGCCGCGGCTGACCGCACGTCAGGCCGTTGGGCTTCAGAAACAGGTCGAGGACCTCGCGCGTGCGAGGTCCTCGACCTGTTTCCGGGCCACCCCGGCCGTGCCGGTCACCGTCAGGCATCAGGCATCAGGCATCAGGCATTAGGCATCAGGCGTCAGACGCCGGCCTTGTCGTACGTCTCCGCCCCGCCCTTGACGCGCCGCTCGCGCGCGTCCCGGACCAGCGCGATCCCGACCACGATCGCCGCCACCAGCAGCGACAGCAGCACCTGCTCCCGCCCGGCGTCGTCGGTGAGCATGTAGACGAGGACGAACGAGATCATCGCGATCGTCGCCCACGTCAGATACGGGAAGAGCCACATCCGCACGACCAGCTTCTCCGGTGTCTCGCGCAGGATGATCCCGCGCATCCGCAGCTGCGTGAAGCAGATGACCAGCCAGACGAAGAGCGCCACGGCCCCCGACGAGTTCAGCAGGAACGCGAAGACCGTGTCGGGCCACTTGTAGTTGAAGAAGACGGCGACGAAGCCGAAGAGCACGGAGGCGAGGATCGCGGCCTGCGGTACCCCCCGCGCGTTGGTCCGGGCGAAGGCCTGGGGCGCGTCGCCGCGCCGGCCGAGCGAGAAGGCCATCCGGGACGCGGTGTAGAGGCCCGAGTTCAGGCAGGACAGGACGGCTGTCAGCACGATGACGTTCATGACCTGGCCGGCGTGCGGGATGCCGATCGAGTTCAGGGACGCGACGTACGACCCGTCCTTGACGATCGACGGGTCGTTCCACGGGAGCAGCGTCAGCACGATGAAGATCGAGCCGAGGTAGAAGACGCCGATCCGCCAGATCACGCTGTTCGTTGCCTTGGACACGGCCCGCTGCGGATCGGCGGACTCGCCGGCGGCGAGCGTGACGATCTCGCTGCCCATGAAGGAGAAGACGACCATCAGGACACCGGTCAGGATCGCTCCGGGTCCCTCGGGGAAGAATCCGCCGGCGTCGGTGAGATGCGCGAAGCCCGCGCCCGGGTTGTCCGAGCCCGGCAGGATCCCGAAGACGGCCAGCAGACCGATGACGACGAAGGCGCCGATCGCCACGACCTTGATGCCGGCGAACCAGAACTCGAACTCGCCGTACGACGCCACGGACACCAGGTTCGTGGCGGTCAGGACGACCATCACGATCAGCGCCCACGCCCACTGCGGTACGGCCGGCACCCAGCCCTCCAGGATCTTCGCGCCCGCGGTCGCCTCGACCGCCAGCACCACCACCCAGAAGAACCAGTACAGCCAGCCGATGGAGAACCCGGCCCAGCGCCCCAGCGCCTGGTCCGCGTACGCGGAGAAGGACCCGGAAGTGGGCCGCGCCGCGGCCATCTCGCCCAGCATCCGCATCACGAGTACGACCATCGCGCCGACGAGTGCGTACGACAGCAGGATGGCGGGGCCGGCCGCCGCGATGCCGGAACTCGACCCGACGAACAGGCCCGCGCCGATCACACCGCCGATCGCGATCATGGACAGATGACGGTTCTTGAGACCGGCCTGAAGGCCGTCCGGGGACTGCGGATTCCCAGGTTCGCTGGGGATTCCGCCTGCCTTAGTAGGGGTCGGCAGAGAGGACATGCTGGAATCCTTACGTCAACGGCGGACTCAGGTGTCGAGCCACCGCATTTAAGCGCCCGGCCCCCGAGGGCGGAAGGGCTTGTCGCGAAGACTGGTGAAAGACCGGTAGCGCCCCGTGTGGCGCCCCGACCCCGCTGACCGCTACCCCCCGGCGCGCGTGCCACACTCGGACCATGCGCGTGTATCTCGGTTCAGACCATGCCGGATTCGAACTCAAGAACCACCTCGTCGAGTGGCTCACCGCCCATGGCCACGAGCCCGTCGACTGCGGTCCCCACATCTACGACGCCCAGGACGACTATCCGCCGTTCTGCCTGCGCGCCGCGGAGCGTACGGCGGCCGACGCGGGCAGCCTCGGCATCGTGATCGGCGGCTCGGGCAACGGCGAGCAGATGGCCGCGAACAAGGTCAAGGGTGTGCGGGCCATCCTCGCCTGGAGCGAGCAGACCGCCGCTCTCGGCCGTGAGCACAACGACGCGAACGTCATCTCGGTCGGCGGCCGGATGCACACCCGCGACGAGGCCGTCTCCTTCATCGAGACGTTCCTCAAGACCCCGTACTCGGGTGCGGAGCGCCACGCCCGCCGCATCGAGATGCTCGCCGAGTACGAGGCGTCCCACGAGCTGCCCCCGGTCCCGGCCCACCACCCGCGACAGGACTGACACACCGATTCGCGCTGTGCCGCCGGGCCCGGGCCCGGCGGCACAGGATCAACGACGTACGGAGACACCGTGCCCGAGGGGCATACGATCCACCGCCTCGCCGCCGACCATCTCGACCGATTCGGTGGCCGGCCGGTACGGGTCAGCAGCCCCCAGGGGAAGTTCTCCGACAGCGCGGCGCTGCTCGACGGCCGGGTCCTCGACGGCGTCGACGCCCACGGCAAGCACCTCTTCCTCGGCTTCGGGGACACCGGCTTCGGGGACACCGGCTCCGCGGACACCGGCTCCGCGGACACCGGCTCCGCGGACACCGGCTCCGGAAACGCCGGCCCCCGGGACACCGGAGGGACCAACGCCGACTGGATCCACATCCACCTCGGCCTCTTCGGCAAGGTCGGCTTCGGTGACACGCCTGCCCCGCCGCCCACCGACACGGTCCGGCTGCGCCTCCTGGGCGACACCGCCTACATGGACCTGCGCGGCCCCACCACCTGCGCCCTGATCACCGATCCGGAGAAGCGGGCGGTACACGACCGCCTCGGCCCCGATCCGCTGCGCCCCGGCGACGGCGAGAAGGCGTGGGCCCGGATCTCCCGCTCCCGTACGACCGTCGCCGCCCTGCTCATGGACCAGAAGGTCATCGCGGGCGTCGGCAACGTCTACCGCGCCGAGGTCCTCTTCCGCGGCGGCATCGACCCGTACCGCGCGGGCAAGGACCTCACCCGCCGCGAGTGGGACGGGATCTGGGCGGACCTGGTCGCGCTGATGCGCGAGGGCGTACGGAACAACCGCATCGACACCGTCCGCCCCGAGCACACCCCCGAGGCGATGGGCCGTCCGCCGCGCGTCGACGACCACGGCGGCGAGGTGTACGTCTACCGCAGGGCGCGGATGGCCTGCCACCTCTGCGGGACGGACATCCGCACCGCGCCGCTCGCCGCCCGCAACCTCTTCTGGTGCCCCGGCTGCCAGCGGCGGTAGCGCGCGCGGCCCCCGGGTGTCAGAAGCCGTGCGGCAGCCACGGCGCGACATCCGTCGCGAAGGCCCCGGACACCTCCGCCAGCGCCCCCGGCCGCATCTCCCGGACCCGCCCGGCCCGCGCCAGCGCCGTCAGTGACGTCCCGCCCAGATAAGCGGCGCCCAACTCCCTTACGGACAGGGTCAGATCGGGCTGATCGCTGGTGCGCACACACGAGGCGCCCTTGCTGTCGCCGGTGAGCCGCCAACGCCCCTCGTTCCAGGGGCAGAAGGCGTCCTCGACCTCGAACACCACATCCAGCGGCGTGCGGTACGTACGGGCCTCCAGCGCCGACCCCACCTCCACCAGTCGCAGATGCAGCGAGTCCCGGGGCCGCAGACCGCAGCGCCGGACATCGGAGACCAGGTACTGGAACGGGTCGTCGACCGGCCGGTTGCGCGCCCGGAGCGTCGACGTCAGATCGATGTCGAAGAGGAAGCGCCACAGCGACGCGTACGCCACCGGGTCCAGCGCGTACAGATCCTGCAGCTCGATCGCGCCCCTGGCCCCCGAGGAATCCCACTCCGGCTTGTTGCGGAACAGCGTGAAGCCGACGATCTCGCCGTCCCACTCCGCCAGCACGCACTGGAGCGGCGACATGCCGTCCCGCTCCGTCCCGCCGTTGACGACGGGCATCCGCTCCCAGCCGGGCCGCCGGGCCAGCATCCCCGGCCGCGCCGCGACCTCGGCGGCGTAGACCGCCTCGCACGCCTCCCGTACGGCGGGGTCGGCCGGCCGCACCTGGCGCAGCCGTATCTCCTCACCGCCGACCGGAACCGCGATCCGCACCCGCGCGGTGTCGATCTCCACGGAGAGCTGCTCGGTCGCGACGCCGTAGCCGTACCGCCCGTAGATCTCCGGCTCGGACGCCGTCAGGACGGCGAGCGGCTCCCCCCAGCTCCGTACGTCGTCCAACTGGCGCCGCATCATCGACGTCAGCACCCCGCGCCGCCGGTGTGTCGCGGCCACGGACACCATCGTCACCCCGGCCGCCGGCACCAGCGCGCCACCCGGCACCGAGAGCCGGAAGCTGAAAGCCCCCGCCGTGCCCACACACACGTCCCCGTCCCAGACACCGAGCGAGCGGTCGAACTCGGTCAGCTCCCGCCGCAGGTCGACGGAGCCCAGCGTGCCCCTGACCCCGCCGAAAGCCAGCTCCATCGCCTCCGACCAAGGCTCCCATTCGGACGGACTCAGGAGGCGCGGATCAGTAGTCATAGGCCATGCGTACCAGGGGCCCGTCACCCAGGCCAACCGATTTCGAACACAATGTCGTGGGGGTCCCCCTGCACGACCGGCGCGGGGATCGATAAAGTCCAGGGACAATGGCCGGTGTCGCGGGAGCGGAGTCGTATTCGGCCCGGATGCGCAGGACGCTGCACCGGGTCCGCAACGGCGTGCGCAAATCTGGGGTGGACTACTTCCGGGGCGACGGCTCCGACTGGATCGCGCTCGTCGGTCTGCTGCTCACCATCCCGGCCATCGCCTTCACCACCCTGGCGATTCCCGTCTGGTGCGCGCCCTCCGCGCTGGTCCTCCCGATCGTGGCCGGCGGACTGCTGCTGCGGCCCGCGAGCCTGCTCAGCCTGTACGCCGCCGCGGCCGCCGCGCTCATCGTGGAGTCCGTCGTCCTCGGCCCGTACACCGAGGGCCCTGGCCGGGTCACCCCGGGCACGGTCCTGGTGGTGGCGGCCTGCGGCCTCTTCGGCCTGCTGATCGCCCAGTTCAGAGCCCGCGTCGGGGTGCCCTGGCGGCGCGGCGGCACGATGCTCTTCGACCTGCGCGAACGCATCCGTGTGCAGAGCGCCCTGCCCCGCCTTCCCGGCGGCTGGCACCACGAGATGGCGCTGCGCCCGGCCGGCGGCCAGTCCTTCTCCGGCGACTTCGTGGTCGCGGCCCGGACGAACGGCGGCCGAACCCTCGAAGTCGTCCTCACCGACGTCTCCGGCAAGGGCATGGACGCGGGCTCCCGCGCCCTGCTGCTGTCCGGCGCCTTCGGCGGCCTCCTCGGCTCGCTCCCGCCGCACGGCTTCCTCCCGGCGGCCAACGGCTACCTGCTCCGGCAGGACTGGGAAGAAGGCTTCGCCACCTCCATCCACCTCGTCCTCGACCTCGACTCGGGCGACTACGAACTCCTCTCGGCGGGCCACCTCCCCGCCCTCCAGCTCCACGCGGGCAGCGGGCGCTGGGACGAGATGTCCGGCGAAGGCCCGCTGCTCGGCGTCTACGACCGCGCCGAGTTCCACGCGGTCAAGGGCTCCCTGCGCCCCGGGGACGTGCTGATGCTGTTCACGGACGGCCTTGTCGAGGCACCGGGCCGCGACATCGCGGAAGGCATCGACCGCCTCACGGGCGAAGCGGACCGCTACGTCGGCCAGGGCTTCGAGGGCGCGGCCTGGCACCTGATCGAAGCGGTGGCGAAGGACGTCAACGACGACCGGGCGCTGCTGCTGATCTGCCGCGAGGCGTGAGGCGCGGACTGTCGGTCCGGCCTTCCACGGCGCGGCGGTCGCACAATGGCGACCATGAGCGAACGCGTCATCGCCCCGCGCAACCGCGGCTTCCTCTTCCTCGACTCCCACCCGGCGGGCTGCGAGCGCCTGGTGGAAGACATGTGGGCGGGCGTCCCGGCCGCCGCAGGCACACCGGACAGAGCGCCCGTGGCGCTCATCGTCGGTTCGTCCGCCGGGTACGGGCTGGCCGCCACGATCGCGGGCCTGGCGCGCGCCGGCATCCGGGGCATCGGGGTCTGCTTCGAGAAGGCCCCCACCGAGCGCCGGACGGCGACGGCCGGCTGGTACCGGACGGCCGCCACTGCCGCGCTTGCCCGCCGGCACGGCCGGGAGATGGTCTTCCTCAACGGGGACGCCTTCTCCGACAGCATGAAGAACCAGGTCGCGGACCTGATCGAGCGGCGCTTCGGCGGGCGGCTGGACCACCTGATCTATTCGGTGGCCGCGCCCCGCCGTACGGACCCCGACACGGGACGCGTGTACACCTCGGTCCTCAAGCCCATCGGTGAGCCGCACCGCACCAAGACGCTCGTCTTCGACGACCACGGCGCGGCCGAGGTCAAGGAGGTCGAGACGCGCCCCGCCGAGGGTGATGACACGTATCAGACCCTCACGGTGATGGGCGGCGCCGACTGGGAGCGGTGGATCGAACACCTCGCCGGCCGGGACCTGCTCGCCGACGGCTTCACCACCGTCGCGCTCTCCTACATCGGCTCCGCCCTGACCGCCGCGATCTACCGGCAGGGCACCATCGGCACCGCCAAGGCCCACCTCGAACAGACCGCCCGCAGCCTGGACGAACGCCTGGGCCCGTTCGTCGGCGGCCGGGCGGTGACCTCCGTCAACGGCGCGGCGGTCACCCAGTCCTCCACCGCGATCCCCGGGATCGCCCTGTACGTGGGGCTGCTGCGGGGCGTCCTCGGCGACGCGCTGGTGCCGCCGATCGCCCAGCTCACCGAGTTGTGGGACCAGTTGACCGGAGCCCGTCCGTTCGGTCTGGACGGGGAGGGCCGGGTACGCCTCGACTCCTGGGAGCTCGACCCCGCCGTCCAGGAGGTGGTCACCGAACGCTGGAACGCTGCCACGACGGACACCATCGCGGGCCTCGCCGACCTGGACTGGTTCCGCGCGGAGGTCGAGCGGCTGTACGGCTTCGCGGTGCCGGGCGTCGACTACGCGGCCCCGGTGGAGACGGCGGTCCCCTGGCCGGACGCGGGCCACACCGGATGACGGGCCGGGGCGGCGGGGACCGCGCGGACCGCTCGGCGCTCGTCAGCGCGCGGACGTACCTCCGAGAACCCGCGTCAAGAGGCAGCGGCTGCCCGTCACCGGTCAGGCCCACCGGTGGCTCTGACCGGGAACGGCCCGTCCCCCGGCCTGGTGGCGGGGGACGGGCCGTGGTCCGGTGCGGGCGAAGCCGCCGGGGTCAGCCGACCGGTACCTTCTCCCGTGACGCCTCCGCGCCGGGAGCGCCGGTGAAGCCGTCCGCGAGATCGTTCGCGAGCTTGTCCTCCGGGTGGGTCGGGAATCCGTCCGTGAGGCCGTCGCCGCCACCGTCGCCCTGGTCGTCCGCACCCCGGTGACCGCCGCTTTCCCCGCTCCCGCCGGTGTCATCGCCGTCCCGCCGGGCGCCGCCGGGAAGGATGCGGGCCAGCCAGTGCGAGCGGCCGGCGGCCAGCGGACCGAGGACGGCCAGGAGCAGGACGTAACCGGCGATGAAAGGCGCGAGCCGTTTGTCGAGACCGGCGCCCGCCGCCATCGTGGCCAGGATCAGGGCGAACTCACCGCGTGCCAGCAGCGTCGTGGAGATGTTCGCCGCGGGTCCGTTGCCGAAGCCGAAGATACGCGCGGCCACCACGCCCGCGATGACGTTCATGAGCAGCGTCAGCGCGACCGCCGCGAGCACCGGCCACAGCACGACCGGCAGATCACCCGGGTTGATCGAGAGGCCGAAGGCGAAGAAGAAGATCGCGCCGAACGCGTCCCGCAGGGGGTGGACGAGCTTGCGGATCCGGCTGCCCGACGTCGTGTTGCCGAGCATCAGACCGACCATGAACGCCCCGATGGCGTCCGCCACGCCGAACCACTCGGAGACGCCGGCCACGAAGACGGCCACACCGAGGAAGGAGATGACGAGCAGTTCGTTGTCCCTGGCGGCGATGAACCGGCCGATGACCTTCGTGCCGTAGCGGGCGGCCAGCGCGAGCAGCAGCAGGAAGCCGAAGGCCTTTCCGCCGTCCAGGACGGCCGCCCCGACGCTGTCCGCGCCCGACAGGATGGGCTGCAGAGCGGCGAGGTAGAGGGCCAGGAAGATGTCCTCGACGACGATGATGCCGAGGATCGGCTTGGTCTCCGGGTTGCCGATACGGCGCAGGTCGAGCAGCACCTTGGTGACGATCGCCGACGAGGAGATGCCGAGCACCCCGGCGAGCACCAGCGCCTCGGAGGTGCCCCAGCCGAGCGCGAAACCGAAGCCCAGGGCGGCACCCACATTGAGCGCCAGATACGCGCCCCCGGCGAGGGCCATCTTCCGGCCACCCGCCTTGAGGTCGTCCAGCCGGAATTCGAGCCCCAGGTAGAAGAGGAGCAGGACGAGGCCGAGGGCGGAGAGCATCGCCAGTTCGTGCGGGTCGGAGACCAGCACGACGCCAGGGGTGTGGGGGCCGAGCAGGATGCCGGCCAGGATGAACAGAGGAATGGTCGGGAGCCCGATCCGGCTGCCCAGTCTGGCGAGTACTGCGGCGGCGAGGAACGCGCCACCCATGGCGATGAGTGTCTCGGCGTGGCCCATGGCTTGTCTCCGGTGGGTCAAGGAACCGTCAAGGAAGCGTCAGTAATTAGTTTACCAAATGGTTGAACGTTTCAACTTCCGACCTCGTGAAAGTATTCCCGGCCGCCGAAGTCCGCGTCGGGGACGGCGGGTTGGCCCGTACAGTCGGCCGCATGTCCCCACTGACCCTGGCCGAGATCGAGGCCATCGCCCGCCGCGCCCACGCCGCTCAGACCGACAAGGCCGGCCGTCCGTACGCCGAGCACCTGCGGGCGGTCGCCGAGGGGGTACGGGTCCGGGGCGGCTCCGGCGAACAGATTGCCGCGGCCTGGCTGCACGACGCGGTCGAGGACGACGCGCTCTCCCGGGAATGGCTGGACACGGCCGCGCTGCCGGAGGCCGTCAAAGACATGGTCCTCGCCCTCACCAAGGTGAAGGGCGAGGACCTGCCCGCTTACACCCGGCGGATCCTGGCCACGCCGGGCGCGCTCCTGATCAAGGAGTCGGACATCGCGCACAACGCGGATCCCGGTCGGCTCGCCGCGCTCGACGAGCCGACCAGGATCCGGCTCAGCGAGAAATACGCGACGGTCCGCCGGCTGCTGAACCTGCCGGAAGAGGGTCGGTAACGGCGGCGACCGCCGGGCCCGCCGTCTCCCGCCCCGCCGCCTCCCGCCGGAACGCCCACGCCATCTCCGGCTCCGTCGCCCAGCGGAACGCCCGCCGTACCGGAGGAGTGCAGAGCAAGGTCACGGCGACGGCGGTCAGCAGCGTCAGCGCGATCTCACCGGCGGGCTCCGACAGCCAGGAGCCGGTGCCGAGGAACCCCGCGTACTCCGCGCCCTTGACCAGGAAGCCGTGCAGCAGATAGCCGCAGATCGTTCCGGCGCCCAGCACCGTGAACCACGTCCGGCGCCTCGGCACCCACGCCAGGAATCCGGCCGTGAGCAGCACCGAGCAGCCGAAGAGCGCGAACGTCATCACCGGGCCAACCCACCACGGGGAGTCCAACTGCTGCGCGGCGGCGCTGTGATAGAGCCAGGCGGACCGCATGTGGGTCGCCGCCCAGTACGAGAACGCCAGTGCGCCCGCGAACAGCGGCGCCGCCAGCAGCCGGACCTCGCGCCGCCGCACCAGCTGGAAGTGCTCGGGCCTGAGGCACAGCCCCAGGACGAAGTACGGCAGGAACTGCAGCACCCGCTGGAGGTTGAGGTCCTCACCGATGCCCGGTGCCAGGGACGCGAGCGAGGCGATGACGAGCGCGACCGCCGGCGGATGGCGCAGGGTGCGCCAGACCGGGGCGGTCAGCCGCCAGATGAACAGCGCGGCCAGGAACCAGGTGAGATACATGGGGTCGAGCAGGCTGACCGGCTGATCGGGGGCGCCGCCCGCGTACCGCCTGAAGAGCGAGTAGGCCGTCTCGAAGACCGCGTACGGCACGGCGACGCCGGTCAGCAGTCGCCTGATCTGGTGCGGGCGGGCGGCGAAGCTCCGGGAGAAGTAGCCGGACATGATGATGAAGGCCGGCATGTGGAAGCTGTAGACGAGCAGATAGAGCGCCTTGGTGGCGCGGCTGCCGTCCGCGACCGGCTCCCACGCGTGGGCGACGGCCACGAGCACGATGGCCAGATACTTGGCGTTGTCGAAGAAGGCGTCCCGCCGGGTGGCCGGTGCCGGCGGACGCGCGGGCTGATCCACCGGCGACACGGCGGGTCCCGAACCGGCCTGTCTCGGCGTGTCGGCCATCCCCGTGGGTGGGGTTCCTGTGGTGGGCTCCCGCTCCCTGACGCGGGGGAGCGGTGCCCTCTCATGTCGATATGGCGCCTGGAACATCCGATGCACCTTAGCGGCGTTCAATTCGCCGCGTAAAACGTTCCGGCCGTGACTCTCATGCACATCTGAAACAGCCGACAACCAGGCGATATGCCCCAATTAATCGTCATCAAGCAGGGCATTTGGGCGAGTGGAATTCACCAACCTGGCGCATGGTCCCCGGCTCTCCGCCCATCCGGGCAATGGGCTGTGAACGAACCGTGCGCGCGGTGAAGTTGCTGAGCTGAATTCACCGCCGCATTCACTCCGCCCACGGCACGGCGGGGTCGCGCGGGCCCCGTACGGTCCCCGGCGCGCGGGGCGTGCGAATGGCGGGAAGCCGCCGTCGATGATTCGTCACCAGCCAACATCCGCAGGGGCGTTGATGGCACGATGGACGTGGGCAAGGCGAACCGACCGAGGATGTGATCAGTTGTGGCTCTTTCACTGTCTGTGGTGCTGCTGTTGGCGATCATCCTCGTGGTGCTGATCCGCGGTGGCTCGATCAAAGCCGGCCCCGCGGTCGTCGCGATCCTTTTCGGGTTCTTCCTGGCGTCCACCAACATCGCTCCGTCGGTGAACCGGTTCCTCAACTCGATAGCCGAGAGCATCAGCCAGATCAACTTCTAGGCGACGCGTCCCAGGCGACGCGACGGCGCCGGTCCGGACGACGGCTCGGACGACGGGCCTGAACGACTCCGGCCCGGCCAGAACGCTGTACGCGTCTGGCCGGGCCGGAGACTGTCTGGAGCGGGCGACGGGAATCGAACCCGCGTAGCTAGTTTGGAAGACTAGTGCTCTACCATTGAGCTACGCCCGCACATGCCGCACCGCAGGTCGTAGGACCGCGGCACGAACATCATCGTAGCGGGTCCGGGCCGTCCGCCGCACACCCGTACAGGCCGAGAGCGGTCCGCCCGCTCACCACACGCCGCGCCCCGCCGAACAAGGGCGCCGTACCGCCTTTGGGCATGTACCCTTCGTGTCGCACCGACGGGGTGTGGCGCAGCTTGGTAGCGCGTCCGCTTTGGGAGCGGAAGGTCGTCGGTTCGAATCCGGCCACCCCGACCACTAGTGAAGATCACATTGTGGGGCTCTTCCCGCTTGCGGTTACTATGCAAGCTGCGTGCCTGTGTGTCTGCAGAGTCTCTGAAGAACCGGGCCGATCGGCTGGGTCGCCGCACCGCGGTGGACACAGCAGAACCCCAGAATCAGCCACCAAGGAGACCGAACCGTGAAGAGCGCCGTGGAGACCCTGAACCCGACTCGGGTTCGGCTCACTGTCGAGGTGCCCTTCGAGGAGCTCAAGGACAGCCTCGACGCGGCGTACAAGAAGATCAACCAGCAGGTCACGGTGAAGGGCTTCCGTCAGGGCAAGATCCCGGCCCGAGTCATCGACCAGCGGTTCGGGCGTGGTGCTGTGCTGGAGGAGGCCGTCAACGACGCTCTCCCGAAGTTCTACACCGAGGCTGTCAACGAGGGTGAGCTCAACGTCCTCGGTCAGCCCGACGTGGACATCACCGAGCTGAAGGACGGCGAGCTGCTGGCCTTCACCGCCGAGGTTGACATCCGCCCCGTCATCGAGATCCCGGACTACTCCGGTATCGAGGTCACTGTCGACTCCATCGAAGTCAGCGACGAGGACATCGAGAAGTCGGTCGAGCAGCTGCGCGACCGCTTCGCCACCACCAAGCCGGTGGAGCGCGCCGCCGCCGAGGGTGACGTCGTCACCATCGACCTGGAAGCCAAGGTCGACGGCGAGGTCCTGCCCGACGGCATCGCGAACGCCGTGCAGTACACCATCGGCTCGGGCGAGCTGCTCGACGGCATCGACGAGGCCGTCACCGGCCTGGAGGCCGACGGCGAGGCCACCTTCACCTCCGAGCTGAAGGGCGGCAGCGCCGAGGGCAAGCCCGCCGAGGTCACCGTCAAGGTCACCCAGGTCGCCGCCCGTGAGCTTCCCGAGCTGGACGACGAGTTCGCGCAGATGGCGAGCGAGTTCGACACCCTCGACGAGCTGAAGGCCGACAGCCGCAAGCGCCTCGAGAACATGAAGCAGTACGACCAGGCCACCCAGGCCCAGGAGCGCGTCCTCGACGAGCTGCTGAAGCTGGCCGAGGTCCCGATCCCCGAGAAGCTTCTCGCGGACGAGATCAACACCCGCAAGCACAACCTTGAGCACCACCAGCTCGGTCAGATGGGCCTCGACCTGGAGAAGTTCCTGGAGATCCAGGGCAAGACCCAGGAAGAGTGGGAGGCCGAGACCGAGGAGCAGGCGGTCAAGGGCATCAAGACCCAGTTCATCCTCGACGAGCTGGTGAACAAGGAGAAGCTGAACGTCAGCCAGGAGGAGCTCACCGAGCACCTCATGCGCCGCGCGCAGTCCTCCGGCATGTCCCCCGACCAGTTCGCCCAGGCGGTCGTCGAGGGTAACCAGGTGCCGATGCTCGTCGGCGAGGTCGCCCGCGGCAAGGCGCTCGCCGTGGTCGTCGAGGCCGCCAAGGTCACCGACACCAACGGTGAGCTCGTCGAGCTGGAGGACGAGGACGAAGAGGCTGCCGACGGCACCGCCGAGACCGTCGACGCCGCCGGCGACGACGAGGCCGACAAGACCGAGGCCTGATCCGTCTCGCTCCGAACGAGTCTTGTGCGGAGCTGTGAACCAGCTCTGAACCAGCTCTGAACGCCAGGACGGGCCCCGGGACGCGCTACGCGCCCCGGGGCCCGTGTCGTAGGCCCGGGGGCCTTCTCGCGGCCGAACGGGGCCCCAACTACCTTGCGCTCCCAGCGAACAGCCGAGGAAGCGGGATGGCCCTTGCCGACCAGCGCGTTAGGGTCCATGAAGACGAGGGCAGGCAAGTTTCCCGACCCCCGGTACGAAGACGCTGAGACGGCCGGAAGCCGTCAGAGACGAGCAGGTGGATACGTGACGAATCTGATGCCTTACGCCGCCGGTGAGCCGTCCCTCGGTGGTGGCCTCGGCGACCAGGTCTACAGCCGACTGCTCGGAGAGCGGATCATCTTCCTCGGCCAGCAGGTCGACGATGACATCGCGAACAAGATCACGGCGCAGCTCCTCCTCCTCGCGGCCGACCCCGAGAAGGACATCTACCTCTACATCAACAGCCCCGGTGGCTCCGTGACGGCCGGTATGGCCGTGTACGACACCATGCAGTACATCCCCAACGACGTGGTGACGATCGGTATGGGTCTCGCCGCCTCGATGGGCCAGTTCCTGCTGACCGGTGGCACCGCCGGCAAGCGCTTCGCGCTGCCGCACACCGACATCCTCATGCACCAGGGCTCGGCGGGCCTCGGCGGCACGGCCTCCGACATCAAGATCCAGGCCGAGCAGCTCCTGCGCACGAAGAAGCGCATGGCCGAGATCACCGCCCACCACTCCGGCCAGACCGTCGAGACGATCATCCGCGACGGCGACCGTGACCGCTGGTACACGGCGGAAGAGGCCAAGGAGTACGGGCTCATCGACGAGATCATCACCGCTGCTTCGGGTGTTCCGGGCGGCGGCGGCACCGGGGCCTGAGCGACACCCGCCCCGATACAGCCGGCCCCAGCCCACCGAAGTCACAGGATGGTGAACACCCACATGAACAACTACTCCGCGAGCGGCCTCTACACCGGCCCGCAGGTGGACAACCGTTACATCGTGCCGCGCTTCGTGGAGCGCACGTCGCAGGGTGTGCGCGAGTACGACCCGTACGCGAAGCTCTTCGAGGAGCGCGTGATCTTCCTCGGCGTGCAGATCGACGACGCGTCCGCCAACGACGTCATGGCCCAGCTGCTCTGCCTGGAGTCGATGGACCCGGACCGCGACATCTCGATCTACATCAACAGCCCCGGCGGCTCGATGACGGCGCTCACCGCCATCTACGACACGATGCAGTTCGTGAAGCCGGACATCCAGACCGTGTGCATGGGACAGGCCGCCTCCGCCGCCGCCGTGCTGCTCGCCGCCGGTACCCCCGGCAAGCGACTGGCCCTGCCGAACGCGCGCGTCCTCATCCACCAGCCGTCCAGCCAGACCGGCCGCGAGCAGCTCTCCGACCTGGAGATCGCGGCCAACGAGATCCTCCGGATGCGCGCGCAGCTGGAGAACATGCTGGCCAAGCACTCGACGACGCCGATCGAGAAGGTCCGCGACGACATCGAGCGCGACAAGATCCTGACCGCCGAGGACGCGCTCGCGTACGGCCTGGTCGACCAGATCGTGTCGACCCGCAAGACGACGGCAGCTGCGGCCGCCTGAAACACCCGGCGCCTTGGCGCGGTCCCACGCGGTCGCCCGACCACGTGAACCGCGCCAAGGGGGGCCCGAACGGGGGCCCGGGCAAGGTACCGTCGGATATGAGGCACAGGAGCTGCTGAACCAGGCTGCTCCCAGGCGAAGGGGAAGCACCTCGTGGCACGCATCGGTGATGGCGGCGACCTGCTCAAGTGCTCGTTCTGTGGGAAGAGCCAGAAGCAGGTGAAGAAGCTCATCGCAGGTCCCGGTGTGTACATCTGCGACGAGTGCATCGACCTCTGCAACGAGATCATCGAGGAAGAGCTCGCGGAGACCTCCGAGGTGCGGTGGGAAGAACTTCCCAAGCCGCGCGAGATCTACGAGTTCCTCGAGGGGTACGTCGTCGGGCAGGAGCCCGCGAAGAAGGCCCTCTCGGTAGCGGTCTACAACCACTACAAGCGCGTCCAGGCCGGCGAGAACGGCGGCGGGGCGGGCCGTGACGACGCGATCGAACTCGCGAAGTCCAACATTCTGCTGCTGGGCCCGACGGGCTCCGGCAAGACGCTCCTCGCGCAGACGCTGGCGCGCATGCTGAACGTCCCGTTCGCCATCGCGGACGCGACGGCGCTGACGGAGGCCGGCTATGTCGGCGAGGACGTCGAGAACATCCTGCTGAAGCTGATCCAGGCGGCCGACTACGACGTCAAGAAGGCCGAGACCGGGATCATCTACATCGACGAGATCGACAAGGTCGCCCGCAAGAGCGAGAACCCGTCGATCACGCGTGATGTCTCCGGCGAGGGCGTCCAGCAGGCCCTGTTGAAGATCCTGGAAGGCACCACCGCTTCGGTCCCGCCGCAGGGCGGCCGCAAGCACCCGCACCAGGAGTTCATCCAGATCGACACGACGAACGTGCTGTTCATCGTCGGCGGTGCCTTCTCCGGGCTGGAGCGGATCATCGAGTCGCGGGCGGGTGCCAAGGGCATCGGCTTCGGCGCGACGATCCGTTCGAAGCGCGAGATCGAGGCGAGCGACCAGTTCCAGGAGGTCATGCCGGAGGACCTGGTGAAGTTCGGGATGATCCCGGAGTTCATCGGCCGGCTGCCCGTCCTGACCTCGGTGCACAACCTAGACCGCGAGGCCCTGCTGCAGATCCTCGTCGAGCCGCGCAACGCGCTGGTGAAGCAGTACCAGCGCCTCTTCGAACTCGACGGCGTGGAGCTGGAGTTCGACCGTCCGGCGCTGGAGGCCATCGCCGATCAGGCGATCCTGCGGGGCACCGGCGCGCGTGGTCTGCGGGCCATCATGGAAGAGGTCCTGATGTCGGTGATGTACGAGGTCCCGTCCCGCAAGGACGTGGCGCGCGTGGTTATCACGGAGGATGTCGTCCACTCGCACGTGAACCCGACGCTGGTTCCGCGTGAGCCGAGGATCGTGAAGAACGACGGCCGCCACGAGAAGTCCGCGTAGCGGTCGCACCCGTCAGCACAGGGGGCGCCCGGCCGGTTCCGACCGGCCGGGCGCCCCCTGTGCTGTTCGCTGAGCCCTGAACCTTGAGCCCTGAACCTTGAGCCCTGAACCTTGAGACCTGAGCCTGAGCCCCGTTACCGCTTCACGCGGACGTCGGCGCGGAGCTTCGCCGCGATGTCGGCGGCGTCCTTGAGCGGGAGTGCCTTGCCCGTCGTCATCGTCGCCTGGTCGATCACGGTGACGTAGGCGATGGTGCTGCCGTCGCCCCAGATGCAGAAGGGGACGGTGAAGCCCTGCTGAGCCGCGGCGCCGCCGGCGGCCGCGGCGGGGTCCGCGAGGGTGAGCTCCTGGCACTTCAGGACGGCGCCGTCCAGGCCCTCCGGCGTGAACACCGTGGGCGTGCCCACCAGCACGCCCGCGTCCTCGCCGCCCTCCTTGGTCTTCGCCTGCACGTAGGCGAACATGGCGTCGACGGTCTTCTCCGGGTCGTCGATCTGCCCGTAGACACCGAGGAAGTTGAGGGCCTTGTCGGCGCTGCTGTAGCTGGCGCCCGCGTCCTCGGCGTTCTTCACCCCCCACTTCTCGGCGTCCCGGAGATCACTGTCGGTCATGCCGGTGCCGCCGTTGCTCTTCTCCTGCTGGAACGTTCCGCCGATCACCGTGTCCGGCGTCGTCAGCTTGTGCGGGCCGTCGTCCGAGCCGCCGCCGGAGGTCAGGAGGTACGCCGCGGCGGCGATCACCACGAGCGCCACCGCGGCCGCGCCGATGATCAGGCCCGTCTTCTTCCTGGGCGCGGCGGGCGGAGCGGGCGGGAACGGGCCGCCGCCGTACGGAGGCTGCTGCGGCGGCTGACCGGGCTGACCGGGCTGACCGGGCTGGCCGTACGGGCCGGGCTGGCTGTACGGGTTGGGCTGCGCAGGCTGGCTGTACGGGTTGGGCCTGCCGGGCACGCCCGGCGGAGGCGGGTAACCGTAGCCGGGCTGCGGCTGGCCCTGCGGCGGCTGCCGGCCATAAGGACCCGGTTGGCCGTAAGGTCCCGGCTGTCCGTACGGACCAGGCTGCGGCGGCTGACCACCGTACGGGCCCGGCTGGTTGCTGCTCATGTGCTCTGTCCCCTCCAGATACTGACGCGTTCCGAACATCCTGTCGGAGGGGCCGCCTGTGCGGGGCGGTGGGGCGGGGCCGTAACCGGGATATCCCGTTTCAGTACGGAGCCGCGACACCTCTAAACTGAGCGGGTGACCGAGAACTCTCAGCAGCAGCCAGCCAGCAACCCCGAACTGCCGACCCAGTACGCGCCGGCCGAGGTGGAGGGGAAGCTGTACGAGCGCTGGGTGGACCGCGGTTACTTCGAAGCGGACGAGAAGAGCGACAAGCCTCCCTTCACCGTCGTCATCCCGCCGCCGAACGTCACCGGCAGCCTGCACCTCGGGCACGCCTTCGAACACACGCTGATCGACGCCGTCACCCGCCGCAAGCGCATGCAGGGGTACGAGACGCTGTGGCAGCCGGGCATGGACCACGCCGGTATCGCCACGCAGAACGTCGTCGAACGCGAGCTGGGCAAGGAAGGCAAGTCGCGCCACGACCTCGGGCGCGAGGCGTTCGTCGAGCGCGTCTGGCAGTGGAAGGGCGAGTCCGGCGGGCAGATCTCCGGGCAGATGAAGCGGCTCGGGGACGGCGTCGCCTGGTCCCGTGAGCGCTTCACCATGGACGAGGGCCTGTCCAGGGCCGTCCAGACCATCTTCAAGAAGCTGTACGACGACGAGCTGATCTACCGCGCCGAGCGCATCATCAACTGGTGCCCGCGCTGCCTCACGGCCATCTCCGACATCGAGGTGGAGTACCAGGACGACGACGGTGAGCTGGTCTCGCTGAAGTACGGCGAAGGAGAGGACACCCTCGTCGTCGCGACGACGCGCGCCGAGACGATGCTGGGTGACACGGCCATCGCCGTCCACCCCGACGACGAGCGCTACGCGCACCTCGTCGGCAGGCAGATCAAGCTGCCGCTCACCGACCGTACGATCCCGGTCGTCGCCGACACGCACGTCGACCCGGAGTTCGGCACGGGCGCGGTCAAGGTGACCCCGGCGCACGACCCGAACGACTTCGAGATCGGCCGGCGGCACAACCTGCCGAACATCACGGTCATGGACGAGCGCGCCGTGATCACCGTGCCCGGCCCCTTCCAGGGCCTGGACCGGATGGAGGCGCGCAGCGCCATCGTCGCCGCGCTGCGGGCCGAGGGCCGGATCGTCGCCGAGAAGCGCCCGTACACCCACTCCGTCGGGCACTGCTCGCGCTGCAAGACGACCATCGAGCCCCGGCTGTCCCTCCAGTGGTGGGTCAAGGTCGCGCCGCTCGCGAAGGAGGCGGGCGACGCCGTCCGTGACGGCCGGGTCGCCATCCACCCGAAGGAGATGGAGTCCCGCTACTTCGGCTGGGTCGACAACCTCCACGACTGGTGCATCTCGCGGCAGCTGTGGTGGGGTCACCGCATCCCGGTCTGGTACGGGCCGAACGGCGAGACCGTCTGCGTCGGTCCCGACGAGGAGGCGCCGACCGGCGAGGGCTGGACGCAGGACACGGATGTCCTGGACACCTGGTTCTCCTCCGGGCTGTGGCCGTTCTCCACGCTCGGCTGGCCCGAACAGACCCCGAGCGTCGAGAAGTTCTACCCGAACTCGGTCCTGATCACCGGCTACGACATCCTCTTCTTCTGGGTCGCCCGGATGATGATGTTCGGCCTGTACGCGATGGACGGCACGCCGCCGTTCCACACCATCGCGCTGCACGGCATGGTCCGTGACCAGTTCGGCAAGAAGATGTCGAAGTCCTTCGGCAACGCGGTCAACCCGCTGGACTGGATGGACAAGTACGGCTCGGACGCGGTCCGCTTCACGCTCGCGCGCGGCGCCAACCCCGGCGTCGACGTGCCGATCGGCGAGGACTGGGTCCAGGGCTCGCGGAACTTCGCGAACAAGATCTGGAACGCCACGCGCTTCGCGATGATGAACGGTGCGACGGTCGAGGGCCCGCTGCCCGACGCCGCCGACATGTCCGCCACCGACCGGTGGGTCCTGTCGCGGCTGGGCGCCGTGGTCGCCGAGGTTGACGCGTACTACGAGGACTACCAGTTCGCGAAGCTGTCCGACTCCCTCTTCCACTTCGCGTGGGACGAGGTCTTCGACTGGTACGTCGAGCTCTCCAAGACCACCTTCTTCGAGGGCGGCGAGCCCGCGAAGGTCTCCGGACGGGTCCTCGGCGAGGTCCTCGACGTCACCCTGCGGCTGCTGCACCCGATCGTCCCGTTCGTCACCGAGACGCTGTGGACCACGCTCACCGGCAAGGAGTCGGTCGTCATCGCCGACTGGCCCGCCGACAGCGGCTTCCGCGACACGGCCGCCGAGCAGGAGATCGAGAACCTCCAGCAGGTGATCACCGAGGTCCGCCGCTTCCGTTCGGACCAGGGTCTCCAGCCCGGCCAGAAGGTCCCGGCCCGGCTGGACCTGTCGGGCACGCGGCTCGCCGCGCACGAGGCGGCCATCCGTCAGGTGCTGCGGCTCCAGCCCGAGGGCGACGGCTTCCAGGCGACGGCGACCCTGCCGGTCGCCGGCGCGACGGTGGCGCTGGACCTGTCCGGCACCATCGACGTCGAGGCGGAGCGCAAGCGGCTGACGAAGGACCTGGGCGCCGCCGAGAAGGAGAAGGCGGAGGCGACCGCGAAGCTCGGCAACGAGGCGTTCCTCGCGAAGGCCCCGGACAAGGTCGTCGAGAAGATCCGCGCCCGGCTCACCAAGGCCGACGCGGACATCGAGCGGCTGACCGCGCAGCTGGCGGGCCTGCCCCAGGGCTGACAGGACGGGACCGGCCTCCCGGAGCTGGGGCTCCTGACCTTGGAAGTCCCCGACCCTGGAACTTCCGACCCGGAAGTCCCGGCCTGGAAGTCCGGACCCGGCACCTGACACTCGTACGGACGACACCGCACAGCACGGATCCCCCCTGACCTGCCCGGTCAGGGGGGATCCGTGCTGTGCGGTCGACGGCGGCGCGACCGCTGTCGGTGGCGCTCCGTAGACTGGTCCCGTGAGCGAGCCCCGTCCTTCCGACCAGCCCGGTGAACACGACGATTTCGATGAGATCGTCGGCGCCGAGACAGAACGCGACCCCGATCTTGCGGTGATCGAGGCCGGCAGCCGTACGCTGCGTGCCCAGTCCGGTCCTTCGGCGACCGACGACGTGCCGGGCCGCCCCGCGGATCCGGAGGTGGACAAGGCGCTGCGAGCCGTGGAGCAGGAGCTCGCGGCCCGCTGGGGCGAGACGAAGCTCGACCCGTCGCTGGGCAGGATCGAGGCGCTGATGGATGTGCTGGGCGACCCCCAGCGCGCCTATCCCACGATCCACATCACCGGGACCAACGGAAAGACGTCCACCGCCCGCATGATCGAGGCGCTGCTCGGCGCGTTCGAGCTGCGCACCGGCCGGTACACCAGCCCGCACGTCCAGTCCGTCACCGAGCGGATCAGTCTGGACGGCGCCCCGATCTCCGCCGAGCGGTTCATCGAGACGTACGAGGACATCAAGGCGTTCGTCGACCTGGTCGACGGCGGGCAGGAGCACCGGCTCTCCTTCTTCGAGGTGCTGACCGGCATGGCCTACGCGGCCTTCGCCGACGCGCCGGTGGACGTCGGCGTCGTCGAGGTCGGCATGGGCGGCACCTGGGACGCGACGAACGTCATCGACGCGTCGGTCGCCGTGGTCACCCCGATCGACCTGGACCACACGGACCGGCTCGGCACCTCGCCGGGCGAGATCGCCGGTGAGAAGGCCGGGATCATCAAGCCGGGCGCCACGGTCATCCTGGCCCAGCAGCCGGTGGACGCCGCCCAGGTGATGCTCAAGAAGGCCGTCGACGTGGACGCGACGGTCGCGCGGGAGGGCATGGAGTTCGGCGTGGTCGCCCGCGAGGTCGCGGTCGGCGGTCAGCTGCTGACCCTGCGCGGCCTCGGCGGTGAGTACGAGCAGGTCTTCCTCCCGCTGTACGGCGCCCACCAGGCGCACAACGCGGCGGTGGCGCTCGCCGCCGTGGAGGCGTTCTTCGGTATCGGCGCCGAGCAGGCCCGCTCGCTCGACATGGACACGGTCCGCAAGGCGTTCGCCTCGGTCTCCTCGCCCGGCCGGCTCGAAGTCGTACGGCGCTCGCCGACCGTGGTGCTGGACGCCGCGCACAATCCGGCGGGTGCGCGCGCGGCGGCCGCCGCCGTCACCGAGTCGTTCGGCTTCAGCCGGCTGATCGGTGTGGTCGGAGCCAGCGAGGGCAAGGACGTGCGCGGGGTCCTCGAAGCGCTGGAGCCGATCTGCGCGGAGCTGGTCGTCACGGAGAATTCCAGCGAGCGCGCGATGAGCGCGGACGAGCTGGCCGCCGTGGCCGTCGAGATCTTCGGCGATGACCGGGTGCAGGTCGAACCGCGTCTCGACGACGCGCTGGAGGCGGCGATCACGCTGGCGGAGGAAGAGGACGAGTTCGCCGGGGCCGGTGTGCTGGTGACCGGTTCGGTGATCACGGTCGGCGAGGCCCGGCTGCTCCTGAGGAGGCGCTGACCCCATGCGTACACTCTGTGCCTCCACCCTGATCGGCGAATTCTTCGTGATCGGCTTCGCCGGTCTGGTCGCGATGAAGTCGGACGACCTGTCCGCCGGGACGGTCTGGACCGTCTGCGGTGCCGCGATGCTGCTGTCCGTACTGCTCTGCGGGATGATCACCCGTCCCGGGGGCATCCAGCTCGGCTGGGCGCTCCAGATCGCGCTGATCGCCAGCGGTTTCGTGGTGCCGACGATGTTCTTCCTGGGCGCGGCCTTCGCGGGACTGTGGTGGGCCTCGGTGCACTACGGCCGGAAGATCGACGAGGTGAAGGCGCGCTGGGCCGCCCAGGCCGCGGCACAGGGCGGCGCCCAAGCCGAAGCGGGGGCCGAAGCGGGGTCCGAAGCGCGGTAGCGCCGGGCCCGCGCGGGGTCCGGTGAGGTCCGGGTGCTATGAGATCACCGGCTCCCGGTAATCTCACCTCACCGCACACTTTTGCCTGCAAGGAGCCGTACACCATGACCCAGCGCACTCTCGTCCTTCTTAAGCCCGACGCGGTCAGGCGCGGACTCGTGGGCGAGATCATCGGCCGTATCGAGCGCAAGGCGGGCTGGACCATCAGCGCGCTGGAGCTGCGGACGCTCGACCAGGAGACGCTGGAGCAGCACTACGGCGAGCACCAGGGCAAGCCCTTCTACGAGCCGCTGGTCGCCTTCATGGCCTCGGGCCCGGTCGTCGCCCTCGTCGTCGACGGCGAGCGCGTGATCGAGGGCGTTCGCGCGCTCGCCGGTCCGACTGACCCGATCGCCGCGGCGCCCGGGTCCATCCGGGGGGACTTCGGCTCCATCGTCCGGGAGAATCTCATCCACGCCTCGGACTCCGAGGAGTCCGCCATTCGGGAACTGAAGATTTTCTTCCCGGGTCTTTCCTGACCGCTTGTCAGCCGAACGGCGCTGATGCTCTGAGGCGACCGAAGTAATTCGGTCGCCTTTGGGCATATGAAGGCCCATTCCGGGAACGCATCGGTCCGAAACATCGTCACCCTTACTGAGGTGGGCCACCGCGCCGCCGCCGTGCAGGCGGCACTACGATGGAAGCCTTCAAGCCAAAGCACCCACTTCGCCATCCTGAAAAGCCGTCAACGCTCGATTTGGGAAGGCCAGACGCATCCTCATGGGGAACAACATGTCGTTCATCGGCCGTGACATGGCTGTCGACCTCGGGACCGCCAACACGCTGGTGTACGTCAGGGGCCGGGGGATCGTACTCAACGAGCCGTCCGTGGTCGCCATCAACACCAACACGGGCGGCATCCTCGCGGTCGGCGCCGAAGCGAAGAAGATGATCGGCCGGACGCCCGGCAACATCGTGGCCGTCCGGCCGCTCAAGGACGGTGTGATCGCCGACTTCGAGATCACCGAGCGCATGCTGCGCTACTTCATCCTGAAGATCCACAAGCGCCGCTACCTGGCCCGCCCGCGGGTCGTCGTCTGTGTGCCCTCCGGCATCACGGGAGTCGAGCGCCGCGCCGTCATCGAGGCGTCCACCCAGGCCGGCGCGCGCCAGGTGCACATCATCGAGGAGCCCATGGCCGCGGCCATCGGGTCCGGGCTTCCCGTCCACGAGGCCACCGGCAACATGGTCGTCGACATCGGCGGTGGCACCACCGAGGTCGCCGTCATCTCCCTCGGCGGCATCGTCACGGCGCAGTCCATCCGGGTCGCCGGTGACGAGCTGGACAGCTCGATCATCCAGCACATCAAGAAGGAGTACTCCCTCCTGCTCGGCGAGCGGACAGCCGAGAGCATCAAGCTGACCATCGGCTCGGCGTACGACCTCGACAAGGACGAGCACACCGAGATCCGTGGCCGGGACCTGGTCTCCGGACTGCCGAAGACCGTGGTCATCTCCGCGGCCGAGGTCCGCAAGGCCATCGAGGAACCGGTCAACGCGATCGTCGACGCCGTGAAGACGACGCTCGACAAGTGCCCGCCGGAACTGTCCGGGGATGTGATGGACCGCGGCATCGTGCTCACCGGTGGCGGCGCGCTCCTGCGCGGCCTCGACGAACGGCTGCGCCGGGAGACCGGAATGCCCATCCATATCGCGGAGAATCCGCTGGATTCCGTCGCGCTGGGCGCCGGTAAGTGTGTCGAGGAGTTCGAAGCGCTCCAGCAGGTTCTGGACGCGCAGCCCCGCCGATGACGGAATGCCCGAATCCGCCGTACGGGGCCTGAATCGCCCGTACGGCGGATCGTTGATATACCGCGCTATACCGCCAGAATCATTCCTACGAGGAAGGCACGGCCGCCGCACGTGAGGGACACCCGAGAGAGCCGTCTGCTCCTGGTGCTGCTGATCGCCATCGCGTTCGCCCTGATCACCGTCGATATCCGCGGAGGTGAGGAATCCCCGGTCGACGGCGCGCGGCGGGTCGCCGCCACTGTCCTCGGACCGGTGGAGAACGGTGTCGCCTCCGCGGTCAACCCGGTCGGGGACGCCGTCGGAGCCGTACGGGACTCCGGCACACGGCACGACCGCATCGCCGCTCTGCAGCAGGAGAACACCGCGCTCAAGCAGCGGCTCGGCAGCGACGACCGCAACAGCAGCCGGGTACGCCAACTCGACAAGATGCTCGCGAAGGCGGGCGCGGGCCAGTACGGGATCAAGGGCGCCGAGGTCATCGCGATAGGAGCGGCCCAGGGCTTTTCCTGGACCGTCACCCTCGACATCGGCGCCAACGACGGCATCCAGCGCGACATGACCGTCCTCAACGGGGACGGCCTGGTCGGCAGGGTCACCACCGTCGGCCCGCACACCGCGACCGTCCTGCTGGCCAACGACCCGGACTTCACCGTCGGCACCCGGATGGAGAAGTCCGACGAACTCGGCTTCGCCACCGGCCAGGGCGACCGTCCGCTCTCCGTCCAGCTGCTCAACGGCAAGGCCAAGGTGAAGAAGGGCGACCGGCTCGTCACCTTCGGTTCCAGCAAGGACAGGCCCTTCGTACCGGGCGTCCCGGTCGGTGAGGTCGTCCGCGTCGACCCGTCCGGCGGCGACCTCACCCGGACCGTCTACGTACGCCCGTTCGTCGGCTTCACCAAGCTCGACATCGTCGGCATCGTCGTCGAGGCCCCCCGGGAGAATCCGCGCGACACGGTGCTGCCGCCCAAGTCCAAACCCGTCCCCACGCCCACCGTCACCGTCACGGTCACCCCGTCGCCGAACGCCAACGCCCCGCTGAACGACGGCGGTACCGGCACCGGGAACGGCCGGACAGACGAGCAGGAGTAGAGCTGATCCCCATGCGCTTCAACCGGATGCTGCTCTCGGCCACGCTGGTCGTGGTAGCCCTGGTCATCCAGGTGTCCGTCCTCGCCAGACTCCAGCTCCCCGGCGCCGTCCCCGATCTGATGCTGCTCGTCGTGCTCGCCCTGGCCTTTGTGTACGGGCACGTCAGCGGCGCGTTCATCGGCTTCGGCGCGGGCCTGCTGGCCGACCTGGCCCCGCCCGCCGACCACGCCGCGGGCCGCTATGCCCTGGTGCTCTGTCTGATCGGCTATCTGGCGGGCCTCGTCCGCCCCGAGAACGGGCAGCTCAAGTCGGCGCTCGTCCCGATGACCGCGGTCGTCTCGGCGGCGGTCGGCTCGACGCTGCTGTACGCGGGAGTGGGCGCCCTCGTCGGCGACACCGCCGCCCGCCATGTCGGCCTCGGCAGCCTGCTGTTCACCGCGGCCCTCTACGATCTGCTGCTCGCGCCGTTCACCGTCCCGCTGATCATGTGGCTGGCCAGACGCGCCGACAACAATCCGCTGTCCGATTCCACGAGCGGCAACAGCGGCGCCGACGTCGCCGCCGGCTGGCTCGCCACCGGCACCGGTCTGCGGATCGGCGGCCAGCGCGGCGGACTGCGGGTCAAGGCCGCCAGGAACCGCGCCGCACGCGCCGGGCGGATCAAGGGGGTCAAGCGCCTGTGAGCCCGCAGCCACCGTCAGGCCGTACCACCCGTGGGGGGTCAAGTTGAGCAACATCCCGGAGACCGGGCGCACGCCCCGGGTGCGGATCCGGCTCGTCGTCATCCAGGTCCTCGTCTTCTCCCTGCTGCTCACCCTCGGCGGCCGGCTCTGGTACCTCCAGGTGCGCAACGGCCAGGAGTACACGGACGAGGCCAAGAACAACCACGTACAGCAGGTCGTCCAGCCGGCCGTCCGCGGCTCGATCCTCGACTCCCGGGGTGTCCCGCTCGCCGACAACGAGACCAGGCTCGTGGTCTCCGCCAGCCGCACCGACCTGATGAAGATGCCGGACGACGGCAAGGCCGTCCTGACCCGGCTCGCCGATGTCCTCGGGATGAAGCCGAAGGACGTCATCGACAAGGTCCGGCTCTGCGACGCGAAGACCCCCCAGCCCTGCTGGAACGGTTCGCCCTACCAGCCGATCCCGGTGACCGACGAGGCCACCACCCAGCAGGCGCTGCAGATCCGCGAGCGCACGGAGGACTTCCCCGGCATCACCGCGGAGCCCACCGCCGTGCGGCGCTACACCGAGCCGGGGCTGGCCAAGACCGCTCAGGTGCTCGGCTACCTCTCGCCCGTCACCGACGACGAGATCACCAAGGCACAGGACACCGCGTCGCCGTATCTCCGCTCCGACCAGGTCGGCCGCTCCGGTCTGGAACGCACGTACGACAAGGAACTGCGCGGCAAGGCGGGCATCACCCGGTACGAGGTCGACAACCTCGGGCGCGTCATCGGCCGGGCGCAGAGCGACGACGCCCAGCCCGGCGCGAACGTCGTCACCTCCATCGACGCCCGTGTGCAGGCGGTCGCCGAGTACGAGCTGGACGGTGCGATGAAGGTCGCCCGCAAGGAGATGGACCGCAACACCAACCAGCTCTACAAGGCGGACTCCGGCGCCGTCGTCGTCATGGAGGCGAAGACCGGCCGGGTCGTGGCGATGGCCTCGCTGCCGGACTACGACCCGAACGCGTGGGTCGGCGGCATCACCGTCAAGGACTACAACAAGCTGACCGGCAAGAAGTCGAACTTCCCGCTGCTGAACCGGGCCATCCAGGGCCAGGCGGCCCCCGGCTCGATCTTCAAGGTCATCTCCTCGACCGCCGCGGTCAACGCCGGCTACCCCTTCAACGGCAACTACCCCTGCCCGAGTTCGTACAACGTCGGCAGCCAGGTCTTCAAGAACTTCGAGTCCCAGGGGTACGGCAGCATCACCATCGGCAAGGCCCTGGAGGTCTCCTGCGACACCGTCTACTACGGGATCGCGCACAAGGAGTGGCAGAAGGACGGCGGCAACAAGCCGAAGAAGCACCCCAACGACTGGTTCTACAAGACGGCCCATCAGTTCGGTCTCGGCAAGGAGACCGGCATCGACCTGCCCAACGAGGTCACCGGCCGGGTCCCGGACCGTCAGTGGAAGCAGAACTTCTGGGAGGCCAACAAGGCCGCCTGGTGCAAGCAGGGCAAGCGCGGCGGCACGTACGTCGAGCAGATCGCGTACGAAGGCTGCCTGGAAGGCAACCGGATGCGCGCCGGTGACTCCGTCAACTACTCCATCGGGCAGGGTGACACGCTCGTCACGCCGATACAGATGGCGACGATCTACTCCGCCATCTCCAACGGCGGCACCCTCTACGACCCCACGATCGGCAAGGCGGTCGTCAGCGCCGACGGCAAGCGGGTCGAGGAGATCGCGCCCAAGTCCCACGGCAAGCTGCCGTTCAAGGGCAGCACGCGCGACGACATCGACAAGGCCCTCGCGGGGGTCGCGACCACCGGCTCCGCGGCCTGGCGCTTCGGCGGCTGGCCCCAGGACAAGATCCCGATGCACGCCAAGACGGGTACGGCCGAGGTCTACGGCAAGCAGACGACCTCCTGGTTCGCCTCGTACACCAAGGACTACACGATCGTGATGACGATCTCCCAGGGCGGTACGGGTTCCGGAGCGTCGGGGCCCGCCGTGCGCAAGATCTACGAAGCGATGTACGGGCTGAACGCCCAGGGCAAGCAGAACCTCAAGAAGGCCCTGATGCCCCAGCCGCGCACCGCGCTGCCCCCGATCCAGCCGGACGGTTCGATCGACGCGCCGAAGGTCCGTCCGTACGAGCCGGAGAAGGACGTCCCGGCCGAGCAAGTGGTGGCGGGCGGCCCCGTCCTCCCGACCCGGAGGGACTGAGCCATGGCCGGCACAAGTGGCTTCTCCGTCTCCGGATACGGTCCGGAACGCGGGACGTGGGCGCGGCTCTCGGCCCGCGACTCGATGATGCGCAGGCTCGACTGGCCGCTGCTCTTCTCGGCACTGGCCCTGTCGTTCATCGGCTCTCTGCTGGTCTGGTCGGCGACCCGTAACCGCACCCAGCTCAACCAGGGCGACCCGTACTACTTCCTCTTCCGCCACCTCCTCAACACGGGCATCGGGTTCACCGTGATGATCGGGACGATCTGGCTGGGCCACCGCACCCTGCGGGGGGCGGTCCCGGTGCTCTACGGGCTGTCCATCGTCCTCGTCCTGGCGGTCCTCACGCCCCTCGGCGCGACCATCAACGGCGCTCACGCCTGGATCGTGGTCGGCGGCGGCTTCTCGCTCCAGCCGTCGGAGTTCGTCAAGATCACGATCATCCTGGGGATGGCGATGGTGCTGGCGGCCCGGGTGGACGCCGGTGACCAGGACCATCCCGACCACCGCACGGTGGCCAAATCCCTCGGGCTGGCCATACTCCCGATGGCGATCGTCATGCTGATGCCGGACCTCGGCTCGGTCATGGTCATGGCGGTCATCGTGCTGGCCGTGCTGCTGGCCTCCGGCGCGGCCAACCGCTGGATCTTCGGGCTGGTCGGCGCGGGGGTGCTCGGAGCCGTCGCGGTCGCGGCGCTCGGGGTGCTCGACGAGTACCAGATCAACCGCTTCGCGGCCTTCGCCAACCCGAATCTCGACCCGGCGGGCGTCGGCTACAACACCAACCAGGCGCGCATCGCGATCGGCTCCGGCGGTCTCACCGGCACCGGGCTCTTCAAGGGCTCTCAGACGACCGGGCAGTTCGTGCCCGAGCAGCAGACCGACTTCGTCTTCACGGTCGCCGGCGAGGAGCTGGGCTTCGTCGGCGCGGGCCTGATCCTGCTGCTGCTCGGCGTCGTCCTGTGGCGTGCCTGCCGGATCGCGCGCGAGACGACCGAGCTGTACGGCACGATCGTCGCGGCCGGGATCATCGCCTGGTTCGCGTTCCAGGCCTTCGAGAACATCGGGATGACGCTCGGCATCATGCCGGTGGCGGGTCTGCCGCTGCCGTTCGTGTCGTACGGAGGCACCTCGATGTTCGCCGTCTGGATCGCCGTCGGACTGCTCCAGTCGATCCGGGTGCAGAGACCGGTCACGGCCTGAGGGCTCTCTTCACCGGAACGGCGGCGTCCTGATTGGATGCCGCCGTTCCGGTTAGATTCGTTGTATGGCCGACACCAAGCGTGAGATCGAACGAAAGTACGAACTCCCCGAGCGTCCGGACGCCCCCTACCAGCCACGGCTACCGGACCTGACCCTGGTCAGCGGCGTCTCGGCGGTCTCCGGCCAGGGCGTCGTCGCGCTCGACGCGGTCTATTACGACACCTCCGACCTGCGCCTCAACGCCGGCTCCCTGACACTGCGGCGCCGCACGGGCGGCGGCGACGAGGGCTGGCACCTCAAGATTCCCGTCTCCGACGGCGTCCGTGACGAGATCCAGGCGCCGCTCGCCGACACCATCCCGGCCGAGCTGGCCGAACTGCTCCGCTCCCGCGTCCGCGGCACCGCGCTCACCCCCGTCGTACGGCTGCGGACCTCCCGGGACATCCGGCACCTGCTCGATACGCGGGGCGCGCTGCTCGCCGAGGTGAGCGTCGACGCGGTCCACGCCGAACGCCTCACCGAGGGCGCCGTCACCGTCGCCTCCTGGACCGAGGTCGAGGTGGAACTCGCCGACGACGGCGACCCCGCGTTCCTCGACGCCGTGGACACCAAGCTCCGCGAGGCGGGCCTGCGCCCGGCCTCCATCGCCTCCAAGCTCGGCAGGGCACTGGCCGAGACGGCCCCCGGCGAGACCACACCCGGCGAGGCCACACCCGGCGTCGGAGCGAAGGCCGCCGGAGCCAAGGCCACGGCCCCCGCCACCGCCGGGGACCATGTGCTCGCCTACCTGCGCGCGCAGGCCGAGGCCATCGTCGCCCAGGACCCCGCCGTCCGCCGCGGCCTGCCGGACTCCGTGCACCGGATGCGGGTCGCCTGCCGGCGGATGCGCTCGGCCTTCCGTACGTACCGCAAGGTCCTGGACCGGTCCGTCACCGACCCGATCGCCGACGAGCTCAAATGGCTCGCCGCCGAACTGGGCATCGACCGCGACCACGAGGTCCTGGACAAGCGGCTCGGAGCCCGGCTCGACGCGCTCCCCGAGACGCTGCTCCTCGGCCCGGTACGCGGCCGGCTGCGGTTCTGGGACGTCGCCCTGCGGGACGACGCCCGGCGCACCACCCTCGCCACCCTCGACAGCGAGCGCTACCTGAACCTGCTGAACACCCTCGACGCGCTGCTCGCCGACCCGCCGCTGCGGCCCGGGGCGGCCAAGGCGCCGGGAAAGGTGCTGCCCCGGGCGATCCTCAAGGACTACGACCGGCTGGCGGGTCGGATCGAGGAGGCCCTGGCGCTGCCGCCCGGCACCGGGCGGGACGTCGCCCTGCACAACGCCCGGAAGGCCGGCAAGCGCGTCCGGTACGCGGCGGAGGCGGCCACGCCCGCCCTCGGCAAGCCCGCCAAGCGCTTCGCGAAACGGATGAAGGCCGTGCAGAACCTCCTCGGCGACCACCAGGACAGCGTCGTGGCCCGCGACGCCCTGCGGACCCTCGCGATCCAGGCCCACGCGGCGGACGAGACCGCGTTCGTCTGGGGCCTGCTGTACGGACAGGAGGAGGCGCAGGCCGCGAGCCGTGAGCGGCGGCTGCCGAAGGTGTGGGCCAGGGCGTCCGCCCGGAAAGGCCGGGCGGCGCTGACCCGGTGAGTGGCGGGGTACGCTGGATGGTCACCTCTGTCGGTCCACGAAAGATCTCCGTGTGATGCCTGCCGAATCGGTCTTCCCGCAGCTCGAAGCCCTGCTCCCGCATGTGCAGAAGCCGATCCAGTACGTGGGCGGTGAGCTCAACTCCACCGTCAAGGACTGGGACTCCTGCGATGTCCACTGGGCGCTCATGTACCCGGACGCGTATGAGGTCGGGCTGCCCAACCAGGGCGTCATGATCCTGTACGAGGTGCTCAACGAGCGCGAAGGCGTGCTCGCCGAGCGCACCTACAGCGTCTGGCCCGACCTCGAAGAGCTGATGCGCGAGCACCGGGTGCCCCAGTTCACGGTCGACTCGCACCGGCCCGTCGGCGCCTTCGACGTCTTCGGGCTCAGCTTCTCCACCGAGCTGGGCTACACCAACATGCTGACCGCGCTCGACCTGGCCGGCATCCCGCTCAACGCGGCGGACCGCACCGTCGACCACCCCATCGTGCTCGCGGGCGGCCACGCCGCCTTCAACCCCGAGCCGATCGCGGAGTTCATCGACTGCGTGGTCATCGGCGACGGCGAACAGGCCGTGCTCCAGATCACCGACATCATCCGTGCCTGGAAGGCGGAAGGCCGCCCCGGCGGCCGCGAGGAAGTCCTCTTCCGGCTCGCGAAGACCGGCGGCGTTTACGTACCGGCCTTCTACGACGTGGAGTACCTGCCCGACGGGCGCATCGGCCGCGTCGTACCCAACAAGTCCGGCGTGCCGTGGCGGGTGTCCAAGCACACCGTCATGGACCTCGACGAATGGCCCTACCCCAAGCAGCCGCTCGTCCCCCTCGCCGAGACCGTCCACGAGCGGATGTCCGTCGAGATCTTCCGCGGCTGCACCCGGGGCTGCCGCTTCTGCCAGGCCGGCATGATCACCCGCCCGGTGCGCGAGCGCTCCATCACCGGCATCGGCGAGATGGTCGAGAAGGGTCTCAAGGCGACCGGCTTCGAGGAGGTCGGCCTGCTCTCCCTGTCCTCCGCCGACCACAGCGAGATCGGTGACATCGCCAAGGGCCTCGCCGACCGGTACGAGGAGGACAAGGTCGGTCTCTCCCTCCCCTCCACCCGCGTCGACGCCTTCAATGTCGACCTCGCGAACGAACTGACCAGGAACGGCCGCCGTTCCGGTCTGACGTTCGCCCCCGAGGGCGGCTCCGAGCGGCTGCGCAAGGTCATCAACAAGATGGTCTCGGAGGAGGACCTGATCCGTACGGTCTCCACGGCGTACGGCAACGGCTGGCGGCAGGTGAAGCTGTACTTCATGTGCGGCCTGCCCACCGAGACCGACGAGGACGTCCTGCAGATCGGCGACATGGCGGTCAAGGTCATCGCCGAGGGCCGCAAGATCTCCGGCCAGAACGACATCCGCTGCACGGTGTCCATCGGCGGGTTCGTGCCCAAGCCGCACACCCCGTTCCAGTGGGCGCCGCAGCTCAGCGCCGAAGAGACCGACGCCCGGCTGACCAAGCTCCGCGACAAGATCCGCGGCGACAAGAAGTACGGCCGCTCGATCGGTTTCCGCTACCACGACGGCAAGCCCGGCATCGTCGAGGGCCTGCTCTCGCGCGGCGACCGGCGCGTCGGCGCGGTCATCCGGGCCGTCTACGAGGACGGCGGCCGCTTCGACGGCTGGCGCGAGCACTTCTCGTACGACCGCTGGATGGCGGCCGCCGCGAAGACGCTCCCGGAAGCCGGTGTGGACGTCGACTGGTACACGACGCGTGAGCGCACGTACGAGGAGGTCCTGCCCTGGGACCACCTGGACTCGGGGCTCGACAAGGACTGGCTCTGGGACGACTGGCAGGACTCGCTCGACGAGACCGAGGTCGAGGACTGCCGCTGGACGCCGTGCTTCGACTGCGGGGTCTGCCCGCAGATGGACACCTCGATTCAAATCGGCCCGACGGGCAAGACGCTGCTCCCGCTGACGGTCGTCAAGTAGCACCCGCGACCCCGGCCTTCCGGCCCGGCTTCAGAGCCGGGCCGGAAGCCAGCCCTGCTGGACGGCTCGTACGCCCGCCTCGAACCGGCTGCGCGCACCGAGCCGCTCCATCAGCTCCGTAGCCATCCGCCGCGCGGTACGGGTCGAGACGCCCAGCCTCTTCGCGATGGTCTCATCGGTGTGCCCTTCGGCCAGCAGCCGGATCGCGGCGGACTGCTGTCCGGTGAGCCCGTCCGGGCCCCGTACGGTGACGGCGTCGCCCAGCGGCCGGGCAGCCGTCCAGGTCGATTCGAACAGGGCGCACAGTGCCGTCAGCGTCCCCTGACCGGTCAGCACCACAGCGCCGGCCGCGGTGTCGTCGCTGTTGACCGGGATCACCGCGGTGGACCGGTCCATGATGATCATGCGCGTGGGAAGCGCGGGAACGGTACGGACCTGTCCGCCCAGCTTCAGCAGCCAGCCCGCGTGGTCGATGGTGGGCTTGTTGTTGCGGACGCTGTCGAGGTAGATGGTGCGCATACGCACCCTCCGGGCCAGGAGCCCCTCGTTGAGCGGTCTGGCCGCCGCCATCGCCTCGGCTGTGTGAGCGCCGTCCGGGGCGAAGGAGAGAACTTCCCCCGTCACCTCGCGGGTCAACGAGGCCAGCCGGTCGCGTATCCGGTCCAGGCCGAGGAGATGTTCCACGCCGGGGTGAGCGGTCGTGGGCTGCAGCTCCGCGTACTCCGAGATCAGTTGCGCGGCGGCGGCACGTGAGGCCTCGAGGCGCTGCTGCTGTGCCGCCAGTTCGGCCTGTTGGCGCGCCATCAGGATTTCCATCCCGATGTCCGGCGAGACGGCCCTTATCCGTCCCGTGTTCTCCGAGGACGGTCGTACGAGAGCGAGCTCGCTCAGCACGTCAAGAGCGCGGCGTATGTCCTGTTCCGATAGCTTCGTGGCGTCCACCAGTCCGGCGACGCCGGACTGCGGATGGATGAGCATGGCGCGGTAGACCGACTCCGCTGCGGAGTCCAGCCCCAGAGCCTTGAGCATGTGTTCCCCCCTGAGATCCCCAGGCACAAGTGTGTCGGCATCGATCATCGCATTGCTGGTCGGAACCGGCCATGGACGCAATTGTCCTTCCGCTCGGCAAAGAAGAGAGCGGCCACGCTGGGACCGTGGACGCATGTATCTCGTACACGCGCGGCTCGAAGCCGACGGTCGTGCTGAATTGCCCTGTCGAGTAGGGGACTTGGTGTGGTCCGGGTTGCATCCCGAGGATCGTGTCGAGCATGTCTCGATGCATTGGCTAGCGCCTTCCCGGTGCACCCTCGGGTTCTACCTGCTGGCCGACCGCCTGGAGGACGCGGAGACGCGGACCATACACATCTGCCGACGGATCCTTGCCGGAAGCGAGGAGACGCGGCATGTGCGGCTGGCGGGCGCGGGTGTGCCACTGAGCCCACTGTCGCTTTCGCCCGGGTGGAGCTGATCCGCTCGGGCCCGGTCCTGCCCGATGTCCTGGACACATCCGTCCAAGGCCCTTTCGGTCCAGCTGAAAGCTCTTCCTGCCGAGGTGGGCTGCGACGAAGCTATGGATCACCGAACGGAACGGCGTCACCGCGGGACGCACTGCCGGTCGGAATCGGACTTGCACCCTACGGGGGCTCGTCGTCCAACTGCTGAAAGGCGACCAACCGTCATGTTCCTCGCTCCCCTGGCCAAGGCAGCCGCGGTCGCCGCCCTCGCCCTCGGAACACCGCTGCTGGCGCAGAGCGCCGGCGCCGCTGCCCCGGTGGCGCACAAGCCTCCGGTGGTCACGGTCTCGGACGTGATCTGGCAGTAGCGGCCGACTGACCGCACGCGACGCCCGCTCATCCCTGCCGATGCTTTCGACACTCGCCGAGGACGGACATGACGAACATACGTAACGTGGGTCGCAGAGCGGCCGGCGTCTTTCTGGCCGGAGCTCTGGCCGTCGGACTGGCATCGGTCACCACCGGTCCCGCCGAAGCCGCCACCACATGCGCAGGAACTGTCTCCATCTACGGCACGCTGGCGGACGGTGCGCTGACGTACAGCAGCATCCGCCCGGCCAACGGCGATCTGGCCAAGGTACACATCGGTCCCCAGCTCGGGTTCACGCCGAAGGCCATGGCGACCCTGAACTTCAATACGGTGCTGGTGACGTCGACGGCGGGTGCGCTGTATCGCGTGGACGTACTGACCAACAACAACTCCCTTGCGCTGTCCGGTGTCGAGAAGATCGCGGACAGCGGCTGGACGCACGACAAGCTCACCTACGACGGCCACGGGCATCTCTACGGCACCACCGCAGCCGGTCTGCTGCTGCGCTACAACGTCTCGCAGCCCAAGCCGCAGGGCTCGCAGCACATCGGCCAGCGCACCGAGATCGGTACCGGCTTCACCCTGAAAACGCTCACGGCGACCGCGGACGACCGGCTCAGCGCTACCACCGCGGACGGCCGGCTGCTCGACTACAAGATCTCCGACACGGGCTCCTGGCAGCGTGCGCAACTCAAGGCCACCGGCTGGTCGGGCTTCGACCAGCTCCTCTCGCCGGGCGGAGGGCTGTATTACGGCAGGCTCCCCACAGGCGCCATGTACTGGTACAAGGATGCCAACCCCACCGACGGTTCCGGGGCCGATATCTCCTACCACCTCGACGACCCGGTGAACACGCGAGGCTGGACCCAGACTCTGCTGTCCGCCCAGCCCGAGACCTACACCTGCACGACGTCCGTGGGTTCGGTCGACCGCGACAACATCGCTCAGGTGAAGACGGCCGGCCGTACGTTGATGAACGAACACGACCCCGCTTGGGCCAACGGCACGCAGTGGACCTGCCTGGAGAGCCTCTGGGACCGGGAGAGCGGCTGGCGCTGGAACGCTCAGAACCCGGCCTCCGGTGCGTACGGAATTCCGCAGGCGCTGCCCGGCAACAAGATGGATGCCGCCGGTGACGACTGGAAGTCCAATCCGCTCACCCAGATCAAGTGGGGCCTGAGCTACATCGACGGCCGTTACAGCTCTCCTTGCGCCGCTTGGAGCCACTTCCAGTCCATCGGCTGGTACTGAGCCCCCGCGCCCTTCCCGGCCGCGCCCCTGCCCGCGCCTCTTCATCCATTCACCACGGCCCGTGATGCGGGCTGCCCTTTTCCAGGAGACAGACCATGTCGAACGCCGCCCGTTTCATCCCCGCCCTGCGGTCCACCCTCGTCGGCCTGGCCGCCGGGGCGATGTCGCTGGGGTTGATGACCGCGAACGCCGGCTCCGCCACTGCCGCTCCGGTCGCCGAGACCTGCACCGGCACCGCCTCGATCTACGGCACGCTGGCCGATGGGCGGCTCACCTACTCGGCGATCGACCCTCTTACCGGCAACCGACTCAAGACTCTGATCGGTCCCGAACTCGGGTTCACGCCGAAGGCCATGGCGACCCTGAACTTCAATACGGTGCTGGTGACGTCGACGGCGGGTGCGCTGTATCGCGTGGACGTGCTGACCAACAACAACTCCCTTGTGCTGTCCGGTGTCGAGAAGATCGCGGACAGCGGGTGGACACACGACAAGCTCACTTACGACGGTTACGGGCATCTCTACGGTACGGCCGGGGGTGTGCTCATGCAGTACCTGGTCTCCCAGCCCAAGCCGCAGGGCTCGCAGCACATCGGCCAGCGGGTCGAGATCGACAAGGGTTTCGTGCTGAAGACGCTCACCGCTGTCGGTGACGACCGCCTGCTCGCCACGACTCAGGCCGGAGCGCTCTACTCTTACAAGATCATCGGTCGTGCCTGGAAGCGCGACACCCTGAAGGCAGAGGGCTGGAGCAACTTCGACCAGCTCCTCTCGCCCGGCGGTGGCTACTACTACGGGCGAAGCTCGGCCGGTGGCCTCTACTGGTACAAGGACGCCGACATCTCGGACGGCAGCGGGAGCGACATCACCTACCACACGGACGACCCGGTCGACGCGAAGGGCTGGACGCAGACCCTGCTGTCCGCCGCTCCGTCCACGGTCACCTGCAAGGTGGTCAACCAGCTGGGCCAGACGATCGCCCGTGCCGCGGAGAACGAGGTGGGGAACAACTTCTCCGACTTCGACTTCGATCACAACGGTGCCTGGTGCGCGGAATTCGGCCAGTACATCTGGTCCGGCGCGGGTGTCGATCACACGAATCGTCTCGACGCGCGGGCGATCAGCTTCCGTGAGTACGGCCTTGCCTACGGCACGTACCGCACCTCCGCGCCCAAGGTCGGCGACGCGGTGCTGTACGACGCCGACCGAAGCCTCACCGACGGCGACGCCGATCACATCAACCTCGTGGTGGAGGTCTCCGCCGACGGTAAGCAGATTCGGACGGTCGGCGGGAACGAGAGCCGCCAGGTGCAGAAGAGCGCGTGGTTCACCTGGTCGACCGCCACCAGTCCGATCGGTGCGGGCCCGGTGCTCGCCTTCATCTCCCCCATCGGCTGATCCTGCTCACGCGCCGGGCCGGTCCCTGCTCCGTCCTCTCCGGGGGGAGTACGGACCGGCTTTGTGCACATCCGGCGGGCGGGTCCCCGGTGCACGGCGGCACAATGGTCCGATGCCGCAGCTCATCGCCCCCGACGTCCGGTTGCACGCCTCCTTCCTCGACGGGATGAAGGAGTTCGTCGAAGAAGGCGCCGACGAGCGGTCGCTGCTCGCGCACGAGATGGCGGAGTACGCCGCCATCTGGCACCGGCCCGAGATCTTCGCGTCCTACGTGGACCGGCTGAACGCCGAGCCCCTGGAGGAGACCCCGCGCGTCGAGGGCTGGGTCCCGAGCACCACCCTCTGGTACGTGGACGGCGACACCTTCCTCGGACGCCTCAGCATCCGTCACCGGCTCAATCCGTTCCTGCTCGAACTCGGCGGTCACATCGGCTACGCCGTACGCCCCGGCGCCCGCAGGCGTGGTCATGCGACCGCTATGCTCGCCGAGGCGCTCCCCGTGGCCCGCGCGCTCGGTATCGAGTCCGCCCTCGTCACGTGCGACACCGACAACACTCCCTCGCGAAAGGTGATCGAGGCGGCCGGCGGGGTCCTGGAGGATGTGCGCGGCGGGAAACTCCGCTACTGGATCCGAACGGCCGGCTGAGGCGTCCTCTCTCTCATGGAACCGAACAAGCCGTCCCGCGCGTACGGCGACGACCGGGCGCCGGCGCGCCACGAGCCCGGTGAGGGCTGCCTGATCGCGGCCGTGCGCCTTCCGGTACGGATCGTCGTGCTGCTGCTCGTCGTGCCGGTACGTGTGGTGTGGGACGCCCTCGGCGTGGTCGCCGAGGCGGTCGACCGCGTGGCGCTGCGCCCACTGGGCCGGGCGCTGGCCTGGCTCGGCCGGGTGCTGGTGGTGATTCCACTCGTCCGGCTGTACGAGCTGGTGCTGATTCCGCTGGGGCGCGGTTTGCGGTGGCTGGTGACGGCCGTCCTGGTCGGGGCGTGCGTGGCGGTGTGGCGTTACGTGGTGGTGCCGGTGGTGCGGTACGGGCTGGTAGTGCCGCTGGTCTGGGCGTACCGGTACGTGATCAGGCCGATGGGCCGCGGCGTCGTACGGCTCGCCCAGGCAGTCGGCCGCCTCCTCGTCCGGCTGTACGAGGTGGTGCTGATTCCGCTGGGGCGCGGTCTGGGGTGGCTGGTGAAGGCCGTCCTGGTCGGGGCGTGCGTGGTGGTGTGGCGTTACGTGGTGGTGCCGGTGGTGCGGTACGGGCTGGTAGTGCCGCTGGTCTGGGCGTACCGGAATCTGCTCGCCCCCCTCGGCCGCGGTCTCGCGGTCGCCGTCCGCGCGCTCCTGGCCTCGGCGGTCCGGCTGGTGTCCGTTCTGCTCGTCGCGCCCCTCCGCTGGGTGTTCGTCAGGATCCTCGCCCCGCTCGCCCGGGAGATCGGCGCCGCGTTCGCCGCCGCCTGGAAGATGGGCGGATACGTCTCGCGTGCCATCGGCCGGGCCCTTGTCCGGCTCGTACGGAACTTTGTGAGCCGCCCGGCCCGTTGGGTGTACCACCATGTCTGCGTGCCGGTCGGCCACCGGCTGCGTGACAGCCTCTGGGCTCCGGCCCGGGGGGCCGCCGTTCTGGCGGGCCGGGTGACCGCGGACACTCTGCGGGCCGCGCGGAAAACCGTCCGGCAGGTCCGCCGCGACAGCTGGCGGGCGCTGGTCGGCCCACCGCGCGTGACAGAGCCTGTGGAACCACCGGGAGTCCGGGCGCGTACTCTGGGTAGTACAACGATCGTGTCCGACACGGAGCCCGCACTCCAGAAATCCTCGTGCAAGACCAGTGGGTCTGAGCGGGACTGAGACGGGATCCGGGGTCACCCGCACGTCCGAGGGCGGCGCGTCAGCGCGTACCGTCCCGCACCGAGGAGAAGAACCACTGGGCAAGCGACAGCCCGAAGGCCCGCCGCCCGCACCGGCGGTGCAGCGCATCCGACTGCGCTACACCAAGCGCGGCCGCCTCCGGTTCACCAGCCACCGTGACTTCCAGCGTGCCTTCGAGCGGGCGCTGCGCCGCGCCGAGGTGCCCATGGCGTACTCGGCCGGGTTCACCCCGCACCCGAAGGTGTCGTACGCCAATGCCGCACCCACCGGCACGGGCAGTGAGGCCGAGTTCCTGGAGATCGCCCTCACGCAGACGCGTGACCCCGAGAAGCTGCGCCTGCTGCTCGACGAATCGCTCCCGGCCGGCCTCGACATCATCGACGCCGTCGAGGCCCGTACACCTGGACTCGCCGACCGGTTGACCGCTTCCGTGTGGGAGCTGCGGCTGGACGGCGTGGATCCCGGGGAAGCGGGACACGCCGTGTCCGCTTTCCTCGCCGCGGAGTCCGTCGAGGTCGAGCGCCGTACGAAGAACGGCCTGCGGACCTTCGACGCGAGGGGTGCGGTGGCCGCCCTGGAGGTGGCCGGTCCCCAGGCTGATAGGCCGGGGGAGGGGCCCTGTGCGATACTGCGGCTGGTTGTTCGGCACGTGACGCCTGCCGTTCGACCTGACGACGTCCTGTCCGGTCTCCAAGCTGTGGCCGACCTGGCGCCGCCGGTCCCCGCAGCGGTGACCAGGCTGGCGCAGGGGCTCTTCGACGAGGAGACCGGCACGGTGACCGACCCGCTCGCGCCCGACCGCGAGGCAGTCCGGCCCGCCCCACCCAAGGCCGCCGGAACCGCCGCCGCGAAGGCGCCGGAAGGTGCAGGTTCCGCGTAGGACGGTCGTCGCAGCGCAGCCCTGGGACTCGGGAGCCACCTGGGTCGGGCGGCGCACTGACCAGAAGACTTTCGCCAGGCCGTACGTACAACGCGTAGGGAACCGGCGAGCCAGACATAACAGCTCCCGTGCGGCGCCCGCGCCCCGGACGGCGGCATTCGCGCACTGCGCGAGCCGCGGCCGGACCGGAATCAGGCGCGGCGCCCGGGAGCGCGACGGGAGAACCCCGCATGCTTGAGTCCACCGAACCCGGTACGCCCGGGAACGCCAACGAAGACAGCAACAGCCCCAGCGACACGCTGCCGCCGCGCCGCAGGCGCCGCGCCGCGTCCCGCCCCGCGGGACCGCCCGCCGGGGCCGCCGGGGCCACGGACGGCGCTGACGCCGTAGAGGCCACCGCGCCGGCCATACCGGCCACCGAGGCTGCGGGGGCAGCCGAGAGCAAGGGTGCGGCCGGGTCCGAGGAGACCCCCGCGCCGCGTGCGCGCCGTCGCGCGACACGCAAGGTCGCCGCACCTGAGGCGACCGAGGCGGCCACGGAGGCCGCCGTCGAGGCGCAGGCCCCGCAGGCCGCTGTCGCCGCCGAGGAGGCTCCGGCGCCGCGTGCGCGCCGTCGGGCCACCCGTAAGGCCACCGCACCCGAGACCGCCGTCCCGGAGACCGCCGCTCCCGAGGCCACCCCCGAGCCGGTCGCCGCGGCCGTCTCCGCAGCCGTTGACGAGACGCGGCCCGTGGAGGAGGCTCCGGCGCCGCGTGCGCGCCGGCGTGCCACCCGTAAGGCCACCGCACCGGCTTCCGCGCCGCAGGCCGCCGAGCCCGCCGAGCCCGTGACCGTGGCGGGCGAGGACCTGCCGCGGGACGCCGTCGCGCAGATCACCGCCGACGAGGAGCAGGTCCAGGCCGCCGAGAAGGCCGCCACCCGTGGCCGTACCCGCCGCAGGGCCGCCGCTCCGCAGAGCGCCCCCGCGAAGGCCGAGGCCAGGGAGACCGAGGCGCCGGAGCGCTCCTCGCGTCGCCGGACGGCACGGCCCGCCGTGGCCGTCTTCCGGGCGCCCGTCTTCACCGAGCCGATGTTCCAGACCCCGGAGACGGCCGCCGCCGCGGCTGCCGCCGGCAGGCCCGCCGACCTGGCCGACGAGGTCGACGAAGAGGACGAGACGCAGACCGTGGCCGCGGCCGAGCCCGTCGCCGCGCCGGAGCCCTCCGGCCGCCGCAGCAGGCGCCGCCGCCGTGGTGAGCCCGCCGAGCCCGTGGAGGCCAGGCCGGCCGCCGAGGAGGCGCCGCGCGAGACCGCGGCCGAGCCCGTCGCCGCGCCGGAGGCCGAGGCCGACCCGTCGGCCGAGGATGAGGCCGCCGAGGCCGACAGCGCCGACGAGTACGAGGACCGCCCGTCGCGGCGCCGCCGCCGGGGTGGCCGTCGCCGCCGCCGTGGCGAGTCCGCGGATGCCGAGGACGGCTCGGACGAGCAGCACGACGAGTCCGCCGAGCAGTCGGAGGACCGCGACGACGCCGGGGACGACGGCGACGACGAAGGCCACGGGGACGACGTGGACGACTCCGACACCGAGGGTTCCTCGGGCGCGGGTTCCTCCAGCAGCCGTCGCCGTCGCCGCCGTCGCCGTCGCAGTGGTGACGGCGGTGCCGAGGCCGACTCGGGCACCGACGACCCGGAGCGTACGGTCGTCAAGGTCCGCGAGCCGCGTGAGCGGCGCGCGAGGGACCTCAAGGACACCGAGCCGGGCACCGGCGCCGACGAGGTCACGTCCATCAAGGGCTCGACGCGTCTGGAGGCCAAGAAGCAGCGCCGCCGCGAGGGCCGCGAGCAGGGCCGTCGCAGGGTGCCGATCATCACCGAGGCGGAGTTCCTCGCCCGGCGCGAGGCCGTCGAGCGCGTGATGGTCGTCCGGCAGAACGGTGAGCGCACCCAGATCGGCGTTCTTGAGGACAACGTGCTCGTGGAGCACTACGTCAACAAGGAGCAGGCCACCAGTTACGTCGGCAACGTCTACCTGGGCAAGGTGCAGAACGTACTGCCCTCCATGGAGGCCGCGTTCGTCGACATCGGCAAGGGCCGCAACGCCGTCCTGTACGCCGGTGAGGTCAACTTCGAGGCGCTGGGCATGGCGCACGGTCCCCGGCGGATCGAATCGGCCCTCAAGTCCGGTCAGTCGGTACTCGTCCAGGTGACGAAGGACCCGATCGGCCACAAGGGCGCGCGTCTGACCAGCCAGGTGTCGCTGCCCGGCCGCTACCTCGTCTACGTGCCCGAGGGCTCTATGACCGGTATCAGCCGCAAGCTGCCCGACACCGAGCGGGCCCGGCTCAAGACCATCCTGAAGAAGATCGTCCCCGATGACGCCGGCGTCATCGTCCGTACGGCCGCCGAGGGCGCCAGCGAGGACGAGCTGCGTCACGATGTCGAGCGGCTCCAGGCGCAGTGGGAGGACATCAAGAAGAAGGCGAAGAGCGGCAACGCCCCGACCCTTCTCTACGGTGAGCCCGACATGACCGTCCGGGTCGTCCGTGACATCTTCAACGAGGACTTCTCCAAGGTCATCGTGAGCGGCGACGAGGCGTGGGGGACCATCCACGACTACGTCGCGCACGTCGCGCCGGATCTGTCCGACCGGCTGTCGCGCTGGACCAGCGAGGTCGACGTCTTCGCGACGTACCGCATCGACGAGCAGCTGATGAAGGCGCTGGACCGCAAGGTCTGGCTGCCCAGCGGTGGTTCGCTGGTGATCGACAAGACCGAGGCCATGATCGTGGTCGACGTCAACACCGGGAAGTTCACCGGCCAGGGCGGCAACCTTGAGGAGACCGTCACCAGGAACAACCTGGAGGCGGCCGAGGAGATCGTGCGCCAACTGCGGCTGCGCGACCTGGGCGGCATCGTCGTCATCGACTTCATCGACATGGTGCTCGAATCCAACCGTGATCTGGTGCTGCGGCGGCTGCTGGAGTGCCTCGGCCGGGACCGTACGAAGCACCAGGTGGCCGAGGTCACCTCGCTCGGCCTGGTCCAGATGACCCGTAAGCGGGTCGGCCAGGGTCTGCTGGAGTCCTTCTCCGAGAGCTGCGTCCACTGCAACGGCCGTGGCGTGATCGTCCACATGGAACAGCCCTCGGCGGTCGGTGGCGGTGGCAACGGCAAGCGTTCGAAGAAGCGCGGCCGGGGCGGCGCCGCCGGTACGGACCAGGTGCACGAGCACGACAACGGTCTCGACCATGAGCACGGCCCCGACCACGAGCGCGACCTCGACCACGAGTTGGCCGGGATCGCGGCGGAGTCCGAGGCCGAGGTCGCGGCGGAGGCGGCGGCTCCGATCGCGCTGCCCGAGCCCGAATTCGCCTTGGACGAGGAGCTGTTCAGCAGCGTGGCGGAGGCGGAGGCAGCCGTACGCGGCCGTTCGCGTCGCCGCGCGTCGCGCAAGGCGTCGGCCCCGGCCGGTTCGCCGAGGGCCACCGAGCCGAGGACGGCCGAGGTGACGGTCACCGAGCCGAAGGCCGCGGAGCCCAAGGCCGCGGAGCCGAAGGCCGCTGAGCCCGAGGTTGCCGTCGAGGCACCGGCGGCGGTGGCTCCGGCCGCCGAGCCGGAGGCGTCCGTGGCGGAGGCGGCCCCCCAGGGCCGTACGCGCCGTCGGGCCACCCGCAAGGCGACGGCTCCGGCCGGTTCGCCGAAGGCGGTGGACGAGGCGCCGGCCGCCGAGGTCGTCGTAGCCACCGCCAACGTGGCCGAGCCGGTCGCACCCGAGGTGCTCGCCGCCGAGGAGGCACCCGCCGTGGCACCGCCGCGGACGCGTCGCCGGGCGACCCGTAAGGTCACCGCACCCGCCGGTTCGCCGTCGAGCGCGGAGGACGCGGCGGTCGTCGTGGTCGCGTCGGCGAAGGCCGACGAGCCGGCCGAGGGCGCGGCCGAGTCCGACGAGGCGTCGGCTCCGGCCAAGAAGGCGGTCCGCAAGACCGCCAAGAAGGCCCCGGCGAAGAAGACGGCCGCGAAGAAGACGACGGCCAAGAAGACCGTGGCGAAGAAGACCACGGCCAAGAAGACGGCCTCGTCGGCGTCGAAGAAGACGGCGGCGGCGGCCGAGCAGACAGCGCGTGGTGTGTCGGCGCCCACCGACAGCTGATCGCGGAACGCTGAACTGTCGGCAGGACACGGTGCCCCGCCCTGGATCTCAGGGCGGGGCACCGTTCTGTTTCGAAGTTGATTCATTGAGCGGTTAACAGGACAGAAATTCGCCTAACAAACCCTGATAATGTGACCGGCGGTTGCCGCCGTCTACCCTCCTGCCTGGAGGCTGCGTTCGGTGACCGGCCCGTTCGGGACAGCCGGTCCCATTCCTCGGCAGGGCGTTTCGGCATTACGCCGGAGGTGGTGACGCGGCCTCATGTGACGTCCGCAACACCCCAGGCCTCTGCCATAGAGAGAGCTCTCGCGGTGTTCAAGGAGGACGTCCATGCCGAGCAGTGATGTGCAGCCCATCCCCGCTGCCCGCCCGGTCATCGGTGAAGAGGAGATCGAGGCCGCGGTACGAGTACTGCGCAGTGGCCGCGTCGTACAGGGTCCCGAGGTGGCCGCTTTCGAGGAGGGCTTCTCGGAACTGGTCGAGGGCGCCCACTGTGTCGCCGTCAACTCCGGTACATCGGCGCTGCACCTTCTCCTTCTCGCTCTGGGCATCGGCCCCGGCGACGAGGTGATCGTGCCGTCGTTCTCGTTCGCCGCTTCGGCGAACGCGGTCCGGCTCGTCGGCGCCGACGTCGTCTTCGCCGACATCGAACCGGGTAGCTTCGGCCTGGACCCGGCGGCCGTCGAGGCCGCGATCACCCCGCGCACGGCCGCGATCATGCCGGTCCACCTGTACGGCCACCCCGCCGCGATGGACAAGATCATGCCCATTGCCGAGAAGCACAAACTCGCCGTCGTCGAAGACGCCTGCCAGGCGCACGCCGCGGCGCTGAACGGCACCCCTGTCGGCGCCTTCGGCTCCGGCGGAACGTTCAGCTTCTACCCGACGAAGAACATGCACTCCCTTGAGGGCGGCATGGTCACCACCGCCGACGCCGAGGTCGCCCGCACCCTGCGACTGCTGCGCAACCAGGGCATGGAGCAGCGGTACGCCAACGAGATAGTCGGCGCCAACATGCGCATGACGGACGTGGCCGCCGCCGTGGGGCGGGTCCAGCTGACGAAGCTCGGCGCGTGGACCGAGCAGCGCCGCGCGAACGCCGCGTACCTCACCGAGCACATCACCGCACCGAACGTGCTGACGCCCCCGGTCGCCGAGGGCGCCCGGCACGTCTACCACCAGTACACCGTCCGGATCGAGGGCGACCGCGACGCGGCGATGGCGCACCTCACGGAGGCGGGTATCGGCAATGCCGTCTACTACCCGACCCCGATCCACCGCCTGAAGCCGTACTGGGAGCCGGACCAGAAGGCCGGCCGCACCTGGGACCTGCCGGAGACCGAGCGCGCCGCCGCCGAGGTCGTCTCGCTCCCCGTGCACCCCTCGCTCACGTCGGAAGACCTGGAGCGCATCGTGACCGCTGTGAACACGCTGGGAGAGAACCTGTGACCACTGGGGGACTGAGAGCCGGCCTGGTCGGGCTGGGCTCGATGGGACGGCACCACGCTCGCGTGCTGGCCGGCCTGGAGGGGGTCCAGCTCGTCGGCGTCGTCGACCCGATGGGTGACAAGAACGGTGCCGCGCAGGGCGCCCCGGTGCTCAGCACCGTGGAAGAGCTGATCGGGATGGGTGTCGACTACGCCGTCGTCGCCTGCCCGACCGCGCTGCACGAAGAGGTCGGCCTCAAGCTGGCCGAGGCCGGGGTCGCGGCGCTGATCGAGAAGCCCCTCGCGGACACCGTCGAGGGTGCGCGCCGGCTCGTCGAGGCCTTCGAGACACGCGGTCTGGTGGCCGGTGTCGGCCACATCGAGCGCTGCAACCCGGCCCTGCTCAGCCTGCGCGCGCGGCTGGAGGCCGGTGAGCTGGGTGACGTCTACCAGGTGGTCACCCGCCGCCAGGGCCCGTTCCCGCACCGCATCGCCGACGTCGGCGTGGTCAAGGACCTGGCCACCCACGACATCGACCTGACCGGCTGGGTGACGGGTCAGCAGTACACGTCGATCGCCGCCCACACGGTGTCCAAGAGCGGCCGCCCGCACGAGGACATGGTCTCCGCGGTCGGCACGCTCACCGACGGCACCATGGTCAACCACCTGGTCAACTGGCTGAGCCCGCTCAAGGAGCGGTTCACGTCGGTCACCGGCGAGCGCGGCTGCTTCATCGCCGACACGCTCACCGCCGACCTCACGTTCCACTCGAACGCGGCCGTCGCCACCGAGTGGGAGGCCCTGCGCGCCTTCCGCGGTGTCGCCGAGGGCGACATGATCCGCTACGCGATAGCGAAGCGCGAGCCGCTGCAGGTCGAGCACGAACTCTTCCGCGACGCGGTCCTGGGCGAGCCGGCGGACATCTGCACGCTCCGCCAGGGACTGCGGACCGTCGAGGTGGCGGCATCGGTACTGGAGTCGGCCGCGAGCGGTCGCACGGTGGATCTCAACGGCAGCAGGGACCACGTCGTGGCGTGACGCATTCCGGCGGCAGCCTTTCTGCCGTACCCGTAGCTCACCAGCTGCGTCGCGTCGCGCGGCGCGGCTGGGAACTCGTTCTCTTGCCTTCCATCCGGAGGAAGTACGCATGGAATCCGCCGCCCGTCGACCGAGACTCGCGGTGATCGTCGCCAATGGCATCACCGGCGATTCACGTGTTCAGAAGACCGCCGTTGCCGCGGCCAGGGACGGTTGGGACGTCACTCTGATCGGAAGGAGCGACACCCAGCGGGTCCAGCGTTCCAAAATGGGCCCGATCGACGTGGTCAGGGTTCCGGTGCAGACGCACTTCCTGCGGTCGGTCAACACGCAGAAGGCGCATCCGCTGCGGAGCGCTCTGACTCAGTTCCGTATCGAGGACGCGGCCGCACTGAATCGCTACCGTGCGTCCCACCGCGCCTGGGTGCGGGAGAAGTCCGCCGAGAGCAACTGGACGGCCGGACCGCAGCGCGCCTCTCTGAAGGCGATGCTGCGGGCGGGCCGAGCCGTGCACCGTTTGCGTGTCCGCGCCTTCAAGTGGGAGCAGAGCCGTAAGGCCAAGAACCCGGCGCCGGTGGGCGACTGGCGTCTTGACTGGCCGCAGGTGATCGACCTTGATCTCGCTTTCGGTCCGGTGATGGAGGAGCTCAAGCCCGACGTCATCCACGCGAATGACGCGACGATGATCGTGACCGCCGCGCGTAGCGCCGCCCGGCTGCGTTCGAGCGGCCATGAGTGTGTCTGGCTCTACGACGCCCATGAGTACATCAAGGGTGTGGAGTGGCCCAACCCGCGTCAGGCGTTCGCGCTGCCCGCCATGGAAGCGGAGTTCATTCGCCGTGCCGACGCGGTGGTCACCGTCTCCTCGCAGATGGCCGAGCTGCTGCAGGCTGACCACAAGCTGCCGAAAACCCCGCTGGTGGTGGGAAATTCGCCGGTACGTGAGGTCATCGGTTCGGGCAAGTCGCGGGTGTCCGTCCGCGAAGCGTGCGGTCTCGGTCCCGACGTACCGCTGATGGTCTACTCCGGTTGGGTGGGCCCCGAGCGCGGCCTGGACGTGGTGATCGAGGGGATGCCCGGACTCCCCGGCGTTCATCTCGCCGTGGTCGTCGGCCGGACGACACCCCTGCTGGAGCAACTGCTCGCGCGGGCCGAGTCCCTGGGAGTACGGGACCGGATCCATCTGGCCCCGTACGTACCGCAGCACGAGGTCGCCGACTACCTCGCCTCCGCCGACCTCGGCCTGACGCCCTTCAGGCGCGTCCCCAACTGCGAGGTCTCGCTGCCGACCAAGGTCTCCGAGTATCTGCAGGCCGGAATACCTCTCGTCACCAGTGACGTGAAGGTCATCGACGCCTACGTGCGGGAACACGGCATCGGCGAGGTGTTCACCTGGGACGACCCCACGGCCTTCAGCGAAGCCGCTGCCCGCGCTCTGGGGCATCGCCAGAAGCTGGCCGGGAACATCACCGAGCACGTACTGCGGGATCTGTCCTGGGAGCACCAGAGCGCTGGTCTGCTCGCGCTGTACCGTGCCCTGTCGAGGTTGACACCGCCCGGCCCGCTGCCCGTGCCGTGGACGGTCCAGGAGACCCCGGGCGCGGTGCGTACGGCGGAGAGCGCGGGGGAGGGCGGCGAGCCCTCCTGGCGCCGGATCGGCAACACCCGGATCAAGCTGGGGCTGGGCCCGGCGAACTACGCCGGCCAGGGGGCCGCGTACGCGGGGGCCATCACACGCCTCAACCCCGACGTGTCAGTGGAAATAACGATGAATCAGCGCCCGGAGTCCTTCGACTACCCCGCTGACGTGTACGTCGATGCCACCCGCCTCAACGAGCTGGATGTCCAGCTCCAGCAGGTGCAGCGCATCGTGGGCCGCTACACCCACCTTCTCGTCGACGCGTTCATGCCCGTGATGGGCGGGCTCAACGGTGATTCGATAGCCGAAGACCTGGCGGCCCTAAAGCAGGCCCGTATCAAGGTGGCGCTGCTCTCGCACGGGAGTGACATCCGTCATCCGGACAGGCACCTTGACCGGCACGAGTTCTCGCTCTTCCGTGACGCCCCGGAAGGGATTGCGGACAGACTCCGGGTGAAGGCCGAACGTAATCGCCGGATAGCGGACGCATGCGGGTTGCCGCTGTTTGTCACCACCCCCGACCTGCTCGACGATCTGCCTACGGCGAGCTGGGCACCGCTCGTCGTGGATGTCGCCTCCTGGGCCAGTGACCGCCCGGTCATGGAGCGGCAGCGACCCATCGTGCTGCACGCCCCGTCCAAGCGCTGGACCAAGGGAACCGACCGGATCCTGCCCCTGATGACCGAACTCCACGACAAGGGTGTCATCGACTTCCGGCTGGCCGAGGGCATCGCCTGGGCAGAGATGCGTGAGCTGGTCAAGGAGAGCGACCTGGTCCTGGACCAGTTCACCACCGGTAGCTACGGGACGTTCGCCGTCGAGGCCATGGCCGCGGGCAGGCCGGTCGTCGGCTACATCAGTGATCAGGTGAAGGCCGCCACGGGCGGCGACCTCCCCATCGTCAGCGCTACTCCCCGCACTCTTCGCGGGGTGATGGACTCCCTCATCGAGGACCGTGAGAAGACGGCAGCGATCGGACGCGAGTCCGCGGAGTTCACCCGTACGTACCACGACGGAACCTGGACCGCGCAGGTCCTGAGCGGCTTCCTCAAGTGACCGGTCCAGAAAGGCTGTTCATGGATACCCAGAGTGTCGGTACACCTCCTCCCGGCAAGGGGCGGGTCGTGATGCTCGTCGACAACAAGGTGGAGGGCGACTCCCGGGTGCAGAAGGCGGCGGAGTCCACCGCCGCGGCCGGCTGGGAAGTCGTCCTGCTCGGGCTCGTCCGTTCGGGCAAAGGCCGCAGCTGGCAGATCGGCGGCGCCGAAGTGCGTCTGCTGCCGATCAAGACTCCCCTCGCCAAGCGGCACGCGGAGCGGCATCGTTCCCTGCTCCGTCGTCCGTTCGCCTATCCGCCGGGCCCGCTCGCCGCGTTCCGGCGCCAGTGGGCGAAGGCATGGCGCGCGGATGTGGCCACCCGCCGTGCTGCGCTGCGGGTAGTCCCTGAGGCGGTCGGCTCCCCGTTCTTCCGCACCATGGAGAAGATGCGGCTGGCGCTGGCCGGTCCGGTCTCCAGGATCGTGCAGCGGTGGATCTCGTTCCGGTCGGGCCAGACCACCGCGGCGCAGCAGGCCGGCCGGCGACTGGGAGGTCCGCTGGACCGTGCCTTCACCGCCTTCTGGAAAGCGGTGAAAGGAAAGCGTGCCTGGCGTCGGCTCGAACCGGTGCTGTGGGACTACGAACTGACGTACGCCAAGGAGATCGACGACCTCAGGCCCGATCTGATCCACGCCAATGACTTCCGGATGCTCGGCGTCGGTGCCCGTGCCGCTGTGCGGGCCAGAGCGGCGGGCCGGCAGGTCAAGCTGGTGTGGGATGCCCATGAGTTCCTGCCCGGCGTCCGCCCCTGGGAGGACAACGCACACTGGATACCCGGCAACACGGCGCACGAAAGTGAGTTCGCGCCGTACGCGGACGCCGTGGTGACCGTCTCGGAAGGCCTCGCCGACCTGCTGCGTGAACGGCACGGTCTGCGGGATCAGCCGACGGTCGTGTTGAACGCGCCCGACCGCCCCGCGGATCCCGAGGTGCTGTCGGCCGATGCCGAGCCGGTTCCCGATCTACGGGAACTCTGCGGTATCGGATCCGAAGTCCCGTTGATCGTCTACAGCGGCTCCCCGGGGCCGCAGCGTGGCCTCGGCGACATGATCGAGGCGTTGCCGGCACTCGACGGCGTTCATATGGCGTTCGTCGTCCCCAACCCCGCAGCGGCGTACATCCAGAGCCTGCTCAAGCGCGCGGCCGATCTGGGCGTCGGCGACCGGGCACATGCCGTTCCCTACGTGCCGCACGGGCAGGTCGTCCGCTACCTGGCGGCCGCCGACGTGGGTTGTATCCCGATCCACCACTGGCCGAACCACGAGATCGCCCTGATCACGAAGTTCTTCGAGTACTCGCATGCCCGGCTGCCGCTGGTCGTGAGTGACGTGAAGACCATGTCCGAGATGACCCGTGCGACCGGTCAGGGCGAAGTCTTCACCGCCGAGAACACCGACGACTTCGTACGCGCTGTCAAGAACGTCCTCGCCGACCCCGAGCGCTACAGGTCCGCCTACGACAAGCCCGGCCTGCTCGATACCTGGACGTGGGAGGCACAGGCCGAAGTACTCGACGGGCTGTACACGAAGCTGGTGTCCGGCCACACCGCGAAGGCGAGATCATGACGATTGCCCCCGACGTCACCGTCGTTGTCGCCGTGTACAACACCATGCCGTACCTCACCGAGTGCCTGAACTCCCTCGTGGGTCAGACCATCGGACCGGAGCGGCTCGAAGTCGTCGCCGTCAACGATGGTTCGACCGACGGAAGCGGCGAGGAACTCGACCGCTTCGCCGCGCTCCACCCCGGCACGGTGAAAGTCATCCACCAGGAGAACTCCGGTGGACCCGCGGCCCCGAGCAACCGGGCCCTGGACGTGGCCACCGGCCGCTACGTCTACTTCATCGGCTCCGACGACTACCTCGGCGAAGAGGCGCTGGCGCGGATGGTGGCCTGCGCCGACGAGCACGGCTCCGACGTGGTCGTCGGCAAGATGGTCGGCACCAACGGCCGCTACGTCCGTCAGTCGCTCTACCTGACGAGCGATCCGGACATCAGCCTCTACGGGGACGAGCTGCCGTTCGCCCTGGCCAACACCAAGCTCTTCCGGCGCGAACTCGTGGAGAAGTACGAGCTGCGCTTCCCCGAGGACCTGCCGGTCGGCAGCGATCAGCCCTTCACCATCGAGGCGTGCGTACGGGCCCGGAAGATCTCGGTGCTCGGGGACTACACGTACTACTACGCGGTGAAGCGCGGTGACGCGAGCAACATCACCTACCGGGCCGACCACCTGGCCCGGCTGCGCTGCACCGCCGAGATCATGAAGCACACCGCCGGGCTGATCGAGCCGGGACCGGACCGGGACGCCGTCCTGAAACGGCACTTCACCTGGGAACTCGCCAAGCTCGTCCAGGAAGACTTCCCGCTCCTCGACCGCTCGACACAGCGCGCGGTGTGCGACGGGATAGCCCAGCTCGCCGACGAGTACCTCACCGACGGCCTGCGCGACGCGCTGGACGTCAAGCGCCGGGTCCGCGTCCTGCTGGCCCAGCGGGGCGCCGTCGACGAGCTGATACGGGCCGTCACCGGGGAAGCCGAGCACGGCGCGCCGCCCTTCCTGCTGGAGGACGGCCGCGCCTACGCCCGCTACCCCGGACTGCGGGATCCGGGCGGTGTACTGCCCGACCGGGGCTTCGAGCTCATCGGCGAGTCCGTACCGGGCCGGCTCGCCGCCGGCACCCAGCTGATCTCCGTCGAGCTGGAACAGACCGCGCACGTCATGACCCTCGTGCTGGCGCTCCGGATCGGGGTCACCGGCGAGACCACCTCCGCCGTCGTGCGCCTTGCCCAGGGCGCCATGCCGAAGAGCGCGGACAAGGCCGCCGCGCGTCGGCTCCCGGCCGGCCATGAACTCCCCCCAGCAGTGGGGGAGTTCACCCGGGAGGAGACACCCGACGGGGGCGGCACACTGCTGACCGCGCGCATACCCGTCGACCCGGTCAAGGCCAAGCGGGGCGCGCGCGTCTATGTCGACGTCGCGGGCTCCACGTACGAGATCCCGATCAGATCCCGGGATCTGCCGCTGCCGCTGGCACGCCGCTGGCGGGAGAAAATTCCGTACCGCGTCTCGGTGAACGCCAACCCGAAGGGACGGCTGGTGATCACCACGGCTCCGCTGTGGGAGTCCCGGGCCGGTCTTTTCGCGCGACTGCGCCCGCTGCTGTCCCGGTTGAAGAGGAAAGTAACCCGATGAATATCTGTGTAGTCGCGCTGGGCAAGATCGGCCTGCCGCTCGCCGTTCAGTTCGCCGCCAAGGGTCACCGAGTGATCGGCGCGGACGTCAACGAGAAGGTCGTGGAGCTGGTCAACGCCGGCACCGAGCCCTTCCCCGGCGAGCACGACCTGGACGTCAAGCTCAAGCAGACCGTCGGCGCCGGACTCCTGTCCGCCACGACGGACACCGCCGCGGCGGTCGCCCAGTCCGACGTCGTCGTGGTCGTCGTCCCGCTGTTCGTGGACGCCGAGGGCGTGCCGGACTTCGGCTGGATGGACTCCGCCACCAAGGCGATCGCGAAGGGCCTCAAGCCGGGCACCCTCGTGTCGTACGAGACCACCCTCCCGGTCGGCACCACCCGCACCCGCTGGGCGCCGATGCTCCAGGAGGGCTCGGGCCTCACCGCCGGCGAGGACTTCCACCTGGTCTTCTCCCCGGAGCGGGTCCTCACCGGCCGGGTCTTCGCCGACCTGCGCCGCTACCCCAAGCTGGTCGGCGGCGTCGACGAGGCCTCCGCGCGGCACGGCGTCGAGTTCTACGAGTCGGTGCTCGACTTCGACGCACGGGACGACCTGCCCCGGCCGAACGGTGTCTGGGACCTGGGTACGGCCGAGGCGTCCGAGCTCGCGAAGCTGGCCGAGACCACCTACCGGGACGTCAACATCGGCCTGGCGAACCAGTTCGCGCGCTTCGCCGACCAGAACGGCATCGACGTCAAGAAGGTCATCGAGGCCTGCAACAGCCAGCCGTACAGCCACATCCACCAGCCCGGCATCGCGGTCGGTGGCCACTGCATCCCGATCTACCCGCGGATGTACCTGTGGAACGACCCGTCGGCCACCGTCGTGCGCTCGGCGCGCGAGGCGAACTCCGCCATGCCGGAGTACGCCGTGGACCTGCTGGCCGCCGCCTACGGCGACCTGACCGGCGTGAACGTCCTGGTGCTGGGTGCGGCCTACCGAGGGGGCGTCAAGGAGACGGCCTTCTCGGGCGTCTTCCCGACCGTCGAGGCGCTCACGGCGCGCGGTGCGGTGCCGTACGTCTCCGACCCGATGTACACGGCCGGGGAACTCGCCGCCCACGGCCTCACGCCGCACGCCGGTGAGAAGGTCACGGCGGCGATCCTGCAGGCCGACCACGCCGAGTACCGCGAGCTGACCCCGGCCGACCTCCCGGACGTCACCGTCCTGGTCGACGGGCGCCGCACCACGGACCCGGAGGCCTGGAAGGGCGTCCGCCGCGTCGTCATCGGCGGCTGACCCCGGCCGGGTCCCGGCAGCTGACAGAAGGAGGAGGGCCGACGCCACGGCGTCGGCCCTCCTCCTTTTCTGTTCCGGTCCTTCTGTTCCGGCGGCCTGTCTCAGCTCCGCCGGGCGGGCGCCGGGGCCGGTAGGCCGGCGCCGTGCTCCGCCTTCGGCGCGGACGACGGTCCGATACGCCGCAACAGACGCTCGGCCGGGTTTTCGATCAGCTGATAACAGAGGCCGGCGAGGGCCAGGCTCACCACGATGACGAACAGCCAGACCGCGACCGTCCGGATCCCGGGGGCCGGGTGGCCGTACCCGTACACCACCGAGCGCAGCACGATCTCATGGATGAGGTACCAGGCGAACGACCAGTGGCCGAGCCGGATCATCCAGCGGCCGCCGAGCCCCGTCCTGCGGCCCTCCTGGTCCGCGCGGGCCGCCGCGCAGATCAGCGCCGCGAACAACGGCGCGGAGAGCAGCTGGGAAGCCGTGTACGGGCTGTACCACTGTGCGTCGGGGACCGCGTGGGACCAGGGCACGAGCGCGAGATGCCAGCCGGCCACCAGGGCCGCGGCCACGGTCAGCGGCACAGGAGGCCGCCAGCCCCGCTTGACCGCGAGCCCCGCGACGACCCCGATGACGAATTGCAGTGACCGGGTGAGCGGGAGGTAGTCCATCGCCCAGACGCGACTGCCCGCCGACAGCTGCGAGGAAGCGAGCCAGAGACCCACCGCGGCGGCGGACAGACCCACGACGGTCCAGGCCCAGACCCGGGCGCGGCGCTTCGCGAACAGGGCCAGCAGGGCGGGGAAGATGAGGTAGAACCAGGCCTCGTCGCTGAGGGACCACGCCGCCGGGTTCCCGCCCTTGTAGATCACGGCGACCGGGAACCACGCGTGGATGCCCAGCAGATTGGCCACGACCGCCGCGCGTGAGACCGGATGACCGATCGCGACGTACACGGCGACCGACAGCGCGACCCCGACCACGAGCATGGGCCAGATACGGGCGAACCGCCGCCAGAGGAAGACCGGGACCGGTACGGCTTTACCGTCGTACGTCCACGCGAGCACGAACCCCGAAAGGACGAAGAAGAACGTCACGCCGCTGCGCCCGTACCAGACGGCGTCACTGATGCCGGGTATCGTCCCGACGCTGCGGGACAAGTGGTACAGAACGACCAGCAGTGCCGCCCAGAAGCGCAGGCCGGTCAGTGAGGGAAGACGGTCACGGCTTGCCGTCGGGGCGCTCACAGGGCGCGTTCGGCGAGTACGCCGTCCTTTTCGTCGTGCAGCGCCCCGCTTTTCGGGCATTCCCATACGCCAGGCTCTCCCGGGCGTTCCATGAGTTTCACGCCGGTGCGGCCGACCCAGCCGACGCGGCGGGCGGGCACGCCCACGACGAGAGCGAAGTCCGGTACGTCCTTGGTCACCACGGCGCCTGCGGCGATCATGGCCCAGCGGCCGATGTGGACGGGTGCGACGCAGACGGAGCGGGCGCCGAGCGAGGCGCCTTCGGCGATCTTCACCCCGACCGCTTCCCAGTCGCTGCCGCGTTTCTGCTTGCCCTCGGGGTCCACGGAGCGCGGGTTGTGGTCGTTGGTCAGTACCACGGACGGGCCGATGAAGACGCCGTCGGCGAGCTCGGCGGGCTCGTACACCAGGGCGTAGTTCTGGATTTTGACGTTGTCGCCGATCCGGACTCCCGTGCCGACGTAGGCGCCCCGGCCCACCACGCAGCCTTCACCGAGCCGCGCGTGCTCGCGGATCTGCGCGAGTTCCCAGACGCTGCTGCCGTCGCCGATCACGGCGGTTTCGTCGACCTGAGCGGTGGGCTGGACCCTGAAGTTCACTCTGCTGCCTTTCCGATTGCGTTTTCGCTCGGCGAGCATACGTCGCGGTCGGGGCCCATCAGCAGCCGGTCGCAGCGCTGTCCGACCACGGCCCAGTCCCAGGAGCCCAAGGCGTGTTCGGAGGCCTCGCGGCCCGCTTCGAGCCAGGTCTCCTCGGAGGCGGTGACCGCGAGAATCCGGTCGGCCGCCTCGGCGGGGGTTGCAACGATCCAGGAGCTCGGGAAGAGAGCCCCGGCCCCGTGCGGCGTGGCGGAGAAGTACGGCCAGTCGCGCACCACGGGGACGGCGCCGCTGACCGCGCCTTCGACCACGCTGAGAATCTTGCTCGGAGCACTGTCGATAAAATCCTCGAGGGCGTTGACCTGAACAAATGGGCCAGCAATAAGGAAAATCCTGTTGGCTTGGAAAGGGAGCCCCGAAAAGCTTTGAGGATCCGATAGGTCGTGTCGCTCCAAGGATAAAAGTGTAGCGGATGCGCGAAATCTAACGCTTGCCATCAAGAAGATCAAGGATGAAAATCACCAGGGCGTCTGGATTATCTATGCAATGAAGGCCTACGAGTGATTTTGCTGGCAACGGAGTCCGGACCGAATCCGCCGCCAGTTATTCTGCTGTTGAACTGATGGGTGTGCATGTGGAGTTGCCTGAGGCCATTATTTTTCTTCGGTCCAGCCTGGATGCCCTGATGGAACTGGAGGATCCTTTTGAGGCTTTTCGGTGAAAAGGCCGAAGGACCGCTGTCTGACGCATGTCGTGTAGTCGTGTAAGGCATGGCTGCCGGCTACTGGCTGGGTGGCCCTCGAATCTCGATCGTTCGTCAAGGGCCTCAAGCCGGGCGCCCTCGTGTCGTACGAGACCACCCTCCCGGTCGGCACCGCCCGCACCCGCTGGGCGCCGATGCTCCAGGAAGGCTCGGGCCTCACCGCCGGCGAGGACTTCCACCTGGTCTTCTCGCCGGAGCGGGTCCTCACCGGCCGGGTCTTCGCCGACCTGCGCCGTACCACGGACCCGGAGGCCTGGAAGGGCGTCCGCCGCGTCGTCATCGGCGGCTGACCCCGCTTTGCCGCTTCGCCCCGTCGAGCTGATGCTCGGCGGGGCGAAGTCGAACGAAGTGGCTGACGCGGGTGCCCCTCCGGGGTGTCAGGTCAGCCTTCCGCCCGTTCCACGCGTGGTCCCGATTCCTTCGCCAGAGCACTGCGAAGCCATCGCTGTGCGGGCCGCTCCACAAAGCGGTGCGCCAGCCAGGAGCCCACGATCAGGCTAACGACGGTCACCAGCAGGGTCGGCCAGATGCCGAGATGGCCGGAGAGCTTACGGATCATCGCCCAGCCCAGCTCCTCGTGGAGCAGATACAACGGGTAGACGAGCGCTCCCGCGGTGGCGAGCCACTTCCAGCTGACCCACTCCAGCTTGCGCAGGGCCACAGCCAGCACCAGCAGGTAGAAGAGGGTGACCAGGGCGAGCGCGACGTACGGATCGCGGTCCATGCCTTTGTCATGGCGCAAGTGGTCGGCGTGTTCGACCAGATCGCTCTGCATCACCAGCCAGCTCGCCGCGAGCAGACCCCACAACTTGAGGTCGGGCCCGAAGCGGTACATCAGATACATCGCGATGCCGCCCACGAAGAGAGCGGTGTTGAGAGGCTGGGCGAAGATCCCCACGAGCGGGATGTTCGCGTCCTTCTCCACGAGCACACAGGCCAGCAGCCACACCCAGCAGAAAACGGATACGCGCCGGTAGTCCAGGCCCTTCCAAATGACCAGCAAGAACACCAGGTAGAAAGTGAGTTCGACCCAGAGTGTCCAATAGGCGCCCACCAGATGCTGGGCCGAGAGCGGGACCTGCAGCATGGTCAGGTTGGTGAGCGAGTCACTGACGCTGGGGCCTCGCCGCTGTCCGTCCGGCAGCGCGCGCCAGACGACGAAGGCCACCACGATCGAGAACCAGTAGGCGGGGAACAGCCGGAGGAAACGCGCCCGGACGAACTGCCCCGGGGTGCGGCCCCAGGCCGAGAGACAGATGACAAAGCCGCTGATGATGAAGAAGAGCTGGACCCCGTAGGAGCCGTATGAGGTTACGGGGAAGAGCCAGGGGAACAATTCCTTGGGGTTCTGTCCCCAGTTGGCCTTGGTCGCCGCGTCGACGCCGGTGAAGTGGAAAGCCATGACGGCCAACGCCGCCACCACCCGCAGCGCGTCAAGGGCGTAGAGCCGGGAGGGGGCCTTGCGGGGCTCGGCGGCCGGTGCCTTCGTCGGCTGGAGCTGAGGGGGGATTACTAGATCGCTCTGGGACAAAGTCGGCCTCGTCTGCATCGTACGTCCGTGATTCGTGCATGGTGGCGTACTCGCCCCCGTCGCTGTGCCGTGAGTCCATCACCCGGCATCGAGCTCCGTCAGCGTGCCTTCAGCGCTCTCGCGGTAGACGCCACCGGTTTTCGGGCATTCCCATACGCCAGGCTCTCCCGGGCGTTCCATGAGTTTCACGCCGGTGCGGCCGACCCAGCCGACGCGGCGGGCGGGCACGCCCACGACGAGAGCGAAGTCCGGTACGTCCTTGGTCACCACGGCGCCTGCGGCGATCATGGCCCAGCGGCCGATGTGGACGGGTGCGACGCAGACGGAGCGGGCGCCGAGCGAGGCGCCTTCGGCGATCTTCACCCCGACCGCTTCCCAGTCGCTGCCGCGTTTCTGCTTGCCCTCGGGGTCCACGGAGCGCGGGTTGTGGTCGTTGGTCAGTACCACGGACGGGCCGATGAAGACGCCGTCGGCGAGCTCGGCGGGCTCGTACACCAGGGCGTAGTTCTGGATTTTGACGTTGTCGCCGATCCGGACTCCCGTGCCGACGTAGGCGCCCCGGCCCACCACGCAGCCTTCACCGAGCCGCGCGTGCTCGCGGATCTGCGCGAGTTCCCAGACGCTGCTGCCGTCGCCGATCACGGCGGTTTCGTCGACCTGAGCGGTGGGCTGGACCCTGAAGTTCACTCTGCTGCCTTTCCGATTGCGTTTTCGCTCGGCGAGCATACGTCGCGGTCGGGGCCCATCAGCAGCCGGTCGCAGCGCTGTCCGACCACGGCCCAGTCCCAGGAGCCCAAGGCGTGTTCGGAGGCCTCGCGGCCCGCTTCGAGCCAGGTCTCCTCGGAGGCGGTGACCGCGAGAATCCGGTCGGCCGCCTCGGCGGGGGTTGCAACGATCCAGGAGCTCGGGAAGAGAGCCCCGGCCCCGTGCGGCGTGGCGGAGAAGTACGGCCAGTCGCGCACCACGGGGACGGCGCCGCTGACCGCGCCTTCGACCACGCTGAGAGGCCAGCCCTCGCGGACGGAGGAGTTGAGGATGACGCCGACCTCGGTGAGGGCACCGGGCACGTCTTCGGTTCGACCCAACTGCCTCGCCCAACCGGCTGCCTCAAGTGGGGCCAGCTCCTTGGAGAAGGCACGGTGATACCTCTCGGCGCCAGGGCTGCCGGCCGCCGTCAGAGGACTGCCGATGAGGTGGAGCCGGTAGCGCGTGTCCTTCTGTCGCACGAGTCGCAGGACTTCCAGTGCCCAGCGTGGGTCCTTGGCCACCTGGCTGGTGCCCAGGAGACCCACCGCGAAGCGTGCCGCCGGGTTCTTCGGCCGGACGAAGCGACCGAGGATGACGGCGTTGTCGATGACGTGAAGTTGCGGTCCGCCGGGCTCCTTGAGCCGCGGTACAGCCGACGTACAGAGATCCCGTAGGTGCTCACTGACGAAGACGAGATCGCTTACGCGGGAGAAGTCGACCAGATGGGGCCAGTAGGTGAACGCCTCGTAGCTGTGCAGCCGGACGACGATTCGGGCGGTGCCGGGATCGACCAGCGTGAAGAAGGCGGCCGCCGCGGCGCACCAGTCGATGAATACGACATCTGCCCAGTCGAGGTGGGGGCGCAGTGCCGCCTCGGCCTGCTGTCCGTAGGCAACCTGCCCGCCGAGGCCACGCGTGATCATGCGTCCCATTCCCTTGGCCAAGGGGGCGAGTTCCGGATCCGCGGCGGTGTCGAGTACGCGCAGCTCTGCTCCGGGATGGCCCTCGTAGCGGCTGATCAGCTCGGCCAGGAAGTTCTTGTTGGCGCTGTACGCGATGAGTATCCGGACCGGGCGGTCAGCGGGCGGCGCGACGGCAGCCTCCTTGCGGCCACGGCCGGCCCGCAGGGCCCGCATGGTTCGGCTCCGGCGCAGGGGAGCGGTGAACCGCTGCGCATCCTCGGCCAGGGGCGAGGAGAGACCGTCGAGGTGCGGGACCCGGTGAAAGGCGAGGAGTAGAGCTTTGGCCACGGATTGGGCGGCCTCACCCTTACGACCGGCCGCGTAATGCGCGTCCGCACAGGTCAGCTCAGCGGCGTACGCCTGGCGCAGATGACGTGGCGTGTGCCCGCGAGCGAGTCTGGAGGCGGCGACCTCGGCGAAGATGTCGGCCTTGAGGCGGGGCTCATGAATGTGACGGCCGGCGATGCCTGAGGCGCGCTCGGCGAGGCCGGGACGGTCCACCCGTGCCATGCGCGCGGCGACCCATCGCGCCACGCCGGCGAGCGTCTGGTCGGAGATGTGAGGGAAGGGCACGGCATGACTCCACGGTCCGGGACGGGAAGATGGACCGTACGGAATTTCGCGCCCCTGCGAAACCCCTGACGGGCGTGCGGTGGTCAAACGGATCGGCCCGCGTCCGGCGAATGCCGGGCGCGGGCCGATCCGTCACCGGGGCGGGTCCGGCTCGGTGGCAGCGTTCGCCGGAGCGTACGCGCTGCCACCGGCCTGGATCCGGGCCGGGGTATCCGTGATCAAGGGGAAGCCGCAGGTGTTACTTCTTGCCGTGGTTGGTGACGGTGCCGCCGACGGTCTGGGTGTAGAAGTCGATGACCTGGCCCCAGTTGCCGAAGTACTTGCGGGCG